>NC_014033.1:0-657500 GCF_000025925.1 Xylanibacter ruminicola 23 | reverse complement strand
ACATCAAACTCGAGCTGGTTGATTCAAAGTCGAGCAACGTGCTCAATGGCATTGCCTTCGGACAGAGTGCATCGGCACGCTACATTAAATCAAAGCGTTCGTTCGATATTGTCTACACGATCGAAGATAATATCTACAAGCGCACCGAAGTGCAGCTGCAGATTGAAGATATTCAGCCTTCTGAGGAATAATTAATCATTTGACAATTGACAATTGATAATTATAGGGAGATTCTCCATCGCTACTGGGGCTACGATGATTTCCGCGGTATTCAGCGCGAAATCATCGAGTCTATCGGTAGTGGCCACGATACATTAGGACTGATGCCTACAGGTGGTGGTAAATCCATTACCTTCCAGGTGCCAGCTTTGGCACACGAGGGTACTTGCATTGTGATTACCCCGCTGATAGCCCTGATGAAGGACCAAGTTGAGAATCTGCGCCGCAGAGGGATTAAAGCAGCCGCTATCTACAGCGGACTTACCCACGAAGAAATCATTGTAACACTCGAAAACGCCATCTTTGGCGCCATCAAGCTGCTCTACGTTTCACCAGAGCGACTCTCATCCGACTTATTCCAAACCAAGCTCCGCCACATGAAGGTGAGCTTTATTACGGTCGACGAAGCCCACTGTATTTCGCAATGGGGTTACGATTTCCGTCCCTCATACCTGCAGATAGCCCAGATACGCAAACTGGTGCCTGGCGTGCCCGTATTGGCTCTTACTGCCACAGCCACGCCACAAGTGGTTGACGATATCCAAGCAAAATTGACGGGTGATTTCAACGTGTTCAAGATGAGCTTTGAACGCAAGAATCTGGCTTATGTGGTAAGGCATGCTGAGGATAAGACTGAACAACTGATACACATTCTGAAACACGTGAAGGGCTCGGCCATTGTGTATGCCCGCAGTCGCCTGCGCACTAAGGAGTTTTCGCAGATTATCAGCGAGGCCGGCATCACATCCACATTCTATCATGCAGGCCTTGATGCCAGCACGAAAGATGAGCGACAGCGCGAGTGGCAGGAAAACAAGTATCGTGTAATGGTGGCCACCAACGCCTTTGGCATGGGTATCGACAAGCCCGATGTACGCGTGGTGATACATATGGATTGTCCGGATAGTATCGAGGCCTATTTCCAAGAGGCAGGGCGTGCTGGTCGCGATGGTTTCAAGGCGTATGCTGTGCTGCTGTATAACCGTCACGACGAAACCAAACTGAAAAAACGCATTACCGACACCTTCCCTGATAAGGATTACATCCGCCAGGTTTATGAGCATCTGGCCTATTATTATCAGATAGGTGTGGGCTCGGGTTATAACCATACGTTCGAGTTTAATATCGATAAGTTCTGCCACAACTTCAACCACTTCCCTATCCGTGTTGATTCGGCCCTCAAGATTCTGCAGCGCGCAGGCTATCTGGAATATACCGAAGAGCAGGACAACAAGGCACGCGTTATGTTTACCGTGAGCCGTAACGACCTGTATCGATTGGAAAACAACAGTCCGAACGAAGAGGCTATCATCACGGCCCTGCTGCGCAACTACGGCGGCCTGTTTACCGATTACAATTTTATCGACGAGGCTTTCCTGGCGCAGGCCACCAACTTAAAGCCACAGCAGGTTTACCTGATACTCAAGAGTTTGTCGCAGCGCCATATCCTGCATTTTATTCCTCAGAAAAAAACGCCTTACATACGCTATACCCAGCGACGCGAAGACAAGGAGTTTATACAACTGATGCCTGAGGTGTACGAAGAGCGCAAAGTACAGTTCGAAGCACATATTCAGGCTATGATTCGCTACGCTACCAACGATAAGGTATGCCGTAGCCGACAACTATTACGCTATTTTGGCGAGGAGAACGATCATAATTGCGAGCAGTGCGATGTATGTCTGGCTCATCGCGCCGAGGGCATGGTGGTTGAAGCCCGCCTAAATGCGGCTGCCCAGAAAATCCTGCAGTTGCTGGATGATGGCAAACCCCACTTTATTACCGAATTAAAAAGCATCGAGCTGCCCGTAAGCGAACTCGATGCTGCAATTGAATATCTCACAGACGAAGAATATATCATCCGACTGGAGGATGGTTGTATCGCAAAGTCTTAAATCAGAAATCCAACTTAAGCTGACGATTGTCTTCCTTATCATGCTCGTGACAGTAGCTACTGCCATCAAAGCAGTGTGTGCACACGCGGCACTTGTCCATACCAATGCTCTTAACCAGATCCTCGAGCTTAGCAAACTTCAGCGAGGTCAGGCCCAGACGCTTGGCAATCTCATCTACCATACGCTTGTACTCAGGCGAGTCGGTGGTAGCGTACTTCTCCAGGTTCTTCTTATCGTCGCCCTCAAAGTCCTTGATGATACGGCGTGTAATCAACTCCATATCGCTCTTTGACGAGGTAAAGCCGATGAATGGACAACCATAAACCAATGGAGGACAAGAGATACGGCAGTGCACCTCTTTAGCGCCATACTCAAAGAAAGTCTTTACGTTATCCTTGAGTTGTGTACCACGTACGATAGAGTCGTCGCAGAATACCACGCGCTGATCCTTCAGCAAAGCTGGGTTAGGTATCAGTTTCATCTTAGCCACCAGCGAACGGCGCTCCTGGTTGCCAGGAGTAAACGAACGGGGCCAGGTTGGTGTGTACTTCAGCACGGCACGCTTGTAAGGTACCCCCTTACCCTCTGCATAACCGAGCGCCATACCGACACCCGAATCGGGCACACCGCAAACGCAGTCAACCTCAGTCTCATCCTTCTCACCCATCATCTTACCATTGGTCTCACGTACGTTTTCTACGTTGATACCATTATAATCTGATGCGGGGAAACCATAGTAAACCCAAAGGAACGAGCAGATCTGCTCACGTTTCCAAGGCTCCTGCAGTACCTCCAGCTTATCGGCAGTAAGGAATACTATCTCGCCAGGACCAAGGTCACGAACACGCTTATAGTCGAGATTGGGGAAACTGGTAGTCTCGCTACTTACGGCATAGGCGCCATCCTTCTGTCCGATAACGATAGGTGTGCGGCCCAGGAAGTCGCGGGCAGCAATAATACCCTTCTCGGTCAGAATCAGCATCGAGCACGATCCCTCAATCTTTTTGTACACCAGGTTGATACCTTCAACAAATGTGCGACCCATATTAATAAGCAGGGCCACCAGCTCTGTCTGGTTGATGGTATTGGCCGAGTACTCACTAAAGTGCATGCGGCGATCCAGTAGTTCTTGTGCTATCTCTTCCAGGTTGTTAATCTTAGCTACGGTAACTACGGCATAGCGGCCTAAGTGCGAGTTAACGAGTATGGGTTGTGGGTCGGTATCGCTAATTACGCCAATACCCTGTTTTCCTGAAAACGAGTCGAGTTCATCCTCAAACTTAGAACGGAAGTAATCACGCTCCAGGTTATGGATTTTACGACTAAAACCTTTCTCCTCATCGAATGTTACCAGTCCTGCACGCTTGGTACCCAGGTGCGAATTATAATCGGTGCCGTAGAACAAATCGTTTACACAGCACTTTGTGGAAATGGTTCCAAAAAATCCACCCATACCTATTAATTAAAATAATACAGGAACGAAGCGATACCCTCGAGTGCGGGTTTGCGCTGCCCCTCGATTTCAATTCTGAACTCAATCTCTGCCTTACAGATACCACGCAGGTTCTGAATGTTGTGCAACTTGGTGACCAAACGTACCTTTGAGCCTGTGATAACTGGCTGTCCGAATCGCATCTTGTCCATTCCGTAGTTAACCAGCATCTTGATGTTGTTCACCTCGATAATCTGGTCCCACATATAAGGCAACAGCGACAGGGTCAGATAGCCATGAGCGATAGTGCTCTGATACTGACTCTCCTTCTTGGCGCGCTCCACGTCAACGTGAATCCACTGATGGTCCAGTGTAGCGTCGGCAAAAAGATTAATACGGTCTTGGTCTACTTGCAGCCAGTCAGAAGCGCCGAGCTCCTCACCCAAGTGGGCTGCGAATTCATCGTACGAATTAATTACTAATTTTCCCATATCATATTTAAAAATGAATCACGGGGATGCGTGTGCACCCCCGTGATTGTAGTGTTATACGTCTTGGTTCTCAGGACGCAGCTTACGTACGGTCTCGCCAGCACGCCACATTTCCTGATTACGCATAGCCTCCAACTCTTTCTCCAGTCCAGCGCGGTAGTCGGGTTTCGAGTTAGCGTCGATGGTAATCTGTGCCTCGTTACCCGTCTGTACCGAGTAGTACAACCACTCCATAACGGGCTTGATAGCATCGTGGAATCGTGGAGCCCAGTCGAGCGCACCGCGCTGTGCGGTGGTCGAGCAGTTAGCATACATCCAGTCCATACCCTTAGCACCGAAGAGAGGGCCAAGGCTCTGGGTCAATTCCTCTACAGTCTCATTGAAAGCCTCTGAGGGAGAGTGTCCGTGCTCACGCAGTACCTCGTACTGAGCCAGCAGCAGTCCCTGAATGGCACCCATCAACGAACCACGCTCACCAGTCAAGTCTGATGTAGCCTCGCGCTCGAAGGTGGTCTCAAACATATATCCGGCACCAATACCGATACCAAAGGCCAGAGTCTTCTCCTTAGCCTTACCAGTAGCATCCTGATAAACAGCATACGAGCAGTTCAAACCACGACCCTCGCAGAACATAGTGCGCAGGCTGGTACCACTACCCTTAGGTGCAACCATAATTACGTCAACATCCTTTGGAGGAACTACACCTGTACGATCGCTCCAGTTGATGGCGAAACCGTGGCTGTAATAAAGAGTCTTGCCAGGCTTCAGATACTGTTTGATGGTGGGCCACTGCTGAATCTGACCAGCATCAGAGAGCAGCATGCAAAGGATAGTACCCTTCTCAGCGGCTTCCTCGATAGAGAACAGAGTCTCGCCAGGAACCCAACCGTCGGCCACAGCCTTGTCGTAGGTCTTGCCAGGGCGCTGACCCACAATCACATTAAATCCGTTATCACGCAGGTTGCAGGCCTGACCTGGTCCCTGAACGCCATAACCGATTACAGCGATGGTCTCATTTTTCAATACTTCACGTGCTTTCTCAAGTGAGAACTCTTTGCTGGTGACAACAGTTTCTGTTACGCCACCGAAATTCATTTGTGCCATATAGCTTTAAATTTTTACTCGGCTCGCCAATAAGCTTGCCAAGGAGTTGTACTTAATCCCTGCGTTCCGTGCCAGCCCTACCCGAGAGCCGTCGTCTTGTCAGTTCGCTCACACCCTACACGAGGATGCGACTTGGGCGTTAACTATTTAAATCGGGTGCAAATTTAAGCATTTCTGCCCACACTGCCAAAAATTTCTCTGCGTTTTTTTATTTTTTATTCGAACACCTTGACAATCTCTTCCAGCCACTGCTTGTCAACCTCATCGAATGTTGCCAAATCCTTGCTGTCGATGTCTAGTACTGCTATTATTTCGCCTTCGGCCGATCTTACAGGCACAACGATTTCCGAACGCGACTCGCTGCTGCAGGCAATATGACCAGGGAACTGTTCTACATCGGGCACCACAATGGTCTCGCCCTGTTTCCACGAGGTTCCGCATACGCCCTTGCCATAGCCGATATGCATGCAGGCCACAGGTCCCTGGAATGGACCCAGTACCAACTCGCCGTTCTGTACACGATAGAATCCTGTCCACCAGAATCCCATCTCCAAATGTATGGCTGCGGCCACATTAGCCATCACAGCCACCTGATCGGTCTCACCAGCGCTCAGCGCCTTAATCTGCTGCTGCAGCAACTGATATTTCTCTACCTTATTCATTATTATATAGTTTAGTTTTAACTGAATTATAACTTGATTCTACGCCAGATGCATCTGGGTATTCTGCGCCAAACGGCAGTCAGGATGCGATATTTCCAGTCGATCACACGAATGTGCTTATGATGTTCGATTGCACTCACAATCTCGCGTGCCACAGCCTGTGGCTTCAGCATCATGGGATAGTGGAATGAGCCACTCAACAGGGCCGTATCCACAAAACCTGGACGGATATCGGTAAACCTGATATCGAGCTTTCGGGCGTTGGCCTGCTGCTCTAAGGCCTGCAGATACACGTTCTGCATGGCTTTGGTAGCCGAATAGGCTGGTGCCGGACCAAGCCCCTTGGTACCAGCGATAGAGGTGATGGCTGCAATATGCCCCCTGCCCTGCTGGGCAAAATAGCGATAGGCACAGCCAATCATACGGGTAAAGCCCAAGCCGTTGGTTTCAACTGTAGCCAACTCGATATCGGGCGTTAGTTCACGATTCTGCTTCCCGATACCCGAGGCATAGAAAAACAAATCCATACCACCCAGGCGATCAACCAACTGCATCAGCTTTTCGGGTGCATCAGCACTGGTCACATCAATCTGCTCCACATCGGCGGCGCCAATGGGTTGCAACAGGTCTAAACGACGAGCGGCCACGCCTACCGTCCAGCCGCGCTGGATGAATAGACGGGCCACTTCGAGTCCGATACCTGATGAGGCGCCTACAATAATAGCTTTACTCATCGGGCAAGAACAATGGGTCCTCGGGCATTACCATAACCGGTTTGGTATTGTATGCCTTCAGCAACTTCTCTGACACATACTTTTTATTTACAACCAAGCGGAACATATACTCACGGAACCAGTCGGCAGTCATAATCAGGCAGCCCTGCTGGCCGCTGGTAGCACCCCACGAGTTCTCAACCTTCCACTTAATGGGCTTACCCTGGTTATCCAGGTCGACAGCAGTCAATGTCATAGCGTGGGTAGAACCACTGTCAAAAGTAGAAATACGCTGAGCCTTGTCCATCTTAAAGGTAGTTCCGAATACCGATCCGTAGTCGAAATTATCTAACGAAGCATAGCCGCGCTTACGATCCAGCAACTTGCCTACATCGTACGAGCTATACATCTTACGGCCATCCTTCAGCGAGGCAATAGCCAACTGCTCAATCTCCTCCATAGGCAGGTTCAGATAGCGCCAGTTGCTGCCGTCGTAGGTGTGGCGATCATACTCTACCTCGTAGGTCTTGTAATACTCGCGGCGTGGGTCGTTCATCACCATAATGAAGGTGCCATTCAGATCGCCACCAACAACCTCCTGATAGAAACTCAGTGGAGTGTACTCCTTGGCCTCGCCCAGCTGGCGACCGTTCTTATCGTGGAAAGCGTAGGTGAACTTCTCAACGGGAACACCCAGTGTCAGCTTCAGCATGCGATAAATCTGACCCAGCATCTCAGTCTTAGCCTTCTGGATATCGGCAGCACTCTTTTTCTTAGCTACCATATCACGCAGCTGGAGTCCGAACTCACGCAGCTTCGACGAAATCAGGCTGCGAGCCTTCGAGGTGTTCTCGCTGGTAAAACTCTCAGGCATAATCTCCGAGGGAACCAGTCCGTATTTGGGTGCCAAGTCGGCCACACCGCAGAAAGTACCACCATCACCAATAGGCGAATGGAAGAAGAACTGCACACGCTGATCGTCCATAGGCTTCTTGGCGGTATCAATCACGCCCTGAAGCATCAGGTTCGACTTCTCCAACTGATCCCAGAAGAAGAGATAAGCCTGCGAGAACTCGATGCTTACTGAATCGGCCTGAGCCATATAGTTTGAACGCAGCACGTTCAGTCCGCTGAACATCCAGCAACGTCCAGATGATTTCTGGTCGGTAATCGACTGCTTACGGGTTTCAACCGAGAAATGAGTGTCGATAGGCAGGGCGGCCACCTTGTAGTTCTTGGCCAGCGCATCAATGCTCATACCATAGATGGCATTAGCGATAACACGCTCCTTGCCACACTGTTTCTGCTCCTTCTGGATTTCCTGTAACATCTGGGCAGAAATGCCTCCACCCTGTGTCTGCGCCTGTGCCATCATTGCGCAGGCAGCAAACGCGATAGTAATTGTACTTCTTTTCATTTATTTACTTCTTTTTTGTAGTTTTTTTAGTTGTAGTCTTTTTTGTGGTGGTTGTCTTCTTAGCCGTAGTGGTGGTCTTTGGCTTGTAGTACTTCTTAGCCTCGGGCAACCATCCCTGAATATTCTTGATACGTGTAGCATCTGAAGGGTGATCGCTCAGGAACTCAGATGTGTTGCTGGTGCTGGCCGAAGCCATACGCTGCCAGAAAGTAACAGCAGCCTCAGGATTATAACCTGCCATCGCAGCAAAAATCAAACCCATGTAATCAGCCTCGCTCTCATGGCTACGCGAGTATTTAAGATTAAACAAGTTGATACCAGAGCTAACCACAGCCTGGCCGACGGCAACGGTATTGCTGCCTACACCCAGAATGCTGGCCAGAGCACCTGCTCCCTGCACACCATACTGCTGCTTGATCTGGGTGCTCATCTGCTCGGCAGAGTGACGTGCTACAGCGTGGGCAATCTCATGTCCAAGCACGATAGCCAACGAAGCCTCGTCCTGTGTGATAGGCAAGATACCTTCGTAAACCACAATCAGTCCGCCAGGCATACACCATGCGTTGGCCTGCTTATCGGCCACCAGGTTAAACTGCCACTTGTAGTTCTGCACATCGTTCTGCATACCGTTAGCATTCAGATAGCTTACCACAGCGTTGGCCAGATTCTGTCCCACACGCTTAACCATAGCGGTTTTGGCGGCATCGGTAGAAAGCTTGGCAGTTTTCATAAACTCCTGATACTGCTGGGTCGACAGACTCAGCATCTCACCATCGCTAACCATCAGATTCTGCTTACGTCCTGTGATAGGCACAGTACTTGTGGTACCGCAGCTAACCAGCACAGCGGCAACCATCGACATGAGTAAAAACTTAATTTTCTTCATACCTTGTTATGATATTATTTAGTTATTATCGTTTTCAGCGTGCAAAGTAAGCAAAAAAAATCGACATTTGCAAATTTTAAGCATAAAAATAGAGACATCCCAAAGGAATGCCTCTATAAAGAATGACCAATAATAACTAAAAAACTACGAATTTACTTGTTCAAACCACGGTTGTTGATAGTGGTGTTCAGCAGCAGCAGGTATGTACGCATCTGATCCTCGCTGAGTACGTAGCGCATACGCTTAACGTCGGTATCGATAGCGTGCTTAACCATAGCCTCGCGCTCGCTGTTGCTAGCCTGAGCTGCATATGAGATCTCAGTATTGAATACATTGTGGATGTTCTCAACAGCCTCGCGCTGGTCGATAGCCAGGTTCAGAACCTTTGAGAGCTTATCCATGTTTACGTCCATCTTGTAAGCCTCTACGTTTGCTACAGCGTTAGTGTTCTCACCCTCAGCAAATGCAGTTGTCATGCTCAGCATTGCTACCAATGTCATCATCATCTTTTTCATCTTTTTACCCTTTCTTTTTTTTACTCGGTGACTTTTTACAGCCAACCTACTTTTATACTTTAATTTGTTATCCTTTTGTCTTTTTGACGATGCAAAGGTACGGCGATTTTTTGATACTCACAAGCATTTTTGTGTAATTGTGTGCGAACACAGCTTTTTTATTGATACATATCAAAGAAAGGCAGAAATAAGTATTTTTTTACTTTTTCCAATTAAACGTTCGTGTATTTGGCAGAAAATGCGTAACTTTGCAGGCTGAAACTAAATATATATATAATAGGTATAATGGAAGAGACAAAAAACAGATTCATGTCGGTTGTATACCAGTTGTACAGCCTGAAGGATGGCAAGAGTGAGCTTGAGGAGCAGACTGGCGATGACCGTCCATTTGAGTTTATCACCGGATTCAGCGTAGCACTCGATGCTTTCGAGGAGAAGGTAAAGGGTCTTGAAAAGGGCAGCGACTTTGATTTCGAGCTGGCTCCAGTTCAGGCATTCGGCGAGTATGTAACTGAGGGCGTTCACAAGGTTAGCCGCGAGGTATTTACTGTTAACGGTCATTTCGATCACGACAACATCTTCGAGGGCGCTGTTATCACCCTGATGGACAACGAGGACCATCAGTTCATGGCTAAGGTGGTAAAGATCGAGGAAGACGGTGTTACCGTTGATACCAACCACCCATTGGCTGGCAAAACCCTGAACTTCAAGGGTAAGGTGATTGAGAACCGCGAGGCTACCGACGAGGAGATTCAGCACCTGATTAAGCATATGACAGGTGGATGCGGCGGTTGTGGTGGCTGCGGAGGCGACCACGAGGGCTGCAATCACGAAGGCTGCGATCACGAGCATCACCACCACGACGATGGCTGTGGTTGCGGTTGCGGACACTGTCACTAACCCATAAAAAATTCCCCCTACCCCTATGCGCAACACATTTGGACACATATTCACACTCACAACCTTCGGCGAGAGTCATGGCGAGGCCGTTGGCGGCGTGATTGATGGCATGCCAGCCGGCATCGACATCGACATGGAGTTTATTCAGAGCGAACTGAATCGCCGTCGCCCTGGTCAGAGTGCTATCACCACCTCACGACAGGAAGCCGACCGTGTAGAACTGCTGAGCGGCGTGTTTGAGGGCAAATCTACAGGCTGCCCCATCGGATTCATCGTTCGTAACACCAATCAGCACTCCAACGATTACGAGAATATGCGCAATCTTTTCCGTCCATCGCATGCCGATTACACGTATTTCGAGAAGTACGGCATCCGCGATCATCGTGGTGGCGGCCGTTCATCGGCACGTATCACCATCAGCCGTTGCGTGGGCGGCGCATTGGCCAAACTGGTATTGCGCCAGAAGGGAATCAGTATTCAGGCCTACACATCACAGGTAGGCGATATTGCACTTGATAAGGATTACAGCCGCTACGACCCTAGTCTTACCGAGACTAACGCCGTACGTTGCCCCGACCAGCAGAAAGCAGCCGAAATGGAGGCGCTGATAGCAAAGGTAAAGGCCGAGGGCGACACCATTGGCGGTATCATTACTTGTGTGATTAAGGGATGCCCCACAGGCTTAGGCGAGCCTGAGTTCGATAAGTTGCACGCCTCGTTAGGTCAGGCCATGCTCAGCATCAATGCCGTTAAGGGCTTTGAGTATGGCGATGGTTTCAACAGTGCCACCATGCGCGGCAGTCAGGTGAACGACGTGTTCGTACCATCAACTGGCGATCAGCAGCCCATCACCACCACAACCAATCACAGTGGCGGCATTCAGGGCGGCATCAGCAACGGGCAGGACATTTACTTCCGTGTGGCCTTTAAACCAGTAGCCACAATTCTTACCGAACAGCAAACGGTAGATAAGGAAGGAAATGCCACCACTTTCACTGCTCACGGGCGCCACGATCCGTGCGTTTTGCCCAGAGCAGTACCAGTTGTTGAATCGATGGCTGCAATGACAATTTTAGACTATATTTTACTGCGAAATGCGGTAATTTTATAGAAAAGGACACCCCGATTGCAAAAAAATGCAAAAAAGATTTGGTAGTTTCAAAAACTATGCGTATCTTTGCACCGCAATCAGGGATTTGGGAAAACCCCGGAATTGCTTTAGTTAAGTCTAGTTTAGTTTTTGTGTTGGTTGGGGGCTGCCGATTGGTAGCCCCCAAATTTTTATCTATACGGCACAAAAAAGGGGTTAAATAACCCCTATGATTTCGCTAACATCCTTACAGCCGTGTGCATCAAGCCACTCGTTAATGCCGTCCCTCACCTTGATACTTACTGCCGGATCCAGGAAGTTGGCTGTACCTATCTCGATGGCCGTTGCACCAGCCATCAGGAACTCGATGGCATCCTTGGCACAACTAATGCCTCCTAAGCCTATTACAGGTATCTTAACGGCCTTAGCCACCTGCCATACCATACGCAGCGCCACAGGCTTTACACAAGGGCCACTCAATCCGCCTGTATTAATGCTCAACAGCGTTTTGCGCTTCTCGATATCAATAGCCATACCCATCAGCGTATTAATCAGCGATACGCTATCAGCACCCTCAGCCTCTACAGCTCGCGCAATCTCAGCTATATCAGTTACATTAGGACTCAGCTTTACTATCAGCGTTTTGTGGTAACGCTGGCGCACAGCCTTTACCACGCTGGCAGCACCAGCACAGGTAACACCAAAAGCCATACCTCCATCCTTTACGTTAGGACACGAGATATTCAGCTCGATGGCAGGGATATTCTCTAATGCATCGATACGGGCAGCACACTCAGCATAATCCTCAGGACTCGATCCGCTCACGTTTACAATCATATTGGTATCTATATCCTTAATCTGCGGATAAATGTGCTCACAGAAGTAATCTACGCCTTTATTCTGCAGTCCTACGCAGTTCAGCATCCCGCTGGCTGTTTCGGCCATACGTGGATAGTCGTTTCCCTCACGTGGATTCAGGGTGGTTCCCTTCACAATAATACCACCGATACCATCCAGAGGCATCAGGTCGGCAAACTCCAATCCGTAGCCAAAAGTACCCGATGCAGTCATCACAGGGTTCTTCAGCTCCAAGTCAGCAATCTTTACATTTAGTCTTGCCATAACAGTTTCTTAATATTAAACACGGGTCCATCCTTACAAACACACAAATTGCCCTCGGTAGTCTTCTCTACGCAGCACAAGCAAGCACCCAGTCCGCAAGCCATCAGGTTCTCTAACGAGGCCTCACAGTCGATGCTATTCTGACGGGCATAACGAGCCACAGCCTTCATCATCGGCGTAGGGCCACAGGTACTGATACGGTCGAAACGCTCCTCGTTCAGCAGCGAGTGATTAGTTACAAAGCCCTTCTCGCCCATCGATCCGTCCTCGGTTGTTACGTACACGCGCCCGAACATATTAAATATAGGCAGCATCAGCAGGTCGTTAGCCGTACGCGCTCCTAACAGGAATGTAGGCTCAATACCCTGGCGCTTCATCTCGGCACCCATATACAGCAGGGGGGCCACACCTACGCCACCACCAACCAGCAGCACCTTTTCGCCAGCCTTGGCAGCAGTAAAGCCGTTGCCTAATGGCAGCACACAGTTAAGCGTGTCACCAGGTTGCAGTTTAGCTAATGTTCGGGTTCCGTCGCCAACGGTAGCTACTAACAGCCAAAGCTCGTTGGCGTTGCGATCAACAAAGTTAATGGAAATGGGGCGGCGTAAAAAGGTAGATGTTGAACCATCTACACGCACCTCGACAAACTGACCGGGCAGCATATCGGGCAGAGGTTTATCATCAGTTAGTTTTATAAGTACATAACGCTGATGGATCTGCTCTACCTGCTTCACCTTGAGGTCAAGTATATACTTCTTCATACTTCAAATTTTTAATTCGGGTACAAAGGTACTATTATTTTTTGAAACCACAAAACTTTATTTCTTCGCAGGTACAAAAGTATCCCATGTCTGATCATCGTAAAACACACGAATCTCGATAACCTTACGCTGCGGTTTGTCAATGAATTTTACCTCCTCGCGAACGATTTCTTGGTGTGTATTACGTACACTATTATAATTTTGGGGCTGCTGAGCCACATTTTGGGGGGCTTGTACAGGTGCATCATCAAAATTCAACATCAGATTTTGCTCGATAGGGTGGGTACCAGGGGTACCTTCAGCCTCCGAAAACAGATCCTGATCGGGAGTGTTTTGGGGCAGATACATGTCACCCGAACCAAACATCAACCAATCGGTATTGATGTTAGGAATTTTCTTTTTGATGGCTTCAACGATGTTTAGGGTAGGACGAGTACGACCGTTGAAGATGCTACTAAGGGTAGCTGGACTCTGACCGATGTAGTCGGCGAAGAGCTGTTGAGTCATGTGCTGGCTCTCCATAATTTGCCTGATTCTATCTTTCATTGCTGTAACTAAGTGCTTAATGGGGCTATTAGGCCCTGTTTTCTTTCAGTTTACAAAGGTAAAACAAAAAATTGAAATATACAACAAATGTAGATACAATTTAAGATTTTATAATTTTAGTTTATAGTTTTATATTTGTAAATCAAAAGACGTTTAGGAATAAATCGGGGCTTTAAATTTTTAAATCTAAATTTGCGATTATAAATCTGTACAAAGGCTTATTTTAATGTTTTAATCTAACTAATTGGGTATAAATAAGGTAGTTACGTAAACTTTATACTTTTAAAACCCCTTTTGCAGCTTTCGGTTTAATAAGGTGACTATTTCTGCAAGGTATTTATAAATAAATTACATAACTAATTGATATTTAGCCACTTAAATGCACAATAATTAGTATGCATAAATATCAATATACAAAACAGAATCACAATATTTAGATATTAATATCTAAATTCAAATATCTGATTTAAGCTTTTAAATCCTAAAATCAACATCCATAAACCAATAAATTCCTAAACAGATGTTCAGATTTAAGAATTTAAATCAATGAAATTAAATCCTAATAAATGTGAACACTAAATTCCGCAAGCTCCAAAATTCCAGATTTTGCCATTTCTCGCGTATTCTGAACCATCGGTCGAAAAACTGGAAATACGCGAGTTTTGAGAGGGTACAAAATGCCGTAACTCCCCTATTTTACAGACATTTAGACATAAAAAAGGCGCTCATCAAAAGCGCCATTTTTATAAATTCTAGAATAACATTTTGCCCTAAATTAGTGCAAAATGTAAAAAATCAGTTCTTTCATAAGCTCTCCAGCAGGTGTATTTGGGTTATCCAGACCCTTACTTTTGGCGTCAATCTCTCGCATCTTCGAAATGATCTGCATCACCTTCATTCCAGAGTAGTTTCGCATACCCGTCATATAGTCCTTGGCTTGCCATGGATTTTTGAATTCCAGCCACTCTGCAACGCCCTCTTGGCTCTTATTATTTGGCGCGTAAAACGCAATCATTAAATTCTGGAAGTAATTAAAGAGCAAAGGGAGAAACGAGTAGATGGAACCAGCCTTTGGATTTTCGTCAAAATATTTTATTATCTGATTTGCCTTAAAAACATTTCGGTTCACAATGGCATCGCGAAGTTCAAATCCATTAAACTCTTTGCTCACACCAATCTGCTCCTCAACCACCTGCGGGGTCACTACCCTATTCTCTTCGGGCAACGAAATGATCACTTTATCCAGCTCACCTGTCAGTCTACTCAAATCGGCGCCAATATTCTCGGCTATCATCTGAACCGATTTGGCATCAATCCTGATCTGGCGTTTTTTCAGATAGTTCTCAATAAAACCTGGCAGCTCTCTATCCTTGAGTTTCATACTCTCAAACAGTATGCCGTGCGATTTGATAGCCTTCACGTACCCCGATTTTCTACCGTCAACCTTGCCGTTCTTATGGCACATCACCAAAACGGTGCTGGCCATAGGCTGCGCAAAATAGCGCTCAAGTGCCTCGGTATTTTTAATATTCTGCGCCTCTTTTACTATCACCACCTGGCGCTCGGCCATCATAGGATAGCGGCGTGCCAGGTCGGCTATCTGCGACGCATTTACGTCCGATCCGAACACCACAGTCTGGTTAAAATCACGTTCCTCAGGGCGTAATGCATGGTCGGCTATATAATCGGCAATCTTGTCGATATAATACGATTCGTCGCCCATCAGATAATAGACGGGCGCAAATTTTCCAGCCTCCAAATCGCGCATAATGCTCTCAAAACTCACATTTTTTGCCTCAGCCATGTTGCTATTTCATTTATTATTTGTAATTTTGCCTGCAAATTTACAAAAATGTTTCGATTAAACCTCCCTACATACGAAATAAAAATAGCCCAGCAGGGCAATAAACAGGTAATTTTCGACTTTTTACGCCGAAAATACGTAGCGCTGACACCCGAGGAGTGGGTTCGCCAGCATTTTGTGCATTATCTGGTTGAACACAAGGGTTACCCAGCCGGACTGATGGGCAACGAGATTGAACTGAGCGTGGGCGAGAAGCGTCTGCGTTGCGATACCGTATTATATAATAAGGTGGCAGCCCCACAGATGATTATCGAGTACAAAGCCCCACAAATAAAACTTCAGCAAAAGACGTTCAACCAAATATCGGCTTACAATCTTTTGCTGAAGGTAGATTATCTGATAGTTAGCAACGGCATGCAGCACATTTGCTGTAAGATGGATTATGCCAACCAAAAATATTACTTTTTAGAGGATATCCCCGACTATCAGAATTTATAACATTTCCGATTATTCCATATCGTTGGCATCGGTCGACTTCTTCGAGGTCGAAGTCTTGCGGATAGAGCGCTTTGCACGACCCTTCTTCTCCTCGGTAGCACCTGTTGCCTTGTCGATCTTAACGCCTGCCAGCTCTGGGTCGATCATGATACGTCCGCAGTACTCGCAAACAATAATCTTCTTGTGCATCTTGATATCCAACTGGCGCTGGGGTGGAATCTTGTTAAAGCAACCACCGCAGGCATCACGCTGTACATAAACGATACCCAGACCGTTGCGAGCGTTTCTACGGATGCGCTTGAACGAAGTAAGCAAACGGCCCTCGATCTTAGCCTCGAGTGTCTTAACCTGCTCCTTCAGCTTCTCCTCCTCTACGCGAGTCTCTTCCATAATCTCCTCAAGCTCGTTCTTCTTAACCTCCAGGTCGCTCTGGCGCTCTGCAATCAGGGCCTCGCTGCTTTCCTGCTCACGCTGCTTGTCGGCAATCTTGTTGTTAGCCTCGCGAATCTTCTTATTACACAGTTCAATTTCCAGTGTCTGGAACTCAATCTCCTTCGAGAGTGTGTCGTATTCACGGTTGTTCTTAACCTCATCCAGCTGAGCTTTATAGCGCTCTACGCTGGCCTCGGCATCGGCAATCTCGCCCTTCTTCTGGCTGATAGCTCTCTGGTAGTCCGCAATCTCGTTTGCAATCTTCTCAACACGAGTGGTCAAACCCTCAATCTCGTCTTCCAGGTCTTGTACTTCCAGGGGCAGCTCACCGCGCAACATACGCTTCTCGTCGATAGCCGAGAGGGCGGTCTGCAACTGATACAGCGTCTTCAGGCGCTCTTCAACTGACAGTTCTGATGGATCTTTCTTTGCCATAATTCTACTAATTTATTTAAATATACAATATTGGATTCGTACATGTTTCGGCTATGCAGGTTTTTACGCCGGGGCACTCCTTCTGGATAATCTCCTCAAAGATTTCGGCAGTGTACTGTTCGCTCTGATAGTGACCTATCACGCAAATCTGTATCTGCTGCTCATAGCCAAAGTACTGATGGTAGTGCATCTCGCCAGTAATAAATGCATCGGCCTGATTCTTAATGGCCTCGTCGAGCAGGAAATCGCCCGCACCACCGCAGATAGCCACGCGCTTAATGGGGCGGCGCAGCAACTCGTTGCACATCGCACACTCCACACCAAAGGCATTCTTCACACCAATAATAAAGTCGTCGGCAGCCATAGCTTCGGGCAACTCGCCCACTACCCCACTGCCAGCCTCAATGCCGTCAACCTGCTTCTGCGCGAAAAACGCCACATTCTGCAGACCCAGCTTCTGGGCTATCTTAAAGTTCACGCCGCCACGGGCATTATCCATATTGGTGTGCATCGATACCACCGCTATGCCCTGCTTAATAGCACGCATCACGGTGCGCTGAACGTCGGTCAGATCGCTGATGGTTTTCAAACCACGAAACAACAGCGGATGGTGGCTTACAATCAGATTGCAACCCTTCGCCATAGCCTCGTCAACGATACGTTCGTTCACGTCCAGACACAATAATGCCCCTGAAACCTCCGTCTCTGTCAGTCCCAGTTGCAAGCCAGCATTATCCCAACTTTCCTGCAAGGGCAGAGGCGCGAAACGTTCAAGGGCGCTCAGCACTTCTTTTATCTTCACGGCTGCAAAATTACAAAGAATAATTGAAACGCGCGCGAGCGGCCTCTCTTTGTTATACATTTTTAACCAAAAACTAAATTTTTATAAAAAACTACATCAAATGTTTGGTAGATTAAAAAAAACTCCGTACCTTTGCACCCGCAATTCAGAAATGGTGCCCGTAGTTCAGTTGGTTAGAGCGTCAGATTGTGGTTCTGAATGTCGTGGGTTCGAGTCCCACCGGGCACCCTCCAAAACAAATCCCTGTAAGTCAAGCACTTGCAGGGATTTCTGTTTTCAAACACATCAAATTTTGATGGAACATTGATGGAACATTTTTAAATTGTTCCATCAAATTTGGAGATTAGATACCACCAAGATTAGCTAACAATCAAACTATAATATGGATACTTCCAAAAATATTCGCATACTTGCACAGAGAATCATTTCTTTATTGAAACTTCTTCTCACCTTTCATTGCATCCTCGTACATGCCAATTGCAAATCGTCTTGGCTCTTCAAGTTTATCATACATGGCTTTAATCTCAGGAACCAGTTTCATATAATCTACTATGAAAATGCTCATAAATGCCAGGACACATTGAGTCGCATGTGGAGCCATAATTGTTAAATCTGCCCGACTTTCTCTTTTGAAAGCATCATGAAATTGAATAAGTGCCAAATATGATGGATGGCCATGAAGACTGAAGAATGAATAAGTGTTTTTGAGAAGATCCTTTTTGATTCGAAGATATTTATATGCATCTTCGAAACTGACTCGTTTCATAGTGTTGTCTTCCTCAAACACATATCGGTATCTTATACCAAAAGCATTTTTTATTTGATTCTTTGTCTGTTGACTGAGGTTCGAATAGAGTTCCGTTTTTTCTATCTCATTCATGCAGTTATCAATGTTCTGCTGTTCTTCTGCAACTCTTTGGGGATTGTGGCTACGCATTTCTTCGTCAAAATCATTTAATCTCTCTGTTAGTCCTTGAGCCATGAAAAGATTATAAAGAATTGTTTGTTCGTCTTCTGTGCTTGGGATGACAAATAATAGCTCAAAAGCAATTACTGACTCATATATCCTTCTTGCAATAGTAAACAATACAGATGGGTCTATAATAGGATTGAGATGGTTGGAACCATTATTATACCCCACACCATCTAACAAATATAGGAAATGGCAACTCTTACTAAAGATTGTTTGAAGCCAAATGTTTCTTTCATTTTCGAGAGATGACATGGCTTTGCGCCCTTCTGGTGATTTGAAGACTTCGAAGAAGAAATCAAGCATCACCCGTAAATACTGTTTGCAATCGTCAATTGTATCCAACTGAACAAACTTTCGAACCTCTTCGATTGTTAGCTCTTTTTCAACTTTTTCCTCAAATAGAACTGACAGTTTTTTAAGCTGTTCCTCACTAAACTCCATTTCCTATTTCCCAATTTTGATAACCCATTTACCTTCCTTGCGTCCATTTTGGCGCTCAATATTGATACCAAGTTTCCTAATAGCTGTAAACTCTCGTTGAATAGTCTTGTCGGACACCTTAAGCTTTCTGGACATTTCTATTAGAGTTGCCTCTGGTGATGTGCATATCAATTCAAGTATAACTATCTGTCTTTCAGATAGTTCTTTTAGGACATCTTTCTGGACATCTTTTAGGACATCCTTCAGGACATCAGGGATGTTCTTGACCATTTCCTGTGAACTATCCTTTATCTTCTCTCTTGTCGCTATGTCAGCAATAACATTGCCCGCTGCTTCATGACAGGGAATAGTGATGCGGAAGAAGGTGCGCTCTTCATCCGTAACGACGACAGCGCGAGGCGAGCCATTTGCCTTCAATACATTCTGGATGGTAGGAATACCTGTGCTTCGTCCTTCGGTCAACTCCAATTCCTTCAGATATTCACCCAAACGACGGTTGCGATAACGTTTGGAGATAAGCAATTCTCCACGATTGATGTCAGCAACTGGGATGCTGCGGTCTGGCCCACCAACGTTCTGAATGGTAATACCCTTCGGCTCGACAGTAATCACCACTGGCTCCCATTCCCGATAGTCGCGATGATATAACGAGTTCGTAATACTTTCCTCCAATGCTTGGTAAGGATAGGTATAGAACTTGATACTGTGGTTGTCATTCTTGGGTTTAATGATGGATTGCATCACCACCATGCGATTCAGATACTCCAACGTCCGCTCAATGATCTGTGTCACGGAACCTGTGATGACAGGAGCCTCATAGAGATTGTTGGGATTTACCAGTCGTCCTTCAGGGAAGAAAACCACTTCTACCTGTGTCCGCTTGAAAAACTTACTTGGATTCTCGCAAAACATCATTGCAGCAACATTCCTCAGCATACGGTTTTCTGATGGACCAACATACAAGTCCATCTGCTCCAGAATCTCGCTCAGTGGTCTTTCGTATAACTCATTAGCCAGCTTACTGCCTACTTTAACCAGATACTCACGAAGCAACAACGTAGATATATCCTCTACTTTAATGTCAGGATTCCCCCTTTCATCAAACGGTACACGACTTGCCAATTCACGTAGTTCGTCTAGCACCTCGCCCTTGGCAATGATGCTGCTCGTACCACTACGAATATAGAAATACTCCTTGCTACCATTCTTTGCAGTCACATTCTCAGGTACAGAGTATGGTCTGTTGATGCCTGCAGGACACCAAATCACCAGAACCTGCTTTCCGTCCACCTCTTCAACACTTGTCCTGGGCATATAATACGGTGACATCTTGTTGTTATAGCTCACCATATCCTGAAGAATACCGTCAATTTTCTCTATCGGCACACCTACGACGGGACGGATAGCCATCCCTGTATCATCATCGCTATCTACGCCAACCAATATATATCCACCACCAAGATCGTCGAAATCATTGGCAAAAGCACACACGCTATGGTATATACTTGCGGGATTCCAACCTTTCTTGAACTCAATCCTATTGGACTCTATCTTCTGCTTGTTCAGTAGATCTTCTATATTTATTGCCAGTGCCATATTTTATATCTTTTGCAAAGTTACAATATTTCTTCCAAATAATCATTAATCCCAACCTTTATCATCATTATTCTCCATATACCGACTTATGCCGTTATCGCCCATGTCGTCCTCAGATGCAGGGTCGAAGCCACGCATAATATCGTAACTGCTTAACTTATGAAAGTGCGAAGAGGAAAATGATATACTTGTAGAAGTTTCAGTTTTGGGCAACTTGTCTTGAATAGAGGATGTTGTATCAGGGGTATGCTGCTCAAGAACAGACGGATTATCACAGGCAACCGGTTCTGTTTGCCTTGACTTATTCTCACATGCTATTATTAATAGTGAGAGTGCAAGTGTCAGAAAAATAGCATTACAATTTCTCATATTTTAATTTAGATCATCCATAACCATGTCGCAGAAATCTATCGCATTGTCAGCTTGATAAACCTTAGCTCCAATTTCTGCGAGCCTATCATATCCTCGACAAGATTTACTATTACCCAATAGAAAAACATATAATTTGTTTTCATCATTTAGGTAATCTTCAAAAAAAGTTACTGACTCATTTATGTTGCCTAACTCTCCGTCTGTTATAATGACTGTAATCAATTCGTTCTTTGATTGTTCCAGAATTTCTCGAATACTATGAATTGGAAATTGAGTACCGCCGCTTCCATTTGTAAGCAATTTATCGCGTATTCTCTCATACTCATTTGTCCATGATATATACTCTTTAACATTATCAGAGAATTCTACAAGGGCTATCTTACCTTTGCGTGATTCAAAATAATTAAGGATACCAAAAGCTGCGAGAACAGCTTGATGCATATTGTCTGTTTCTCTGGAAACAGCTCCCATACTTCCAGAAGTATCTACAACTAGCAACGCATCCTTTTGTCTTTGTTCAACTCCAAAATACTCGTTTACAGATTGTTCCCATTTTTTCGTCGTAATTCCAGGAATTAATTTTGGTGCAGTAGAATATGTTAACATCATATCCAAATCTGCTATAGAATCTCCTATTCTCCAATTCGTTGGATATGTATAATTGTCTTTTGCGCCTTCATTGCCGACTTCTTCTATGGGAATCATTCCTGCACTTTGAACTGAAAACCATAATTTTTCTTTGTCTTTTTCTGACAATTGGTTTAAACCGGCAGCAGACAAGATTCTTTCAAATTCACTTATGGTTGTCTCAGAAGCTAGCTGTTCCAATGCATCCTTTACTTTTTCTGGGTCTAAAAAGATTAAAGCATTTCCATCTTTGTCACCGTCTTTTGGCTTAACCGACATTGAACCATTGATTTCTTGTTCGCTCTGCTGCTGACCATTCTGCTGCTGACCATTCTGCTGCTGACCACTCTGCCGCTGACCATTCTGCTGCTGACCACTCTGCCGCTGACCACTCTGCTGCTGACCACTCTGCTGCTGACCACTCTGCTGCTGACCACTCTGCTGCTGACCACTCTGCTGCTGACCACTCTGCTGCTGATCGTTGGATTCTTTTATATTCTTATTTTTATCTTTTATAAACAATTGAAAGAATACTCGGGCATATTCCTCCGTTTTATGTGTAAATAAAGATTTGTTTTCTATGCCATCTTCAAGAAACGTGTTTGCTAGAGAACTTACAATATCTTTTAACTCAGTATCACTTTCATAAATATTCAGACTTGTTTTCCAAATGGCCTCCTTCATTAGAAACATGAGTTTGGAATGTCTAGGAGAATTTTCAATACCTCCGCATTTTAGTATCCAATTAATTTCGCTTTTTACAGTTTCTTTTGGGTTGAAATAGAAATTTCTAGAATCAACAATAATATCTGCTGCTTGATTTGCAATATCTCCACAGATACTATTAATTCTTTGCAAATCAAGATGCTTGAATTCTTTGTCATAAACTGACAAAATGCATTTGAGCATACGAAAGTATGTAATCGTGTCAAATGGGCAGCACATGTAATGACCTATTTCATGACGTGTAAGAACCTTAACCTCTTCTTGAAATTCAGCAAAACTAACAGGCAATTTCCCAAAATTCAGATGTATTTGCCATGTGTTACCAATTGTGATATAATACTCACCTGTCGTATAATGTTTATCGTCAGCCAATAATAGTTTAATTTCAGGCATAGGTATACCAAGTGAATTTTTATATTCACATTGAAATACACACTCTACAGCATCTAATGCTTTTTGTAAGTAAATGGCAGAATTATCCATTTATGTCAGACAGGATCTTATAAATTATATTTGTTTCTTCTCCTTTAAAATAGAATTCCCATTTACCTTGGGATATACATTTTATTGCAAGCTCACATTCATCATTATTGAAATCCATCAAAGGAATTTTCTTAAACATTGTGACCCTTTTGGGGAAATTTGGCTGAACTTTAAGAACTAAATTACGGATAGAATCCACAGATTTAATTGATTCGTCCGTCAAAGTAAATGTATATTCGTTAGATTGTAATACTCTTAACCGTTGAACTATTTGCTCAAATATGTAGGCTCTGTTTGGAATATCATATCGATATGCCAATTCATCTTTGATAGATTTCAGCGTTTTAAAGTCAGTTGTAATGGATATCTTATCATTGTATTTACAAATCTCATTATATACGGGAGCGTATTTCCCCTTAAGGATTGGAACAATTTCCGACGTTAATATTAAAAAGTTATTCTGGGAACTTTCTGATGCGGAAATTAACTTGTCGAATTCTTCTTCTGACAATTTCCCCTTTTTTACATCTTCAAATTCAAACAAGAAGCTCTTGACTCCGTCAAATTCTTTTCTTATAAGCTTTATAATGTCTTTTGTGGCATCAAGCTGTATGTCAACTAAAACATCATTATCAGTACGTAAAGAACTGTGTTCACATTTGTTTTGGACCAGCTCATCGCAAAATTTTTTACTTAATTCAGATCGATGCCAAATCAGATAAGGAGCCAGTATCTCAATATGTTTTACTTCTACTTTTTCATCTCCCAAGAACCACGCTATAGCTTTTCCGTATCTATAAAGATCTTCTTTTACGCGTACGCTTAAAGGATGCTTTATTTTACAGCATACTTTATCTTTGGCATCCATATGACATCCTTTACATAACGTCTTATCAACAGAAAGAGACTCGTTAGTTTCTTTTGATATGCGACAGCAGAGTCGATATGAATCTATTAAAAAGTTAACAAATAGTTCTGCTTCATCTGTATAGTGAATATTCTTTACTTCTTCTTGAACATCCTGCAAAGAAAAGTCCCTTAACCATTCATTTAAGTTGTTGTCAATTTTGTCCTTGCGTCCAATTGTACTAAAACTATCATAGTCTGGCATTGTAATGGGCAGAGCCAATGCGAATCGGTCTAAAAAAGGCAAAGACAGCTCAAAGTTTGCGTTGTCCTTTGGATTCATAGTTGCGAATAAAGTAAAAGGAGCAAGTGTACGTGATTGATTATGATATTTTACAGAACCTTCTGCCAAAAGAGACAACAATATATTCTGAGCATATGGAGAAAGACGATTAATTTCATCTATTATTTTCCAAGAGGAATCAACAAAGTCGTTCCATATAACCTTTACTTTGCCCTCTTTGATTAATTCAGGATTCATCATTTGCGCAAAATCTAGGCTGCCAAGAATTTTTTCTTCTGTTAACTGCGGGTGTCCTCGTAATATGCAGTCTTCAATTTTATCTTTTGAATAATGCATGAATATTTGCCCCAAATACTTTGAAAGAGTCGTTTTGCCTCCACCATGTCCACCGTACAACATCATAGTTCCACGTTCAACTATGGCATTGATTACAGCCAGTGTCTCTACAAGATATACCTTTCTTCCATTTAATTCTGGTATCGAAAAATGAGCGCCAGGTAATTCTGCGTTATGAACGTAAAGACTGCTTACTCTCAATCTATCTAGAGCACCAATAATATCTTTATGTAATTGTTTCATATCAGTTATAAGTTTTCTTAATTTCCAACTTAATCAAGCCCTTGCTTAGTAACAATTTTATCTTCTTTTCGTCTATATCAGACTCTGTTAAGTTCATCAAATCTGGCAAAGAGTCTAACCATTCCATCGGAGCTTGCAAACCGGTAAGTTTTAATGTTTCCTCGAACTTTTCTGTTGTTGTTTTCATTAGTTCGATCATTTGGAATATACTTTGGTTAGCTAAAGTGTTAAAAAAATTACATCCATCAGAGAGGCATTCGGTTATTCCGTTCCTAAGATTGTCCAAGCTTCCATCTTGACCATATATGGAATCGTAGTTGTCCTTAAGGCTGGCATCATTATCAGTTGATTTCTCCAACATTTCTTTCTGATTTTCATATTTTTCAATAAAGTCAGTAAATTCCTCATTTACCGATTGCATGATTTTTGCAGCTTCATCGTTCATGTCTTTTATACTCTTTGCCTTCTTGGCAAGCTGATTTTTCATGTCAGAAGCTGATATAGAAGGAACTATTCTTATAGATCCTTCATTATACAACTTTGTATAATTGAGTATAAGATTGCTTATATTGGAACCACTTTTAAGACCATCATAATTTGATGATGGGATATTTAAAATCGGAGACGAATAAAAGGTCTTTATTGTTTCATATTTTATTAGAAAGCTCTCCCAATCCTTTGTTATAAATTCTTTAAGAGATTGAAGATAGTCGTCCTCAACTATAGGCATTTCTTTTTGGAATTTTAGGAATAATGCTTTGATGTTCATATCATTATTCTTTGCCACGCCGCTATTTACCAAATATGATATTGATTTGGTTAATGAAGTAACACGATTGCGTATTATAGTGAAATAATTGGTGTTTTTGTCTTCACCTTTTTGAACATCCATAGATTGAAACTTCTTTCTTGCCTGTTCAAATATGTCACTATAAAAGTCAATGGTGTTATCTTGTTTTTGTTCGGCAGTATACAGGTCCTTTACTGAAGTATAGTTAAGTTCAGATATACTCGAGACACCCTCATATTCATTCTTCAATTGTTTTAGCAATCCATCTATTTCATTTTCAAACGTGTTGTTATCAATGAATTCAGTAACTATTTTCTTGATTTTGTTTCCAAAATTAGAAATTAGTTTACCGAAGATGCTTTTTTCGTCAATCTTGGATACTACTTCCTTCGCAGATAATATTTTTTCTATATCATCAGCATAGCTGTCATAGTTGTCCTTTAAGAATTTCTTAAATGCTTTTATGTTTTCTCCGTTTTTTGATGTGGTCAAACTACCAATCCATCCAATAAATGCATCCAAACCAGGAGCAGTAATCTTCTCATACAACTGATTGAACAAGCTTTTGATCGCATTTTCTTTTGTCTCAAAATCCGCAGCCTTAGTAATGTTGTCTAATGACAATTGGCAAGCTGCCAGCTGTGCTACCCATTCCGAACTTTTTAGCTCGGAGTCAAGCATTGAGACGAACTGAGGACTTTTCCGTCGTTCTAAAGCAATCTTGTATTTTTTTGAGTATTTATCTATCTGTATCATCTTGTTTATTATTTATGAGATTCTCTATATAGGTTTGCAAAGTTGTGTAATTCTGTACGCGACTAAGTGACTCTTTGCACAAATTATGTATTGGAACATATGCCGAGTTACACAAATCTGTATAAACAGACTCTATTGTTTTACGAATGGATTCTATATCTTCAAACTTAAAGTATGCTTCCTTGTCTTTGGGAGAGGGATTCATTTCAAACATGATATATTTCATTTTGTCTGAGGATCCAATCTTCCATGCATATTTTTTCCATAGAATATCGTTATCAAACGGTGGTTTAATAGTACCTATCGGGGCACAGTCATTTATCAACAAAGACACCCATTGGTTTTCGAGAAGCGCATCAATTGGTACTTGATATTTTGTCCGAATTTCAGTTCTTTTACGCGAGATGCGTTCAGCAATATCCTTTAATTGTCCACACAATGTATTAATAGAGGTTTTCATGTTTTCAACTCTCCATGAGAGAGTTTCCAAAATCAAATATGTAGATAGGCTTGCTGAATCATCTTCCAATTCCTGCTTGATCAATTTACACATTGATATTATTCTTTGTAATAATTGAATATAACCAGCTAATGGTTCACCAAAATGTCGTGATCCAATAGGGTATAAATCTGTCTTGAAATCCTTCAATAGTATCAACAATTTCACTACGTTTTTCCTGAATGTGATTTATCGATGTATCAACTCTGTTTACGGTTTCTTGCCGCAACTTGTCATAGCTCACCATTTTAGAAACTGACATAGCATATGATAGACGTACTAGCATGTCCCCTTCATAAGAAGAATACTTCGACATCACAGAATTGTATTCCCCAATCCAATGGTTGGAAATGTCATTTCGTAAGAATTTAATAAATTGATGTGTTAGATTGCCTGCGATTTTTTCATCAACCAACATCGATGTAAAATTATTAATTGCCACGTATAAGTCGGTAGATGTGTCAATGTGCTTTAATAAATAATTAACTTTATCACTATTCTTAAGAATATTGTGAATCTGGTCCAAATGATAAGATTCGTGAACTGAAGATTCTTCTACCTTAGGTTCAAAGTATAGAGGATTTGAACGTACTCCCACCATCTTTAACAATTCTAGTAAATTCTGGCTCACAGCTTGGCATTTACCAGCATGTTCTATGATATACATCATACATACAAAGCGAGAAAGCGGCTCGTACGTAATTGTGTTCTCGTCGAAAAGTGTCGAAAGCTCATAGTCAAGATTACTGTCATATCTTTCAAGGGGACACAGTAAATTACCTAACGCATTATGATAAAGTTCTATTGCTTTTCTTGATATAGTATCTATTGTACTATTTTCTCCTTCTGTTACGAGCTTAGAATAATGCTCTATAGTTCTTCGATCTTCTTTTCTAGGTGACCAGCTACTTAAGCTAATCGTTTCCATTACCTTGACGATGTCATAACAATTATCCGGATGAGAATCGGATAATGTTCCTTTTGAAGAACCAATAATAATAATTTTTACTACAGAATCTATAAAGTCGCAAGTTTTACCTCCAAATTTGAAATTGAATTCATCATAGGAATCTATACCTATTTTTGACATTTTGGCGGCAGGAGTTAACTCACCATTTGCTGTTTTCAAGACCTCATCCTTAAATTCGCCTATATAATCTTGGTTACCAAGAAAAACGATCCTCATGGTTTCAACGCCACGATGAAGCATATGAGACATGCTGGCAGATACGAATGATTTTACCCTTTTTAGATATTCCTTAATTGCGTTGTCTTCCAACTGGGGTATAAACAATATCTTACAATCGCTTTTCTCCGCAAAAGCAATTGCAGCATTATTCATAGAAACACTTGATAGCAACACATCCAAAGAAGCATCTTTATATTTTAGCCGTGGGTCTCCAATGGGCTGTTCGATCATTTGCCGAA
Organism: Xylanibacter ruminicola 23; assembly: GCF_000025925.1. Taxonomy (NCBI): domain Bacteria; kingdom Pseudomonadati; phylum Bacteroidota; class Bacteroidia; order Bacteroidales; family Prevotellaceae; genus Xylanibacter; species Xylanibacter ruminicola. The sequence continues at coordinate 629,356 of NC_014033.1, read as the reverse complement.
TAGAGTCAAAAGAGTATTGAATCATAACCTCGTCGTTTGGCCTTAAATCGCAACGGCTATAATCAAACAAGCGATACGTTTCATCATATTTAAGATTAAGATCCCGTTCCTCAACTGCATTTTCAGTCCATTTTATACAGTCAAGAATAAAATCTTTTGTTTGTTTAAAGCTAACATCATTATCATCCTCATATTGGCTGATAAAATCATATACGATTTCCAACATAGGTATTGCGAAAGCCTTGGTAAAAGACTCTTCGTATCTTCTACTTGCTGTCTTAAATGCTATTTCGCCATCTGCATTAGAACAGGCATTTAATACATAGCTAAAATATTTGTGAAGATTTTTGAGATAATCAACACGAGGATAAAGTCCCTCATCTTGTTTAATCTTTAAATACTTACTTAAATCTTTCTGTAAGCCAACTGCAATTTTTTCAGACTTTACAGTTTCTTCTGACACAAAGAATGCGTCCGCACAACGCATCAATGCATCTCGTACATCTCTCGTGACATTTATTTTACAAGGTTCAAAATTCAATAGCCATGTTCCCATTGATGCCCAAAGATTACTATCAATGCTATTAAAATATTCTGTTTTAAGATATTTAACCGCATCGTTTCCGGTACCATCAATCGGTTCTGAGAAAATTGACTGAGTAATAAAAACTGAGAAATCCAAATTCGAATAGATCTTATAATCTATAGTATCGTGAAGACGTTTTATTTGGCCTGGCCTGCATCGAGATACCCACCATATAAAATTCACATATCCTTTGCATTCCCCATGCATGAACTTCTGTTGTAACAACTGTACTGTTGGGAATGGAATTTGCATTGGCTTAAGTCTTCGATTACCAGCAGCCTCATTATCTGTACTTTCTTCAGTACCTTGCTCTTTAGATATTTCATATGCAGACCCTGGTCCATTGCCAATAATAAGATAAAATGGCTTATTTGAAACAACTTGGTCGAATAATGCCCTAAGAATGCCACCTCCTGAAGAAGTGACAATTTTTTTTAAATCAGTAAACTTGGATTCAAACTCATCAATTAGCAAAAGAGGAACATTCTTTGAGTTTAAAGCCTCCTCTATCACTTCTTTTGTGAATCCTTTGGATAACAAATCTTTAGTCTTCTCATCTATATCTGCATCAATTTGGACTGCTTCAAAATCTTTTAAGTAAGTCTCAAGTACTAAGGGATGCTCTATATCCATAGATGTGAATTCAGGAAACATCACATTGGTCAAATTAGACCAATCTTCATTTTTAAGTTTTTGGATTTGATTATCAATTGTATTCTTGATTATCAGTCCCAAATCTTCATTCTGTATTTGGTCAACACCTTGTTGCTTCGCTACTTCCTTTATTATATCCACCAAATCAGAAAGTAACAAGTGAAAAGTCGGGACTTTTAATACTTCCCATGCATAATGGAACAAGTAATTTAATGTTGCTGTTTTCCCTATACCAAAAGCACCTTGTAACATAATGGGTTGACTATATCCATTGCTACAACATGTGTTTTCAATAACATGCTCAAGAGAGGTTCTGATTCTCTTGTGCTCGTTACTTAAATCAACCCATTCGGTCGACTTTATTTGTGAAATATAAGTTTCTGCCATTGCTATCTAATTCTTATTGAGATTGTTTTATTATCGGATAATATAATTTTATATAGTCCGGATTTAAGACCATCAAAGACTATTCTTTCATCATTTGACGTGCCATTTATTGTTTTCTTGTCAGAAGAGATTAGTTGTATTTCCACTTTTGGTATTATTGTTAATACAAATTTTTGAGATTTTTTTCTAACCTCTATTCTGATTGGCATTTCTTCGCTCTCGAAATCTATACAGTCATTTTCAGATAATACTCTACCATGTTTTGCTGCTGTTGCATATTCTTCATTGTCACGAAGATTTATAAACACGGGAGTCATATTGTTTACCCGAGGCATATGTTTTGTTTTGACCGCATTAGAATAACACAAATCAACCGTGAAAGAAAATGCTTTCGCTCTGTCTGACTCATTTGTATATGCAATAATTGAGTGATTTAAAAATCTAGCCCTTGAAATCTCTAATTCACGGAATTTTCGTTGATCAATATTTAATGAGTCGTTTTGCTCGGTCATATCTGCATAATAATGACCACAAAATTTGTCCAACAAATCCAACAATATTGGCTGTTCGTTCCAGGTTTCTATCATAAATGGGAATCCTAAAATAGATAGATCATCGCAAACTTGGTCGGAATCTGCAGCCATTTCGACAAAAGGTGTAATAGGGCACACTCTAATAAACCCATTGTCGTCATCTAAATATTCTGGGTCAGTAGTTGATAGTACCAACATCGGTACTTGATTAATTTGAAGGGTTCCTTCATAATCAAGATATTCTTTTTTTATCGACCATATTTGATTCTGCTTTACCGATGGTAATAAATGCAAAGTAGGCTTATTGTAAGGATGCTGAGAAAAGGATTCATTAATTTCAGCCAATCTGTGACTATCGTTTGTGAATGCTTCATTCTCGTTGTCTTGCAAGAATGGGTCTTCTAAGAATTGGTTTATAATATTCATATTTTCTAATCTGCTACATTGATATAATACCACTAATTTGCAATTTCGTCCAAGGAGAGAGCAAGTTTTTTTAAAAACATTTCTCCATCGGACTCATTCTCTGGCATATAAGTAGAAAAAATTCTATGCTTAAATTCTTCTATTTTTTTATGTGCGGTACTTTTGGGTAATCCGTATTTAGAAGATATCTCGGCCAATGATTTTTTACCACCATCCTCAAAAATGTATTCCAAATACATCTTTGCCTCAATCTTGGAGACATTTGTTAGAATCGATGATACATAAGGAATGTATTTGTCTTCATTGTCTATATCATCAAAATCCTCTGTTGCCGTAATTTGTTCTTTTATCAAAGAACTTTGATCCAACAACCCATATATGGTTTTTACAAGTAAAACAGCAGAAACCATCCCATTAATATCTGACAAAACATCATGTACAGCCATCCTTATTATTGGCTTGTAATGTTTTGTTGTCGGTTTTATAACATAAGCTGGAAGATATTTTACAGCATTCGATAAATCGGATATTTGAATTCCCATAGATTCTTGATTAACTATTACATATTTTTGCCCAGACACTTCCGCTATGGTATAATCTTCTGAACATATTTCAAAAACAAGCTCCTGACATTTCTGGAAGCTTATTCCTATTTTTTGCTGTTCTTCTTTAATTCTATTAGACACAAATGAAACTAGCATCTGAGTAAAATAGAATGAAAGATATTCGTAAGGTATTTTTTCAACATATGCTAATTTGTTTTTCGCTATAATCCACTCGAAGAACTGGTGTGCCAACTCTTTAATATCGTCGCTGTTCCAATTCATATCTGACGATGAGGAAACGATAATGTTTTTTGGCCAATTAAAATGTCTGGCCATGCTACCGATGGTGCTGATAATGCTATTATAGCCTTGCATCGTCAAATGCCCGGAAAGCAATTCTAATATATATTCTTCCTTAAACATTGATTCCTAAACTAAATTTGATTTGCAATTTTAAATCCTCTATTTGCTCGCCACTAAGAGTTTCTATACCATTCCAACCTCTTTGAAGATTGTTTAGGTCTTTAGAATTATACGTCATCCTCAATTTTATAAGAAAATGAGAATATGGACATTCGGGGTCGCTTGGGTCTAATTTAACCCTGTATACACTGGTACCTTTATTATAATCTTTTGAAGTACCTGGGATTAACCAGCATTTTCTATTCTCATCATAAACTCGCCCAATAACTGACGGATGAATGTCATCCTTATCTTTGTTATGGGCAAAAGAATTGTTCCAAATCCCATTTGGAGCGACCCAAATTGAACCGATTTCTGGAGAATAAATATCTCGCAATATATTTTTCCAGTTGGAATTCTTAAAATCTATCATCTTATATCAATCTTTTAAAATGAAACAGATTCAATAAACTTCTTATTGAACAATTCTTCTATACCAACACCCAAAAGCCTTGAAATTCTTGCAAGGGTTTCAATATCAGGTTGGGAAGAATTGGTACACCACTTGGAAACAGTAGATGGACTCACTCCAAGTTCCTCAGAAAGCCATTTACTGGTTTTCTTCTGTTCCACTAACACTAATTTCAGGCGATTTACGTCTTGCATACATTTCAAATTTTTAGTTTGGGTGTAAAGTTAGTGAAAAATCTTCAATCAGAATCATATTTGCTTATTTTTTAGAGTTTATTAAGGCAGTAAAGCAAAAGATGCGGCTTAACACCGCATCTTTCAAACAATGGCATAATCAATTCACCTCCCAAGTCCTTTCTTTTTAGTTCCGTCCCAGTTGGTCAACTCATCAGCATTACCGTTACTGCCACCAACCGACTGACCGCCCATCGAGACGTTCAACTCTGAAGCCTGTTGACCAATACGAAGTACTGCAATGTCCCACATATATTGAGAGATAGAACCAACTGTTTCCTCAGCCATCTCTACAATGCCCTTGGAGGCAGTCTTATGGTCAGCCTCACTTTCAGGGTTGAGACCATTGAGCTGGCATTGAGCTATAATGCCTTGCCCGATGACTCGCGCATTCTCAAGCGAAGAGGATGTTTCAAAATGTCGTGGCTTCCTGTCCCACTATTTTCCGACGATATAGCGGCCCTTTTCCTGAAATTAAGGTGCTGGCAGTTTCGTTGTTGGCAGTTGAAATGCCCTTAGAGAACAGATAGTCATCTGTTTTTATTGTGACGATGTTCAGCGAATATGGGGGCACGGTTAGCATCACGTGGTCATCAGCTGTCGAGAGTTGTTGCTCTACGGGATGAATGGTTGTGGGCTGCTGGAGCGTATTCTCCTCCATACCGTCGTTGGCAGCCAACCTCACTACTCGGGCTTCGCTTGGCGCAAAGTTCTTCAGACTAATACGAGCTGTGGTGGCAGCATCATCGTTGTTCACCACTTTTACAATAATCTCGCCAGTGGCGTCGTTGATGGTGGCCGATGAGTAGATACCCTTGGTGTGGTCGCGCTTGAGCACAGTATCAAACAGCTGCTCATTGTCGAGCCATACCTTCACACTGTCGCCTGCCACCTGCAGGGTAACATCATACCAGCGTCCTGCCTCAATGCGCCCACGCTTACTGTCGGTCAGCAGTTTGCCGCCATTGCTAATCTGCTCGATGGCATGCTGCGAGTTGGTCCATCCGCCAAGGTTCACCCAACAGTAGTTCTTGTCATCCACATAGTTAAAGATGACGATAAAGCCCTCGGCCCCTTCGTCTTTGCGACAGCGGAACTTACAGGTATAGTGATCGCCGTCTATGACATCCTTCTGAATGCAGCGCGTGGCATCCTTATGTCCAGTCTGGTGCAGCATGCCACCCTCTATCTGCCAGTCGCCATACATGCAGTCCACCTCTTTATCACATTGGAAAGTGGCGCGTGTGTTCCATGTACCATACCCCACTCTACTCTGCTTTGGCGTAATCTGTTTCACCACCTTATCTTTATAAGGATTAGTTAGCTGCACTTTCAGCACCTGCGTGCCCAGATGCTGTGGCATGAGCTGTTGCACGTAGTAGCTCGGAGTGCCCATCGCACGACTGCTGCTGAAGCGTATCATATCCGGGCGCCAACGGGCATCATTCTCGTTGACGAAGATAGGGGCATAAGATGCCAGTTCCACCACGTCGGCATTGTTCTCCATACCCATCATATAGATGGCCTCGCCCAGTGCAGCATTCATATTGCCCAGCGTGCCGTAGCCATTGGTCACGGCATATTCACCCACATACACCTTAGGTCCTTGGCGGTCGTAGCTGTCGTATTTGTGGAAAGCATCAGCAAACCAGTCGGGCGAGCGGTAATAATGCTCGTCCAACAAATCCACGGGCAGACTGCTGCCCCATTTCGGATTATCATCGCCCCAAGCCACCACATTGCCTATGATTTTCATATCGGGATATTTGGCCTTGATGGCATTGTAAAACTGTTCGTAACGCTCGTAATAGTGATCGCTCTGCTGCCGCGGATCGGGCTGGTTGTTCTCATTACCCACCTCAAGATATTCTATTCCGAAGGGTTCTGGATGACCGTTTTTGGCACGCATGGCTCCATACTTGGAACTGACGGGACCGTTGGCATACTCCAGCGCATTCAAGCACTCGTCTATCCATGGTTGGATACTATCGTAAGGTGTTTGTCCGCCGTGCCATATCCCCACGTTCACCACGTAGAGCGGTTTGGCCACCAGATCCTCAGCCAACTGCAGATACTCATGATACCCCAGTCCATCGGTGGTACGGTAGCCCCAGTTCACATTCCAGTGGCCTTCACGCTCTTCGACAGGACCGATGGTGCGCTGCCAGCGGAAGGCATTGTCGGGACTCTCCTGCCCCTCCACGAAACAACCACCAGGGAATCGCATAAACTTAGGATGCAACTGCCACAGCATGTTGGCCAAATCAGGACGCATACCGTTCTCACGATTGCGGAATGTGGGTGGGAAGAGGCTCACCATATCCAGCTGCACCTGTCCTACACCATCGAACACAAGCGCGAACTGCGCCTGGGCATCATTGTCAAGAGCGGTCAGCGTGGCCTCGTATTTTGTCCACCCCCGCTTTTTAGCAGCGGCGAATACAGCCACCTGCTGCTGAGCGTACACCTGTTTTCCGTCGGCCGAGCGCAGTTCTGCCTTCACGGTGCCCCTATAGGCTGGCGCCTTGGCCCAGAACGACAGGCGATAGGTGCGTCCCTGCACGGCGTTAATCCCCCAGTAGCCCTCGTTAATCAGACTTACAGGCGCAGCTGGTGATGCCTTGACATCCAACTGCAGGGCATGGTGCTGGGCACTATTGAGCAGAGGCGTTTTCTTCGAGTCTTGAATGAGACGGGCGGCCAACACAGAAGGCTCTGCAGCCACGGTAGCCCACCCCTGCATGTCGGCAGGAGCACCAAAGCGCGGTCCATCCTCAAACGAGCGGTTTCTGATCAGTTCGGCATAGATGCCTCCATCAGCGGCATGGTTGATATCCTCATAAAAGATGCCATAAAGCATGGGGCTCACCTTAGGGCCTCGCTGCTGTGCATCGATATCAATGGTTATCTGAGCCTGTGCAGTGGCAGCCATAGCAGCCCAGCAGCCCATAAAGAGCGATTTTTTACAGTTCATAATAGTTTCAAAATAGTAACGTTTTAAAAAGATAGTAATAATCATATCGGGTGCAAATATACAAAAGTTTTTGAAGATATTTCCTTCCCAAGCAACTTTTTCTGAATTTCACTTGCATTTTTACGCTATAATTCATTACCTTTGCATCCTCAAAGAATTAATGACACAATAATAATGAAGAAATCAAGATTTTACCTCTTAGGCATTTTCGCCACAGCGTCTATCAGCGTTTGCGCTCAGACCACCAAGCGCGTGTTTGTCTATAGCCCAGGTGAGCACGCCGGCTTGCATGTAGCACAATTCACCCCCAACGGTTGGCAGGAGATGGGTCAGCTATGCTCGTCCGACTATGGCACATGGGGAGCCGAGAAGCGCATGTACCACCCCTCAGTGGCCCGCGCTGCCGATGGCACCTGGCGCCTGGTGTTTCAGGTCAACGACAGTTCACCACTCTTTGCCGCAGCCTATAGCCGCAACTTGGTAACCTGGCGCCCACAAGACTATCCTGTGATGTCAACGCAACAGTGCCTCAAGCCGGTAGTCTTTGCCAATGACAATGGCACCTTCGACATCTATTATCAGACGAAGACCGGTGACAAGCGCTGGGTATCTGCATCGGGCAACTTCCGTCAATTCAGCAAAGACCAGAAGAGCCTGATCGATCAGGCTGCCTGGACGCGCGACACCGCCACCATAGCAGGCAAGTTGCACGAGGGCAACACCTTCGACATCACAGCGCAGGAGCTCAGCACCATCACTAGTCACTTCCAACAGTTGCAGACCGACGCACGTCTCAGCAGTGAGCGCATGCACGACGATACCAAGAATCCCCTGCTGCCCCATCAGCCTGTGACAGCCACACTTCACGTGAGCAACAGCGAGAAGACCATCAGCGACAAACTGATAGGTATCTTCTTCGAAGACATCAGCTATGCTGCCGATGGCGGTCTGTATGCCGAACTGATTCAGAACCGCGACTTCGAATACAACGCAAAAGATCGTCGCGAGTGGAACGCCACCACCGCCTGGCACTCAGCCAGTCCTATCGATATTTCCACCCAGCACCCACTCAGCAGCAACAATCCCCACTATGCTGTGATTGTTGCCGACACACTGTGGAACGAGGGTTGGGATGGCATCGCCGTAGAGGCCGGCCATAAGTACAACTTCTCGATGTATGTTCTGGCCGACGGTCAGAAGCAGAACTTCACGATTCAGCTAATAGGCACCGATGGCACCATACTTGCCAGCAGCAAACTCAAAACCCAGGGCACCGATTGGCAACAGTACACCTGCGTGCTCAGCACCAAGAAGAGCTGCACCAAGGCCCGTCTGGCCATCATTCCGCAGAAGTCCGTCCGTGTGGGACTCGATATGATTTCGCTCTTTCCACAAGAAACATTTATGAACCGTCCTAACGGTCTGCGTCGCGACTTAGCTCAGGTCATCGCCGACCTAAAGCCCAAGTTCGTCCGTTTCCCAGGCGGTTGCATGAGCCATGGTCAGGGCCTCGACAATATCTACCATTGGAACCACACCGTAGGTCCACTTCAGGACCGCAAACCCGACTTCAATATCTGGGGCTATCATCAGACACGCGGACTGGGATTCTTCGAGTATTTCCAGTTCTGCGAGGACATCGGTGCCGAGCCACTCCCAGTGCTTGCAGCAGGCGTTCCATGCCAGAACTCAGCCGCCAACGCCCAGGGTATAGGCGGTCAGCAGTGCGGCATCCCTATGGATCAGATGCCAGCTTACATCCAGGAGCTGCTCGACCTGATTGAGTGGGCCAATGGCGATCCCGCCACCTCCAAGTGGGCCAAGCTTCGCGCTGATGCCGGTCACCCCGCCCCATTCAACCTTAAATATATAGGTATAGGCAACGAGGACATCATCGGCACCGTGTTCGAAGAGCGCTACGAGATGATCTGCAAGGCCATCCGTCAGAAATATCCCGAGATTAAGATTTGTGGCACCGTAGGACCTTTCCACGCCCCAAGTGCCGATTACGTCGAAGGATGGGACTTCACCAAGCGCCATCCCGAGCTGCAGTATATGGTTGATGAGCACTACTACGAGTCAACCGGTTGGTTCATGCACCATCGCAACTATTACGACGGTTACGATCGCACCATGCCTAAGGTTTATCTTGGCGAATATGCAGCCTCAACCAATGTCAAGCGTCCCAATATCGAGACCGCACTGGCCGAAGCCCTCTATCTCACCGATGTTGAGCGCAATGGCGACGTGGTAGAGATGACCAGCTACGCCCCGATGCTGGCCAAGGATAAGCACCACAACTGGGATCCCGACATGATCTACTTCTCTAACACCGAAGTCCGCCCCACCCATGCCTACCATGTTCAGCGCATGTTCTCGGTATATGGTGGCGACAAGTACGTGAGCACCGACATCCAGATTGCCCCCGAACTTAAACATCGCGTAGGCGTCAGTCTGGTTCGCCACAGTGCCACCGGCCGTCGCTATCTCAAGTTGGTAAACGCCCTGCCCGTAGAGCTCACCATCAAAGCCAACGGCCTCACTATCCCAGCCGACAGCAAGACCGAGGAGTTCAGCGGTCAGCCCACCGACCAGACGCTTGAGATGAAGCAAGGAGTAGCAGGCCCCAACGTCCTCACGCTACCCCCTTACACTTTCCGTGTGATAGAGTTATAAAAACAAGTTTATATAAAAGTTAGGCAATAATTCAGTCAAGAGGCTCATGGCTCTTCTCAACTTTGCAAGAAAAATCGTCTTGCAACAAAAAAGTCCCAAATTGGGACTTTCTAGACTACATTATGTATTATTTATTTCATCGCGGAAATACTTTAGTGCAAGTTTTTCCTTTGATACAAGTCCAAAAGAATATGCCATATACTCCTCTTGCGAAAGTCTCTTCTCACGAAGTCTGACTCCGTTTTTGCTGGCGTGTATAGTATATTTCTCCTTGTTCTTCCGAATTACAACACTGTCGAAAATGCCAGACTGTTCTGAATCATCGTCAACCCTCTGCTCCCCATCTTTCTCAGACTTGACATCTAAGTTCTGACAGAGTTTCTTCTGGATAACCTCTGCATAGACCTCGCTCACTCCGTTTTTCAGGGCAAACTCCTTAAATCTCATCAAGACGTCAGATATTTCCCTGATGACGGATTCGGCAGCCCGTATGTCGTTTGCCTTTCCGAAATTCAGGAGATCATCTTTCGTAATATCTTTGTCCTTACCACACACAGATAATTCATGGCGGTTGGCAAAGCCCATACCTGTCAGATCGTATGTAAAGCATAAGTCGTATGCTGGGGATATATGCCAATCTCCATTCTTTTTCATAACAAACGAGAAGTTCTTATTATGGTCGTCAAGGTTATCACCAAGGAAGTTGAACACTGTCTGTCGGTACAGCTTTACAAGTTCGTCATAAGGTACTGCTAATTTCCTTGCCACGCTGAAAAGATCTTCATAAGAATCAGCTTCCGGCGCCAATGCTGCCAATGTCTGAGTATAGACTTTAGTTCCATCCACCCTATCGAAACGCTCTGTCAAGAAATTAGGAATTCCATTAATATCCATGAGCGACGATGGCATCATAGGGATGCCAGCCGCAACAGCCATGTCATAATAAGTCTTCTCAAGCAGCGTGGTAGGGAACTGCTTGCGCTCATTAAACTTCAGAATATAGTATTTGTATTCATCGGAAAGAAGCCCCTGTCCAGACTTAATTTCACCTGTTTTCTGATTGATTGCAATGATTGCTTTCGGACGTTTGCCACCCGCAGAGGTTCCCACACTAAAAAGGTTCTGGAGGTGTATCAGCGGATCTTCCCCTTCAGGGAACTTACTTTCCTCCATTATTATACTGGCCAACTTATATAGTTCAGGCAGCAGGATATCCGTGGTTTTCTCCCACTTTTCCATATACGGTTCAAACTCCAAGGCTCCCATAGAACGTTTTCCCATAAGCGACAGAGCATCAACTGGAGTAAGGCGTACCTTTCCCCCATAGTGGTCTGCCCAATGTTTCATCACCCTCTCGCCCCAATTATCCGGCAGAGAGTCTGCGAGAAACTCTGGCAGTCCTTTGTACAAGTCTTTCTTGTTTCCGAGATACACTTCACCCTGAGCTAATAGCGGATTATGAATGGATGCCGTCAAAGGTGCTATGTCAAGGCCCTTTGCAACAAAATCACTCGAAAAGGAAAAACATGACTGTTTCCTCTTTTCATCCCAATATATCTCGCCTATGGTCTGCCCCCAAAGACTAACCTTTACAATATTATTTTCCATGCCTTATCCTCTTTGGAGTTTTCTCTTGATATTGTCTTAGTACCGATGGAGGAACAGGAAGCTCCGGAAGGATATTCCCGACACACTCCAACTGCTGTAAAGCCCTCAGAATAGCAAGGAAGGACTGCATGTTTATATTTGCAGTCTTAGCATTCTCAAACTTCTTTAGTGTCAACACCGATATACCAGCCTTTGCAGCTAACTCTTCCTGAGTCAACTGCGCCTTCATTCTGTATTCACGCACTCTTTTTCCAAGTCCAGCGATAATTGATGAATTTGATTGTGCGTATATATCATCTTTAAACATATTGCAAAGTTAATAATAATATACTTAAAAGCCAAATTTTGAAAATAAAATATATTATAATTAACCTTATTTATACATTTACAGGCCGGTTGGTGTGCACTTAAGCACTCTTGATGCTAATACTGGTGCAAAGATAACACAAGTGTGCATCAAAACTCGATGCACCCCCTAGAATTTAATATCTTTTAGATATTTTGTTGCATAAAAAACGCCAAAAAGCTTGCAACCGCCTTTCTAATGTATTACCTTTGCACCCTGTAAAAAAAAGGAATACCCTCGGGCAAGCGAGCCTGAGGGTATTTCTTTTATTTTTTACATTATGATTACTTTATCGGTTGTCCTCGGTGGCACCGTCGTGCGATATGCCAGTGCCCTGCGTACTGCCGTCGCTCATCAGCACTTGGTCGGGCATACGCTCGGCACCCACGGTGGCGTTTCCCTGTGCACTCCCCGATGGCGGCTATCGTCAGCCAGAGGGCGATTATGAATCTCATTTTCTGCATATTATTACTCGTTTTTAGTCGTTGCTTTCACTCATCCTGTCTAACTCGGCCATCAGGTCGATGTCAGCCTGTGTAATGGGGTGGAATGCCGAGAACATATTCTCGTATTCCCACATGCCCAACACGAGGTTGTCGTCTTCTATCCTCCACCAGTAGAGTGTCGACTTCGAGTCGTCGTCAGGGCTGTAGAGCTCTATTGTCGGCTCGTCGTACTCTCCTTCGGCCACTTTGATTTGTCTGAAATCCCAGGTCGTTTCGGTGCGGGTACACTTATTCTCATAGACCGAGTAACGGATGGTCTTCAGCTTGCTGTTTCCGGTGAACTCGTTCATCACGTAGGTGTAGAGGCCGTTGAACTCGTTGACGCCGAACCACTTGCCAATATAGTCGTCGGCCTCTATGGATCTGTCGTAAATGGCATAGAGTTTCTTTTCAGTCTTCGAGGGGCGGTGAAGTGTCATCGACAGCTTCTCCCCGGGGTTCTCCTCGTCGTCAAATGTCAGTACGAGCTTGTCACCGTCAAAGCTGTATACCGCTTTGGCGGGGGTGAGGGAGATGTTTTTCATGCTGATGGTATGGGTCGCATTGTCGACGGAATAGATGCCGTGGCGGCGAAAACGCTCCCATTGACTGACAGACTCGGTCTTGTTACCGGCATAGACGCGTTGTATGATAACGCCGTTCTCGTTGAAGGAGATCAGCATGTCGGTGACATCATTCTCGTGGGCATCCTCGTCGATGTCTCCTTGGTTCACACTGGTACACCATTCGCCAAGGAGCGTCTCAGGCGTGGTTAGTACGGGTGCGACGGGGCTGTCGTCGTTAGAGCACGAGGTCATGGTGGTCACTGTGAGGCCGCAGATGACCATGGCGAGTACCGGTGGTCGGATGGCGGCGTGCATCCACATAAAGTTCTTTTTCATTGTAAGTGTAATTTTGGGGTTAATAATTTCTTTTGACAAAAAAGTCCTTCGGCCCCGTGGTGTAGAGGTTGCCGAAGTTGGTGTAGTTATAGATACCCACATGCGAGCCAAGGGTGTGCTGGGCGCAGTAGAGGTAGAGGTCGCGATAGGTGCCGTTGGGATATTCGGTGGCGTGGCCGCTCCAGAAGAAGAGCACGTTCTGCCCCACATCGGCCACCTTCAGCACGCCCGATGAGCGCAATGCACTATACACTTGCGCTGCACTCTTATGAAGAGCCTCAGAAAGGCTGCCTACGCAGAATGTAATGAGATAGCAAATCTATTTGGAATAAATTGCTTAAGATTTATATTTTTACACACAGCGGGGGAGCAGAAGTCGCTCTCGGTGAAATCCCCGAGACCGTTAGTGGGCTCGGGGATTTTATTTATTGTGTCACAGAGGTGACTGACCACTTTGTGCCATTGCTTTTATTTATAAATTACAAAAAAAACAGTCTTTACAAAGTTCCTCACAGTAAGAAATATCACCACCAAATATATATTCAAAGAATCTACAGGCATAACAATCAACAATAGCTAAATCTGTATCCCTGGCATTTCCTCCAAAGTCCACATGCTGCTGTTTGCAATAACCCGATGGATCTACAAGCAGACCGCCAGTAGGGCTCTTGGAACACCAGTCGGCGATTTCTTCTGCAGTCTGCGCCGTGACAGGCGCTGCTTCTGGGTCGTTGCCCGAGAAATCCATGATGGTATTCCCGTTTGCAAGGGTTGCCTTGCAAGCCACACCTGTTGTAACCTTCAGCTGGTAAGTGCCGGAGGCGACATTTGTTTTCGGAGTGATCTTGACCCAGATTCCCTGGGCAAATGGCGACGTGTTATTCAACTTCTGTGACTTTTTCCACTGTGTCGAAGAAAGTGCCTCCTTCTTCTTGGCGCCCGTCTGGTCCACATAGTTCACTTCTACATTGGCCACTTTAAGCACATCGTCGGATATCTGTACAGCGTACATAATCTCTTTCTCGACAGTCGCATCGGCCTTGTCGTTTTTGTCGTCATCACTCGAGCAGGCGCTCAGCGTTGTCACTGTAAGGCCGCAAATAAGGATGGCGGCCAAGCCTGTCAACATCCATAAAATGTTCTTTTTCATTTAATAATAATTATAATATAACTTTTGTGTCATTTATCGCAAAATGAGGGAGGTTCGCCAAACAATCCAAAAAACCAGATACAAACTGCATGCATATCAATTACAGCATCACGATTCCCTCCGAAATCTACATGCTGCTGCTTGCTATAACCTGTCTGGTCGATAGCGATGCCTATCGTAGGACTCTGGCTGCACCAGTCGGCGATCTCTCCGGCAGTCTGCGCGGTAGTGGGCTTTGCCTCCGGGTCGCTGCCGTAGCCGTCGGCGATGGTCTTGCCACTGGCCAGCTTAGCCTGATAGCCTGCTGCCGTGGTCACCTGCAACGAATAGCTGCCTGTACCGATGTTTGTCTTGGGTGTCATCTTTGCCCAAACGCCCTCGGTGACTGGCAGGGTATTGGTAGAGAAGGTCTTCTTCCACTCGGTAGTGCCCAGTTTCTCTTTCTTCTTTGCGCCCGTCTGGTCGATGTAGTTCACTTCCACGTCGGCCACCTTCAGCACGTCGTCAGTAACCTTCACTATATACATCATCGTCACCTCGGTCTTACCCTCGGTCTTGTCATCATCATCACTTGAGCAGGCGCTCAGCGTTGTCACTGTCAGGCCGCAAATAAGGATGGCGGCTAGTATCCATAAAATGTTCTTTTTCATTGTAATGTTACTATAACTTTTGTGTCATTTATCATATCTTAGGAGTATATTATTCATAGCAATAATCTTTATCTGCACCAAATAATTCCATCAACCATTCGCAAGCATCTTTTTTGTCAAAGAATCCACCTAAGAAATTTCCTCCGAAATCTACATGCTGCTGCTTGCTATAACCTGTCTGGTCGATAGCGATGCCTATCGTAGGACTCTGGCTGCACCAGTCGGCGATCTCTCCGGCAGTCTGCGCGGTAGTGGGCTTTGCCTCCGGGTCGCTGCCGTAGCCGTCGGCAACGGTCTTGCCATTGGCCAGCTTGGCCTGGTAGCCTGCTGCCGTGGTCACCTGCAACGAGTAGCTGCCTGTACCGATGTTTGTCTTTGGTGTCATCTTTGCCCAAACGCCCTCGGTGAGTGGCAGGGTATTGGTGGAGAAGGTCTTCTTCCACTCGGTAGTGCCCAGTTTCTCTTTCTTCTTTGCGCCCGTCTGGTCGATGTAGTTCACTTCCACGTCGGCCACCTTCAGCACGTCGTCAGTAACCTTCACTATATACATCATCGTCACCTCGGTCTTACCCTCGGTCTTGTCATCATCATCACTCGAGCAGGCGCTCATTGTTGTCACTGTCAGGCCGCAAATAAGGATGGCGGCTAGCATCCATAAAATGTTCTTTTTCATTGTCTATTATTTTTATCTACCACAAGGTTTATCACAGAAATCTTCTGGCATATCATCAAACACCCACAACCACGAAAAGAGTTCACAGAGACCACAAAGAGCTGCTACATTTTCAGGCATGTCGTCATTATTTCCTCCAAAGTCCACATGCTGCTGTTTGCAATAACCCGATGGATCTACAAGCAGACCACCAGTAGGGCTCTTGGAACACCAGTCGGCGATTTCTTCTGCAGTCTGCGCCGTGACAGGTGCTTTTTGAGGGTCGTTGCCCGAAAAATCCATGATACTATTCCCGTTTGCAAGGGTTGCCTTGCAAGCCACACCTGTTGTAACCTTCAGCTGGTAAGTGCCGGAGGCGACATTTGTTTTCGGAGTGATCTTGACCCAGATTCCCTGGGCAAGTGGTGACGTGTTATTCAACTTCTGTGACTTTGTCCATTGTGCCGAAGAAAGTGCTTCCTTCTTCTTGGCGCCCGTCTGGTCCACATAGTTCACTTCTACATTGGCCACTTTAAGCACATCGTCGGATATCTGTACAGCGTACATAATCTCTTTCTCGACAGTCGCATCGGCCTTGTCGTTTTTGTCGTCATCACTCGAGCAGGCGCTCAGCGTTGTCACTGTAAGGCCGCAAACAAAGATGGCGGCCAGCATCCATAAAAGATTCTTTTTCATTGTTATATAATTATTTAGTTCATTGTTATATAAATTTTTAGTTATTTCTTGACGAAGAAGTCTTTCGGGCCTGTGGTGTACAGGTTGCCGAAGTTAGTGTAATTGTAGATACTTACATGCGAGCCAAGCGTGTGCTGGGCGCAGTAGAGGTAGAGATCGCGGTAGGTGCCGTTGGGATGGCTGGCAGCGTGGCCCACCAAGTTGCGGCTGAAGCGGTCGCACATCCACACGCCCAGTTCGTTGCTCCACGAGTCGGCAAACGACTGTTCGTAAGGTCCTGCCGAGCAGATGGCCAGCACACCGGGGATACCCTCAAGGGCCTTGCCCATATTGGAAGAGAAACAGGGCTCCAGGCAGACGAGCATCTGACGGAACTGCTTCAGGTCGCTCATCGTGCGAAGGGTCTCTGCCAGCAGGTCGTCGGTCATGCCGTTGCCTGCCATCTCGTCGCGCCACACCATCTCGTTGATACCGTTAATATAACTTCGGTGCCCATGGCCGCTCCAGAACAGCAGCACGTTCTGCCCTGCATCGGCAGGCAGCACGACTGGCGTCTTATCGGTCTTCACACCCTTCAGGATATTACAGATGTCCTGCGGCGTGAGGTCGGCATTCCGGTAGTCGATGACGGCACCCTCGCGCAGGTTCCTGCCATCAGGGTCGGTACGCACGGCACCCTTGTCGCTGTTCTCCGGTGCATCGGCGCATTCGTCGGCACTGACGAGGATGATATGGTCATCGTCGTAGCCACCGGCCTTCAGCATCTGGTAGATGTTCAGCACGTCGGCCTCGTGGCGGTAGTTCTTCCAGCCGTTGCTGCCCTGCACCAGCACGGCATACTGGTCGGTGAGGGCGGGATAGGTGACGGCTGCTGTGGTGCTGCTATATTGCTCGTCGAAATTCTCCTCGGCATTCTGTACCAGCCAGTTCCACGAGGCAAGGGTTTGGGCCGTCTGGACACCGCCCGAGCGACTATAGTAGCCCTGATGCTGCACATGGCCCTGCCAGATCACCCAATGGACGTAGGTGGTGTTGAGCGCAGCCGTAAAGCACTCGCTGTCGAACTGCACGGGCCCTGAGGCGCCTTTGAATCCGATGAGCTGCCCCTGCTCTAAAGCAGAGAGGTAGAGCTCCATGCCCGACTCGCTCCAGGCATGGCCCGAAAGGATATTGTCGGTGGTGGTGATCTTGGCCACGGCGGCGTTGAGATTGTCAACTTCCGGGTGATGTTCCAGATAGGAAGCGGCGAAGGCAGAGAGCAACAGAGCATCGTAGAACTTACACTCGGCGAAGGTGGGCTTGGTGCCGTAGCGCCCCTCGTAGCTCATCTCGAAGCCCGTCATGGGGTCGGCATAAGGCGAGAAGCCCTCATACTGATCGCAAATCACGGCATCGATAGTGCCGAGTGCCTCTATCGCCTCGTCGGTGAGGTTGGGCATCACAAAGAATGTGGGCGACCAGGCACTGGTTAACATCTGATAAGAATGCATGTAATCATACAACTCGGCCGTAGTACTTGCGCCATTTAATTGACACTCCTTTATATACTCATAGATATCGGTGCCCCACCATTGATAGCGTATCTTGCTGATCTCTGCCAGCTGCTCGAGACGATCAATTACCACAAAGGCAGGCATCACAAGGTTGACATCGATGGTACTGATGCTTCCGTAGAATGTTCTCAGCTTCTGGTAAAGCGTCTCCGAATCGGAGTACTGCTCAATCCTGCGGAAACCAATGCCCATCTCCGTGGCCTGGAAAGGCGCCCACTCAAAGAAGGTCTGACCATATATATTGTCTGGCGTAAACAGTCCGGCACTATCGGCAATCTCACCAGACCACTCATTATGCCGAATCATCTGTGCATGACGGCTCAGCATCACCTCCGAGAGCGAGATGTCGGTTTCGGTGAGCGACCATAGGAAAGGCTGCTGCCCGTCGCCAGTGCTGGTGATGGCATAGCGGCGGATCAGGCTCTCGCTGGAGGCGGTGGGCAGGATCAGCGGCTTGCTCTTCTGCTGGCAGTAGAGGGCCACAACGTCAGCATGGTCGTTGTCGAAAGGACCGATGACGGCCAGCAGGTCGTCGCGGTTGGCCAGTCGCTCACCCAGCGATTTCAGGTCATTGCCGTTTTCGTCGTACCATTCCAGCTTCAGGTCGACACAGAGCGTGTCGTGCAGCTGGGCGTTGTGCAGGCTACTGAGCATCCACTCGGCCGTGCGCTCCAGGCGGGCCTTCATGATGGGATCGCTCAGCGGCGCCACCACGGCCACGGTCTTCTCCACCCAGCGGCGCGTGTCCTTATAGACGATGGTATCATCCTCCGTCTTACACGAAGTGAATAGTGAACAGTGAATAGTGAATAGTGCTATGGCGCACAGCCACATCATCCATCTTCCATCAGCCATCTTCCATCTTCCTTCTTCCATCTTACTTCTCATACCGTTCCTCCTCCTTTCTGATGGCTTCTTGGCGCAGTTCTTGATGATCCTCCCGACTCATGTAGTGAAATTGCGACAAATAGATGTCTGTTGCGCCATCTCTCAGCCCGAACGTCCGGTGCTTGGGGAGGGTGCCATCTGCCCACTGGTCGATATAGTATTCCATTACCGTGTCAATGTTCTTAATGACGTTGATATAATTATTAATCAATGGGGAGAAGACATAGTCGTCAACACCAACATAATAGGAAAATTTGGGTAAGATACGGAAAAAGGCATTCATCGCACCGCCACAGATGGGCACGACGCACACATTATCTGTTTCATTGACCTTCGCCTCTTGGTAGATGCGCAGCGCAGTGGTGTCGGCCAGCTGGAATCCCCCACCGGGCTCATTGCTCAGATAATGTGTCTTCAAGGTCTTATTATACTTCGACGTCATGGAGTTAAAACCATCCACAAAGCCTTTTCCGGCTTCAACGACCCACTGCGTGTAGGGGTTTGCCAGTACCAGCAATATCACTTTTGAAGAATAGTAGTCCTGACACAGATAGCCCCCCATGTACATCGCGCCGTAGTAGTCGATGTAGAATGTGGAGCCCTTGCCCTCAAGGGGGGTCGATGTTTCCAGATAGAGCAGGTCGGCATAGGGGTTACGCTCCAGGCGGCGGTTGTTCTTGCGGATAAACTCATCGTAGCCTTGGCATGGGGCGATGAACAGACGGCGCACCGTGTCCTGAGCGCTTTCCATCTGACGGAACACGGTTTCCAGATAGGCCAGTCCCTGTTCATAGCTGTCGGGCACCAGCTGGAGGGTTCTGAAGCCATGCTTCTTGGCCGCACTCTCTATGCCGCGGAAAATTTTATCATTATACGAACGGTCGCCCAGGCCGTTGACGTCGTAGATGACCGTCACCAGCGGCGCCGTACTGGGCTGTTCCTCGTCAGGATTGGGCAGATAGATAGTATCTCCCTCCTTGGTGCAGCACGTCAGCAACATGCCGGCCAATAATATAAAGCTCAGACTCTTTTTCATTGGATTATTCATTCAAACGGGATATTTCTTCTGCGAGGGTCTCAGCGGTGGGCATGCCGGTATCGGCATAGGCCACACGGATGGTGGCGCTGGCATCGCTGATGTAAATGCGAGGGATGCGCGAGGGAGCGAAACGCGAATAGACTTTGCGGTCGGGCTGAGGCGAATAAGGCATCGTGAGCTCGGCAAACTTCCAGAAGGGCTCAATATCCTCTGTCAGGTTCTTACGGGCGATAAGCACGATGGGCAAGGGCTTGCCGTCGCCAGTCAGTTCGCCTTGGCGACTCCTATCCCACAGCTTTTGCACTTCGGGCAGTTCATGGCGGCAGTCAGGACAATCCACCGAAAACAGCACCACCACTGAGGGCTGACCTTTGAGGTCGGCTGTGCGCACCACCGAACCGTCGTTCATCGTCACCTCAAACGCTGGCAACTGGTCGCCCACCACAAGGCTGTCGGCATCCATTACCTCGTCACCGTCAACCTTATCGTCAGTCGCTGAACACCCGCCACAGGCAGTCATCAGCAGCGCAGCCAGCATCGTTAATAGATTCTTTCTCATATTGGAATTTGCTAGAAAAAATGTTCCTCAAAACACTTTTTTATAATTACTAGTTTTAAATATTTCAGTTAATAGATGGTGCAAATATAATAAGAAATATCTGAATTTGGATAAAACTGATTGTTAATAATTATTAATGAGATTGGAAATATAGAAGAACTAAGCAAGAAAAAACGTCTTGCAACAAAAAAAGTCCCCCAAATATTTGGAAGTTTCAGGATTACTTCGTATCTTTGCACCATGAAAGGAAACGATTTCCTCCCGCTGAAATGAAAGAGTAGCACCGTAATCGGGTTAGCAAATCAGTTCAGCGGTTTTTTATTTTCTAAGGTTTTGTATTTCGGCATCAAAAGTTTTTTGGTCTATTATTGCGTATGGTTTAAACAACCCCGTATTACTAATTTTACGGATACATAGATAGGCCTTTTCGCCAAGTTCACGACTAAAATATGCAAAAAAAGCTGTTTCTGGATGCTTGCCAGGTATAACCTCACGCCATCCCTCATATTTTGCCTTTTCAATAAAACCTTTGATATCCTGTGCGAGTTTATTCTTAAAAGCATTGAATCGGTTATCTTGGGTATTCTTACTAGCGATGGTTTTTAAATCAGACTTTGTGACCTCAACATCCATTCTAATGCCATTAGTAACAGTAAAACGCATAGGGCAATTCTTCAAAGTATCTGCTATCTGCATCACTTCAGCCCTAAGCCTTTTACTCTCTATATAATAATCCTCCTCGGTCCTATGGTTATTATTCTGTTTCATATCCAAGGTGCAAAGATACAAAAAAATCGGAAATAAAGAAGAACTATGCAAGAAAAAACGTTTTGCAACAAAAAATGTCCCAAAATAGTAACGTTTTAAAAAGATAGTAATAATCATATCTGGTGCAAATATACAAAAGTTTTTGAAGATATTTCCTTCCCAAGCAAATTTTTCTGAATTTCACTTGCATTTTTACGCTATAATTCATTACCTTTGCATCCTCAAAGAATTAATGACACAATAATAATGAAGAAATCAAGATTTTACCTCTTAGGCATTTTCGCCACAGCGTCTATCAGCGTTTGCGCTCAGACCACCAAGCGCGTGTTTGTCTATAGCCCAGGTGAGCACGCCGGCTTGCATGTAGCACAATTCACCCACAACGGTTGGCAGGAGCTGGGTCAGCTGTGCTCGTCCGACTATGGCACATGGGGAGCCGAGAAGCGTATGTACCACCCCTCAGTGGCCCGCGCTGCCGATGGCACCTGGCGCCTGGTGTTTCAGGTCAACGACAGTTCACCACTCTTTGCCGCAGCCTATAGCCGCAACTTGGTAACCTGGCGCCCACAAGACTATCCTGTGATGTCAACGCCACAGTGCCTCAAGCCGGTAGTCTTTGCCAATGACAATGGCACCTTCGACATCTATTATCAGACGAAAACCGGCGACAAGCGCTGGGTATCTGCATCAGGCAACTTCCGTCAATTCAGCAAAGACCAGAAGAGCCTGATCGATCAGGCTGCCTGGACGCGCGACACCGCCACCATAGCAGGCAAGTTGCACGAGGGCAACACCTTCGACATCACAGCGCAGGAGCTCAGCACCATCACTAGTCACTTCCAACAGTTGCAGGCCGACGCACGTCTCAGCAGTGAGCGCATGCACGACGATGCCAAGAATTCCCTGCAGCCCCATCAGCCTGTGACAGCCACACTTCACGTGAGCAACAGCGAGAAGACCATCAGCGACAAACTGATAGGTATCTTCTTCGAAGACATCAGCTATGCTGCCGATGGCGGTCTGTATGCCGAACTGATTCAGAACCGCGACTTCGAATACAACGCAAAAGATCGTCGCGAGTGGAACGCCACCACCGCCTGGCACTCAGCCAGTCCTATCGATATTTCCACCCAGCACCCACTCAGCAGCAACAATCCCCACTATGCAGTGATTGCTGCCGACACACTGTGGAACGAGGGTTGGGATGGCATCGCCGTAGAGGCCGGCCATAAGTACAACTTCTCGATGTATGTTCTGGCCGACGGTCAGAAGCAGAACTTCACGATTCAGCTAATAGGCACCGATGGCACCATACTTGCCAGCAGCAAACTCAAAACCCAGGGCACCGATTGGCAACAGTACACCTGCGTGCTCAGCACCAAGAAGAGCTGCACCAAGGCCCATCTGGCCATCATTCCGCAGAAGTCCGTCCGTGTGGGACTCGATATGATTTCGCTCTTTCCACAAGAAACATTTATGAACCGTCCTAACGGTCTGCGTCGCGACTTAGCTCAGGTCATCGCCGACCTAAAGCCCAAGTTCGTCCGTTTCCCAGGCGGTTGCATGAGCCATGGTCAGGGCCTCGACAATATCTACCATTGGAACCACACCGTAGGTCCACTTCAGGACCGCAAACCCGACTTCAATATCTGGGGCTATCATCAGACACGCGGACTGGGATTCTTCGAGTATTTCCAGTTCTGCGAAGACATCGGTGCCGAGCCACTCCCAGTGCTTGCAGCAGGCGTTCCATGCCAGAACTCAGCCGCCAACGCCCAGGGTATAGGCGGTCAGCAGTGCGGCATCCCTATGGATCAGATGCCAGCTTACATCCAGGAGCTGCTCGACCTGATTGAGTGGGCCAATGGCGATCCCGCCACCTCCAAGTGGGCCAAGCTTCGCGCTGATGCCGGTCACCCCGCCCCATTCAACCTTAAATATATAGGTATAGGCAACGAGGACATCATCGGCACCGTGTTCGAAGAGCGCTACGAGATGATCTGCAAGGCCATCCGTCAGAAATATCCCGAGATTAAGATTTGTGGCACCGTAGGACCTTTCCACGCCCCAAGTGCCGATTACGTCGAAGGATGGGACTTCACCAAGCGCCATCCCGAGCTGCAGTATATGGTTGATGAGCACTACTACGAGTCAACCGGTTGGTTCATGCACCATCGCAACTATTACGACGGTTACGATCGCACCATGCCTAAGGTTTATCTTGGCGAATATGCAGCCTCAACCAATGTCAAGCGTCCCAATATCGAGACCGCACTGGCCGAAGCCCTCTATCTCACCGATGTTGAGCGCAATGGCGACGTGGTAGAGATGACCAGCTACGCCCCGATGCTGGCCAAGGATAAGCACCACAACTGGGATCCCGACATGATCTACTTCTCTAACACCGAAGTCCGCCCCACCCCTGCCTACCATGTTCAGCGCATGTTCTCGGTATATGGTGGCGACAAGTACGTGAGCACCGACATCCAGATTGCCCCCGAACTTAAACATCGCGTAGGCGTCAGTCTGGTTCGCCACAGTGCCACCGGCCGTCGCTATCTCAAGTTGGTAAACGCCCTGCCCGTAGAGCTCACCATCAAAGCCAACGGCCTCACTATCCCAGCCGACAGCAAGACCGAGGAATTCAGCGGTCAGCCCACCGACCAGACGCTTGAGATGAAGCAAGGAGTAGCAGGCCCCAACGCCCTCACGCTACCCCCTTACACTTTCCGTGTGATAGAGTTATAAAAACAAGTTTATATAAAAGTTAGGCAATAATATAGCAGTTGGCACAGATGATTTATAAAATGCAATTTAAAAGATATATTCTTTTTCTATCTGTAAGACGTATATTGATAGGAAAAAGTTCTTGCTTAGGCAAGCGGCAAAGCCGAGCGGCACTCAGATTTCAATAGTTTCTCCTTCCCTGTTGATTTCCCAGAAAGTGATGTCCTTTTCGTCAGTAAATTCCTTCATGCGCCATGAAGATTCGAAGCCTGTAGTGAAGTGCATAGGAACGAACAGTCCGACCTTGAACCGCTCGATGAATTGCCGGCCACCAAGGGTATAGCCGTTGCCGACACGTCCATCTATGGGAAACATCACCACATCGAAACTGTCGGCAACCTTGCGGATGTCCTTCAGCTCGCCAAGGAATTGCTTCTCGTGAGCTATCGGGTTAAACACCTCCTCCATCTCAAAGCTGTATCGCTGCTGATCAGGATTGTCGTCTGACAGGAACTTGGCATACCAGTTGTTCAGGTCACCCGCATGAAAGATACGTTTGACCTTTGGTCGAGCCTGCTTACGCTCGGCAGACTCCAAGCAAGTTTGGCTCTGCTCTCGCTTATTCGCAGCCTTGTCCTCAGTCTCAACAATCCACGATACGCCGCTGTCTGTGCTGCCTAACGCCCATACGGATATGGTATCGTCAGACCATATACCACCTTTTGCCAACCATACGTCAGCATCCTCCTTGCTGGCTCTCCGATGTTTGTAGATGTCCTTGGAGAGAATGTAGGTGATACCTTCACGCAGCTTCTTCCACTCAAAGATATCCTTCGTAAAGTGGTCTTCGTGGAAGTGGCTGGAGAAGACATACATGGGCTTCTCGCTCCTTAGCACACCATCCATCACACCACTGGGATCCATCCAGTAGTCGAATACTAGGATGGACTGCTCCGTTTCAAGCACAAAGCCGCTATGGAAGATGTAGGTCAGCGTCATGTTTCTTTTGTAAGTCTGTAAACAGTCGATGTGGGTAGAATGACCAATAGCAGCAACACAACCTCTACCAAAGCATACGAGCCGAAATAGTCAACCAATGTCTGGAATTTCAGAACTCCATCCACCAGAAAGACCAGAAAGGCAAACCAGCAGAGAAGGAATATTGCCGAATACTTGATTTTTCGTTTCTTCAGTTTCATGATGTGATATTGAAATTGATGATCTGCTATCAGCTAAATTGGAATTTAACCATTATCTCTCTACAAACGCCTTGATTTCTTGCTTCAAGAGGCGGAATACATTTGCAACCAGATAGCCATCAGCAATCGCATGATTCAGGCGAACAGTCACTGGCATGACAAGCCTGCCGTTTTCTTCCCTGTATTTCCCCCAGTTGACGATAGGCGCAAAATACAGATGCCCATCGGGCAGTTCTATGTTCAGCGAATCGTATGAGAGCCATGATATGAACGATGCATCAAACCAGTTCGGGTGGTTCGCCATATCCAGTCCGTATTCCCTTGTTTTCTTTGCCTCTTCAACATCCCGCAAAGCAGAAGCATAGAACTTTTCGTAGTTCTCAAAGTATTCTGTATAGACAGGTGTGCATGTTTCCGTATCTTCATGAAAAACATACTGTGTTGGATTTATCACGTCGTAGCAGATGAGTTCATCCGTCTGCCAAAGATACCCCATTCTGTAGTCTTCACGGGAATTCATCACCTTGGAGAGGACATACAGGAAGTTGATATAAAACTTTGTCCCTGTTTTCTTGGAATATCCAACAAGTTCTGTTACGTCTATCCTCGCTGTTATGGAAGTAGAGCATTTACAATCTTCTGAAAAGTGACGGAATACACCTTTCCTATAGTATTTATCTCTGTCAATTACCTTATAGTTTGTCTTCATCATTGTAAATTCCGATTTATCTGCCTGTATTATTAAACTTTGTTGCAAAATTAGTCATTTCTGATAAATTCTGAGGTTTTATGAGTAATTTTGTGGCTGTTTTTGAGAATAATTAAGGTATGTCGGAGCAGCAGCGGACATATATTGCCATCGATCTGAAGTCGTTTTACGCTTCAGTGGAGTGTGTGGACAGAGGGTTTGACCCGCTGACCACCAATCTCGTGGTAGCAGATGTAAGCCGGACGGAGAAAACCATTTGTCTGGCTGTTTCTCCTTCGCTCAAAGCTTATGGCATCGGAGGACGTGCGCGACTGTTCGAGGTGGTTCAGAGAGTGCGCGAGGTGAACAACGAGCGCAAGAGATCTGCCGGGTGGAGGATGACAGGCAAATTCTACAATGGCCCGGAACTGAAAGCCAATCCAAGTCTCGAACTCGACTATATCGCTGCACCGCCACGTATGGCTCACTACATGGAGGTGAGCACCAAGGTCTATGAGACCTACTTGAAATACATTGCTCCAGAGGATATTCATGTCTATAGCATCGACGAGGTGTTTATGGATGTGACAGCCTATCTGAGAACCTATAAGTTGTCGGCGCATGAACTAGCCATGAAGATGATCCGCGACGTGCTGGCCACTACGGGCATCACAGCTACGGCTGGCATCGGCACAAACATGTATCTGGCAAAGGTGGCAATGGACATTGTAGCCAAGAAAGCACCTGCCGACAAAGACGGAGTGCGTATCGCAGAACTAGATGAAATGTCGTATCGACGTGAGTTGTGGGACTACCAGCCTATCACGAAGTTCTGGCGTGTAGGACGTGGAATCGCTGAGAAACTGGCTGTCTATGGTATTGACACGATGGGTAAGTTGGCCAGGATGTCTGTACAGAACGAAGGATTGCTTTACCGGCTCTTTGGCGTGAATGCCGAACTGCTGATAGACCATGCTTGGGGATGGGAGCCGTGTACGATGGAGTCTGTAAAGGCATATCGTCCTGAGACCAACTCCTTCAGTAGCGGACAGGTGCTGCAGGAGCCTTACACATTCAAGAAAGCCCGTGTGGTGATACAGGAAATGGCAGAAGGAATGGCACTCGATCTCGTATCGAAGCGTCTGATGACTGACCAGCTGGTGCTGACCGTAGGTTATGATGCAGAATGTCTGACACGACCAGAAATTCGTGAGAAATATCACGGTGAGATTACTGCTAATTATTACGGGAAGAATGTGCCAAAACATGCTCACGGCACGTTCAATTTCGAGAAACCCACATCATCCTCGCGCCTTATCATGGAAGGTGCTTCAGAGTTGTTTGACAGCCATGTGAATCCAGATTTGCTGATTCGCAGGCTGAACCTGACAACGAACCATGTGGTATCGGAGGCATCGGTATTTGCACAGGCCAATGCTCCCCAGCAGCTTGATCTCTTCACTGATTACGAAGCATTAGAGAAACAGCGTCAGGAGGAGCAAGCAAAGCTGGACAAAGAACGCCGAATGCAGGAAGCACAGTTGAAAATCAAACAGCGTTTCGGCAAGAACGCCATCCTCAGAGGCCTGAATTTCGAGGAGGGAGCCACTGCCAAGGAACGTAACGAACAAATAGGAGGACACAAGGCATGACCAACGATTACGACGACATCATCAATCAGCCACACTACGAGCCCAAGCATCATCCAAGGATGTCGATGTGGAACCGTGCAGCCCAGTTTGCACCCTTCGCCGCATTGACTGGCTACGACGCAGCCATTCAGGAGTCAGGCCGTTTGACGGACGACTGGTTAGGTTTGAGTGAATCAGGCAATGAGGAAATGAATCGAAAAATGGAATTGATTGTTTCCATATTGCCAGAGCATCCTTCTGTGACCATCGAGTATTTCGTGCCAGACGAGCATAAGGCAGGAGGTTCCTATCAGTCTTATACCGGTAATGTGAAACGCATCGATGAATACGAAAAGTGCATCGAGTTTACAAACGGGAAGAAAGTCCCACTTGATGTCATAAGAGAGATAAAAATCGATTGATCATGATAGACAGTCTGACGTATGGCTGTGATTCGTACTTTGTTCATTCCATTCGTCCCCATTTCATTTCTTCCCCCTGCTTGTCATACTGTTTACGCTTACCAGTAGGAGGTGCTGTAAGAGTTATCTTAACTACTGCCGTTCTTTCTAAACTACGCTGGATTGCATCATCAAAGGCATCCATATGTTTGGGGAGAAAACGCAGACATATTGCCCTCAGAGCCTCTATCTTCTCTTCTCTATCTGATACGATTTCTGCTTTTCCAACTGCCATCGCTGATTTATATTGGAGTGAAAAACTTCCGTCCTTTGGGCCAACGGTAGGAGTGCATCTGGTGACTGCCGACAATGCAACAATCGGGTTAGCTGTTATACAGTCCAGTTTTTCTCCTTCCATAGCACAATGGAAGTAGAAAGTCTTATCGTCTGTACGTACCAATGACAAGGGTACACCATAAGGGCTACCATCTAGTCGTGTAAAACTGACGGTGACATACGGAGCCTTATCCAGCACCTCAAAAGCGAAGGTGGCATCCATTTCTCTGCTTGATTTCCTCATATTCGTTTATTTTATCGGGTCTGAACAATAATCTCTACGGCCACAGTCCTTGCAGCATTTATGCTTGAGCTTTCCTTCTTTATCGTAAGTGCCGATAATCAGCACTGGTTGTGGCAGTAGCCACGCTGTTGACTTAAAACTCTTCATATTATTTGTTTTATAATACTCTTTTGCCCTAAATTCATTTAAATATGGTGGCAAAGATGGTGCAAATCGAATGCAGAAAGCTTGCTTTTTGCTGAGATGCAGCCCATTTTCGCCGCTCGAACTTGTTCGCTTTTCATAAAAAAAAGAACTTTTGTTGCAAAATTACCAATAATCAGCGTAAAATCGCTATCTTTGCCATCAGTTTTAACAAAAGTTGAATCTCGGCACATGGCAGGGTATCTACTTCTGCGAGCATCGCAATTTCTTGTATCTCTCACCAACGAAACCGTTGCCTATTTCGCCTGAAATGAGATCGAAATGTTGGAATACCGGCGGTGTTGGAGACAGGTCGAAATAGTCCATCTCTGCTATTGGCAGGCAGAAGTATTCCATCTGGTCATAGCTCGTATAGAGGCGGGACAGCACGGGATTATGGTCATAAATCCATCGCTTCACATCGTCTTCCACGTTGAAGTTCACCATACCAGAACATCTAACGGAAATATTATCTGCGTAGGCCAGTATCTCAACATTGGGATTCTGGCGTAACTCCCGATAGACAGCCTTCTTAGCAGAAGTGGCGAAGTAGAGCACATGCCCTTCCTGCTTCATAATCTGGAAGATGCGCAACTTAGGCAAATTGCCCTCGCTGGTAGCGAAGGCAATCTCTTTGTGGTCTTTCAGAAACTGAATTGCTTTGTCGAACATCTCGCTTACCATTTCAGTTCTTCCTGCAGAATTACACCGTCGGTCATAGGGCTGTCAGCCTCAGTGAAGGCATTGGCCTTGTACTGGATGCAGAGCATAGTCAGGTTCTCGCTGCCAGTATTCTTCAGCGCACGCTTGCCATCGGGAGCGACGCGGATAATGGTGCCCTCGCTGACAGGGAAGATCTCACCATCCACCTGATACTGGCCTTCACCCTTCAGGATAATGTAAAGTTCCTCGTGAGTCTTGTGGGTGTGCAGGAAACCGCTGTCCTGACCAGGAACGAGCGTCTGGAAACTCAGTTCGCTGCCAGTTGCACCTACGGCCTGACCTGCGAATACCTTACCTTGAATGGTTACGTTGGGGCCCATCGGAAGCACGTGCTCGATAATCTCACTCATCTTACCTACGCTTACTGCGCTGTAATTCTTACCACTCTTAATTGTCTCAATCTGTTTCATAATTCTTATTCGTTTAAAATGTTATTTGTTCGTTTTGACGCTGCAAAGGTACGGCAAGTTTTTCATTCCCACAAGAAGGCACTTTTTTGTGCCATAGTTACCAAATGGTAGGAATTGTGACAGATTCGGACTTTTGCAAAATCATCTTTAACTTAGATTAACCAAGTATAATGATGTTACTTGGTAACTTTTTGCTACCTTTGCTGAGTAAACTCAGCGAGAACAGGCTGCACCTCAGCAATTCGAGCGAGCTCGATTGCATTCGGTTTCTTGCGTCCCGATGGTAGCAAGCGACCAAGGTCGAGCGGCACTGTCCTTGCGGCAAAATCAATAGTTATGGCAGATATTAAAGCAGAGTATTTAGCCTGTCCTATCAGGCAAGTAGTGAGTCGTTTTGGCGACAAGTGGTCTATGCTGGTGCTCTATATGCTCTATACCAGCGAAAGGCAACGGGTAGGCGACCAAGGGTCGGGAATGACGGGTATATTGCGCTTTAATGAGATCCGTCGTCTGATGACGGACTGTTCCCAGAAGATGCTCTCGCAGACGCTGAAGAATCTGGAGCAGAGCCACCTGGTACATCGTGAGGTCTATCCGGAGGTCCCTCCCCGAGTGGAATATTCCCTGACAGAGACAGGCAAATCGCTGATGCCAGCACTCACGGCTCTGATAGCTTGGGGCAAGGAACATTTCAATGAAGTGGTAACCGATTGAAGGTATGGCACTCCATTAAACTCAGTTAAGCATTCTTATGTTTCCTCGCCAGATATTCTATTGCCAATACAGGCCATAGAGGCACTTTGCGTATGTTTGTTCTGACAGCGGGAATATCACACAACAGGAAGACAGACGCCAGAAGCAGGGCAAACCAGATGACGTAACCATACACCTGTTTAATAGCTACGAGCATCATAGAATGCAAATAACTATTGCCCATGAACGCCCCGAAATCAAATTGTGAGAGGTCGAGGTTTGTGAGTGTCAGCTGACGACCATAGTTCATCATGTCCTCATTCAGGAAATGCGAGAAAATGGTGGTATAGAAACCATAGCCCATAGCACCACCAAGATACATGTGCGGGATGTTGAACACGAACAGTCCCATAAAGAACATCTCAAGACTGGGTACCGATTCATCCAAAGCCCACATCAGGGTTGGTGCAAGAACACCATAACCAAAGCCGCGGAGCATGATTGACAGTTGGTATTGCTCGATGTTCACCGCCATACCCAACGTGGAATACATCAGCAAGGCGTAAGCGCTGATGGAGAGGAAGGCTATACCTATCAGTTTCCATACCTTCCACTTCTGAACCTTTAGCCAGTAGAGGTCGAACGCTATACCCAGGAACATGCCTGGCAATGCCCACATGTACTGACTCTCCTTGGTGAGTTCTTCCAATCCGACGACCTCTGTGTAGAGTATCTCCTCAAGTGTATGCTCGGCACCGAAAGCCAGTTCTGCCAATATGGTGACGATGAGTATGGGTACCACATTGCGGCATTTCAGCAGGCGAAGCTCTACGTATGGATAGCGGTTGTGAATCAGCCGGTAAAGGGTGAGTCCTGCAAAGATGAGTGCAAAAGCTCCCACCATTCTGATATGCCGGTTTGCGAACCACCTGTAGTGATCGCCATAGACAAAGATGTACGAGAACAGAAGCATTGTGACGCAGATGAGTAAAGCGCCCTGCCAATCGGTCCCCTTCAGCGAGAACCTGTTGGGCATAGGACAGAACGGACGACACAGCACTATCTGTGACAGCAGCACGAACGACATGGTGCCTACGGTAAAGGTGTGCATCATCTGCCATGTAAAATGATGCCCCATCCAGGCAGCAAGCCATCCCCCACCCTCGATGGCGGTGAGAAGGATGATGTGGAGCACAGGGAAGAAGACGGCGAAGTCGCGCTTTGGCGTAATCCACAACTGGATGTTGCTCATACACTCGAACGTGCCCTGGATCTTGGCTATGCCCGCAATAAAGCAGGCCAACATGAGGACTGGCATCGACTGGCTATGCATGGTGATAACGTTGCAGATGCCCATCACGATGGCCGAGGTGCACAGCAGCTGCTGATTGGTGAAGCGGAACTTCATCCTGAACAGCATGGGGAACCACACGGCCATGCCTGCCAGCGTGGCATAGAGCAGAAACATCACATCCTCAATCATGAAGTTGGTGGTGCCACGAATCTCGTCGAGCGCACCTAGATAGATGCCACCCGAGAATTGGAAGCACAGAGCCGTAAGGACGTAAATCCAAGGTTGCAACTTGCGAGGCACCCACCCTTTCATCATCGGCATAGCGAACCCCATACCTGCTGGTGGCGGTGGTGCCTTCATCAAAAACTCAGTCAGCTTTCCCATTACTCTTCTACCTTGCAAACAACGTTATAACCACCGTGCAGCTTCTGCAGTTCATCGTTGACATCAATCTTCACACGCACCGTCACGCGCTGCTCCACCTTGACGAAATTGCCGGTGGCATTGTCGATAGGCACCAACGAGAACGCACTACCTGTTGCATCGCTGATACGCTCTACCACACCGGTATACTCCACATCGGGCACGGCATCGGCCGTAAAACGCACCTTGTCGCCCACCTTGATATTTGGCATCTGCGACTCCTGATAGTTGGCCTCCACCCATTTCTCATGTTTGTCAACGATGCTCACCATTGTCTGACCGGGATTAACCAGCTGCCCCACATGAATATCCTTGCTACCCACCACACCATCGCAAGTGGCAATGATGTAGCAATACGAGAGGTTCAGGCGGGCAATCTCCACCTGGGCACGTGCCAGTTCGATGGCAGCTTCTGAGGCCGAGAGATGATGTCCTTGCTCTGCCACAACGGCCGTCTGTGTGTTGCGCGAACGAAGTGCCTGCTCATATCCGGCCTTGGCGCTCAGATACCCCGTGTGGACATTGTCATACTGCTGCTGTGTAACGGCATCCTGTTCCAGAAGTTTCTGAAAACGCGCATCCTCTCTCTTTGCATTCTCCATCTGCACACGAGCAGCTTCAATGCCTGCTTCGGTCACGCCGATACTGGTCTTAGTGGTATGGATACTGCTTGCTGTACCCTGCGAACCGCGCTCAGCACGGGTCAAATCGGCTTCTGCCTGAGCCAGACGAAGCCGGAACTCGGCATCCTCAATGACAACAAGCGTATCGCCCTTCTTCACCTCCTGAAATTCATTGAAGCGCACCTCGCGTATAAAGCCCTGCACGCGGCAATTCTGGGGTACGATATTCTGGCACACACGGGCATTATCCGTCACCTCGCCACCACCGAAATGCATAAACTGACTGGCAGCATAAACAGCGCCGCCTACGATACAAAGTATCACAATCGCATTATAAATATAAGTCGTAATCTTATTCTTTTCCATCTTTATAGTGTATTTGTTATATATTTAAGTTTGAAATAGTTGTATAGCATGTTGATGCGCGCATTCACCAGCGCCATATCGGCAGAAAGTTTCATGTTCGAGGCATCGAGCATGTCGGTGAGCAAGGCCAGGTCGTTGTCGTAACGATTCCTCACCACGGTGTAGTTCTGATTGGCCAGTTCAACCTGTTTCTCCTGTGTGCTCACCTCTACCGAGCTGGTCAGCAGATTGGTATAGCAGGCCTGTACACCATTCTCTACGCCTTCACGAGCCAACTGCACTCGTTCATCTGCTTGAATGTTTTCATGTTTTGCCTTACGGATAGCATGCTTGTTCTTCCAGAGACTTGACAGATTATATTTCACACCAATGCCAACAAACCACACGTTAACGTTGGCATCCTTTGGAATCAGATCGGAGGTATATGGACCCGCGAGGTCGTTTTCTGCCACTACAGCCACCGATGGCAGTGAAGCCGCACGCGTGTTTCTGATTTTCTGTTCCGACATCTCTGTGGCCAGCGAAGCCTGACGAATGCCAATGTTGTTTTCAGCTGCAGTCTGTTGCCACACGTCTTCAGAGGTGAGTGTTTTTAGTGCCCTACTCTCCTGCTCTAACGACTGCGTATCCACATCGAAATCCTCACCCTCAGGCAGATGGATGGCTGTGCTTATCTGATGACGGATAATCTTCTGGGCATCATCAAGCTGGGTCTTTGTAAGCAGAAGACTTTGCAGTTGCAGTTCGTATCGCGTGATGTCGTTCTTCAGCACCGTTCCCTGTTCGCGGCGCGCCTTCATCTGTTCGATGACCTTCTCTGTCAGTTCTATGTTTTTCGCTATCACCTGCAGTTGGTTCTGCAGTTTGTAGAGGTCAAGATAATAACCGGTAAGCAAGAAGCGCACCTCCTGGCGATTCTTCTCCACATCAAGCTCTGCCAACTGGCGTCCCAGCTTTGCCATTTCAATGCCTGAGCTGATGGCCCCACCAGTATAGATCACCTGGCTGGCCTGGGCGGTAAAGCTGTTGCCCCAATGTGGTGTGGGCTGCTTGCCATTCTGCACCTGTTGAGGGCCCAACCCAGGAACGATATACTCCGTGGTGCCACTGGTAGAGAAACCTCTTGACATCAGGAAAGCATTGCCCGTGTAAGAGCCTTGCAAGCTGAATTCAACACTTGGCAACATGGCAGATTTTGCCGATGCCACCCCTTCTTCTGCTGCCTTCAATGCCGCCTCGCTCACCTTGATGCGCTGATTCTGACGGTCAGCCAGGTCAAAAAGCGACTGAAGACTCATCTTGTGCTGTGCATACGTAGGTACACAGCACCCTGCTCCGACGATCATCGAGACTGTCAGAGCACAAAAATACTTGCGACTACTCATTACAAAGAAATTTTTTCTCTTATAATTCATTACTCGTACTAAAAATATTCCTTCCCTCGGAAATACGAATAATGAACCTTCATGGTTCGGACAAACCTCCCGTTTGCCACAATGCGCTACAAACCTCTCGGATTAGGGAACAAATCCAGAGAAGAATTTCGAGCACTATTAATTACGAAATCCTAAAAACGGCTGCAAAGGTACAAAAAAAACGTCAAACACAATACACTTTTCATCTTAAAAAATCGAAAAAAGAAAGATATCATTTTTACATATCCTCCTTAGTGAGTAAGCCGATGGATGTATCTTTATTCATCGGGCCAGGGGGCGAAGGGGAGTTCTAGCTCTATCCATTTTTCCCCCTGGCGAGAGGCCAGCCCCCCGCTTAACGGGTGGCTTCCTGGATTGGATACTCCCAAGCCTAACAAACGGATGGGATGCGAGTGAAACTCTACTCCTTGCATCAGTTGTTTGGCCAATGGCAGAATATCATCTTTTGTGCAAAGAACATGATCCACAGTCATGCTGCGGGTGATTTGTTTAAAATCCAGGAATTTAACCTTAAGCGTCAACGTACGCCCCTCAAAATCGTTCTTTTCGATACGGCGCACCAGCTCCATCACCGTTTGATATAGGTGGATGGTAACAGCTGCATTCTCGCTGATATCCGTCTCAAAAGTCTGTTCGCAGCTCACACTTTTCCGCTCCCACTCACTGATTACAGGACGGGTATCAATACCTCGCGCAAAGTCGTAAAACACCTGCCCCATCTTACCAAAGTCCTGAGTCAATCGTGCCAGCGACGTGTTCCTCAGATCCATACCCGTAAAAATGCCCATACGGTGCATCTTCTCAGCCGTTTTCTGACCCACGCCCCAAATCTTCTCCACCTTCAGCTGTGCAATAAAGTCGAGCGCCCTGTCGGGGTGAATCACCGTCAGTCCATCGGGTTTGCGCCAGTCAGAGGCAATCTTAGCCAGAAACTTACAGTAGCTCACACCAGCCGATGCCGTCAGTCCGGTAGTCTCACGTATGCGCTGCTTTATTTCGCGTGCGATATCCACACCCAGTTCTATCCCCCGCTTATTCTCCGTTACATCCAGAAAAGCCTCGTCCAGCGATATCGGCTCAATCAGGTCGGTATAATCGTGAAATATCTCGTGTAGCTGCATCGACACCTCTTTATAACGCTGATAATGCGGCTCAACGATGATTAGTTGCGGACACAGACGCTTAGCCAACTGTATAGATTGCGCCGAATGCACCCCGAACCGTCGGGCCTCATAGCTTGCAGTCGACACCACGCCACGTTCCACGTCGTGCCCCACCGCTATCGGCTTGCCCTTCAGTTCCGGATTATCGCGCTGCTCTACAGCCGCGAAAAACTGGTCCATATCCACATGAATAATCTTCATTCCTACTCAGTTACCGTTGAATCTGTATCAACATTCTTAATCAGCTCGCTCACCATGCTACCTACGGCAAACACGATTACAAACATAATAAATGCACCTTCCATAACAATAATCATTTTTTAGTTCGACAATTAAGTTATCGGGTGCAAAATAAACCGGAGGGTGTCCCAAAAGTTGGGACACCCTCCTGAATTTTAATATCTTTTAAGCGTTTTCTCTATCATTTTACGTATTTTCACACGAATTTCCTGTGGTTCCAGCACTTCTATGCCATCGCTGTGGCGCAGCAGCTCGCCCAAAAAGTCGGATGTTGGTCGGATATCGAACGCAAAATCCGTATAATCGGGTGTCGATTCTAACTCTCGCTGCGAGTGGTGCAAGGGCAACGTGCGCAGATAGTTCGGCATCCACTTATGGGCTCGCACCACCACGTGTGCCATTGGCGTATTATCCGTCAGCACACCATAATATTCAGCAAAATACTCCTGCGGCGAGAAATTGGCGGGCATCTCAAAAGTCTCGTCGGTTATTTCCATCATCGTCATGCGATCCAGGGCGTATATACGCATCTGCTCCTCATCGTTAAGTGCCAACAAGTACCAGCGCTGGTGAAACAACTTCAAGGCATAGGGACAAACCAGCTTCTCGTACCCCTCAGCCTCAAACTTCTTATAGCCCATACGCAGGCGACGATTCGTGTGGATGGCTCGGATAATCACGTCGAGATATTCCTCGCCAGCAGGTGCATTTTCAAGCACCAATCTATCCTTCACAGCAGCGCTATCAGCCAGCACGCCATGCACAGTAAGCGTGGAGAACAGCCAACTTTCTACAGCACCATCGCTCAGAGCCTCCATGTTACTGATGTAGTACTTATACGTTTTCGGCTCGCAATCGATAATGATGCCAAACATAGCCAGGATGGAGTCGCGATGGCGGTTAAACGTCGAACGCTGCAACGGGTTGCCGTCGATTACGCCATCATCCATCCACTTCTGGTTCAGTTCGCCCAGGGTCAACTTATGATAGGCCCTAAGCGTATTAATAATCCAGATGTACTGGTAAAATATCTGAGCTGGTTTCATGCCTGCAAAGATACGAAAAAGTCGAGAGCAGAACAAAAGATTTTCAATCTTTTTTATGCCGAGCGTGAGTATCTTCGCGATTTCTATCGCAAAGATACGAAAAAAGCCGAAAGCAAAAAACTTTCGGCTCTATTTTTTTAGCATTTATGAATAACACTGGTCATGAAATAAAAAAGGCTCACGCTGAGCGCGCTGTTCTATGGGAAGCGGGGTGAGCTTGTTAAATTGATGACTACCGAAAGAGAGTGGCGCCGGCACCCTGTTTGACCAATGTGGGAACTTGACTGGCGGGCACTGCCGAATACTGATAAGGCACCGAAACAGTGGCGCCAACAGAGGATGGGATGCTGGTTGCTTCGGCTATATAGTTATCAGCCGCCCAGGTTACAGCCACAGCATCGTTCTGACTGTAATATTTGGCAACGCCCTTGTCGAAATAGTTACCCTCTATCAGGAATTCTGAGTTCTTACGTGGATTGATGCCATTGTAGGCCGTGGTGCTGCTAAAATAATTATTCAGCATGTGAATCTTACCAACACGGGCCATAGGCATACGTCCTTGACAACCCACACCCCACCAGTTGAAGGCGAAAGTGGTGTTCAGGAAACCTGTTGCTTCGTTGTCGTTGCTACCAATGAGATTGGAGTTCTGGTGCATATACGAACGATTGGTATAACTGAAGGTGCACCAACTAACAGTATGGAAGTCGGACGACTTCGTGATATCAAAGTTATCGTCTAATCCATCGGTAAACTCACAATGATCTACCCAACAATTCTTAGTGCCTGTGCATGAAAGAAGGTCGGTGCCGCCAACATCAACAGCCCCAGGGCCAACAAATTTCAGATTGCGTACAATGATGTTCTGGCAGTTATTAAGGGTAAAAATGCCAGCCTGACGATAGTTCTCGCTTTTATCGCCTGTCATCTCAATCAGTATCTTACGTGTGTTGTATTCAGCCTGCTCTTTTACCTCAGTGCCGTTTACTAACACTCCTCCCCCATCGCTGGTACTCATGCTGAGCACACCAGCATCGTTCAGGGCTTTTTTCATTTCATCGGTCAAAGCCCACTGGGTGCAGAGACGGGCATTATTGATGCCAAGCAGTGTTTTGCCCGAAACGGTTACTTTGATAGTAGATGACACGATAAAGTCGCCATTCGAGCCATCGAAGATAATCACTTTGTTCTTACTGTTCTTGATGGCACTTTCGATAGCAGCTTTCATGTCCCGACCATCAGATGTCAATACTACCACACCTGTAGCACTTTCTGGTACAGGGTAGGAATAATAGCCGCCGCCCGTGATATGATAGGTTTGGGTAGCGTCGGTACGTGAAGACAGGGCGCAAAAGCCAAAGGGCAGGTCCTGTTGGTTCTGTTCTTCATTCTCAGTAGGTTCGTCGATGGTGCTGTCGGAAACGTTACCAGAAGCCGACGAACAGGCAATCAATACATTTGCTGCCATGCAGCAGATTAGCATCATTAATAGTTTATTTCTCATTGTTTTAATATTATTACATCACGCTATCCATCAGGTAAACGATGGCACAACAAATGGCAGCCACGGGAAAGAGTCCCAAACGGCGCCATGCTGCGATAATGCCTACAAGGAGGGCCACAATACCTGAGAGAGGCGAGATGGTGGTTTGTATCATACTGGGGAAGGTCATGACGGCCAGCGTGACATAAGGTACATAATACAGGAAACTGCGCACAAAGCGGTTGTTTATTTCGCCTTTGATGAGCAACATGGGCACCACACGAATTAAATTGGTGGTGATGATGGCCAGCAGGATGCAGATAATGATACTACGATTATCCATAAGCCTCCTCCTTGACATCAACAGGTTTCAACCAGGCTGCAACAGCCGAGATAAGGATGGTGAGCACGATGGTGCGGGTGCCGCTACTCCAGCCACTCACTACAGGAGCTACAGCGCAGAGACCACTGAGCACAAAACTGGCCACCACTGCATACAGCACATTACGATCGGCACGCGCAGGGGGCATGATAATGGCCAGGAACATGCCGTAAAGGGCCACACTCAAGGCGGCTACGATGTTAGCAGGCAGCATGCCGCCAGCCACAATGCCTGCCGCACAGCCCGACGCCCAAAACAGCGTAGAGATAAGGGCAGCGGAATAGGTGTAAGCGGGCGGGCAGTAAGGTTGACGGGCGATGGAGATGCCGAAAATCTCGTCGGTTACGCAGATGGCCATCAGCACACGATGCAGCCACGAGGTGCCAGGGGCGATTTTCTGTGAGAGTGCGGCACTCATCAACATATATCGCAGATTAACCACCAAACACATGGCTACAATCTCAGCATAGGCGGCCTGGGCAGCCACCAACGTATAAACACCATATTCGCCAGCAGAGGCACGGGTAAAGAAACTACTAAAAAAGCCGATAACAGCCGACAAGCCTGCCTGCTTGGCAATGATGCCCAGCGAGAAAGCAACGGCAAAATAGCCTAAGGCTATGGGGATGCCGTCGCGAAAGCCTTGCATGATTTCTTTACGACGCATAACAGTTTCGGGGTGCAAAAATACGCTTTTAGATTTAAACCACCAAACAAAATGATGATAATAGTGCGCCAAAAGCCAAATTTTTAGTAACTTTGCACCCAAAATTTGAGCATATGAAAGTTAAGATTGAAACTACATTGGGCGACATCATCGTTCGCCTGTACGACGAGACTCCTATCCACCGCGACAACTTTGTAAAACTGGTAAAGGAGGGTTATTATGATGGCACCTTGTTCCATCGTGTGATTAAGGACTTTATGATTCAGGGTGGCGATCCCGACTCGAAGGGAGCGCCTGCCGGCAAGATGCTGGGCGTGGGCGGTCCTGACTACACACTGGAGGCAGAGATTAAGGACAACCTGTACCACAAGCGTGGCGCGCTGGCCGCAGCACGTCAGGGCGACGAGGTTAACCCCGAGCGCCGTAGCAGCGGCTCGCAGTTCTACATTGTATGGGGACAGGTGTATAAGGAGAATCAGCTGAACCAGCTGGGTAAGCAGATACGTATGCAGAAGGTGCAGGATGCGTTTAACGACCTGGCCAAAGCCCGTCGCGAAGAAATTATGCAGATGCGCCGCGAGCGCAACCGTGCAGGATTGCAGGAGCTGCAGGACCAGCTGATAGCCGAAGCTGAGAACAAGGTTGGCAAGCAGGGACTGACCGACCAGCAGATGCAGCTGTACTCTACCGTAGGCGGCACACCCCATCTTGACGGACAGTACACCGTGTTTGGCGAGGTTGAGGAAGGATTAAACGTGGTAGAGCAGATTCAGAACACAGCTACAGGCCGTGCCGATCGCCCCACCAACGATATTGATATGCGTATGACCATCATCGATTGATGATGGCCGTACGCCTTAAAAAACTAATCTTTCAGTGAATAAGTAATCGTGGTTACCACGCGCAGTTTCTTGATGTAAGGCGTGTTCTGGTCGCGATCCTCGATCTCGAACTGACCCTGTCCGGCTGTTTGTATCTGGCCCAGCTCACTATTGCTGGCCTCGGCAA
The DNA here is from genome assembly GCF_000025925.1 of Xylanibacter ruminicola 23. Taxonomy (NCBI): domain Bacteria; kingdom Pseudomonadati; phylum Bacteroidota; class Bacteroidia; order Bacteroidales; family Prevotellaceae; genus Xylanibacter; species Xylanibacter ruminicola. The sequence continues at coordinate 588,806 of NC_014033.1, read as the reverse complement.
ACTGTACGGCGGTTTTCTGCGCATTCTTAATGGCTTCGGCCATCATCTCAGGCTTCATCTGCTGGAACGAGGCATATTCGTACTGCGGATTGCTGTTCTCGATTGCCACACCCTGCTTTAGTAGTTCGGCCTGCTTAAAGATGGCCTTATTAACCTCGGTTACCTTGTTGGTGGCCACCGTAATGGTGGTGTTAACAATGTAGCGGAAGTTCTTCTGGTTGTCGCCCCACTCGCGTGCCTCCAGGTCGCTGATAGTAGGCGGATTAACCGTTATCTCCTTCTCTTCGAGTCCGTTCTGGGTCAGGAACTTCTTAATCTTGTTGGTTTGCAGGTTAATGTTCTCGTACAGTAGGGGCAGGTCGTTGCCTGTAACCTTGGTGCCAATGCTCCATGTAACCTTATCGGCAGGCACCTCGCGCTCGGCCAGACCCTTAACCGTTACCTTACGATCCTTGTTGGCAAAGTTATCAATACCAGCCTTGATAAACACGCCCAAAAGCACGATACCTATAGCTATCAGTGCCGATGCAATCAGTCGATTCTCTTTCATACGCTTTCATGTTTTGATTGGTTCAACGGTGCAAAGATGCGAAATTTTTCGATACGACGGATAGGAAAATCCCTATTTCTTTGAGGGAATTGCGATTTTTTGCTTACCTTTGCAGGCGATAATAGCTTAAACTTTAACGCAGGATGAAGAATCTGTTGACACGAAAATACCCCTTTGGGCAAAGCAAACACTGGTTGAGAGACAGTGTGATATATGGTGTGATTATCTGGGCCATACTCTACTTACTGCAGCCGTTCGGATTCAGTCAGTATCAGGGCAACAAATGCCTGGTGGCAGCTGCTTTCGGCTTGGTAACGATGGTGTGCTACATAGTGTATGGCTACACGGTGATGCAAAATTTACCCAAACTGGTTAAACCCCTGCGCGTATGGCACGATGCTGCGGCGGTGTTAGGACTGATACTGTTTATTGCTATCGGCAATTTCATGCTGTTGGTATTGTTGTTCAGCGTGCCCTTCAGTGCGGGTGTGTTCCTGCAGTTTCTGTGGTGGACGCTGATTATAGGTGCCGCCATTACAGCCATATCGGTAGGCATAGAGTACAACCGCTATCTGAAGCACCAGATGGAGGCGCTGCTGAACAACACCACCGAGGAACAGCGCGACATTACCATCACGATACACGATCAGAACGTGCGTGGCAACGATCTGGAGCTGCCCATTAATAACCTATTATATATTGAGGCGCAGAAAAACAATATTTCGGTTTGTTACCTGCGCGACGACAAGCCCACCACCATTGAGCTGCACACCACCCTATCGGCAGCCATCGATGAGTTGCGACAGTACGAGAATATCTTTCAGTGCCACCGATCGTTTGTGGTAAACGTGAATAATATCACCCAGGCCAAAGGCAACAGCAACGGTTACCAGCTGCGCCTGACCAACAGCTATACCACCATACCTGTTTCGCGCCAATACGTGCCCCGACTGAAGGATTTTATTGCCTAGTCATTCGTCCTCGAAACGCGTCATTCGTCAGCGCAGCTAGCTTTCCGTCAGTAGTTTTAGCTGATGGTCAGCAAAATTTGGAACTATGAAAAACGTGCCGTACATTTGCGGCATGAAACAGAAGTTTGCACATATCATCATCGGTTTGCTCTGGGCCTGCAACCTGGCCGCACAAACCACCGTAACGGGAACAGTAACCGACGGCCGCACACCCCTGCCCGCCGCCAATGTATTTATTGTAGGTACGATAGACGGATGTCTGACCGATACCTTAGGTCGATTCAGTTTTATGACCACCCAGACGGGCGACGTAACACTGAAGGTGACCTATATGGGTTACGACGACTACACCCGCACCGCCCCTGTAAGCACGCTGAAGGATATAGACGTACGCATGCAGGAACGTGCCACAGCCATCAGCGAGGTGGTGGTAACTGCCAGCACCTACAGCTTTGGCAAGAGCGACGGTTTTAAAACGATGGACGCGCTGGATGTAGTGATGAGTGGCAACTCATGTGGCGACGTGGTAGCTGCCCTGCAGTCGCTTCCCGGCACCCAGAAGGTGGGCGAAGACGGCAAGCTGTACGTACGTGGCGGCGAAAGCGACGAGTGCCAGACGTTTGTGAACGGCATGCACGTGCTGGTGCCCTACAGCACCAATACCGAGAATACCGCCGTGCGTGGCCGCTTTTCGCCATTCCTGTTTAAGGGTATCAATTTTACCTTAGGTGGCTACAACGGCGAGTACGGACAAGCGCTGAGTGCCGTGCTGCCGATGGAGACTACCGATATGGCAACCAGCGATAAGTTGGGCGTAAGTGCCTCGCTGGTGGATTGGAACATAGGCGGTACCAAAGCGTTTACCAACAGCGCCCTGTCGTTTAACGCCACTTATACCAGCATGGCCCTGTACGACCGATTGTTTACCCAGCGCCAGGACTTTACCCGACCCTATCGCAAGCTATCGGGCGAGGCACAATATAAAAAAGAATATACCCGTGGCGGCGTGCTGAAATCGTATGTGGGTTACGACCTGACTTCGGTAGGCCTGCATGAGGACGATCGCCACCTCAGTCTGAAAGAACACAACATTTATGCCAACCTGACTTACAAGGCGCCTATCGCCCGCGGCACCACGCTGTTTGCAGGCATAGCCAACTCGAGTGTTTGGAATCATATCGATGATGCCGTAAGCGCTGGCGACCACTACCGCAACCATCGCAACGAGATACACCTGAAGACCGAACTGCGCAAGGTGGTGAACGACCGTTTGAAGGTGTCGACAGGTATTGAAGACTACCTGCGCCACAGCACGCTGGACTTCATGCCTTATCAGTACACACTTGATTACAACATATTTGGTGCCCACACCGATGCCCAGTTGCGCGTAATGCCTAAGGTATTTGTGAACCTATCCGCCCGTGCCGAACTGATGCGCACCCGCTGGCAGCTGATGCCACGCGCCACCCTGAGCTATATACCCAACAAGCAGTGGCAGGTATCGCTGGTGGCAGGCCGGTACAGTCAGACACCTAACGACGACCAGCTGGCTCAGAGCAACAACACGTTACCCCAGAGCACAGCTAATCACGTGATACTGAGCATGCAGTACAAGGGTGCATCGAGTCTGCTGCGTATCGAGCCTTATCTAAAGCGCTATCGTCATCTGCCCCGAATACCGCAGGGCGAGTGGCTGGCTGATGGCTATGGCACCAGCAGGGGTGTGGATGTGTTCGTTGAGGACCATTCTATCAGTCCACGCCTCGTTACCACCCTCGCCTACTCGCTGAACGATTCAGAGCGTCTGTATCAGGATTATACCGAGCTAAGCACACCCAGCTTTGCCTCGCGCCACAACCTGCGCCTGTCAGCCAAATACAGCATTGGCAAATGTATCTTAGGTGTGAGCGAGAGCTATGCCACAGGGCGACATTTTGCCCAGGGCACCACCCCGCATTACAACAGCGTAGATGTAAACCTGACGTATCTGCTCAGTCCCAAGGTGATTATCTACACCTCGCTCAATAACGTGTTGGGCCGCACCAACATCCATCGTTACGATGCCAACGGAAAGGGCATCATATCTAATCGCGACAGATTTTTCTATGTAACCATTTTAGTTTCACTTAAAAATAATAAAGCTTATGACATCAGTAATTTTTAAGCACGTAGTTGCTACAGTAGTGTTAGTTTTTGCAAGTGTGATTAACCTGTATGCCCAGCAGGCACAGCAGCCATCGGCCGATGAGATGCTGAACCAGATTGGCATGCTGAAGCGCCTGGAGGCCATGCAGCCCGACAGCGTGGCACCTAAGTACAAATTGGCGCTGGCCAGTTTGAATTTCGCCATCACCAACCCGCATGCCGCCCAGGCTGAACCGATGCTGGCACAGGCCGAACAGACCATCAATCAGATGGCACAGATGAAGGGAGCCGACCAGTCGGATCTGTGCACCCTGCGTGGTTTCCTGTACATGACGCGTATTGTGCAGAACCCAGCGCAGAACGGACAGAAGTACTATCTGGATGTGCTACAGAACTTCGAGAAAGCACTCAAATTAAATCCCCACAACCTACTGGCCGCACAGTTACAAGCCAAGTTTGTTGAGGGGATGAAACAAGCCACCGCGCAATAAAACAGCGCAGCCGCATAGATTTTATTTGCGAACAATCACGCTTCCGCTTGCCTGATGGGTAGCCAGAATCAGCACTTCGGCTATCTGCACGTGAGCGGGAGCGTTTGCAGCGTAAACAGCTACATCGGCAATATCGTCGCCGGTAAGAGGTTTGATACCTTTATATACATTGGCAGCGCGCTCCTCGTCGCCGTGGAAACGGATGTTGCTGAAGTTGGTCTCTACCAGTCCGGGCTTCAGGTTGGTTACACGTACGGCGGTGTTAGCCACATCGATACGCAGTCCATCGCTCAGCGCCTTAACGGCAGCCTTGGTAGCACAGTACACGTTACCGCCAGCGTAGGCAGCATCACCAGCTACCGAACCCATATTAATCACATGTCCGCGATCGCGTGCCACCATACCAGGCACAATCAGGCGGGTCATAGTCAGAAGTCCCTTTACGTTGGTATCAATCATACCGTCCCAATCATCGCTGTTACCCTCGAATTCGGGCTCCAGACCTAAGGCCAGTCCAGCGTTGTTCACCAGCACGTCGATCTCCTGCCACTCAGCAGGCAAGCTCTCGATAGCCTGACGGGCAGCCTCGCGGTCGCGCACGTCAAACATCAAGGTAAGCACCTCGGCACCCTGGGCCTTCAGCTCGTCGGCAATCGCTGTCATACGGACCTGGTTACGTCCAGTCAAAATCACCTTATCGCCATTCTGGGCAAACTTGCGGGCACAAGCCTCGCCAATGCCACTTGTGGCACCTGTAATCAATACAATCTTTTTCATAATTTTTGTGTTATTTATTCCATTGTGATATTTTCAATCTTAAGCTTCACCATACCAGCGGGCACACGCACCTCTACCACATCGCCAACCTTCTTATTTAACAGGGCCTGAGCGATAGGCGACTTGATACTGATTTTACCCTCGCGAAGGTTTGCCTCGTGGGGACTTGCGATGGTGTAAGTCATCTTAGCATTGTTATTTAAATTGGTCATCTCAACCTTACTCAGAAGTCCCACGCAGTCCTTACCCAACAGCGAGGTATCAATCACGCGTGCATTCTCGAGCACCTTCTGCAGAAAGCTGATACGACCCAACAGGCGGCCCTGCTCGCGCTTGGCAGCATGATACTCAAAGTTCTCGCTCAGGTCGCCCTTATCGCGCGCCTCGCTGATGGCATCCTTACAAGCAGGTAAATCTACCGTCTCCAGTTGTTTCAATTCGGCTACGAGCTTGTCCCAGCCTTCTTGCGACATATATTCCATAATGATACAATTTCGTGTTATTTACTATCAATTCGGCTGCAAAATTAGCAAAAAAAACGCATATTTTACGATTTAGAGCACTATTTTTGGCAAAGTTTAGATATTTATTCAAATTTCGGCAGTTTTTACAATCTTTTTATTTATCTTTGCACCTTGAATTTTATAGGTAAAAAAAATAAAGATGTAGAGATGGAAACAACAGCAATTCTGCTACTCCACTGCCCCGATCAGCAGGGCATTATTTCGGAAGTAACTAAGTTTATCACCGATAATAAGGGAAATATCGTTTACCTGGATCAGTATGTTGACAAGGTGGACGGCATGTTTTTTATGCGTATAGAGTGGGAACTGGAAGGATTTATGATTCCTCGCGACAAGATTTACGAGTACATCACCACCCTTTATGCGCAGCGTTACCAAATGAAATTCAGCTTGTACTTCAGCGATAAGCGTCCACGTATGGCTATCTTCGTTAGTAAGATGAGTCACTGCCTGTACGACTTGCTGGCACGATGGAAGGCTGGCGAGTTTAACTGCGACATTCCTTGTATCGTATCTAACCACGAGGATTTGCGCTACGTGGCCGACCAGTTCGGCATTCCCTACTACGTGTGGAGCATTAAGAAAGACCACAGCAACAAGGAGGAGGTAGAGAAGGCTGAAATGGAGCTGCTGAAGAAGGAGGATATCTCGTTTATCGTGCTGGCCCGCTACATGCAGATTATCAGCGACGAGATGATAGCCGAGTATCCGCATCATATCATTAACATCCACCACTCGTTCCTGCCAGCCTTTATCGGTGCCAAGCCCTATCATCAGGCTTACGAGCGCGGCGTGAAGATTATCGGTGCCACCAGCCACTATGTTACAGCCGAGCTGGATGCCGGTCCAATCATCGAGCAGGATGTTACCCGCATTACCCACAAGGACACCCCCGAGAGCTTAGTGCTGAAGGGTAAGGACTTGGAGAAAATCGTGCTCTCACACGCTGTGAGCAAGCACATCCAGCGCAAAATCCTCACATACAAGAACAAAACGATTATATTTAGCTAATATTTAGCAAAAAAGAGAAAAAGAATGCAAGTTGCAATAGTAAAATACAACGCAGGAAATATCTATTCGGTGGTGAACGCACTGAAGCGCCTGGGTATAGAGCCCACGCTGACCGACGATGCTGAACTGCTGATGAAGGCCGATAAGGTACTGTTTCCTGGACAAGGTCATGCTGGCGAAGCGATGGACTATCTGCGGGCCCGCAAGCTCGACCTGCTGATACGCGACCTGAAGCAGCCCGTTTTCGGCATCTGCGTAGGTCAGCAACTATTATGTCGCCACTCTGAGGAGGGCGATACCGAGTGTATAGGCATTTTTGATGCCGAAGTAAAACGTTTCCAGCCCCAGCGCCACGAGGATAAGGTGCCGTGTATGGGATGGCAGGAGATAAGCCTCCCCCAGCCCCTCCAAAAGGAGGGGGGCGTTAATCCTCTATACAAGGGCATCCTATCTCCCCTCTCTTTGGAGGGGTCGGGGGAGGCTCCTTACGTTTACTTTGTACACTCCTACTATGTGCCTGTGTGTAACGAGACCATCGCTACGGCAGACTACATTCTGCCCTACTCGGCCTCAATGCACAAGGATAATTTCTATACCTGCCAGTTCCACCCCGAAAAGAGTGGTAAGGTGGGCGAACAAATCATTAAAAACTTCATCGATTTATGATTGAACTGATTCCCGCTATCGACATTATTGCTGGTAAGTGTGTACGACTGACCAAGGGCGACTACAACCAGAAAACCGAGTACGGCGAGCCTTTAGAGATGGCCCGCGAGTTTGAACGCATCGGCTTTAAGCGTCTGCACATGGTAGATCTTGATGGCGCCAAATCAAAACATATTGTTAACAGCAAGGTGCTCACTCAGGTCACGTCTGAAACATCACTCGAAGTAGATTTCGGTGGTGGAATTAAGACCCATACCGATATCGAGGCTGCCTTTGATGCTGGCGCACAGATGGTAACTGTTGGTTCTATTGCCGTTACCCAGCCCAACCTGTTTACCTGGTGGCTACAGAAATACGGTCCCGACCGCATGATTCTGGGTGCCGATGTGCGCAATGGCAAAATCAGCATCAACGGCTGGAAGGAGGATTCGGAAGAAGACCTGCTGCCTTTCCTCAAGAAATACGTGGATGCTGGTGTGAAGAACGTGTTGTGCACAGAGATTTCGAAAGACGGCACCCTCGGCGGTCCAGCCTTTGAACTCTATGCTGACGTGATGAAGAAATATCCCGATTTGCACCTGATAGCCAGTGGCGGTGTATCGTGTATCGAAGATATCAAGGCCCTCGAAGCAATCGGCGTACCTGCCGTTGTGTTCGGCAAAGCCATTTACGAAGGTAAGATCGACCTTCGCGAACTGATTAAACTTAATAGATAAAGATGGGATTAGCAAAAAGAATCATACCCTGTTTGGACGTGAAGGATGGCGAAACCGTTAAAGGCACCAACTTTGTAAACCTGCGTTCGGCTGGCGACCCGGTTGAACTGGGCAAAGCCTACAGCGAGCAAGGTGCCGACGAGCTCTGCTTCCTGGATATCACAGCCAGTTTCGAGGGTCGCAAAACGTTTACCGATATGGTAACACGTGTGGCCAAAGAGATAAATATCCCCTTTACCGTGGGTGGTGGCATCAACGAGTTGGCCGATGTAGAGCGCCTGCTGTATGCCGGAGCTGATAAGGTGAGCGTGAACAGCGCTGCCATCCGCCGCCCCGAATTGATTAACGAGATTACCAGTCGCTTTGGTTCGCAGGTATGCGTAGTGGCCATCGATGCGAGATTCGATCCTGATGGATGGCATTGCTACCTGAAAGGTGGACGCGAGCGTACTGAGCGCGGCCTGTTTGAATGGGCACACGAGGCCCAGGAGCGTGGTGCAGGCGAGATACTGTTTACCAGTATGGATCACGATGGTGTGAAGAACGGTTATGCCAACGAAGCCCTCCGCGAATTGGCCGACAACCTCTCTATACCCATCATCGCCAGCGGTGGTGCCGGTAAGCGCGAGCATTTCCGCGACACCTTTATCGATGGTCATGCCGATGCCGCCCTCGCCGCCAGTGTGTTCCACTTCGGCGAAATCCCCATCCCCGAGCTGAAACGCTATCTAAAAGATGAGGGTATAAACGTCAGATTGTAAAATAGTAAATAGTCAAATTGTCAAATATAACAATGAAGATAGATTTTGAAAAGAGCGGAGGCCTGGTGCCCGCTATTATCCAGGATGCCCAAACTAAGAACGTGCTGATGCTGGGCTATATGAACGAGGAAGCCTACCAGAAAACCATCGATACCAAGAAGGTTACATTCTGGAGTCGCAGTCGTAACTGCCTTTGGACCAAAGGCGAGACCAGCGGCAACTTCCTGCATCTGGTAGATATCAAAGTGGACTGCGATAACGATACCCTGCTGGTAAAGGCAACACCCGACGGACCAACCTGTCACACAGGTACCGACACCTGTTGGGGCGAGACCAACGACAGCGGCGTAACATTCCTGACCGAGCTTCAGGACTTTATCGACAAGCGCCACCAGGAGATGCCCGAGGGCAGCTATACCACCAAACTGTTTAAGGATGGTATCAACAAGATTGCCCAAAAGGTGGGCGAAGAGGCTTTGGAGACAGTGATCGAGGCTACCAACGGTACCGACGAGCACCTGGTTTACGAGGCCAGCGACCTGCTATATCACCTCACCGTACTGCTCACCAGCAAGGGTTTGCGTATTGAGCAGGTGGCCGACGAGCTGCACAAGCGCCACGATCCCAACTGGGACAAGCAGCGCCGCGAAGCCAAAGCCGCAGGCAAAATGAAATAGTAAATTTTGGCAAAAAAAAATAATAGAATGCTGATTAATTATAAGAATGTAAACGTTTACCAGGATTCGGGCATTAAGGTGCTCGAGGGGGTGAACCTTGAGGTTAACGAGGGCGAGATGGTTTACGTGATTGGTCGCGTAGGCTCGGGTAAAAGTTCGCTCCTGAAGACACTCTACGGCGAACTGGATGTTGACGAGGCCGACGAGGCTATCGTGCTGGATCGCGACCTGAAGACCATCCGCCGCAAAGATATTCCTGGCTTGCGTCGCGACCTGGGCGTGGTGTTCCAGAACTTCCAGCTGCTCAGCGACCGCACCGTATATAAAAACCTGCGCTTTGTGCTCAAGGCCACAGGTTGGAAAGATAACGATGCCATCAACAACCGCATTAGCGAGGTGATGGAGCAGATAGGACTGGACGAGAAGCTGTTTAAGATGCCCAACGAACTGTCGGGTGGCGAGCAGCAGCGTGTGGCCATCGCCCGCGCCATCCTGAATCATCCTAAGCTCATCATCGCCGACGAGCCTACAGGCAATCTGGATAAGGACACAGCCGACAGCATTATGCAGCTGCTGAAGAGCATCGCCGAAACAGGTACTGCCGTTATCATGTCGACCCACAACATCGGCTTGGTAAACAAGTACCCAGGCAAAGCCTTCCAGTGCCTGGATGGCAAGATAGAACAAGTGGTGATCAAGCCAAAGGCTTGAGACATTAAACATTAAACATTAAAGATTAAACATTAAAGATTGAGCATTAGAAAATTAAAAATATAAGGCTTATGAAAGTAATGAAATTCGGCGGAACATCCGTCGGCTCACCAGAGAGAATGAAGGAGGTAACAGCACTTGTTACCAAGTTTAACGAACCAGTTTTCGTAGTGCTCTCAGCTATGTCGGGCACCACCAACAGTCTTGTCGAGATTTCCGACTATCTCTACAAGAAGAACCCCGATGGTGCTAACGAGGTGATTAACCGCTTGGAGCAGAAGTACGACAAGCATGTTGACGAGCTTTACAGCAAGGACGAGACCAAGGCCGCAACCCGCGAGTTCCTGAAGAGCGAGTTCGACTACCTGCGCTCGTTCACCAAGGAGCTCTTTACTTCTTTCGAGGAGAAGAGCATCGTGGCTCAGGGCGAGATGATGTCGACCAACATGGTGGTTAACTACATGAACGAGATTGGTATCAAGGCCGTATTGCTGAACGCACTCGACTTTATGCGTACCGATAAGAATGCCGAGCCCGATCCTGTATATATCAAGGAGAAGCTGGCTGCGCTGATGCAGGAGCACGAGGGTGTTCAGGTATTCCTTACTCAGGGCTTTATCTGCCGCAACGCTTATGGCGAGATCGACAACCTGCAGCGTGGTGGTAGCGACTACACAGCCTCGCTGATTGGTGCTGCTATCGGTGCTGATGAGATTCAGATATGGACCGATATCGACGGCATGCACAATAACGACCCACGTGTGGTTGACGGCACAGAGCCTGTTCACCAGCTGCACTTTGAGGAGGCAGCCGAGCTGGCTTACTTTGGTGCTAAGATTCTGCACCCAACCTGCGTGCAGCCTGCCAAGTATGCTGGTATCCCCGTTCGCCTGCTCAACACCATGGATCCTGAGGCCGAGGGTACTACCATCAGCAACAAGACCGAGTATGGCAAGATCAAGGCTATCGCTGCTAAGGACAACATCACCGCTATCAAGATCAAGTCATCACGCATGCTGCTGGCTACCGGTTTCCTGCGTAAGGTATTCGAGATCTTCGAGAGCTACCAGACTCCTATCGATATGGTTTGTACCTCAGAGGTTGGTGTATCGATGAGTATCGACAACAGCGCTCACCTGGGCGAGATTGTGGACGAGTTGAAGAAGTACGGCACCGTTACCGTTGATACCAACATGTGTATTATCTGTGTGGTTGGCGACCTGGATTGGAGCAATGTAGGCTTCGAGACTATCGCCCTCGACGCGCTGAAGGATATCCCCGTTCGCATGGTAAGCTACGGTGGTTCTAACTACAACATCTCGTTCCTCATCCGCGAGGAGGATAAGAAGCGCGCCCTGCAGAAGCTGAGCGACACCATCTTTAAAAAATAAAGATGTAAGAATTTAAAAATGTAAAAATTAGAAAGAGACAAACAAGACAATGGCTAAAGGAATATTCCCAGTAGAGAGGTTCAACGAGATTGAGACACCTTTCTACTACTACGACACAGTTCTGCTGCGCCAGACATTACAAACGATTAACAGCGAAGCCAGCAAGCACGAAGGCTTTGTGGTGCACTATGCCGTGAAGGCAAATGCCAACCCACGCATTCTGCGCATCATACGCGAAGCCGGACTGGGTGCCGATTGCGTAAGCGGCGGCGAGGTTGAAGCATCAATCAAGGCAGGCTTCCCCAAGGAGAAAATCGTTTATGCTGGTGTAGGTAAGAGCGATTGGGAAATCAAACTTGGACTGGACAACGACATCTTCTGTTTTAACGTAGAGAGCATCCCCGAGCTCGAGGTTATCAACGAGCTGGCAGCCCAGAAGGGCAAGGTGGCTCGCGTGGCTTTCCGTTTGAATCCCAATGTGGGTGCCCACACCCACGCTAACATCACCACCGGACTGGCCGAGAACAAGTTCGGCATCGCTATGGGCGATATGGTAAAGGTGATTCGCGAGGCCGAGAAGATGGAGAACGTAAAATTTGTAGGCTTGCACTTCCATATTGGTTCGCAGATATTGGATATGGGCGATTTCGAGGCACTCTGCAATCGCGTAAACGAGCTGCAGCAGGAGCTTATCAGTCATCGCATCCGTGTTGAGCATATCAACGTGGGTGGTGGACTGGGTATCGACTATGCGCACCCCAACCGTGTGCCCATTCCCGATTTCAAGGCTTACTTCGACACCTATGCCAAGAAGCTGAAACTGCAACCCGGACAAACCCTGCACTTTGAGCTGGGACGTGCCGTTGTGGCTCAGTGCGGTAGCCTTATCACACGTACCTTATATATTAAGGAAGGTGCAGTTAAAAAGTTTGCCATTGTCGATGCAGGCTTCACCGATCTCATCCGCCCGGCACTCTACCAGGCTTACCATAAGATTGAGAATATCACCAGCGACGAAGCACCCGAGGCTTATGATGTGGTAGGTCCTATCTGCGAGAGCACCGACGTGTTTGCTAAGCAGATCGACCTGAACAAGGCTAAGCGTGGCGATTTGCTGGCCATCCGATCGGCTGGTGCCTATGGCGAGATTATGGCGTCGCAGTACAACTGTCGCCGCCTGCCAAAGGGCTACATGAGCGATGAGCTGTAAGCAAAATGTAAAAATGTAAAAATTATAAAATGAATAAAGACGAACGGAGATTCTCTGTTATCATGACCGTGTACGACCAGGCGTACGAGCTGCAGGAAAACCTAACGGCCTTCCTCACGCAGCAGTACCAGCCTGGCTACGAGGTTGTGGTGGTAGATGAGTCTTCTACCGACGAGACGCCTGATATACTCAAGCTTCTTAAAAAAGATTACCCCAACCTCTATACCACCTTCCTACCCAAGTCAGAAGGGCATGCCATGAGCAAAAAGCAGGCCTATAACATTGGTATCAAGGCAGCGAAAAACGATTGGCTAATCTTTGCCAACGCCAGTCATGCGCCCGTAAACGCAGATATTCTGCAGGCCATCAACGATACCTTTGATGACACCGCCGACCTGACGTTAGGCTATCTTACCAAGAAAGGCATTAAACTGCAGGCATTCGTCGATGTAGATGATGCCAGTGACCATATTACACGCATAGAGCGCCGACTGAAGAAGGTGAGAACCCGCAAGCGCCACCACTACCGCTGGGGGCGTTACGATTTCATCGTTATCAAGAAATCGGTGGCCTTCGATGTGCTGAAGTACTTCGAACTCAAGCCATCGTTTGTTCAGCGTCAGGCTTTGCGTTGGCGCATTTTCTGGAAAAACCAGTTCTGCAGATATGAATATATTACATATCTACCCAAAGAATAACGAGCTGATACAACGTCATGTACAGCTGTTGGTAGAGGGATTACGACAGAGTGCCACCGTGGTAGTGGCCGATAACAGCAAATCCTTCTACCAGCAGGCTCGCGACGCCCAGGCCGATATCATCCACATTCATGGCGCCAACCAGATGCTGCACACCAAGGCCATGCGTTGCGCCCGTAAGCTTAATATCCGTACCGTAGTAACACCTCACGGACAGCTGCAGCCCTTTGCCTTGCAGATGCTGCCCGCCCAGCAGCGTGCCGCTATGACGCTGGTACAGCGCGAGTTTATCGAGGGGGCCTATGCAGTGATTACCCTGGGCAAAATGGAGCGACAGAGCTTTATGGAGCTGGGGTGGAACCCACGTGTAGAAGAGGTTCACAATGCCGTTACCACCAACACCATCAGTCCTGCCGAGATGGCTGCCCAAACATTTGCCATCTATCAGAAGATACTCGACTCGAACACCCTCGAACTGATGGACGACCTCACCCGTCGTGCCCTCAAGGTGATTATCAAGGCAGGTATCATGGGCGATAAGCGCTGGGTGGAGCAAGAGGCCAAGGAGGTGGATGCCCGCCTGATTGACTGGCGACGACTGCTGATATATGCCGAGCATGAGAACATCAGCAACTATACCGACTACGGTATCCGCATACTCGACTACACATCGCCACTACTCGACGTAGCGAGGATTGCGGCCTATTTCCCCAAGAAATTCCATCGCCCCCAGCCCATCAAGGAGCTGATAGGCGATTATCAGGGCGACGAGACCGATTACCTGATGCGCATCATCCGTCAGGTGCTCAAAGCCCCTACTCTGTTGAACATGATGGAGCTGACACGCGAGCTGTATCGCGACAACGTGAACGACGACCAGCTGGCCGAAGCACTCGAAGACGCCAATCTTACCAAGCGTGCAGCCCGATTGATTCAGGTTCTGAGCGAGCAGGTATTATTAGACGAGGGTTACATGCCCATCGACCCGCTCGACGATAAACAGACCGACGTATTACGTAACAATCTGAAAAACCATCTTAAGATATGAAACATCTTACCGGCAATGAAACTGATCTGCACTACTTGCAACTGTTAGCACAATCGTTCCCCACGGTTGCCGACGCCTCAACCGAGATTATCAACCTCGAGGCTATCATGGCGCTGCCTAAGGGCACCGAGCACTTTCTGGCCGATATTCACGGCGAGAGCGAGGCTTTCCGCCATATCCTGAAGAATGCCTCGGGTAACATCAAGCGTAAGGTAAACGAGCTGTTTGGCAACGATATCCGTGAGAGCGAGAAGAAAGAGTTGTGCACCCTGATATACTACCCCGAAGAGAAACTGGAGCTGATTAAGGCTCAGGAAAAAGATATAGAGGACTGGTACCGCATTACCATCCACCAACTGGTAAAAGTGTGCCGCGACGTGAGCAGCAAGTACACCCGCTCGAAGGTGCGCAAATCGCTGCCACAGGATTTTGCCTACATCATCGAGGAGCTACTACACGAGAGTCTGAGCGACAACGATAAGGCCGCCTACGTGAGCGTGATTGTAAACACCATCATCTCTACAGGTCGTGCTGATGATTTTATCTGCGCCATCTGTAATGTGATCCAGCGCCTGGCCATCGACCAGCTGCATATTCTTGGCGACATCTACGATCGTGGTCCTGGTGCCCACATCATCATGGACACCCTGCGCCAATACCACTCGTGGGACATCCAGTGGGGCAATCACGATGTGCTGTGGATGGGTGCTTCGGCTGGTAACGATGCCTGTATCTGCAACGTGCTGCGCCTGTGCCTGCGTTATGCCAACCTGACTACCATCGAGGAGTACGGTATTAACCTGGTACCCCTGGCCACCTTTGCACTCGACGTGTATGGCAACGACCCCTGTCTGGAGTTCCAGCCCAAGCTGCTGCCAGGCAACACGATGGACGAGAAGACCAAGCAGCTCACCGCCAAGATGCACAAGGCCATCGCCGTGCTGCAGTTTAAGACCGAGGCCGAGATATTTACCCGCCGCCCCGAGTGGCAGATGACCGACCGTTGTATGCTCAGTATGGTAAACTACGAAAAGGGCACCTGCAACATCGATGGTAAGGATTACGAGATGAAGAGCTGTAACTTCCCCACCGTTGATCCCCTGCATCCTAACAAGCTCACCGCCGAGGAGGCCGACCTGATGCAGAAGCTGCACCACTCGTTCCGCATCAGCGAAAAGCTGCACAAGCATATCAACACACTGCTGTCGCACGGCTGCATGTACACCATCAGCAACAGCAACCTGCTGTTCCACGCCGCCATCCCGCTCAACGACGATGGTTCGCTCAAGGAGATAGAGATCTATCCAGGCAGGAAATACTCGGGCAAGGAGCTGATGCACAATATCGGCATGATGATCCGCGAGGCCTTCCAGAACGATTCGGATGATAAGGATTACGCCCGCGATTACTTCCTGTACCTGTGGTGCGGTAAGGAGTCGCCCCTGTTCTGTAAGTCGAAGATGGCCACCTTCGAGCGCTATTTCCTGGTAGATAAAGACACCTATAAGGAGGAGAAAGGCAATTACTTTAAGCTGCGTGACAGCGAGGAGGTTTGCGACCGCATACTGGATGCCTTCGGCGTAAAAGGCACCAACCGCCATATTATCAACGGTCACGTGCCCGTACATGCCGGTAGCGGCGAGAATCCTATCAAGGCAGGCGGCAAGCTCATGGTGATTGATGGTGGTTTCTCCGAGGCCTATCACAAGGAGACTGGTATTGCCGGCTACACCCTGGTATATCACTCGCGCGGTTTCCAACTGGTTCAGCACGAGCCGTTCACCTCGGCCCGCGATGCTATAGCACGCGAAATAGATATTAAATCTACCACACAGATTATCGAGATGTCGGCCCATCGCATGCTGGTGGCCGATACCGATAAGGGCGAAGAGCTGCGCGCGCAGATTGCCGACCTGAAGGAGCTGCTTTACGCCTATCGTCACGGTATAATTACTGAGCGCCGCCGATGATTGCCCGCTGCCTGTTAGCCCTGCTGTGGCTGCTGCCATTAGCCGCACAAGCCGAGAACCGCATTAACCAGCCCAACATCAAGACGCTGGTTACGATGGTGAACCAGAACTGGCTGAATGCCCCCGTGATGCGCCTGCATAGCGACGATGTACTGACGGTAGAGTTCGACGAACTCTCGCACAACTACCATCGCTACGTGTATCGCCTGGAGCATTGCGAGGCCGACTGGACACCAAGCGAAGAGCTGTTCGAGAGCGACTGGCTTTCAGGCTTCAACGGCAACCCCATCGAGGATTACGCACACTCCATAAACACCATCGTACCCTACACCCACTACCAGCTGCAGCTGCCCAACGACCGCTGCCAGCTGCTGATGAGTGGCAACTACCGCCTGTATATTCTGGACGAGGACGACGACAACCGCGAGGTATTGGTAACCGAGTTTATGGTTACCGAGCAGAGTATGCGCCTGAGCCTGAGCAGCACCCCTAACACCGATATCGACACCCGTGTGAGTCACCAGCAGGTAACGATGGCGCTCGACTATGGCAGCCTGCCCGTTACCAACCCCGATACGCAGATTTACGCCGTAGTGATGCAGAACCACCAGCAGCGCAATATGCGCCAGGGCATAAAGCCCAACATCACCACCCGCAACGGTCTGGAGTGGAGCCACAACCGCGAGCTCATCTTCGATGCGGGCAACGAGTATCGTAAGT
The DNA here is from genome assembly GCF_000025925.1 of Xylanibacter ruminicola 23. Taxonomy (NCBI): domain Bacteria; kingdom Pseudomonadati; phylum Bacteroidota; class Bacteroidia; order Bacteroidales; family Prevotellaceae; genus Xylanibacter; species Xylanibacter ruminicola. The sequence goes on along the minus strand of NC_014033.1, from coordinate 571,769 downwards.
TCGAGGTGCTGGATGTGAGTCATCCCACCATGGGTATCGACCACATTACCTGGGATGGCGAGAACTATCAGGCCTACACCTTTGTAGATGCCCCCCGCCCCAACTACCTGTACGACGAGGATGCCAACGGCGCCTTCTGTATCCGCAACAGCGACTACCACGAGGTAAGCACCACTGGCCAGTATGTGTGGGTAAACTACCGCCTGCGTGTACCACGCCAGGGACCTATCTACATCAGCGGCCGCTGGACTACTGCTACAGGTGCCGACGACTACATGCTGTATTACGACCCCGTAAACGAGCTGTACACAGCCAGCATCCTACAGAAGCAAGGCTATTACAACTACCAGTACACCACAGCCGATGGGCAACAGTTAGCCAGCGAGGGCAACTATTACCAAACCGAAAATCAATATCAAGCTTTAGTTTATTACAAGGGCACTACCGACCGCACTTGGCGCCTTAGCGCTTTCTGCGATACTGGTCGGGAGTAACGTGGTGAACCTGGAAGAACTGCGATATCAGGAAGTTTACCGAAATAAATCCGCACTTATCAGCTATCACCTCAAGCGGCTCCTTGGTGTTACGCAGCATGCGCTCGGCCTGCTGCAGTCGGGCCTGCTTAATCAGTGGTCGCGGACTCTTGAATATATTGGTGGTAATCACCTGATAGAACGTCTTGGCATCCATGCCGGCGGCATTGCTCAGTCGGCGCATGGTCATCTTTTTCTTCTTGCGCTCAAACTCTACCACATGGGCAATCTTCTTATATATCTTCAGGAAGTCTTCATCCAGTTCTACCTGCGGGTCGGGCTGTGCCGAAGTGTATTCCTCAACCACTGGCTCCAGTACCTCGGCGCTGGTGTTACAACGGTCCACAAAAGCGTAGATACGGTTAATCAGGCCAATCTCCTCGCTGTTACGCATAGCACGCAGGTTGGCATTCTTCATATAGTAGAACAGGTTAATACCCGCCATCACTACCAGCACAAAGGCCAACAGTCCGAACATACCTACCGAACGCCACCAAGGCTCGTTCACGTCGATGGTCCACTCGTAAGGTTTGGTATCCCATACATCGGGTGCTAACGAAGCTTGTACCTGTATGGTGTAGTGTCCTGGGCGCAGCGCTATCAGCGGCAGGTGCAGCAGGCCATCCTTGTCAACCATATCCGAACTGAATGGCGACAGTATGCGCCACTCCTCGTCGAGCCCCAGCACACGCACGCGATAGAACGTCTGTTGCGGACGGAAGTAGTTCAAAGCCGAGAACACCAGCGTCAACGAGTTCTGATTGTAATTCAGATCCAGGCCCCAGACACGACTCAGGGCACGATCCAGTATGCGTTTTCCGTCAATCTCGGTAGTAGGGTTCACATCTATACCGTTAACCATCAGCTTTATCAGCTTAGGATAAATCTTAAACGGATAACTGTTGTCGAGTGTCGACATCTTGGTAGGATCAAACAGCACCACATGGTCGAGCGACTGCATGGCTATCTGCCCGTCGGGCAGCAGCATGGCCTTACCATTCACAAACACCTCGTTAGGCACATGGTCGTACTCGTTGTAGCTGTTGATAAAGTGTACCTTGCCATCCTCGTCAAACAGCACTACCGATATACCGTAGCTGGTAGCCACCCAGATGTGGTGGTCGCGGTCTTCTACTACCGAGTGTACAATATTGTTGTACAAGCCATCCTTGGTGGTGTAAACCTGTGGCAACAGGTCGCTTTCGCGGCGATACACCTGCAAGCCCTGCGATGTGCCCACCCACGTCCAGCCTCGCGAATCCTTAAACACGCAGTTCACAGTGCGGTCGCGGAATTTTGGCCACTGGTTTACGTTACTCATCATAGAGCCCAGCTGGTTAGCTATCGGGGTGCCCCAAGGATATGCATGGAATGGCTGTTTGTAAGGCATCGAGTAAAGAATGCCGCGACTCTCGGTACCGGCCCACATACCACCCTGGCGGTCGAAGGCAATCACGTTGATATCGGTTTCGAGCGGCTGCCCGGACACAATACTCAGTGCCTCGAAATGGGTAGTCTCGTAGCTGCTCTCGTGTACTGTCCAATAACCGTATTCGCAAGGCACATACAATAGCGAGTCGTGCTTCACCAAACTGTTCAGGTGGTAAGGTGTGCGCAGCAGTTCGGTCCACTCCTTGCGTGGCACGTCGTACTGCATCAGTATGGCCTCCTTGGCACCGTTACGTATCTGGTACACCTTGGTGCTGTCCATCATTACCAGCGACGAAGCCGCATAGTGGCGGGCCATATCGTCGTTATAGGGCCGGTTCTCGGCCACACGCTTGCCCTTGGTAATATCGTACATCTCCATCAGTCCGTTCTCGTAGAACAGCATCAGAAACTTGTCCTTATACACCTCCAGGTCCTGCAGGTTCAAGCCCGCACGCGTCTTGATGTACTGCTTGGTTTCAACCGAATACAAACCGTTGGCCGTCAGCAGCCAAACCACACCCGTACGGTCCACAAACAAGTCCATTACGCGCTCTTTCACACCAAACTCGGCAAACACATCCTCAATGCTCGGCACAAAGCGTTCGGTAATCAGCTCTACACAAGTAACGCTACCCGTGTTCTTCAGCCAGATGTGGTGATACTTGTCGAAGTACAGATGGTAATTACCACGATAATCCGACAGGGCGTAGATGTTCTCATCCAGCGGGTCGATATACGAGAACGAGGCGCCGTCGTAGAAGTTAATCTGACCTGCGGTGGTAATCACCAGTCGGCCAGTCTTGGTGCAAAGAATGGTTTGGGCACCGTTATCGGCCAAACCGTTAGCTGCGGTATAATTACGGAAGATACGCGGTGACACATTAACAGCCCCTGCAGTCAAAATCGACAGCAGCACTGTTAGTAGTATTATCGCGTATCTTCTAGTCATTGGTTCTTATTATCAATTGTCAATTTTCAATTCTCAATTGTGGTCTAGACCACCTCAATTCCTTGTTCCTCACATAGTTTCAGGCTCATCTCCTTTAGTTTGAATTTCTGGATCTTACCTGATCCCGTGAGCGGGAATTCCTTGATAAAGAACACGTACTTCGGAATTTTGTATCGGGCTATCTTGCCTCGGCAGAACAGCTGCACATCCTCGGGCGTCATCTCCACACCCTCTTCCAGGATGATAAAGGCACCCACGGCCTCGCCATATTTCTTAGATGGCACAGCAGCCACCTGTACATCGCGAATGCCAGGCATGTGATACAGGAACTCCTCAATCTCGCGTGGGTAGATATTCTCACCACCACGAATAATCATATCCTTGATACGTCCGGTAATCTTATAGAAGCCCTGCTCATCTTTCACACCCAGGTCGCCCGAGTGCAGATAGCCGTTCTTGTCGATCACCTCGGCCGTAGCCTGTGGATTCTTATAGTAACCCTTCATCACGTTAAAGCCCTTACAGCACATCTCACCCTGTACGCCAACGGGGCATTCCTCGCCGGTCTCTGGGTCGAGCACCTTCACATCTACAAATGGGAAGTCGCGTCCCACAGTAGTACAACGCTGCTCAAAAGTGTCGTTCAGGCAGGTCTGCGTCATACCAGGCGAGCTCTCGGTCAGTCCGTACACGCTGGTAATGGTCATATACATTTTTTCGCTTACCTGCTTCATCAGCTCGATAGGACAGAGCGATCCGGCCATGATACCTGTACGCAGACAGCTCAGGTCGAACATGTCGAACATCGGGTGGTTCAGCTCGGCTATGAACATCGTAGGCACACCGTAAACGGCGGTACAACGCTCTTTGTGTATCGAGGCCAGCACTACCAGTGGGTCGAATTTCTCAACCATCACCTCGGTACAGCCGTGAGTCAAGCAGTTCATCGTGGCCAGCACCACACCAAAGCAGTGGAACAAGGGCACGCATACACACAACTTATCATCCTGTGTAAAGCCCATATTCTCGCCGGTAAAGTAACCATCGTTCGAAATGCCGTAGTGAGTCAGCATCACACCCTTGGGGAAACCTGTGGTACCGCTGGTGTACTGCATGTTGCACACATCGTAGCAGCTCACCTGCTTCTTCATCGTGTTCAGTGTCTCATCATCGATATTCTGACCCAACAGCAGCAGCTCGGCGGTGTTATACATACCGCGATACTTCTCCATACCTATATATACTACGTTCTTCAGGTAAGGGAATCGCTCGCTGTTCAGATGTCCGCGCTCGCAAGTCTTCAACTCTGGCAGCATGGTGTAGGTCATATCCACATAGTTACAATCCCATGTACCATCGGTAATGCAAAGCACTTCCATATCCGAGTCCTTACACAGATACTCCAGCTCGTTCTGCTTGTAGTTGGTGTTCACCGTTACCAGCACTGCACCAATCTTAGCTGTAGCATACAGGAAGGTTAGCCAGTCGGGCACATTGGTAGCCCAGATACCCACATTCGAGCCCTTCTTAACGCCGATAGATATCAGGCCCTTGGCCAGATTATCCACACGCTCGTTAAACTTGCTCCATGTAAAGCGCAGGTCTCTATCCGAATATACTATGTATTCCTTATCAGGAGTAGTCTCAGCCCAGTACTCCAGCCATTCGCCCAGAGTTCTTTCCCACAGCTTGTATCCCTCCGAGCCAGTCTCGGCTGGATAAGTTCTATCAGGCAGCGGTCTGCCCGCCATATCGTATTTTACATCACTCATCTTAATCCTTAATGTTTAATGTTTAATGTTTAATGTATTAAAATGGTATGTAAACTACTGCCAGAATCTTTGCACTCTTGCCAGGGGCACCGTGTACGTGGTGCTTTACAATCGAGTCGTAGAAAATGCTGTCGCCCTCTTTCAGGGTGTAGGTCTCTTTACCATACACAATCTCTACTTCACCCTGCATCACGTAGATAAACTCCTCACCCTCGTGGTCGCTCAACTGGAAGTTGGGGTTCTCCTCGGGGTTAATGTCAATTACGAATGGCTCCATGTGGCGACCAGCCTTCTGCTGTGCCAATGGGTGATACTCCATGTGCTTACGTGCATCAGTAGCGCCGTTGCTAAAGCTGATGCTGCTATCCTTCTCACGATCTTCGGCGCGACAAACAATAGGTCCAAGGGCATCGTTATCATCCATAAAGGTACCTAGGCGAACACCTAAAGCACGAGCAATCTTAATCAGTGGACCCAGCGATGGCAGGTTCACATCATTCTCAATACTCTCTATCTGCTCTACGGTAAGTCCGCTGCGCTCAGCAATCACGTCGATGCTGAGATTCTTGGTTTCTCTAAGGCCCTTGATTTTTGCGCCTACAACTGAATGATTATTCATCTTACTTACAAATATTTTTTTACCTATTATTTCAAGGGCAAAAGTACATATTTTAATTGGAAAACAAGCGTGTTTTAATAGATTTTAACAAGAAAGTTGTACACTCTGCTAAAATTGTTGTACCTTTGCAGCCATGAAACGCATTTGTAACTTCATAGCCCGTTGGATGGGCGCATTGGTATTGGTGGTGGCAGCAGTAGCACTGCTGGTGCCCCAAAGTCTTAACTGGATGAGCACCTACACCATCAATCCCATGTTAGGTGTCATCATGTTCGGCATGGGTCTTACCCTATCGCCAGCCGACTTCCGTATCGTGCTCAGTCGCCCCAAGGACATCCTGTTAGGCTGCCTGGCCCAGTTCACCGTTATGCCGCTGTTGGCATTCCTTATTTCGTGGGCATTGCAGCTCCCTAACGAGTTGGCTTTAGGCGTTATCCTCGTGGGCTGCTGTCCTGGCGGCACCGCCTCCAATGTCATCACCTATCTGGCCAAGGGCGATCTGGCCCTCTCGGTAGGCATGACCGCCTGCTCCACCCTCCTGGCGCCTGTGCTAACCCCGTTGCTGGTATGGCTCATGGCAGGCACCATGGTCAATGTAGATACCATCGGCATGCTCACCAGTATTATATATGTGGTCATAGCCCCTATCGTGGCAGGCCTGTTGTGCCAGCGTTTCATGCCCCGTGCCACCCGCAGCGTCACCCCCTATCTGCCAGCCCTCTCGTCGGTGGTTATCGCCCTGGTAGTAGGCATCATCGTCAGCCATAACGCCAGTCGCCTGCTGTTAGGAGGCGCCATTGTGGTAGCAGCCGTCGTATTGCACAATCTGTTAGGCCTCAGTGTAGGCTATGCCATCGGCCGCCTGCTGCGCCTACCCCATCCCAAGCGTGTGGCCCTCAGCATCGAGGTAGGCATGCAAAACAGCGGTTTGGCCTCATCCTTAGCCGTACTCCATTTTGCCGCCTACCCCCTGGCCACCATCCCCGGTGCCATCTTCAGCGTATGGCACAACATCAGCGGCGCCCTCGCCGCAAAACTCTATGGCAGATAGCAGTCCAAGCTACACTACCAAGTGGAGTGATATCCCAGAAGCGGAATAAAACTTTTGCAGTTTTGCGGTTTTGCAAACTTGACTTAAAGGTTTTTAGAAATCTATAATACTAAGCCTATTATTATATAATATATATATTATATAATAATAGAGATATTTTACTAAAATATCCAATACCTTAATGTCAAGTTTGCAAAAGTGCAAAAGTGCAAAAGCGCAAAACCATCATCAGATAGAAAAAGTAGTTTTATGGACTAAAATAACTACCAAAATATTTGCACAATTCAAATATTTTTTGTACCTTTGCAATGTTGTTGAAAGGCAACAAAAAGAGCGCTTAAGCCATAGAAAAATTTTTAGTAGGCCTACCAGAAAATTTTAGATGGCTACACCCGCTCAAGCACGACTAAGGAAGAGGTTTTAAGGAAAAGGAAAGATTATAACAAACCCTTTAATTTAAAATGATAGCGAGTATCGCCACAGCGATAGTAACCGCCCTAGGCGCCACGAGCTGCATGGGCTTGTAAGTAAGAATCAGAGGGCGTGCTAAACAACAGGCACACCCTCGATTTTGTTTATGTTGTACTTGACCATCTATTAAAACTCTTTTTTCGACCGATTTTCGTGAAAAAATTTGGAAGTTTCGGGGAAATTATCTACATTTGCCGCCGATAAACATAATTCTATCACAAAACAAACAAAATTTTAAAAGCAAAATGAACAGAATGACAATCGATGCAATCATGTGCCGAGCGGTTCTAAGACGAGGGTAAAACCGAATCTGAGAATCGACAGGTGGATTGTGTGTTGTCACTCGGAAAAGCTGAAAGCGAGCTTTCGCATTGCGCTCGGCTTGCGCGTTCTTTGACATTTTGCTACAATTGTTTGAACGATGTGATAGAGAAATCTGAAAAGAAACCTCTATAATACTAAGGGGCAGGTGCGTAAAAGCATTTGGCCCGATGACTCTTGCGCCCCTATCACACACGGGGTATACCTATTATATATATATGTACGATGCAATGAAGATGTTTTTATGAGAAACTTGAACAGACTGATTAACGACTTTAGATACCAGACAAATCTTACTATCTGGAAACATATGAACGCTATGGCGGTTAACTATGCCGTCTACTCTAATAGGATTAAGGGCTTTGCCCCATACTTATACAACTGCGATATTTATATTTATGCCGACTCGATGAACATGGTGGTGGTATGCGTGGACAGCAACAAGCACCGCCAAAAGCAATATTACGAGGAAACGCAGAACATAGACATGATGATTTATGAACCTGGATGCGAACCTCGCGAAAGTACTGTGTGGAAGCTAAAGGAGACGATGGAAATCATGAAGAGTCGGCTTAGAAAATCTCAAGCCAGTCTGAAAGTTTACGGCATTCTGCTGACAGAGGATGCCATCAACAACGCTTACGAACTGGAGGATGACTGGGAAAAGAACGACATCAAGGTGATCAGCAACTGCAGCAACCTGAAACTTCGTAGGGCTGGGGTGAATGATGACGACGATCTTGCTGGCAAGGTATATTTCGATATTGTGACCGACGAAAGTATTGATGCTAAGCCGGAGCCAAAGGTCGAAACAGCAGATGAAGACTACGATGAGTTCGAACAGATGCTCTTCGACCTTGCGAATGATCACTTGAACGAAGAACCTGATGGCATCATGGGACTGTCAATAAGAGACAATACCACAGAGGATGAAGAGGATGCTGATGAAGAAGAGTCTGAAGCGCATGAGCCAGAGGAACCAGCAACGCCTACGACCAAGAGCGAGACGATAGACCAGAATATGGGCCTAAGTGTTGATATCAAAATACTGGATCCCATCGAGAATCCGCGCGAGGAACTGGACAAGTTGGTGGGTTGCGAAGACATTAAGCACCGCATGGATGAGTTGGTGGCACTAACCAGTTACAACAGGGTGATGCAGGAGATGTTTCCCAACAGCAAGCAGCACGAGGTATCGCTGCACAGCATCTTCTTAGGTCGTCCAGGTACAGGTAAAACCACCGTTTGCAAAATATTCGGTTCGCTGCTGCATTACACGGGGGCCTTATCGAAAGGACATGTAGTGGTGTGCGATCGCGGCACCTTTATCGGCACGCTATGGGGCGACGAGGAACGATCGCTGCGACAGGTGATAGAAAAGGCGATGGGTGGCGTACTGATGATTGACGAGGCTTATCTACTGAACGGCAAGAACGAGAACGACCCGGGCAAGCTGGTGATACAACTGCTGATGAACATTCTGGCCGACGAAACGCAGCGCGATATCGCCATCGTGCTATGCGGCTACAAGGACCAGATGCTGAAACTGCTCGACATGAACCCTGGTCTGCAGTCGCGATTCCCAAACAAGTTCGAGTTTCAGGACTTCAGTGTGAACGAGCTGCTAGAAATAACCAAAAGCAGGATTAAGGACTACGAGTATCAGTTTACTGATGGAGCCTGGGAGAAGTATCGCACCATGATGGCACAGGCGTATCAGGTACGCGACCCTCAGACTTGGGGTAACGCCCGTTTTGTGGCCAACCAACTGGAACGCATCTACATACAGCACGCCACAAGATGTGTGATGCAGAAGCCAGATGACAAGCAGGAATGGCGCCAGTTAACAGCAGATGACATCGTGCCCATCGAGATTCCGCGCCCCAAAGCCAAAATCGGTTTTTAGCTTATATCGGCAGGGCGATAACTCTCCACTCACGGAGAATCATCGTCCCTGCCCTGCGCTAATACCTATTTATCTGACAAGAAAGCTTCGAGCTTGGCCTTGATGCCGGCATCGGTAAAGCCATACGGTGTTGTACACACAATTCGCAAATCGTAATTATTGAAGAGCTCTTTGCTGCAGTTCTGAATATCCTGTTCGCTCACTTCATACTTGAAATAATTGTATGGTGGAACGTCCTTAAAAAGAGGTTTGGAATACAAGAAGTTGGCCTTGATACTGGAATGGGTATCCACAACAAAACTGTGATGAATATTGTTTAATTCCTGCCGCTGGAGTTCCTTTTGCTTTTCAATTGGTAATGGGGCGATATGCTCCTGGAAACCGTTACGTATGACATCATCCAACTTTTTGGTAACATCATCTATGAAATCACTGAGCTGCTGATCGTCGGCATATAGGTCTAAATTTTTCACAAAGTGTAATGCATAAACGGGGCGTCTAAAAAATGGGGCACTTTCATCGATCGATGTCACTACCTGTGCATGAAGCGAAGAACCAAGCATCTCGCCAATGCGGGTATATACCGCTGCTTTTCTGAGATAGTCAAGATCCTCTGAGCTGGATAGCGCCACACAAGGTTTTATGAAATAGAATTGAATAGAAAATATAGGACCTTCTCGTTTAGTCATCAACAACTTCTGGTTGCTCAGCTCGTTCACGCTTTTTTCGGGAGCAGGCATACTGGGGCGGCTGCCGAATTTCTGCTTGATGATATCAGCGATATTGCTGGGCGCTTTGCCATACACATACAGGCACTGATTCTGTGGCACATACCAGCGCTGGTAGTAGGCTTCGAGCTGCTGGAGCGTAATGCTGCGGATGCTATTAATTTGCTTATCCAGCAGTTCATCGAGCGAACATCCATCCACGAATGTAGCCTTCTGGTAGTTGTCATGTTTTTTTGCAAGATCGTATCTACTGTTAGTGATTTCATTCACCAGAAACTCTTTCTGACGTTCCAACTCCGAAGCCGAGAATCGTGCATGACCTGCTATCTCAGCCAAAAGTCCAACACACGACGCTGCGTAGGCTCGCTCATTCTTTAAACGAAACAGATTATACTCTGTACACCCGTTATCAATCTCCGAACTGTAGGTAGAGATATCGGGAACAAGACCATTAACGGCACGGAATTGGGTAAATCGTTGCAGTTGCAGTTCATCGAGTTTATCCTTAAGCACACCGCATGTACCCGCAATAAGGTTTTCAGAGCAAAGCATTCTTCTTAATAATAGCGATATGCCAGGTGTGCCCTCGTCGTCGCCAGTTCCAGATTTCTGGATAAGTCGCATTTCCAGCTTGCTATCAGGAAAAAAGTTATTGCATAAATAATAGCGGAAGCCATTGTCGAGTACACCTGGAGTAATGTTCAAAGGATCTGTGATAAAGTCCTCGTACTTAACATCCCCTGACTGTGCCGATGCTTGGATGGTGAAAGCACAAGCAATCATAAAAAATAATAGTTTTGTTTTCATTACTATATCAATATTAGTGCCTCAGAAAGGCATTCAGTTTTTCAGTTATTTCTTTTTCAGGATAGTCATACGGAAGCACGCATTCTATCGTGATTTTTGACTTATTGATAAAATTCTTGCAGTAATCAGAGATATCCTTGCCGCTGAGCATGAACGTCCAGTAGGCATCAGAATTCTCCTGCTTATATAACGGTAAGGAATAAATGAAACATACATCGGGCTGTAAAACTCTATCGATAGTATTGCCTTCGCCATTGCCCTCCTGCAGTCTTTTCATAATCTGAGCGCAGCGCAGTGCCACCTCGCCTTTCTTGAGCGTATCCTTTGGCATTTTTATCTTAACGCCATTACTTCTGACATCGTTTACCAAAGCTGCCACACTATCCACAAAAGCCTGCAAGCCACCGCCAGGTAGTTCTTCATTGAGGTCGCACGTAAAGGTTGCAGTCAACATCAAGCGCTCTGCAACTTGATAACGAGTAACGAAGTTGCTTGCAAATTTTCGCTCCCTTATCTTTTCATTGAGGGCGTGATTGATTTGTTTCAAAGCAAAGTAATCTCTGAAGAAGTTAGGACTCGTCTTTTCTGCCTGTGTCAGAATAGGCAGCGCAAAATTCAGCGTCAACGAACATGCTGTACTTCCCCATCTCTCGATAAGCATATTCTTATCAGTGAAATCTAAGATGGTGGGCGATGGGGCAGGCACACGTGGGTGGCTGCCGAATTTACGCTTTATGATCTTCTCAATACCGTCGGGAACATTACCAGTAACCAGCAGGCACTGATTCTGAGGATGGTACCATTTACGATAGAATGCCTCAAGTTGCGACAGTGTAATCTTCTTGGCACTGTTTAATTGAACTTCACGCCATTCGGCAGGATCATATCCAAATCTGAAAACACCCAAGTTAGCATCTGTCTGTCGTGCATTCAAAACGTATTTTCGGTTAGCTACCTCGTTGATCATCCTTGTCCTCTGCCTTTCCAGATCCTCGGAACAGATCTTAGAACCCTCGGCAATCTCAGATAATATCTCCATACACGAATCGGCATAGGCCAGTTCACTCTTTAGTTGATATAAGTCGAATTTCATAAAATTGGCCCCTGTGAAAGCGTTGAACCCTGAGCCGTATTCCTTGCCAAGCTTTTTCAGATATTGTATTAAGGTATCTCCTGTAGCAATCGGTCGATTAGCGGTGGCCAACATATGCTCCAGGAGATGTGATATCTCTGGGGTTTCGCCATCATCATGAAACCCAGTCTTCTGCAGCAGACTCATCTGAAAAGGCTGATGTACCTCTTTAACGATGTAATACTGAAAACCATTGTCGAGCGTTCCATGAATAACATGGGAGGTATCTCTCAGCAGGAAATCCTCAAACCTGAGAGTTCCTGATTTTGCTAACGCTTGCATTCCTAGAACGCAGGCGAATAAGACTAAAAAACTTTTTAGTTTAACCATTATTGTTGTAAAATTATAGATAATATTCAGTATTTTAAGCTTTTGCTGGTGCAAAGGTATATCAAACTGGGAATATACCCTAGTCATATAGCTGTTTGTATAATGGATTATTTCCATTATCAAACAACATCAAATTCAAACATATCTGATAATCAAGAATTTACAGACTCGGCCATCAGCAGTTGTGCCTGTCATTGTATCAAGATTGTATAAGGCGGGTTTGCTTGCGGGCGGCGCGCCAACGGGGGAAATACTGATCCATGAGGACGTGGAAACGGGCGTTGTGGGTGGGCTCTAACAAATGGCAGAGCTCGTGAGCGACCACATGCTCGATACACCACTCGGGGAGCAACAGGGTGTAGATAGAGAAACAGATGGCATGGGTCTTGATGTTACACATGCCCCAACGGGATATCATGGCCTTGTAGGTGATGGCGGATGGGGTGACACCCATCTGCCGGGAATAGCGCTCTACCATGGGCTCGATGATAGTTTTCAGACGAGCAACAGCCTCTACCCTATCCTTGCGGGTTTTAAGTGGCAGCTGACCGTAGAAGGCGGCGCGCTGCTGCTGACGCTGAAGGGTGCGCTTACGGGCCTGCTCAATCCAGTCGAGATGCTCGGCAATGAACTTCTCGACGGTCTTTTTGGGCAGTCCGATAGGTGCAGAAACATGCACATCGCCATTTTTGGCGATGCGCATGGATAATCGGCTTGTAAACCTATATGTAAGCTTTACTTGCATGTATTACTGCTGCTTGCTCTTATCCTTGGCCTGCTTGGCAAACTTAAAGAGCTCGAGGGGCAGGTGGCAGTAGCCATCGGGATTCTTATCCAGGTAGTCCTGATGATACTCCTCGGCCGAATAGAACTTCTGCAAAGGCAGTTTTTCTACAGCCAATGGCTCAGCGTACTGGGCCTGCTGCTCGGCATAAACCTTCTCGATGACAGGCAGATCATTGGCATCCTGATAGTAGATGCCTGTACGATAGCGGGTGCCCTCGTCGTGGCCCTGCTTGTTCAGACTGGTAGGATCGATGGCCTTGAAGAACATCTGCAACAGGAACTCGAGACCAACTACCGCATCGTTGTACTTGATACGAACGGTTTCGGCGTGGCCTGTGGTATCGGTATAAACCTCCTTATAGGTTGGGTTCTCGGTGTGACCGTTGGCAAAGCCCACTTCGGTTTCGATCACACCTTCTATCTGCTTAAAGAAGTGCTCTGTACCCCAGAAGCAACCTCCAGCCAGGTAAATCTCTTTTTCCATTTTTATTATGCTTTTGTTAAATCCGGGTGCAAAGATACTACTTATTTCTGAAAAACCAGCGAAAGTTACCTACTTATTTTTTGTGGATGACGAGCACACCAGCCGACAAAGCGGGTACGGCCAGCACTACATCGGTGCCTTCAACCTGAGCCTGGGCCTGCTTGAGGGCTACGGCATGCTTGTTCTGCATACTGTTGGCTACAGTAAGCGAGCCGGGGGCATAATACTCGAACGGTGCACGCTCTACCCCATCCCAATCGCCCTTGATACGCAGGGTGGCGGCAGAATCGGTAGGATTAACCACCTTGACGATGACATCGGCGCCATTCTCGGAGAGCGTGGTGCTTACACTTACATCGCCCGTTTCGCCGCTATAGGCCAAGCGGTACTTTGAGAAGTGGTTGTACCAAAGCTCGGTAACCTGACAGTTGGGAGCCTTGAACAGATCCTTATAGTCGAAATTGATAAAGGCGTTGTTCCAGTCGGGGGCATCAGTACGGCGGATAAACAGGGCTGCAGCACCCATGGCCACTACATCGCGCGCCTCGCACATATTGAGGAAACCGCCTGCAAAGAGGCCTGTACGCCAGTCGATACTGTTGAGGTTCCACTCGGAGATAAAGAGTTTGATGTTGGGGTTAGGACCGTTGGCAATCATCTTGGCGTAGTTGTCGTACTGCTGACCGAGACGAACGGGACCGCTGGCATAGCCACCCTGCTGCTCGTAATGATGCAGACTGAGGTAATCGAAATACTGACCGCTACGCTGGATGAACTGCTCGTCCTCGCGGAAACCACCACAGGCGATAATCTTGATGCTGGGATCGACCTTACGCATGGCGGTGCTGAAATCGCGTACACACTGCTCGTAGCGCTCGATACCCATCTCCCACATCTCATTATCAATCTCCCAGTACTTCACGTTGTAAGGCTCGGGGTGACCGTTGGCAGCACGCTTGGCACCCCACTCATCAGTAGCAGGGGCATTGCAGTAACGCAACCAGTTAACGGCATCCTGCAGTATCTGATTGTACTCGCTGGCGGGGCGCTCGAACTTAACGCTTACCACGATAACCGGCTCGGAGTTAACCTCGCGACAGAAACGGATAAACTCGTCGGTACCAAAGCAGTTCTGATCGTAATCCATCCACATCCAGTGGTCCCAACGCTGACGGTTCTCCTGCGGACCGATACCCCACTGCCAGTCGTACTGGGCCACATAACCGCCACCAGGCCAGCGCAGACAGGTGGGATGAAGCTCCTTAACGGCCTGCAGGATGTCGGGACGGAATCCACCCAGGTTGATACCACTCTGGGTGGTCATGGTGGCCATATCAACCTGTACGCTACCATTGTTAACCACGATGGCGAAATCGCCGTCGCAGTTGGATTCGGGCTCTAAGGTAAAGGCGTACTTCTGCCAGCTTTTACCTACCTTACCCAGCGATTGGCGGGCCACAAACCTGCCATTGGTATCGCGCAGGCCTACGATGAGCTCGCCCTTGCCCTTAGCATAGATAGAGCCTACGTATTTCTCGCCCTTAACAATATTCTGAGGGCCCTGGAAGATACCTGCCTGGCCTTTGGTGGAAGTAATCAGCTGCGAATAGCGCATGTTGATGGCATCGTCCTTCACCAATCGGTACTGTCCACCATCGCCAAAGGCGGTCCATTGCTGGGCAACGGCGGGTATCTGCACATCGCCAGGGATGCCTTGGAACAACACCTTGCCATCGGTAGCGGTAAGCTGGATGTTACGATAGGTGGCCTCGGTATAGTTAACCCAGAAGGTAACAAAGTGTCTATCGGCTACCTCTAAGCCATCGTAGGTCAGCACCTGTTGGTCGTCCCAAAACACGCTAACCCGGCTACCACGACTCTCGATACGCAGCTTGTGCCACTGCTGACTCTCGTTAACCTGCTCCTTGGTGGCAGGGACCGACACCAATGGTACGAGCGTGTTGATACGACGGGTACGACCGCCCCAGCCTGGCACCTCGCGTTCTTCCATGCGGCAGATAGAGAAATCGGCTGTAGCGGCCTGCTGCTGGAGGGCTGCACGGGCTTCGGCCTCTTTGGCAGCCTGGATCTGAGCCTGTGTTTGGGCGGGAGTGAACATCCTGCTCTCGTAATAAGGATCGTGTATGCGTAGATAATAAGGTGTACCATCGGCCTTGTTGCGGAAGGCAAAGCGGATATCCATCAGTCCGCCACTCCAACTGCGACGGGCCAGCTTATAGGCTCTCCAGTTAACATCCATCGTAAGATCAAAATCGTTGGTGTTGATGCTGTCAATCCTAAGCGGCTGCTCGTAGCGGGTTGGCGAGTGCAGCACCTGATGATCGTCCATAAACCAACCATCAAAGTAGCCATCGCGCGGATGGATGCCGGGATACTGCTCAGGTTCGAACGAACGCTCCTGTATCAACTCCTGCCACACGCCATTGTTGGCACTGAAGTAGATGTGCTCAAAAAGCTGTCCGTAAAGCATCTCATCGATGATGCCCGACGGCTTTTTGCTCTGAACGGTGATCTGATACTCACTCTGGGCACTGACAGTTAATCCAACAGCCATGAATGCCAACAAAAAGATCTTCTTCATACTCATTTTTTTATAGTTATTCGAGAATTGGTCGGGACATAAACAAAAAAAATCCGCTAGCTACAAATAGCTAGCGGACAAACACATTTTTTTGTTTTGGTCGAGGTGACAGGACTCGAACCTGCGACAGCCTGGTCCCAAACCAGGAACGCTACCAACTGCGCTACACCTCGGTCATTTTTTGTTTTGCGGGTGCAAAGGTACGAAGAAAATTTGGAATACAAAAATATCAAAGCCAAAAAGTGGTATTTATTTACGTATTTTAACAAATAAGCCGTTTTCATCCCCCAAAACACAAAAAAGCCTCCCAATTTGGGAGGCTAATTATCGAATTTCAATTTTCAATTCTCAATTATTTGATAATGCCCTGCTCTACGAAAATCTTCTTCAGAGCAACTACCGAACGGTCGACCTGTTCCTTAGTGTGAGTTGCCATCAGAGCGTAGCGCACCAGTGTATCCTGAGGTGCACATGCAGGAGGAATTACGGGGTTGATAAACACACCAGCCTTGAAAGCCAGAGCGGTTACCAGGAATGTCTTATTAACATCGCGCACGTAAAGAGGAATAATAGGACTCTCGGTCTCACCAATCTCGAATCCTTCCTCGCGGAAACGCTTCAGGGCATAGTTTGTAACATCCCACAGAGCCTGGATGCGCTCGGGTTCCTGCTGGATGATGTGCAGAGCCTCGAGAGCTGCAGCTGTAGCAGCAGGTGTGTTAGATGCCGAGAAGATATAAGTGCGGCAAGTGTGACGCAGATAGTTGATGGTATCCCAATCAGAAGCGATGAAACCACCGATAGAAGCCAAACTCTTAGAGAATGTACCCATGATCAGGTCAACCTCGTCAGTAAGTCCGAAGTGGTCGCAAACACCACGTCCCTGCTTACCGAAAACGCCGATACCATGAGCCTCGTCAACCATGATAGAGCAGTTGTACTTGTGCTTGAGCTCAACGATAGCAGGCAGGTTAGCCAGGTCGCCCTCCATAGAGAACACGCCATCAACCACAATCAGCTTAACAGCCTCCTGAGGCAGCTTCTGAAGCACGCGCTCCAAGTCGGCCATATCGTTGTGCTTGTAGTGCAACTGACGGGCGAAAGCCAAACGACGTCCATCAACGATAGATGCGTGGTCGCGATCATCGCAGATAACGTAATCGTCCTTACCCAGCAGAGCAGGGATAACACCCTGGTTTACTGAGAAACCTGTTGACAGGCACAGACAATCGTCCTTACCAATAAACTTTGAGATTTCCTTTTCGAGCTTAACATGCAGATCAAGTGTACCATTAAGGAATCGGCTTCCGGCACAACCAGAGCCATACTTGTCGAGTGCTGCCTTAGCTGCATCAATAATACGCTGGTCGCCAGTCAAGCCTGTATAGGCATTAGAGCCGAACATCAGCACCTTGTGGCCACCCATCTCAACTTCCGTTCCCTGCTTTCCTTCAATCTCGCGGAAATAGGGATATACGTCAGCCTCCATAAACTTCTGTGGCTCACGATAATGCTTGAATCTTTCTTGTAACTGTCCCATTCCGATATAGGTATAGTCTATTATTTTCTAAATTTCAGGGTGCAAAGATACACATTTTTCGGTAAAACGTGCAAGTTTTTACTAAGAAATAGTTAGTTTTTGCTATTTTTCTTGTCTTTAGGGGTATTTTTTCGCCCAAATTTCGTAAATTTGCACCATAATTATGACGAAAAAGAGAAAAATTACATTTATTTTGAACCCTAAATCGGGAACCACTTCGAAGGCCGAGGTTCCTGCCTTGATAGGACAGATTATCGACAAGGATCTGTTCGACACCGAAATATGCTTTACTGAATACCGAGGACACGCTGCTGAGATAGCAAAACAGAAGGCCGAAGAAGGCGTTGACATAGTAGTGGCTGTGGGTGGCGACGGCACCGTAAATGAGGTGGCACGATCGCTGGTACACACCAATACCGCACTGGGCATTGTGCCCTGCGGCAGCGGCAACGGCCTGGCCCGTCATCTATGTGTGCCCATGGACATCAAGAAAGCCATCGGCATGATTAACAGTTGTAAGATTGATTCGTTTGATTATGGTGTAATTAACGGCATGCCCTTCTTCTGCACTTGCGGCATGGGTTTCGACGCCTTTATATCACTGAAGTTTGCCGAAGCAGGCAAGCGCGGTCCCATCACCTACGTAGAGAACGTGCTGAAAGAGGGACTGAAATACAAACCCGAGACCTACGAGGTGAGCGACGATACGGGCGCCAAGAAGTACAAGGCATTCCTGATTGCCTGCGCCAACGCCTCGCAGTATGGTAATAATGCTTACATTGCCCCAGGCGCCACCATGAAGGATGGCGAGATGGACGTGATTATCATGGAGCCATTTACAGCACTCGACGCACCACAGATTGCCGCCGACCTGTTTATGAAAACCATGCATAACAACTCGAAGATTAAGACTTTCCGCACCAAAACGCTGCATATCTCCCGTAAGCAGCCAGGTGCCATACACTACGATGGCGACCCGATTATGACGGATGCCGAGATAGATGTGCACATTGAACCACAGGGTATTAAGATACTGATTAATCCTGAGGCTGAAGAGGATGCCGGACAGCCTAATGCTGTACTGAATGCCTTTAGCGACTTCTTTAATAATATAAATAATGTACGCGAGGACATTGAGCGACAAGGGCACCGCATTCAGGTAATCAACAAAGTTTTGCTACGTAAACTTACAAAACTTTGATCATTGAACATTATGCAGCAGATTGTTGTTTATTTCATCTTAGCTTGCGCGATTGCCTATGCCGCGTGGTGGGTTTACCAGCGGCTGCAAAAAGCCAATGATCCGTGCGAAGGTTGCGACGGATGCCAGCTAAAAGAGCTGAAAGAACACGCAAAACAGTGCAAGAAACAGAAAAAAAGCAGTTGCTGCACGAAAAAGTAGCTAAAAAATTTGGTAGTCTCAGAAAATCTCAGTACCTTTGCACCCGCATTTGAGAAAATGTCAGTCATTCTTTTTACCTGGTGCCTTGGATGAGTGGCTTAGTCAACGGTCTGCAAAACCGTCTACGGCGGTTCGAATCCGCCAGGCACCTCTGAAAAATCCTCAGCAAACGCTGAGGATTTTTTTGTGCCCTGATGCTTAATCTTCAGGTGCGAGAATATCGCCAATCTCTTCGATTTCTTCCTCGTCGAACCAGCGGCTAAGCTTACTCTTGGCCTGCTCAACAATCTCGGGGTCGATACCTGTCCAAACCTTCTTCAGCACGTACAGCAGCACGGCCAAGTCGTCGGTAAGTCCGGCAATGGGGATGGCATCGGGAATCACGTCGAGCGGACTGATCATGTAACCCAGAGCACCAATGATGATAGCCTTGTCGGCCTTGCTCACCTTGTCGCTCTGCAGGGTGTAATAAAGTATCAGTGCCGCATAAACCAGTTTGGCACCAGCGCGCTTAGCAATACGCGCAATCTTCTCGGCAAATTCTGTCTGCGAAAACTTGTTCGCATAACTCATAAAATCGGGTAATTCCATCTTTTACTCTCCTTTGGTTAAGTTACTATTTTATTTTGTTATTCTGATAATTCTGATTCCAGTATGCGAGGAATGTTTCTTAAGATACTGATAGAGCGTCATGGGCTCTAACACCACCTTGTGATGCAACTGCGAGGCATTTAGCAGATGCAGTCCGTCGGCACGCCATACGGCAAAACCCAAGTGGGCGATATCAAGTCCGGCCTTATTACAGGTGATGGCAATAATATCGCCATCCTTGATAGCCTTACGCAGCATCTGACTCTTCCCCACCAGCTTTTTGGGGATATAGCGGTACTTGGCACCCGACACCTGGCGCTCCTGCTTGGCAATAGCGCTTACATACTCAGGATGCTCCTTCAGGGCCTGATAGCTCTTGGGATGGGTGCTCATGTAGTTCACCTTAACGGTTTGTACAGCAGTAAAGGGCGGATTGGGGGCCTGCACCTCGCTTACCACACCCGCCTTGGTATTATCGGTAATCCACTCGGTAAAGTAATGCAACCTGCTGGGATAGCCATTAATCACGCCACCACGATAGCGCAAACCCACCAACGCCTGCTGATAGGCCAGCCACGAGTAATCCTTGCGCTGGGCACAGAGGGTAAGGGCTGTAACGGTTTCTACCAGTGTGGTGCAATCCAGCTGACGGGTGTTTACCACCAAGCGCTCCTGCTTATCGCCTTCGAGGGTATGAGCCACATAGGGAATGCCCACAAACTTCTGGGCAAAAAACAGCGGCATACAGGTAGATGCGGGCTGCTTCTTGGCCTCGGCCAGCAAGCGGCAGATAGTGGCGCTATCCTGAGGCAGTGCCTTTACGCTGCCAAAACCTGCGGCATAAGATGTGAGGCAGGCGGTAATACCTATGATGATATATATGATACGTTTCATGCTTTACGATATTTCTTTTTCAACAAAAAATTATAGCCTATATAGGCATTGAACGAGCCAAAGATATTATTGGCTGTGAATCGCGAGGTGCGATAGTTGTTGGTGCGCAGGATAGCACTCCAACCGGCATACCAGCGGGTATTATTGTAAACCATACCAAATCGGCCGATACCATCCATATTCACCTTATCAAAGCTGAAGCCCTTCTTCTCGTCGGCTATCTCACCATAGCTCGACTTATAGCAGAGGGCAAGCTGGGCGCTGGCACAGAACAGCCAGTTTTTGGCAAACACCCAGTTATAGGCGTAGCCACCCGATATCATGAAGTCGCTGTACTTGATATCCTTGAACATCAAGCCTGAATCCAGTTTCAGTTCCTGACTACGATCCATGCGCGACTTGAGTGTGGTCTGCAGTTTATCGTAGTCCATATCGAGCGTGTTCCTGGTAAAGCCGATACCCGCCATCCACGAACCGCAGCTAATCTTCTGACAGGTACTCTGACTGAAGGCTGCCGGATAAGAGAAGCGTCCGTGATTAAAGATGTAATAGGCACTGGCACCTGTAATACCCACATTCACACCATCGAAAGGCAGTCCCTCGAACAAGTCGCCATTGAAGCCATAGCCCAGACGCACATCACGGATTTTATAATCGTTGCCAGTACGGCGATAGAAGATATCGACACCCACCTGCGACGAGTAGATACTCAGGTCGAACTCCTTACGCAAGCCACTCTGACTAAAGCCGATATTCTTGATATCGAACGTGTAGCCCAGGAAGAACCAACGCCAGCCAAAGTAAGGACCGATTTTGGTAAGTCCGTCGGGCGACAGCTTAATCTGCTGACCGTTACTACTCAAAATAAAGCTCTCGTAAGTGCGGGTAATCTGTCCCATCACCGTAAACTCGTAGTGCTGGGGCTCGATATATTCATCGTTCAGGCGGTCGAACTCGCGTACAGTTCGACGTATCAAGCCTAATTCATTCTTTGTACCAACAGTATCTACAGATAGCGTGTCGGGCCCAGCAGCCAAAGCGCTCAGCCCCACCATCATCCATAACAACACCATCAGTCCCTTCTTCATATCACAAAAAAACAATCAGAATTTGCCCAGAATACGGTCCATCACCCAGTTAACAGGCGTGGCCGACACGCTGGTACACTCGCAAACGCCAAGCCCTTGCAAATGCTCAATCATATTCTTAATAAGCGGATATTGCACGTAAGGCGGATTGGGCACCGTGATGCGCTCTTCGCCCTGATTGGTTTGCAAACGGATGGGGGTATAATCGAATACCGAGAAGCTTACCTGACCCTCGGTTCCGATAATCTCGATACAATCCTCGCGAGCCGACTCGTGGGCCACATAACACCACGAACCGCTACCCGGCAAACCATTCTCGAACTGGAAACAAGCACTCACCGAATCCTCGGCCTTGTACAGTCCGCCACGATTACTGCAGATGCCTCGCGCTTCGAGAATCACGCCAAACAAATCCTGCAGGATATCAAGCTGATGGGGCGCCATATCGTAAAAATAGCCACCACCTGCAATATCCGGTTGCAAGCGCCAAGGCAACGGCTCGTGATTGGCAATCGCCTCCAAATCGGCCTGACGTGGGGGTTCTGTATAGCGTATCTGCACATTCAGTATCTTACCAATTCTTCCACCTTCGACAATCTCTTTTACCTTCTGGAAATAAGGCAGATATCTGCGGTAGTAAGCTACAAAACAGGGCACGCCGGTCTGCTCGCTGATGCGGTTGATACGGGCACAATCCTCATAACTGGCAGCCAGCGGTTTCTCAACATAAACAGGCTTGCCGGCCTTCATGGCCATAATGGCATAAGTGGCATGACTGGAGGGCGGTGTGGCCACATAAATGGCATTCACATCAGGATCATCAATCATCTCCTGCGCATCGGTATACCATTTGGCAATACCATGCTGAACAGCATAAGTACGAGCATGCTTCTCGGTGCGACTCATCACAGCTACCACGCTCGAGCCTTCAACCTCGCTGAAAGCGGGACCGCTCTTCTTCTCGGTCACTTCGCCACAGCCTATAAAACCCCATCTTAATAACTTCATTATTAAAAAATTTGCTGCAAAGATACTAAAAAATAGGCACGAATTACACGAATTTTCGCGAATTTATTTATTTTTTCGTGTTAATTCGTGTAATTCGTGCCAAAAAACGTTATCTTTGCACGCGAAAAAATGATATTTGCAATGGATACAGAGAAAAAAGAGATAGAAATGAAGGTGCGTAGCAGTCAGGCTTGCATTCGCGACGGCTACCAGTTGTACAGTGCTAACTTTAGAAAGATATTCCGTGCCACCTGGTGGCTGGCCATCGGCTTTGCACTCCTGGCGGCTGTGGCTCAGGCTTTGCCTGTACTGATTTCACCTACCCTACTCTTACCCGCCTCGATACTGGCTATAGTAGCCGTAGGCCTCTGGCTGGCTGCAGCCAAATGGCGCCTGAAGAAGTTGCAGATGCTACCCCCGGTAACCCTGCGCTACGGCTCGTGGCTGGCACACGTAGGCAAGCTGCTGTTAGTAAGCATAGTATGTCTGGTTATCGTAGCCGCTCTGGCACTATTAACCACCCTGCCTACGGTGATACTGATTACTGCCAACTGGCAGTCGCAGGTAGGCATGCTTTACGGCGACCCATCGGGTATGCCCGAGAACGTGAAATGGCTGAGCATCGCGGTATTCGCCATAGCAGGCTTTATCCAAGCTTACGTATGGCTGACGATGGTGCTGCCCATGTATCTGGTTAAGATTTCGATGTACATGCAGGACAAAGAGAAAGAAGAATTCAACAAAAAAACAATATGAAAAAGATTTTATTTATCGACCGCGACGGAACGCTGATTGAGGAGCCTGCCGATGAGCAGATCGACAGCTTTGAAAAGCTGAAATTTGTAAAAGGAATGATACGCAACCTGGCCTTTATCCGCGAGAAACTGGACTTTGAGTTTGTAATGGTTAGTAACCAGGATGGCTTAGGAACAGAGAGTTTCCCCGAAGACACATTCTGGCCCGTACACAACTTTATTCTGCAAACACTCGAGGGCGAAGGCATTACCTTCGACGAGATTCTGATTGACCCTCACTTCCCTGAAGACAACGCACCAACCCGCAAGCCCAATATCGGATTGGTAGAAAAATATATTAACAATCCAGACTACGACATCTCCAACTCGTACGTGATTGGCGATCGCGAAACCGACCGACAATTTGCCCAGAACATCGGCTGCAAATCGCTGATTCTGAGCGACGAGGGTATCACATGGAACAAGATAGCTGAACTACTGTTTGCCGGCGAACGCATAGCCGAGGTGAAACGCACTACCAAAGAAACCGATATCTGGGTGAAAGTGAACCTCGACGGATCGGGTAAGTGCGACATCAGCACTGGTCTGGGATTCTTCGACCACATGCTGGAGCAGATTGGCAAGCATGGCATGATAGACCTGACCATCCACACCAAGGGTGACTTGGAGGTTGACGAGCACCACACCATCGAGGATACTGCCATCGCCTTAGGCGAATGTATCCTGCAGGCTCTGGGCGATAAGCGTGGTATTGAGCGCTATGGTTACTGCTTGCCGATGGACGACTGCCTGTGCTCAGCCTGTCTGGATTTCGGCGGTCGCCCCTGGCTGGTTTGGGATGCCGAATTCCATCGTGAAAAGATTGGCGAGATGCCTACCGAGATGTTCCTGCACTTCTTCAAGAGTCTGAGCGACGCATCGAAGATGAATCTGAACATCAAGGCCGAAGGCCAGAACGAGCACCACAAGATTGAAGGTATCTTTAAAGCATTGGCAAGAGCTCTGAAAATGGCTATACGCCGCGACATTTATCACTACGAACTCCCTTCAACGAAGGGAATGTTGTAGAAACAAAAAAAATCCCAGTCCAAATTTTCTGGACTGGGATTTTCCTTTTATAGATTCTGTATCACTCCCCTACCTATACCCGTTAGTTTCTCAAGTTGTCGTATCGATGCCCCTTTCTTTCTTAAATCCGCTAATGTCTTCAGTTGTTCCGCCCTTGTAAGCCCTAAAAACTCTATCATACTGGTGGTTTTAGTCATGTCGTAGAGTATCGCCAACACCTGGTCGTCCTTAGGTCGTCGCATCTCATCTGTCAGCGGACCTATACATGCCGCTTGTCTGGGTACTGGCGTCGATAGCATCCGCACCATATCCTCTCGGCTCATTTGCTGATAGTTGGCAGGAATCTCGCAAATGCGCGGCAGTTCACTCTCCTCCCCGGCATACTCATGCCAACTGCTATACGGATAGTGTTCGGCATCCCACACCTTCATACGTTCTGGTGCCTGACTGATATGTCTCAGCACCGTGTTCCATCGCTCCTCGTTCTCCACAGGTTCGCTTGCAAACCTGGCCCTGTATATGGCACCGTCGCGGTCGTATTTATCATTAAAGTAGTGTGCATAGGCCGCCGCTATGCGTCCCATCGTCACACTCACCGTGTCGGTCTCCTCTTTCAGCATCAGGTGAAAGTGGTCAGGTAGCAGGCAGTACGCATACACCGTAAAGTACCGTTCCTCGCCATCCTTTGCCGTTTGCAACCTCTCCAGTATCTCCACAAACGTCCGGTAGTCCTCATCATCTATGTAGATGTCACGGTGCCTAACACCCTGCATCAGCACATGATACACCCCCGAACGTGCCCTCACTCTCGGTTTCCTAGCCATAAAAAAATCCTCAAAAACTATTAGGAGTGCCAAGCCCCAAAGCCTCGCACTCCACAATTTTTACGCCCCAATCCGGGTTTAGTTTCTCATTACTAATGTCTCATGGCTTCTGCAACATTCTCAATAACCATGTTAACATAAGCCTCCATATTTTTTACATATGCCTTATTTGCCAATATATAAAGCGAAAGATCATTCACACGATAATGCTTAAATACATTATCACCAATTGTCGACAGAACAAACTTCACATATACCTTAAAACGCCTCGTCGCAACCCCTGGTTCATCTTTCTCATCTTCTGCTCCTATGAAAAAGAACGAAGCATTAGGATCCTTTTTCAACACATCTAACATGATGTTAAACAACGTATAGAAAATGGTTCGAGGTTCAAATGTACCTGTTCGCAAGCTGAATTTATTCTCGCTCAGCATATTAGCCTTATCAAAGAACTTTAGGCAATAAGAATGATCTCTGTATCGCTCAACGCGAACTATATATGTATGATTTGACCTTGTAGATTTAAATCTATACTGAAGCGTATATTCCAATAAATCATCATGCTCAGTTTTATCGTTCATCTGGAAGATAAACGGATATCCATCAGTCATTGCCATAGCCTACTATATCAAGATCTGATAGACTGGAATCCTAATTCGCTCGCGCTCTTCTGGGGTAACCTCCACCGCACCTGGAGTTGCATCATAGTAATCCACAGGATGGCGAAGTTTGCCATTAGGCATCCTCACAACACGCTCTCTACGAACAAGTCTAATACCCTCGTTCGTAGTTATCAACGTCTCTTTTGTATTCTTGTTATTACCCATTACAAAACTTCATTTCAAGATTCCGCCGCAAAGATAATCATTTTTCTGATACGAAAGTAGTTTTATTATCAAAAATTGCTTTAATTTCAATTAATTAATTGATTTGAGCCATCTTCGCCCTCCCATTAGTGTAACGAGTGTAATGAGAAAATGAAACTTTCACTAAGGAAATACATTTGGTTCGAGGTGAATATATTTATATAGAGAAAGTTGCAAAAACTCACTACACTCGTTACACTCTAACCATTCCAAATGCCACTTATTCTAGACACCGCTGCATGTTATCTGCATACCAATCAGCTAACGCCTCTTCAAAAGTCCATTTGAATTTGTAGCCGGATGATACCATCTTCTTGCCACAGATGTTGGTTGATATCTGCAGTTTCTTTACTCTTGCGGGGCAGATGCCCATCGGGCTACCTACCATCTTTGCACATGCCGCCATCGGCATGATGATACTATTGGGAATATATGGCACTGATTGCGACAGGCCTGTCACCTTCTTCATCGCCTTTACTATCTGCTCGATGGTATATGCAGGCTCAAAGGTGCAGTTATAGATGTCAAACGCAGTCTTACGCTCCTCTACATTCCATAGAATAAAACGCACCAACTCTTTTACATATACACAAGCCTTGATGGTATCCTTACGACCAGGATAAGCAAATGTATGCTTACGGATGCCCCAATACAGTCGAGAGAAGTTTCCGTTTTCACCACGACCGAATACTACACCAGGACGAACGATGGTTAGTTTTCTACCTTCACCACCTTTCTGCCATGCCATGTGAATCTTCTCTGCTACCAGTTTCGATATACCATAAGGTGTATTAGGTGTAGGCAGTGTATTCTCTGTCTTCAGCTGTTCCGAGGCGCCATAGGGTGCAATGCTCGATGTAAACACCATATTCTTAATACCATACTTCTCTGCAAAAGCACACATGTTCTCTGCTCCACGGATATTAGTTTCAAAATACTCAATATCCTCGTGCCCAGGTGTACGATGCACAGCTGCAAAGTTAAATATCACATCCTCTGCAGTCGGTGTAAAAGGCAGTTCGCCTATTGGTTTTCTGATATCACACTCTATATAAGTTGATCCCAGCTGCTCGCCATCCCTAACCGCAGGCTTATAATTTTTCACCACAGGGTTTGGAGTTCCCGGTTTTACTATATCCAGATTCCACACTTTTGCCTCAGGATGTACTTCGTTTAAAAGATTAGTTAGATGGGTACCGATAAATCCGGTACCACCAGTTATAATGTAATTCATATCGTTATCTTTTTTGTTCTTCTACAGCATTTTCAAAATATTCAGTAAGTCGCGCGGTTTCAGATACGGCATCAAAACCCGCATCTTTCAAATCTTGCTCACGTCCATGACGTATTGACATTGCCTTTTTTGTCTCTCCAACGACAATCTCTGCCCATTCTCTTGCAGTCTTCTTAAGGCTAATAAAATGGCCTAATTCTGCAACACATGCTTCACGAGTAACTGCATCCGAGAAAAAAACAGGTAAGCCAGATGCTTGTGATTCTATACCAACTACAGGCAGGCCTTCGTATATACTAGGAAGCAAGAATGCATCAAACGCATTATAGAACTGTTTGATGTCTTCACGTCTTCCTAACCAGCTAACTTTTTCTTTGAAACCGTATTTTTCAATCTTTTCGAGCATTCTTTGCTCTAAAGCCCCAGCTCCAATAATGACAAAATGAGAATTCTCCTGAAGTTCACAAATCTCACGAAATATTTCAATTAAGAACAATGGATTCTTCTGTGCTGCGAACCTACCTATAAAGCCAAATACTACTTTATCTTCCCATCCGAACTTCATACGAGTCACATTTCTCAACTCCGCATCAAAAGTGTTGGCTGTTGCATCCACAGGGGTTAAGAAGATAGATATTTTTCCTTCATCATAGGCTTTCTTTCCAAATTGATATATTCCACAATCCTTACCATTTGCCATAAAGTAGTTACAGAAAAGATGAGAGAACTTCTTCAAAACAGTTTTCATGGCAGTTTTCTTCTTTTCCAATGGTGAAGCCATTGTCAAACTCTCACTCACTCTTACCTTTATACCACTATAATATGCTACTGCTAATGGAAATAAATTCATCGTATTATTTGCAGCATAAAGCACGTCATATTTGTTCTCTTTAAACAACTTTCTGAGTACTTTCATGTGGGCTAATATCTTCTGATAAGGTGGTATCACATACAATCCACCACCCAGCTCTTCCACCTCCTTGTAAGGAATACTGTTAGAGTCTGCATCTACAATAAGATCAAACTTTATCCTTTCGGGGTCAAAGTTCCTCAAATAAGCCATAACTAGACTCTTTTGACCGCCAGAATCACATTTATTTACACTAATCGCTATTTTTATTGGTTTCATATCGTTTTGTCTTTTGATTCGTTGTAAAACACCTTTATTCCTTCCATAAAAGGCGTATAAGATATGTCTACATATTTTCTTAAATTTGTTATATCAAGTACCATATTAGAGACATCAACTGGACGTGGGTTTTTGTATTCAATTTTAAAGTCCTTTCCTGACACTATTTTTAGGAAAGCCAAGACATCGTTGACCGAATAGCCGCGACCAGCCCCAATATTTAAAGTGGTATTCTTTACATCCTTCTCAATTAACTGTAAAAACACTTTGGCAAGGTCATCTATATATATATAGTCTCTTACAGCAGAACCATCTCCCCAAACCTCAACAGGCTCACCTTTTAGGATTTTTCCTATTGCCACAGCCACCAATCCTTGCTTCCCAAATAAGTTTTGACCATGGCCGTATGGATTTGACGGTCTAACTATCAAATAATCTAAACCCTTTGTACGATGCATAAAGAGAATGCTGTTCTCCATCATCTGTTTCGACCATCCATAATATGAAATTGGAGCCATTGGATCCTGCTCTACAAAGGGAAGTACATCGTTACGATTGCCATATATTGTTCCACCAGACGAAAAATATACAAATTTAACCTCTCTTTCGGCACAAATCTCCATCAATTCAATCGAAGGAAAAATCATGTTCTTATACTCTTCCTTATAACTCTCGTATGTACTGCCAGGAATTAAGGTTGATACCAAATGAACCACGACGTCAATCTCATATTCCTCAATGATCCTAGCCAAATCTTTAATGTCGTTTATTGAAGTAATATGTAATCTCACAGGCAGACCGTTAAGCCGCTTTGTATATTCAACCGCTGGCTCACAGACATGAATTTCATATTTGTCATTCGGCAAACCTTTAATCAGGTTCGAGCCAATAAAACCGGCACCACCAATAAAGAGTATTTTCTTCATTTTAAACTCTTTGCTATTTGTAAAATTTTCATAAATAATCACGATTAGTTCACGATGTCAACATTCTTGGCACCGACAATATATATTATGGATGGAGTAATCGTATAATCACAGCTGTTATAAGATTGCTCATCCCCATTTAAGTTATATATTTTGTACTTACCTTTTATATTAAGTTTTACTACCTCCTCCGATTTCGAAGTCCACAAAGCCCACACATTTTTTCCATCAGGCCTTTTCCATGTTGCAGAATAAACATTCCCATTTTTTTCCAACTTCGGCCTTGTAGATCTGTTTGGGCATATTTTAATAAGTGTTTTGTATGAATAATACGCAGGTTTGGGAGTATAATCTTTATGCACTAAACCAAAAAAACATTCCTTATCATTTTTGTTAATTTCATTTGAACGTGTTTTATACCAAAATACTTTTTCAATTCCACATGCAAAAGAGATAATAAATATACGAGGTAATCTAATACTTTGAGTCATCTCGGATGCCCAACCTTTCATTGTTGTACAGCCAGTTTCTGTTAGCCAAACCTTTTTATTTATCTTATACCTTATAAAATAATCATTTAATTTCTTAAAATAGGGAATCAACCTTTCTGGCTCTCTGTCTTTATTAGCGTAATTATGAATATTCATTATGTCAAAATAACGAGAAGCCCCTAATTCTATAGTCCGTTCAAAGAATCCGCAATTTACATCACAAAGCCCACTGTATACAACATCTTTTTGGGGATAATTGTTCTTAACAATAGAATAGGCACTTTTCAGCATTTTTACATATTCCTCTGGAGTAAAATCTTTTATTCTATATTTAACCAAATCTGCTTCATTTACAATTTCCCAACAATTAACCCTATCTTTAAACTTACGAGTAGTTGCTTTTACGTATATCTCCCATTGATTTAAAGTGCGTCGAGGAGTAAATGGTGTTAAAATTCCCAATATTTTCAAATCATCTCCTATGACATCCAAAGCCTCTTTATGCTGTGTATAGTTAAAAGCATCATTTTCTTTAGGTTGACATACATACCAATCAAGATCCGTACGAACATAATCTATGCCAAGGTCAACCATCAATTTCTTTTCATTGTTTCTCGTGTCAAAGTCAAATAACACGCCATCTCTAGTTATATGACTACATATGCCGTAAGAATTGGATAGTTTTTCGATACTATCAAATAAAGTTTGTGTTTTTTCTTTCTTTGCCATACACGAATTTAGGAACCCCCAAACACAACATATCAACACGATTCTTTTCATATCCTTATAATTTTGCCAATCCTTTACTATATATCCTGTATCTTTTAGATTTCATTAATAAGTTTTCGCGAGACACAACATGATGCCCAAAAGACTTTCCATAAAATAACAAAGACGTACCAAATCCATATAGTTTAAGGTTGTGAAAGTTGACAACAATCAATTCGAAAGGAATATCCATAGGAAGTTCTTCTACCTCACATTTTTTTTCTTTAAACATATTAAGAATCAAATGTCTCGCTTCGGCCTTTTGAGCAGGATGAAATTTTATATAATTTTTTGATTCTGCAAATTCATTTATTAAGACCTTTACGGCATTATTGTATAGATTTCCCTCAACTTGTCCCAATTCAACAGCGCCTTCAAGAAGAAAAAACGGACGCTGTTCGTCTATGCTAACACTGATAGGAATATGAGGCCATTTTACCAAGATTGTCTGCTCTGGCGCATCGCAGAAGTAGTCTTTATCAAAGGCAAAAGCCTTTACCGGTCGTGAATAGGGGGTGTGCTCGTTAGGAAACCAATTAGAACACTTCCATACCCTCGAGTCATTATGCAGTATCAATTTGTTATACACTGCATTCAGGAAGGATATCTTGCCCGTTTGTAAAGGTATCATAGCCCTCCCTCCCTCTTGTATAAAAAAAATCTCATCACAACGCGGATTAGTCGCCATTATTTGGAAAGCATGGTGCTGCAAATGTGGAATATAAAGCCTATATGCTCTGCCAGAAGTGTGTTCTTGTACAAAATCATCAAAAAAAGAAACTAAATCATCTCTTATTTTTTTGTTGTAAAAAAAATTACGTCTCGACCAGCTAAGCATTATGTAAAAAGTATCTTCCATTTGGTTGCTAATGTCAACACTTTCAATATCTGTCGGGATAGTGGTCTTGTAATTTCGTGAATATACAAACAAAACATCTTTATGAGGAAGATTTAAATAATCAACTACACCAATAGATGTAAGGAAAAGCGTATGAGAATGTATGAAAAAGAGATGTTTCATCACTTTGCCTTATATGTTTCCAGAATCTTTTCAGCGAATTCAAAATCCTCAGGCCAGTCTATATCAACTCCTTCAATCTTATCAACAAGGGCCATATATGGCTTAAAACCTATGCGTTGCTTGTGTACTTTCCATACATCACGTTTGAACATAAAGAACGCGCTAGTCTCAACATATACAGGTTCTATGGTCTGGGTACGTGGGATTTCCTTCAAATCATAGTTCAATGTTTTACCCTTGTACCAAGCAAAAGTTTGAATCTTCTCTGCAGAAAAGGCTGAATCATAATCATCTTTTTCTATTTTGTCGAGGGCATTCTCAAAGGTTTCAACCTTCATGAAGGGAGACGTGGTATGGGCAAGGATATAGACATCAGCATCCACAGTCTTAGTAAACTCCTCGTATATTTCCTTGCCCAAAGTTTCATCCCTATCTAAGAACTCTGGGCGTTTTAAGAATTTAACACCTTCAGGGAGGTATTTGATAACATCCTCATTACTGCAATAGCAGTATACTTCATCTACTCCTTTTGCCTTTGCAAGAGTTTCAAGTACATAACACATCAAGGGTTTATCACCCAACATTTTCAAATTCTTACCTACCACACGTTTACTATTCAAACGAATGGGAACAAATGCTACAGTTTTCATATTTGTATTGACTTTTACATACAACTAAATGCGTCGATAATGCCAACAAATTCTTGGGTATCATTGACAACCACTAATGAATGAATATTATACTGACGCATCATCTTCTCTGCATCAGATAATTTCGCATTCTCACTGACCACCTTGGGATTACATGACATAACTTCTTTAACAGTCAGCTCAAAAAATATATCCTGTTTGCTCTGCATAGCACGACGAACATCACCATCAGTCACAACACCGGCGATCTTACCATTGTCAACGGCAACAGCAATTCCTTGTTTGGTCTTACTGATTTCAATAATGGTCTCCGAAATCTTCTGATCAAGAGTTACTATAGGCAGATTTGTTGAAACCATAGCATTCTTCACTTTTGTCAACAACCGTTTGCCGAGACTTCCACCAGGATGAAACTGTGCAAAATCCTCAGGGCGAAAATGACGTATTTCAATCAATGCACATGCCAAAGCATCGCCCATTGCCAACGTAGCTGTTGTTGAAGAAGTCGGAGCGAGGTTCAATGGATCTGCTTCACGTTTTACTTTAATATTCAAATGACAAGTTGAGTATTGTGCTAACAATGATTCCGGATTTCCAGACATTCCGATAATTGGAATGTTTCTTTCTAACAGTAGCGGAATGAATCTTAGTAGTTCATCTGTGTTGCCAGAATTACTGATTGCCAATACTACATCATCGGACGTAAACATACCCAAATCACCGTGGAATGCGTCCAATGGATTTACGAAAAACGAAGGTGTACCTGTACTTGCCAACGTAGCGGCGATTTTGGCGCCGATATGGCCAGACTTTCCAACTCCCGTAATAACAAAGCGTCCTTTACAATTATATATAAGGTTAACCGCTTTGGAGAAATCATCCGTCAAGAGCGGTATTAAATCTAATATCGCCTGTGCCTCATCCTGAAAACACTTGATGGCATATTTATTTGCGTCAATCATAAAATATTTAATCTATCAACGATTTTACAATAGATTCAAAATCCTTTAATGCCACCATGTTGGGACCATCGCTCAATGCGTTATCTGGGTCAGGATGAATTTCGAAAAAGAAACCTGTAGCACCAAAAGCTTTTGCTGCCAGAGCCATAGCTGGCACAAACTCTCTATTGCCTCCAGTTTTTCCGCCAGCAGCACCTGGTCGTTGCACAGAGTGAGTGCAATCCATGATAACAGTATCAGTAAACTTCTTCATATCGGCAATATTACGGAAATCCACCGCGAGGTTATTGTATCCATACATATTACCACGCTCAGTGAGCCAAACTCTATCGTTACCACTCTCGCGTACTTTCTGTACGGGATATTCCATATCCATACCACTCAAGAACTGGGCTTTCTTAATATTTACCACTTTTCCTGTGTTGGCTGCAGCAACTAGCAAATCTGTTTGTCGACATAAGAAGGCTGGTATCTGCAACACATCTACAACTTCTCCAGCTGGAGCAGCTTGATATGACTCATGAATATCTGTGAGGAGCTTCAGGCCATACTTCTCGCGAATATCATTCAACATAATAAGACCTTTTTCCATACCAGGCCCACGATAAGAACTAATACTAGTTCTATTTGCCTTATCAAAAGAAGACTTGAAAATTATGTTTATACCGTACTTTCTGTTGATACGGACTATTTCCTTTGCGACCTCGTCAAGACAATCACTGGATTCTATAACACAAGGTCCTGCAATAATAATTGGTTCCATTATGCGTAACTATCTAAATTAATATTTGTTGTATAAGGGACTATTTCCTCTATGTTGCGTCATCTCAATTCGGGAGTCTCATTGAAAAGATGGTAAACATAAGATAATAAAAGTATATAAAGAATATTGGCATATCAATTATTTTCATCCATAACAACAATAGCATAAAAAGTGTTGTAAAGCTATAATATCTGAATCTGTATTGCTGAAAATTCGAGTATTCGTGAAGTAGGAAACGCTTAACGATTATATTTTCATATCCCCCAAACTTACCCTTTACACTTAACTCTATCATAACTCTGACTGGATATACGAATAGAATAGCAATGGCATCCTTGCTAAAAAAAACACCCAACGAGATCAGAATTGGTGCATAATACCTTACAAACATCAACCAGGCATGGAGTACTAAATTCCATTTGCATCTAATTCTGTTGTAAACGAGATAAGAAGGAATTAATATGAATGAAAATAAACATATCAGCAAATTCACTCTACGCACATACAAAAGGGCTGCAATTAATACTGCAGCGACAATCTTTCCTGTATAAATACTGATACGATGCTTCTCATATAATTGATATTCTGTGGATTTTAAACGGAGCGTAGGATTCGATTCCTTCTTTATCGTCTCGCAATCGTTCTCAATATATCCAACCTCATATAAAACATAAACCAACAGAAAACCTAACAACAAATTTACTATTGAGTATTCTCTCCATACTAAGAATAGGAATATGGGCAAGAAATAAGTCAATATAAACCTAACGACACCTTTTGTCGAAGAATGTCGTGTCCTTAAAGTATAGTAACCAGGAATAAAGAATGTCAGATACGGATATATTCGCATTTCATTAATGTGTTTTGATTTAAATATCGAGCCCATTTGTCTCGTTTATTGTCGTATTGTACCAAATAGGCATGTTTCGAAGCTCTAATAATGTCAGCATCACCATAATTATCTGTAATAACATCAAATGAAATTCCGCCTGTTAGCTCTAACGTTTTTTCTAATTTCCCCTTTAATAAGTCACAGCCTAATTTTCCGCTACAACATCCTTCTTTAAAAAGAAGTTCAGATGCAGCCCAAATCGGGACATTCTCCATTCTCGACACTTCCTCAGCAATAATGTCTAATGTTGCCGAAACTAATATCAATTGTGCACCTTTATTACGATAACGATCAATAACCCCAAAGCAATCCAAGTTTTTTCTTGGCAATAAAAATTTCTCATAAAACTCGGATACCTTCTTTGATAATTCATTCTTGGAATATCCACATAGAAGTTGTATCAGCTCCATGCGCATTATATCACAGCCAGTCAGCTTAAAGAAAATATGATTAAGTTTGCATATAACGCGATTTTTTCTAAGCAAACCAATAATCTTATATCGACGTTTTGTACCAAAGTGATATTTAATAAAGTCGAACGTCGTATTAGATTGATACAATGTACCACAGATGTCAATGATTAGAACTGTTGATGTCATTTCCTTTATAATCCAAACCCAGATGTCTCTTTATAAAATCTTTTTTTTCGCTCGGCATTAAGGCCTTTAGTCGTTTCCATGTGTAAGCAGTAACCATACCCCAGAAAGTCCTCCTTCTGAAAACGACATCCAAACAATATGCTTGCTGCTGGGCCCAGTTACCTTGTTGAGAAATTCCACCGCCTTCAAAAACTGCAATAATTGGAGTGATTTTCATAACACTTTCTTCCGGGATCTGAGCAAAGAAAATAAAATCAGAAATGATAATCTTTGGAGTCACAACATATAATCCATGTACATCATGAAGCTTCCTTTTATAGATAATACATTGATGAATGAGGCTTCCTGTATGGAAGTCCATTTTTCTAACAATCCTTTCCTTTTTCTTGTTAAGGACATATATATCTGAATACAGGAAATCTATGCTTTTGGGGATGTCTCCACTAAAAACTTTTTCTATTACACATTCATTAGTGAATATATCACCTGCATTCATAAAACAAAGCCACTCACTTGATGCCATCTTTATTCCTTTATTCATAGCATCATAAATACCTTTATCAGGTTCGCTAATCCACTTACTGATTTTATCTTGTTTTTCTTTTATGACATTTAATGTACCATCCGTACTTCCCCCATCAATAATGATATATTCTAATGAAGAATAAGATTGAGTAAGAACAGAATTAATGGTTCTTTCTAAACCATCTTTATCATTAAAGACAACCGTAATAATTGAAATTGTTTTATTCATTTTTTACTTAAGTTTCTATACAGGCTGGCTCTACTAATAAACAAAACTGTTATCATATACATAGCAGGAACCATCATATAATACAAATTATTGTTCATACTTGCGAGTAAGACAAAACCAACATATAAAACTAATTTTTCTATTACTGGAAGTCCCTTAAGAACTTTCCACCAGATAATTAGTGCAGACAGAACAAATATGCCACCAACAATCATTCCATACTCACCAAGTATCATTATTATGCCATTCTCACCGAAAGGATTCTCTACCCCTCCCAATAGTTTATCTGTAAACGGCAAAGATAGGTAGAAATTTAACGTCCATATTCGATACATCGATGACTCATCGTCAGCACCATTTGCAATAAATCTTGGAGCAATTTCTTCAATATTTTCAAAAATATAAAATATAATTAGACCGATGATAAACAATTCCAAAACTTTCAGTATATTATTCTGTTTCATCAAGTCCCGCCAAAACACTATAATTAATAATAACACAGATATAATTGCAGCACCTCTTGATTGAAAAGCATAAAATATTGACAAGAGAGACACAAATAGAAAAATTTTATTCAGGATTGATGGCATTATTTTAGAGAAGTAAACTGCAAAAGATAAGAACATTAAAATATTAGAATTCGTTAGAGGGTGCCCAAAAAGAGCCATAGCCCTATAATGATTTTCATCATTCACATCATCATAGATCTCAGACAAAAGGTCCATTTTATTTACCTTGGCATTAACCTCGAATAAATGAGTCATTGAAAATCTTTCATAATACGCAATTAATACATTTGATATTAATAAAGCAACAATTAGTACAAACAATGGTTTTAAATACCGGTAATCTTCATTTTTTATAGAAAGGCATAACAGCATAGGGGACGCAAAGCCGAAATAATAACTTACACTTTTAGGGAAAAGGACAAAAGCTCCTAAGAACAATGCAAACATATAAATAAAGACAGGTAGCAATATTTTATTATTAAATATTTCTTTTGTCCTAAAGATGCATAATCCTATTGTTGACAATTCCATAAAAGCATTAAGCACACTGGCATTTACGTGATATAGAACTGGCGTAAAATAGAACATTAGTGAAAAGGTAACCAAATATATAAAAACTACACCTATATTCATAGCGTAAATAAAAGCTTGTGATTTTTATAAATTACGGTATATCTCTGCCAACTTCCTGGCTGATTTCTCCCAAGAATACCTTTTTAACCTTTCGTTTTGCCTAGCCAGTAAATCTAACCGTTCTCTTACTGAAAAATTAAGAAATTGTTCCATTACCTGATTCAAGTCAGATTGTATATTATCCAAATGGAAATAAACAGCAGCATCACCAGCGATTTCAGGGAAACAACTTGCATGATTTAGCAATACTGGACATTTGGCCTTATATGCTTCTAATATTGGAATTCCAAATCCTTCATACTCAGATGGATATATGAAACAAAGGGCGAATCTATATAAATTGACAAGTTCTTCGTCAGATGCTCTCATGTGTATCATATTTCTTTCAACACGAAGAGTTTTAAATAATCTATTCTCCTCATCTGTAAAATCTGGCCCTGTACAGACTATACTAATATCTGGTCGGCGATGTAAAATAGGAACCAAAGACTTTACCATAGGAATAAAATTCTTATATAAATGCCTCATGCCTACATATAAAATGTATTTTCCTTCCATAATAGGCGTGGAAAGAAGACTGTTTTCCTTATCAGGAGCGCCATGATATATAACAGAAATCTTCTGTTGTGGTACATTTAGAATGTCGACTAGGTCCTTCTTGGTTTTCTCTGAAACAGCAATAATATGAGCCGCTTTATCACATAATATAGGTTTCATTCTAGCTTGTAAATCCACTTTCTTGAACATGAGTTCAGGAATCATATCATGTACTGTCAAAACAAACGGCTTATTCTTAAGGTAAGGTAAAAAATACCCATCAAAATATGTTGGATGAAATACATCGAAATCCTGTTTGTTTAGCAACTCAATGCTTTTCTTCAAATTTCTTCCTGAAGTTGTAAAAAACGGGAGAATAGATGTAATCGTATTATACAAACGAGACTTCCCCTTAAAGCTATTATGAGAGATAAAGTTTCTAAAGGAAAGCCTCTCTTTTGGTACATCAACTAAATTAGAATTTCTCAAATGTTCATTATCAGTCTCACAAATTGCTATCTCGTAATCTATATCTGGTGGAAGGTTTTCTATTAACTTAACAAAACAATTTGAAACACCTCCATATTTCTGATACTGGAAAGCCTGATGGTCATACAGAATTCTCATTTAAAATTTCTTTTTTAATCTCGAACATAATGCAAACTGCTCATTTCTCGTCAACCCCAAAACATATAAAGTAGCAATAGTAAACAGAACTGTCAAAATAAGCCCGACGACAT
Source organism: Xylanibacter ruminicola 23 (assembly GCF_000025925.1). Classification (NCBI taxonomy): domain Bacteria; kingdom Pseudomonadati; phylum Bacteroidota; class Bacteroidia; order Bacteroidales; family Prevotellaceae; genus Xylanibacter; species Xylanibacter ruminicola. The sequence goes on along the minus strand of NC_014033.1, from coordinate 533,203 downwards.
GAATAACGAAATCAGCTTTAGTAAGCAACATATTATACACACAACAATAAAGAGATAAAACTAAAACGATTCTTAGTGATGGGTTGTAGACATTTTTTACAAAAGAACTTATTCTATATGTTGTAAGTTTAGCCAGGAAATAGAATTGAACTGCTTTATAAACAACATCTGTCAGAATAAATGCAAGAATTATAGCATAGGGTCTGAAGCCTATTGCAAAGAGGCAGAAAGATATTGGTAATCCTATCAGTAACAATGAGCTAGCAGATAATTGATACCACTTGATTTGACCTGTCGCTTGAATTATTGGATCTATACCTGCTGCAATCGATCTTATAAATATACTCAATAGTGTCCACTGACATAATACAAGTGTTTGGTCTGGTATAGTTCCCAACCATAATTTTAATAAAAATTCCAATTCTATCCAGACAGGAAAGACAATAAGTAACATCACATAAATGCTATACTTTGAAACTTTTTCAACAAGGGCAAAAGCACGATTTTTATCATTTGAAGAATAATATTGGGTAATCTGAGGTGTTGCAGCAGTATTAAGGTTGTTAACAAATTGAATAACAAAATTCTCTATTTGATTGGCAATAGCAAAAGCTCCATTAACCATAGTCCCAAAGAAATAATTTATAATAATCGTACTACCTTGACTTCTTGAAAGATAGGCCGCAGCACCAATTGTTGTATAATTATTATAAGAAAGCATTTCTTTAAACAAAATCTTATCTTTATATATTCGCGGTCTAACAATTGGATAATGATAAACAAAACAATATATACCCATTAAAAGAAAAGACATAGTAGTAACGACACACATCCCAATAGCGTAGAACCGAAGGACATTACCTTGATACATTAATAACAGCACAACTAAAGGTATTTTAAGTAGTGCAGAAACAATTTGGAAAATGGACATTTGGAAAAATTTCTCTAATGCGGTCATTAATCCCTGGAATGGAATCATAATTAGATTTATGCTTGCCACAATGGTAGAAAGTATAAAAACAAATAACGCATCATATAGTTTGTTGGGATTTATTTGCAAATATGAAAAGATATACCAAATGCCAACTGTCATAGCGACAAGAAGCAACAAACCTGCAAGTAATATATGAATTGCAATACTAATATTAAAAACTTTATTCAGATTACCATCCTTTTGTTTTCCCATTTCAACGTTTATATAACGCCGCGTTGTAGTATGCATTGCTATTCCAACAATATTAAGCATAGTCACAATGCCTCCCAAGACATTATATAAGCCATAATCACTTACGCCTAAGGCTTTAAGCACATATCGAGTGGTCAGTAATCCTATCAGGATGCCGATTATCATTCTCGCATATATGACAAACGTATTTATAGCGATTTTTTTATTTCCGGTAGAATAGTCCATGAAATTATCTATAAAAGTTTCGTATCTTTTTCAGTAGGTTGTAAATAATAGGATATCTATATTTTATTTCTAATCGTAAGATTTTCTTTACTAAAGGTGCTTTTTTACGTAAACCTTCTGACAACGATTCTGCATAATCATACATTTCATTCGGCAAAACAGGAATTGGCTTATATGTAAATGGATAGTTCCCTTTATCATCATTATTTCCAAATTCAAATTCAGGTCCTTTACCATTGTGGGTATGCATACCGTTTAAGCCTACATTTTGAACAAGATTATATATGGGTGATACTGCAAATGAACCATCACGAAATTGATTAAGAACCTTCATGTAATCCCAACATTTTGTCCTATTAATAAAAGGGATGAGACCAATATAAAGATACTTATAATACAATCTTAAAACTAGATCATTGCTAAAGTATTTTTCTATATATTCATTGAATATTATGTCTTCAGGGATCAAATCGAAATCATAAGATTCCCATCGATCTTTCCACGTTGCCCATCCAAAATGGTGTATCGAACGAGTTATAAAATGGTCAACCCCTTTGGTATTAAATCCCTTTGTGTAATTGTCGCCAGTTATGAAGCCAATACGCTTTTCGTCTTTATAATAATCTAAAAAATAATCGCAATATTTAAAAAAAGCTTGAGATGGCAAACAATCTTCTTCAAGTGTTATCATCGTGTCTTCATGAGAGAATAACCATCTCTTAGATCCCATCAATGAAGTATAAACATCAACATACTCATCCCTAAACCATGTATGTACTTCACAATCCCAATCTATCTCATAAACCCATGATCTAATTTCCTCATTCTTTTTAAGTTCATCTTCTCTATCTGAACGTGCTTTGTTTGAATAAAAATACAATTTTCGTGGTTTTGCACGTTTAATAGATTCAAAAACTGGCCGGGCATATTCTGGACGAGCGAACGTTTCGAATAAAACTGGATGTTTAACCATAATAATCTATTTAACTATATTATTGTAATCTTTAAAGCTCATCAGATTTTTATCTTTTTCAGAAATAATCAGCTTCTCTTCACCACCAATTAAATCCATGGGCCACTCAATGGCAAGGTCAGGGTCATTATACATAATTCCACTATCACCTTCGCCATAGAATACCTCACCACATTTATATGAAACCACAGAATCTTCAATTACCAAATAACCGTGCCCAAAGTACTGAGGTATGTACAGTTCTACCTGGTTATCACCAGTCAAATGAAAACCTCTCCACTGTCCAAAGGTTGGCGAATCTGGGCGCAAGTCTGCAATCACATCGTATACATGACCACTGACGCATCGCACCAATTTTGCCTGTTGCTTTACCAACTGGAAGTGCATGGCACGAATGACTCCACGTTTAGAGATGGTATAGAACACCTCTTTCAACTCATGCTCAATGCCATTAGCTTTGAACATATCAATATTATAGTCCTTTACAAAACCACCACGTTCATCCGTTGCATAGAACGGCTGAATCTTATATGCTCCTTTGAGGTCTAACTCTTCAAAATTGAATTTTGTTATCATTATTGCTCTTTTAACCAGTTAATCGTTTTCTTTATGCCTTCCTCAAATGGAGTGCTCACATAGTCACCTATAGCCTCCTTCAATGGCGTGATGTCAAACATAGTGAAATCATACTTGATGCCATCATCAGGACGGATACCAATACCAACCTTGTCCTGCATAACTGCCAGTTCACCAATCTTCAAGAGATACTCTTTCAGAATGCGTGGAGAACCAGAACCAATATAATAGCAGGCCTGTTTGGTTTCGGAAGCTCCTAAGCGATAGACAGCCTCTAGTAAATCATCCACATAGATGAAGTCATATGGCTGTGCTGCTGGGCCAAAAGTGGCTTCGTTACCTTTTAGGAGTTCTCCTAAGGTATAGCTTACTAAGTTGCCGGTCTTGTTCCCAACTCCATAGATATTAGAGAATTGCATCCAGACAAACTGCAAGCCAATATTCTTGCAATAGTCTTCAAGCATCAGGTGTGCACAATGCTTGGCAACACCATACATCATACCACCACTAGTCTGAGAAAGATTGGGGAGGCTATGAACAGCCTGTTCAGCTACAGTACCGGCACAAAGCAATTTCTTAACGCCAATGGCTTTACATAGTTGAGCACAATTGATACCCAACTGTATATTGTTCAACTGTACTGTAGGGTCTGCCTTACTGGGGCCATTTACACCAGCCCAGGCAAGATGGTACATAGCATCATACTCACCAGTAGGAATCAGACTCTTCAGTTTTTCTATTTCATCCAAACCTACTTCCAGTTTCACAACCTTATCGCAATCAGGGATTCTGGGTGCCGCAAATGAGATATCAATAGCTACCACCTTCACTCCATTCTTCAGGAGGTTGTTGACCAGCGTGCTACCAATAAAGCCATTGGCACCAGTTACTATTACGTTCTTCATCATTTCATTCCACTTAAGAATTCATCAATCTGCTTATCCATGCAGGCGCGAACATCGCTACCTGCCAGCCAACATTTACTCCACTCCACAATCTTATCCATTGCTTCACCAAGGTTCCAACGAGGAGTCCAACCAAAGGTGGATTTCAGTTTGGAACAATCAAGTTTCAAGAAATTGGCCTCATGAGGGCCACCATCATACTTATTGGTCCACTTTAAGCCTTCACCCCATTTAGACACAAAGAGTTCAACCAAAGCACCTGTCTGGAAGCAATCCACATCATCAGGGCCCACATTATAATAGTCTGCATACTTGCAGTCTTCATACTGTTTGGCAGCAATCATCAGGTAAGCATACAATGGTTCCAGTACATGCTGATAAGGACGTGTAGAATAAGGATTACGAACCAAAATATCTTCACCCTTCTGAGCAGCACGCACACTGTCAGGTATGATACGGTCGTTAGCGAAATCACCGCCACCAATCACATTACCAGCACGGGCTGTTGAGATGGGGATAATAGCTTTACCATCCTTATCCGTAAAGAAGCTTCGCTTGTAGCTATGAGTTACCAATTCTGAACAAGACTTAGAATTGCTATATGGGTCATAGCCATCCAGTTCCTCATTCTCACGATAACCCCATTCCCATTCTTTGTTCAGATATACCTTATCAGTAGTAACATTCAGGAAGGATTTTACGCAATTGCTGTTGCGAACACACTCTAAGATGTTTACCGTACCCATCACGTTGGTCTCGTAGGTGTATGCAGGATCTTTGTAGCTTTCACGTACAATTGGTTGTGCAGCCAAATGCAGCACTATCTCAGGCTGTGCTTTATCAAAGGCCTTCTTCAGAACCGCATAATCACGGATATCACCTATCACAGAATGGATGTCCTTCTCCAGTTCTGCAATCTCAAACAATGAAGGTTTTGTATTTGGCGCTAGGGAATAGCCAGTTACAATAGCACCAGCATTTGCCAGCATCTTGCACAACCAACTTCCCTTGAATCCCGTGTGGCCAGTTACAAAGACTCGCTTTCCACGATAGAAATCTTCCAGTAATGTTGCCATGTCGTTTTTACTTATTTACTTTATCAATAGGAACTTCTCTTTCCCACTTTTTCCAAGGTGCTGTACCATTTGCAAGCAGGCCTTCAAGCAGGTTCTTCTCCCGAATATTATCCATACACTGCCAGAACCCTTCGTGGATATAGGACATCAACTCGCCTTCCTTGGCAAGACGCTCCAGCGGTTCACGCTCAAATGGCTGTGAATCGCCGTCAATGTAATCAAACACAGAAGGTTCCAACACCATATAACCAGCGTTGATAGGTGCGCCATCCATAGAATTCTTCTCACGGAAAGCACGCACGTTCATGTCCTTGGTAATATCAAGTACTCCCTTGTCCTGCTTCATTTTAACGGCAGTGAGTGTCGCTTTTTTGCGATGGCTCTTGTGGAACTCTACGAGCTTATTGATATCCACATCACAAACGCCATCACCGTAAGTCATCATAAAGGTTTCATTACCAACGTATTCCTGCACACGTTTGATACGACCACCTGTCATAGTGTTGTAACCTGTATCAACAACAGTCACTTTCCAAGGCTCAAGATGACTGTGATGCACGGTCATCTCATTTTTACCCTCTCGAAAGTCAAAACTCACATCAGAGTTATGCAAGAAATAGTTAGCGAACCACTCCTTTATATATTCCTGTTTATATCCAGCACATATGATAAACTCATTATGCCCATACCAAGCATACTCTTTCATGATATGCCATAAGATAGGCATACCACCAATCTCTATCATTGGTTTGGGCTTAAATACCGATTCCTCGCTAATACGCGAGCCAAAGCCACCAGCTAATAATACTACTTTCATTCTGCTACTTATTTTATTAATTATTTGCTCCACTCATTTGACATAACTTATATATTTTACCGGATTCGATTTTATTCTGCAGAAAACTCTCTGATTCTTTGTTCCTCACTACGTTTGCAAAGGAGTATCTGTCCATTCTTCTCGCTGAAGATATAGCCATCAAGTCCTTGGAGCACCACTTTCTTGGCATCTTCGGCATGTACTACACAGTTATTACATTCGTAGAGTTTTACATTGCCAACGGCTGCGTTGTTATTCTCATCCTTCTGTAACTTGTCGTGTAATGATGCCCAGTTACCCAAATCGCTCCAGCCGAAATCTGCAGGATGGGTATAAACCAAGCCATCGGCAGCAGCAGGTTCCATTACTGCAAAGTCGATAGAGATCTTTTCGCACTGTGGAAATATGTTTGCTACATCGCCTGTAGTTGCAATTTCTTCCATGTCGGCAGCAATGTTAGGCTTATATTTGGTAATACAATTGGTAATGGTTTCGATATTCCATACAAAAATTCCTGCATTCCAAAGATAATTGCCTGCCTGCAAATATTTCTCGGCTGTATCATGGTCTGGCTTTTCTTTAAAAGCATTCACAACACAGATTTCGTTGTCAACGGCCGCAGAAGTTTCAACATAGCCATAGCCTGTTTCGGGACGTGAGGGCTTGATGCCGATAGTTACGATGGCATTCTTCTTGGCTGTGAATGTCAAAGCATTTGTTATTACACGTCGGAACTCTTCAGGATTCATTACCACTGCATCGGCTGGGGTTACAACCACATTAGCAGTAGGATCTACCTGTTTAATGCTCCAACAAGCCCACGCAATGCAAGGGGCGGTATTACGAGCTGCCGGCTCTGCCAAAATATGATCAGCAGGAATATCGGGCAGTTGCTGTTTAACGATATCAACGTATTTGGCATTTGTTACCACCCAGAAGTTCTGCATAGGGCAGATGCCTTGGAATCGGTCAACCGTTAATTGAATAAGGGTGCGACCACAACCAAGTATATCAATAAACTGCTTGGGCAGCTCTGGTGTACTCAAAGGCCAAAAGCGACTACCAACGCCGCCCGCCATTATCACTATGTGATTTGCCATATTGTATAATTATTTTTTATTGACGTATTCGTTAAATAATATTTAATCTGTCCCCGTGGGGACAGATATTTTGTTGGCTCATTACTTATTTGTACCTTTGCGAGGTTGATATAAACAGTAACGAAATTACAAAATTAGAAACCAAAAGATATGACAAATTCAAAATTCAACAAGACAACATCACTTCATACCTGCGAATCTTTCTCAGCATCGGGCTTTCAGAAGCAATATCCTCATCCCTTCTTAACCCCCTCTCTATATAGTCCCCACCCTCTCTCTAAAGAGAGGTGGGGCTATAGTAAGAGGGGTGTAAGGGATAGGGATATTTTCCTTATTGGTTTTCATCGAAAAACAAGTTGATTAGCAATCATAACCAAGTTAGTTTTGCCTCAAAATCAATTTGATTTTTCATCGTAAATCTTTAGGCCTCGAAATGCGGTGAATTAATTCAAAAGGGGAAATGAATTAATTCATTAAGGGTTTTGAATTAATTGACGGTATTTTAGGGGTTATTTATTTGCATGGAGAAAGGCTGGAAGTTGGAACCTGAAAATGGATGGAATCCGAACTGGTGGCGCAGTGATGGCAGATGGGAGTTGCACAATAGGCTGTAGCCCCCATTTCTGAGGTAACAGAAACCTTGACACACTCGAATTCTGTTAGTGGAACCATTCGAAAGCAACTACAGCAACAGGACAAATTACCACTAAAGGTATTACCCGTCTGACGTTTCCACTCCTGAAGACTGCAAGGAGCTGGGGTGCCAACTTGTTTACAAACAATCTTACTGTCGGTATGAGTGGCATTGTACTGCAGAATATCTACTGGCTGATACTTATAGGTTATCTCAAAGCGACACTCACCCATCTCATCATACAAGAAAACCACCATACGCCAATCGCCATCGAAGGGAACCACAAGCGACGCATGGCACTCGTCTATCTCATCAGCACTGACTCGCAACAAGAAACTGTCGTCATCACGATTCACAGTCAACTGATAGTCGCGCTCGGTAATAAGAGCAATGTCGCAAGGGGCATTATAACTGACAGTAATTGCATCGCCAGCATGACACTTGGGAAAAGGCTTTATGTAGTCGTAAGTCATACTTAGAAAAATGACTATTTATATTTGGCGAGATGGCTGGCGGGGAGGCGGAGCTTGAAACAGCCGATGCCATCGAGAATGACGGTGGCGTATTTACGACCTGAGGTCATGGTCACCTCGCCTTTTACATCCTTGAATAGCTTACCCTTAGACAGTTGTCCGCCGATAATTTTCACCTTATCGTGTAGCTGAGGCACCACGTCACAATACTCTACAGGTCCATCGGCCAATGATAATAGCTGACGAAGCTGCTGAATCTGCAAATCGGGTACACGGGCAAAATCGGTAAAATCGTTAACCGTACGATTAAGTGAGGCATCTTTAACAAAACACTTGAGATAAGGACAGCCCTTTAACAAATCGACACGATGGGATTTGTCGGCAACACGAATAAAAACCTTGCCGTGTATAATCAACTTTTCTTTTACAGCTTTAAGTTCTTCGGTAGCAGCTATTCTTCGAAGCAACAAGGCCTGTGTGGCAGCATAAGCCTCGACTGGAAAGGCGAACTTGCCTGGCGCATTGAGCATATCACGGCACTTCAGCTCTGAGTAACGTTTCACCTCAGCCACATACCAAGCGGTAGGATCGAAAGGTTTTTCAGCGTTGGCTGCCGTAACCGTGAGGCGAACTCGACCATCTTTAGTGCTGCGAAGGCGACGAATTACACCCGTATTTTTCTTTATGGCTCCGCCGCAAGACCCCTCTTTTGCAATTAGGGTCTCGACACGGTTTTCAATTACTGACGAGTCTTTTTTCATACTCATAAAATCTGGCACAAAACCAGAAGCATCAGGAATCAGCAAAACACAAAAAAAGCGTGAACTCTTTCTGCCCATCTGTAACTCAGGTCGTAGGAAACCTCCATAATAGACAGACAGAATGACGCTCACGCCGAGGTATATAATGCACTCGTAAAGTGTGCTCGAGGCTGATAAGACCTCTGCACACTAACGGGGATAGTTATACCACACCCGTAGCATCAACTCTGCGATGTTTCTGATTATGGGTATTCGAATTTCCTACGTTCGAGTCACCAAAAACAAGGCGTTGTATGACGCTGTTCCAATAAATCGTTGCCCACACCTAACCGTCCTCTCAGGGACGTCTGCGGCGCGAACTTGGGCACAAAAGTACTATGAATTTTTGAAAGAGCCAAATAAAAACGCAAATAATACCGATTTTTTTATTGTTTCTTGGTATTTCGAGATTTTTTTTATAACTTTGCCGCCCAAATAATATAATAGGAAGATTAGTAGAAGATGATTACAGTTACAAATCTGGCAATCCAGTTTGGAAAGAAGGTTCTCTACAAGGATGTGAACCTGAAGTTTACAAGTGGTAACATTTACGGTATTATCGGCGCAAACGGTGCTGGTAAGTCAACCCTTCTGCGTGCCATCAGCGGCGAGCTCGAGGCCAACAAGGGTACCATCGAGATGCAGCCAGGCGAGCGCCTGAGCGTGCTGGAGCAGGACCACTTTAAGTATGATGAGTTTTCAGTGATGAACACTGTGCTGATGGGACATCAGCCACTTTGGGAAAACATGAAAGAGCGTGAGGCTCTGTATGCAAAACCCGAAATGAGCGAGGAAGACGGTGTACGTGCCGCCGACCTTGAGATGGCTTTTGCCGAGATGAATGGCTGGGAGGCCGAAAGCGAGGCTGCACAGCTGCTGCAGAACCTGGGCGTTGCCGAGAGTCAGCACTACAAGCAGATGAGCGAGATCTCGAACAACGAGAAGGTACGTGTGATGCTGGCAAAGGCTCTGTTCGGACACCCCGACAACCTGTTGCTCGACGAGCCTACCAACGACCTCGACCTGGATACCGTTCAGTGGCTGGAGGAATACCTGAGCAACCTGGAGCAGTGCGTGCTGGTTGTATCGCACGACCGTCACTTCCTGGATGCCGTTTCTACACAGACCGTAGATATCGACTTTGGTAAGGTAACCCTGTTCTCAGGTAACTACTCGTTCTGGTACGAGAGTTCGCAGCTAGCTCTGCGCCAGGCTCAGAACCAGAAGATGAAGGCTGAGGAGAAGAAGAAGCAACTGGAGGAGTTTATCCGTCGATTCAGCGCCAACGTAGCAAAATCAAAGCAGACCACATCGCGTAAGAAGATGCTGGAGAAGCTGAATGTAGAAGAGATTACACCATCAACACGTAAATACCCAGGTATCATCTTCCAGATGGAGCGTGAGCCTGGAACACAGATTCTGGAGGTAGAGGGACTGAAGGCTGTTGACAGCGACGGTACCGTACTGTTCGACAACGTGAACTTCACCATCGAGAAGGGGCAGAAGACCGTATTCCTCTCGCACAATCCAAAGGCTATGACCGCCTTGTTCGAGATTATCAACGGTAACCGTCAGGCCGATGCAGGTACCTACAAGTGGGGTGTTACCATCACCACCGCCTATCTGCCATTGGATAACACCGAGTTCTTCCAGAGCGAAATGAATCTGGTTGACTGGCTGAGCCAGTGGGGACCAGGTAACGAGGTAACCATGAAGTCGTTCCTGGGACGAATGCTGTTTAAGGAAGAGGACGTACTGAAGCATGTAAACGTACTGTCAGGAGGTGAGAAGATGCGTTGTATGATTGCTCGTATGCAGCTGAAGAATGCCAACTGTCTGATTCTGGATACCCCAACCAACCACTTGGATCTGGAAAGTATTCAGGCCTTTAACAACAACCTGATTAACTTTAAGGGTAACATTCTGTTTGCATCGCACGACCATGAGTTTATCAACACTGTGGCCGACCGCATTATCGAGCTCACTCCAAAGGGCACCATCGATAAGCTGACAACTTACGACGAATACATCTACGACGAGACCATCAAGGCTCAGAAGGAGAAGATGTACGTGTAAAAATTGACAGTTGATAATTGATAATTGATAATTAGGCACGGTTTTTGCAATACGACAAGCAGAAACTTTAAACAACGCTATTATGACAGAAAAAGATATCAACATCGAAAACGAGGAGAACCTGAACGAGGCTCCCGTTGAAGACACTGAAAAAGAGACAGCAGAGGCAACCGAGAATCAGGAGGCTGCTGCCGACGAGGCTGCTAAGGAAGAAGAAGAGGTTGACCCTCTGACAAAAGCCCAGCAGGAAATAGAGGAGCTGAAGACTCAGTTGCTCTACAAGGCTGCCGAATTTGAGAATTACCGCAAGCGCACACTGAAAGAGCGTGCCGAGCTGATTCTGAACGGTGGCGAGAAGGTTATCTCGGCCATTCTGCCTGTACTCGATGATATGGAGCGTGCCATTGCCAATGGCGCCAAGACCGACGACCCACAGGTACTGCGCGAGGGTGTGGAACTGATTTACAACAAGTTCGTAAAGACTCTCGAAGGTCAGGGCGTAAGCAAGATTGAGACCAAGGATGCCGACTTTGACACCGACCTGCACGAGGCCGTAGCGATGGTTCCTGGTATGGGCGACGACAAGAAAGGTAAGGTTATCGACTGCCTGCAGGAGGGATATAAACTGAACGACAAAGTAATCCGCCACGCCAAAGTGGCAGTTGGACAGTGAAAATTGACAATTGATAATTGATAATTGACAATTAAATGGCACAGAAACGAGATTATTACGAGGTGCTGGGCGTGCAAAAAGACGCCACAGAAGACGAAATTAAGAAAGCGTATCGTAAGATAGCCATTAAGTACCACCCCGACCGTAATCCTGGCGACAAGGAAGCCGAGGAGAAATTTAAGGAGGCGGCCGAGGCATACAATGTGCTGCACGACCCAAAGACACGTCAGCAGTACGACCAGTTCGGATTCGACGGACCTAACATGGGCGGCGGATTCGGCGGTTTCAGTGGCTTCGAGACCAATATGAACATGGACGATATCTTCTCGATGTTCGGCGATATCTTCGGCGGTCACGGCTTTGGTGGCTTTGGCGGTGGACAGCGTCGCCCACAGCAGCATCGCGGCAGCGACCTGCGCCTGAAGGTGAAACTTACACTCGAGGAGATTAATACTGGTGTTACCAAGAAGTTCAAGGTTCGCAAGGATATCCCTTGTCCACATTGTAGCGGTACTGGTGCCGAGGCTGGCAGTCAGAAGGAGCAGTGCCCCACCTGTCACGGTCAGGGTTACATCACTCATACCACCCAGAGCATCTTCGGTATGATGCAGCAGCAGAGCGTTTGCCCCACTTGCGGTGGCGAAGGCATGGTAATTAAGAACAAGTGTAAGCACTGCGGCGGCACAGGCGTTGAGAAGGGCGAAGAGGTTGTAGAGATTAACATCCCAGCTGGCGTAGCCGAGGGTATGGTTGTAAACGTGCCTGGCAAGGGTAATGCCGGCAAGCACAACGGTACATCGGGCGACATACAGGTGTTTATCGCCGAGGAGCCACACGAGACATTTATACGTGATGGTAACGATTTGATTTACAACCTGTTGCTCGATTTCCCAACAGCTGCACTTGGAGGCGAGATTGAGATTCCTACCATCGAGGGAACCAAGCTCAAGGTAAAACTCGAGAATGGAACCCAGCCTGGTAAGACCTTGCGTCTGCGCGGTAAGGGATTGCCCGTGGTTCAGGGCTATGGTAGCGGTCGTGGCGACCTGGTGGTTAACATCAGCGTTTACGTGCCTAAGACCTTGAGTAAGGAGGAGAAGCATGCCATTGAGCAGTTCAAGGACAGCGACAATTTCAAGGGCGACAAGCAGACACGCGACTCGATCTTCCAGAAATTCAAGAATTACTTTAATTAATATATAATAAGGTATAAAGCTATGACTTATCAGGAAACGTGTGAATACCTTTACAGTCAGCTACCCATGTTCGAGCGTCAGGGAGCAGGCGGATATAAGGAAGGACTGGAAAACAGTCATGCACTCGACAAACATTTCGGTCATCCACATCAAAAGTATGTTACTATTCATGTGGCTGGTACTAACGGAAAGGGGTCGTGTGCTCACACGCTTTCTGCTATTTTACAGATGTGTGGCTATCGCGTAGGTTTGTACACATCGCCACATCTGGTTGACTTCAGCGAGCGCATCCGCGTAAACGGTCAACCCATCAGCGAGGAATACGTGATCGACTTTGTGGAGAAGGAGAAGAGTTTCTTCGAGCCCATCAAACCCTCGTTCTTCGAGCTTACCACTGCACTGGCTTTTAAGTATTTTGCTGAGATGAAGGTGGATATCGCCGTGATCGAGGTTGGATTGGGCGGCCGATTAGACTGCACCAACATCATCACCCCTGCCCTATCCGTAATTACCAATATCGGTATGGACCACACGCAGTTCCTGGGCAATTCGCTCGAACAGATTGCCATGGAGAAAGCAGGTATCATCAAGAAGGATGTGCCCGTAGTTATTGGCGAGACCACACCCGAAACACGTATGGTATTCGAGACTGTTGCCGTTGAGAACCACGCCCCTATCGTATTTGCCGAGGAGCACAACCAGATTATCTCGGCCTCGAACAGTGCTGCAGGCTTTGAGTACAACACCAAGGACTTTGGCATTATCAAGGGCGAGCTGGGTGGCAGCTATCAGGAAAAGAACACCAATACCATTCTTTGCGCCGTACAGCAGCTGGAGGCTCTGGGTTATATGCACGCATGCCCATGCGAGACTAATAAGCCCTGCATGAACCGCGAGGTGCGACAGGGATTCCTGCATGTTTGCAACCTGACAGGCCTGAAGGGACGTTGGCAGAAGATCAGCGAGGCCCCACTCACCATCTGCGATACCGGTCATAATGTGCCAGGTTGGACTTATCTGAGCGAGCAGCTCAAGTCGGTAAAGTGCAATCATATGCACATTGTATTCGGTATGGTTGACGATAAAGACATACAGGGTGTGTTGGCATTACTGCCCAAGAATGCTACCTATTATTTTACAAAAGCGAACAATAAACGTGCCGTTTCGGAGAACGTTCTGAAGCTCTATGCCCAGACTATGGAGCTGCAAGGCGAGGCCTATCCCGATGTAAAATCGGCTTACGAGGCAGCTAAAGCTGCAGCCGAGAATAACGACTTTGTGTTCGTTGGAGGTAGCAGTTATGTGGTAGCTGACCTGCTAAAGAACTGTATTTAGATTTTTTTAAGACTGCAAAAACTTTTTTTTCGCTGAAACGTTCGTTAGTTTGATTTTTTTTCTGTTACTTTGCAGAAAATTAATTTTTAACTAATAAACATATTCATATGGCGAACACTACAGAGACAGTGAATCTGTGCGGCTTGAAGCGTGAGAACTTCCAGGCCACTATTAACGGTAAAAAAACCGACTTGTATATTCTTAGAAACCGTAAAGGATTCGAAGTTGCCATCTCAAACTATGGCGGTGCCATTTGTGCTATTATGGTTCCCGGCAAGGATGGTAAAGTAGCTAACGTTATCCAGGGTCACGACAGCATCGAGCAGCTGACCAGCGGAAACGAGCCTTATCTGTCGACTCTGATCGGCCGTTGGGGTAACCGTATCTGCAAAGGCCAGTTCATTCTGAACGGCAAGGAGTACCAGCTGGCTCTTAACGATGGACCTAACCACCTGCACGGCGGTTCAGTAGGTTTCAACGCTAAGGTTTGGGACGCCCGTCAGATGGGTCCTCGCTCTTTGGCTCTGCACCGTATCTCTTCTTATGGTGAGGAAGGTTTCACAGGCGAGCTGGATGTAACAGTAGAATTTACCTTTACCGACAACAACGAACTGGTAATCGAGTACCTGGCTACTACCAACAAGAAGACAATCGTTAATCTGACACACCACGCCTTCTTCTCACTGGCTGGTACTGCCGATCCAACACCAAGTATCGACGATCAGATTTGCGAGATCAATGCCGACTTCTATCTGCCTACCGACGCTACTGCTATCCCAACAGGTGAGATCCTGAAGGTTGAGGGCACTCCATTCGACTTCCGCAAGCCAAAGGCATTCGGACAGGACATCAACGCCGATCACGAGCAGATTAAGTTCGGACACGGTTTCGACCACAACTACGTACTGAACAAGCAGGAAGAGGGCGAGCTCTCATTCGCTGCCAAGGTTACCGACCCAAAGAGCGGCCGTACTATGGAGGTTTACACCACCGAGCCAGGCCTGCAGCTTTACACAGGTAACTTCCTGAGCGGCTATAAGGGCGCTAATGGTTGCACCTTCCCACATCGTTCAGCTGTCTGCTTCGAGGCCCAGCACTTCCCCGATTCACCTAACCGTCCATACTTCCCAAGTGTGGTTCTGAATCCAGGACAGCGCTACAAGCAGAAGACCGTATACCGCTTTGGAGTGGTAGAGTAGAAATTATCCAACATTTAAAATAAATAGACGACAAATATGACTGAAACAAACAAGAATGGCAAGGTGATTGCCATTGTCACTATGTGCTTCATCTTCGCGATGATCAGCTTTGTAACTAACATGGGCGCTCCCTTTGGCAACATCTGGGGTTTCGAGTATCCTTTTGCCAAAGCTTGGGGTAACCTGATGAACTTTGCGGCTTACCTGTTTATGGGAATACCTGCAGGTAAAATGCTTACGAAATACGGATACAAAAAGACAGCCCTGATTGCTCTGATCGTGGGTATCGTTGGTTTGTGTTTCCAGTATCTCTCAAGCCTGGTAGGCGCAGGTACTTACGTATTCACATACGATAGCATTCCTGTAGCCCTCAACCTGGTTATCTACCTGCTTGGTGCATTCATCTGCGGTTTCTGCGTATGTATGCTCAACACGGTGGTAAACCCCATGCTGAACCTTCTCGGAGGTGGAGGCAACAAGGGTAACCAGCTCATTCAGGTGGGAGGTACACTGAACTCGCTGACCGGTACACTCACCCCGCTGCTGGCAGGATGGCTGGTAGGTACTGTTACAGCCGACACCAGCATGAGCGACGTGGCTCCTCTGCTGTTTATCGGTATTGCCGTATTCGCCATCTCTTTTGTGATCATCAGCCGTGTTACAATTCCAGAGCCCACCCTCGGCAAGGTTGCTCCTAAGTACGAGCGTAGCCCTCTGGCTTTCCGCCACTGCGTGCTGGGTGTTATCGCTATCTTCTTCTATGTAGGTATCGAGATTGGAATTCCTATGGAGCTGAACTTCTACGTAACCGATCTTGGTTTCGAAGGTGCAGCCGCCATCGGTGGTACACTGGCTGCTGCCTACTGGTTGCTCATGATGATTGGTCGTGCTTGCTCGAGTGCTATCTCTGGTAAGGTTTCTACCAAGCTGCAGCTGTCAACAGTTAGCGCAGTTGCTATCCTGCTGCTGGTTATTGCCATCTTTATGCCCGAGGATGTGACTATCTCGTTCAACGGTCACGACGTACCTGCCAAGGCCTTCCTGATTCCTGCTTGCGGTCTCTGCACCTCAATCATGTGGGGTGGTATCTTCAACCTCTCGGTTGAGGGACTAGGCAAGTACACTGAGGCTGCCTCGGGTATATTCATGACAATGGTTGTTGGTGGTGGTGTGATGCCTCTCCTTCAGGAGGCTATCGCCAAGTCAGCCGGTCCTATCTTCAGCTACTGGCTCGTCATCGCTATGTTGGCCTATATTCTGTTCTACGCACTCGTAGGTTGCAAGAACGTGAATCAGGACATCAAAGTCGATTAATATTAACCCTTTAAATTTTAAAGCTTATGGACATTGAATTTGTAAGAAGCCGCTTCATCAAGCACTTTGATGGAAAGACTGGTAACGTATATGCATCTCCCGGACGTATTAACCTGATTGGTGAGCACACCGACTACAATGGTGGTTTCGTGTTCCCAGGTGCTGTCGATAAAGGTATTGTAGCCGAAATGCGTGCTAATGGTACCGACGACACTGTGATGGCATACGCTATCGACCTGAAGGACCGCGTTGACTTCAAGCTCTCTGACCCTGCAGGTCCTAAGGCCTCTTGGGCTCGTTACATCTATGGTATCGCTCTGGAGATGAAGAAGCTGGGTGTTCCCGTTAAGGGCTTCAACATCGCTTTTGCCGGCGACGTTCCCCTTGGTGCTGGTATGTCATCATCAGCCGCTATGGAGAGCTGCTTTGCCTGTGGTTTGAACGATATCTTCGGCGACAACAAGGTTTCGCAGTGGGATATGGTACTGGCCGGTCAGGCTACCGAGCACAACTACTGCGGTGTTAACTGTGGTATCATGGACCAGTTTGCCTCAGTATTCGGTAAGGCTGGTTGCCTGATGCGCCTCGACTGCCGCAGCCGCGAGTTTGAGTACTTCCCATTCAAGCCCGATGGCTACCGTCTGGTACTGCTCGACTCAGTAGTTAAGCACCAGCTGGCAGGTTCGCCTTACAACGATCGCCGCAACAGCTGCGAAAACGTAGTAAAGCACATTCAGGCTAAGCACCCAGAGGGTAAGTTCGAGACCCTGCGCGACTGCACATGGGAGCAGCTGGATGAGGTTCGTGCCGAGGTAGGCGAAGAGGACTACAAGCGCGCTAAGTTCGTTCTCGGTGAGAAGGACCGCGTACTGGCAGTTTGCGACGCACTGAACGAGGGCGACTACGAGAAGGTTGGTGAGCTGATGTATCAGACTCACGCTGGTCTGTCGAAGGATTATGAGGTATCTTGCGAGGAGCTCGACTTCTTGAACGATATCGCTAAGGAGAACGGTGTAACCGGTTCACGTATCATGGGTGGCGGCTTTGGTGGCTGCACCATCAACCTGGTTCGCAACGATCTCTACAAGAAGTTCATCGACGACGCTAAGGCAAAGTTCAACGCTAAGTACGGACACGAGCCAAAGGTTTACGATGTAGTAATCGGCGACGGTTCACGCAGAATTTGCTAACTCCAAACCAACAAAAAACACATTTTTGTGTTTATAAAGGTTAAATATTGGGGGTAAGGTGTGTTTTTTACACCTTACTCCTTATTTTTTTTGCATTTTTGTTTGTTAGTTCAAATTATAATTGTAATTTTACACCCAAATTAGCATTAACAATAACGTAATAATTAAAAACAAGTAAAACAATGAAAGCATTGAAAGCAACATTGATGGGAGTTGGTGCAGCTGCACTGATGCTCTCATGTGCAGGAAGCCAGCAGGCTCCACAGCTCACGGTATCGGGTTTGAACCCAGCCAAGTTCGACACTACTATTCAGTCAAAGCCAGTTAAGCTTTACACACTGAAGAACGAGAATGGTATGGAGGTTTGCATCACTAACTACGGTGCCCGTATCGTATCGCTGGTAGTTCCCGACAAGGATGGTAAGCCAACCGACGTTGTTCTCGGATTCGACAACATCGCTCAGTATGCCGATACCATCAACACCCCATCTGATTACGGCTCAAGCGTAGGTCGTTATGCTAACCGCATCAAGAACGGACAGTTCCTGCTGAAGGGCGACACCGTACAGCTGCGCACCAACGATGGTCCTAACTCGCTGCACGGCGGTGGCAACACCGGTTGGATGCACCAGGTTTACGAGGCAGAGCAGATTGGCGACTCAATCCTGAAGCTCACCATCGTAGCTGCTGATGGCGAAAACGGATTCCCCGGCAAGGTAATGGCTGTTACCACCTACAAGCTTACAGCCGACAATGTGCTGGATATGACTTGGGAGGCTGAGACCGACAAGCCAACTATCATTAACCAGACCAACCACAACTACTACAACCTGAGCGGCGACTTTACACAGCCCGCTTACGACATGGTACTGTATGTAAACGCTGATAACTTTACTCCCAGCGACAAGCTTTATATCCCCACAGGCGAGATCAAGTCGGTTGAGGGCACTCCAATGGACTTCCGTCAGCCACACGCTCTGGGCGACAGCATCAACTCGCAGTTCGACCAGATTCAGAACGCTACAGGTTACGACCACAACTACTGTCTGAACACCTTCAAGGACGGTAAGGGCGACGACACACAGGTTTGCGCCAGCCTCTACAGCCCCAAGACAGGTATCCTGATGGAGATGTTTACCAACGAGCCAGGTGTACAGGTTTACAGCGGTAACTTCCAGGGTGTAGGTGCCGATAAGGACATCGCCCGCAAGCATGGCATCACCTATCCAAAGCACGTGAGTGTTTGCTTGGAGAGCCAGAAGTATCCCGACTCACCTAACCATCCTGAGTGGGTACAGCCAACCCTGAACCCAGGCGAGAAGTATTACAGTCATGCAGCTTACAAGTTCTCAATTAAGTGAGAACTTGTAGCTGTTGGCAATTGACAATTGATAATTGACAATTCTATTAATTATTAACTAATATCAAATTTTATTTCCATGAATTGGAGTTCACATGAATTTATCTGGCTCGACTGGGTTGTACTCATCGTCGGCCTATGTGGAGTGGTGGCAGCCGTATGGTATGCCATCTGGAAAGACAAGAAAGCCCAGCAGGGCGAGGATTCTTCGGCTTACCTTTTTGGTAAGGGTGAGCCATGGTATGTAATTGGTATGGCCATCTTTGCCGCCAACATCGGTTCAGAGCACCTGGTAGGTCTGGCCGGTACAGGAGCAAAGGATGGTGTGGGTATGGCTCACTGGGAGATGCAGGGTTGGATGATCCTGATTCTGGGTTGGCTGTTCGTACCTTTCTATCAGCTGCTCATCAACAAGATGGGTAAGATTATCACGATGCCCGACTTCCTGAAGTTCCGCTACACTCAGCGCACAGGTTCTTGGCTCAGTATCATCACCCTGGTGGCCTACGTGCTCACTAAGGTGTCGGTAACCGCTTTCACCGGTGGTATCTTCTTCAAGTTCTTGCTGGGCATACCTTTCTGGTATGGTGCCATTGGTCTGATTGCCATCACCGCCGTGTTCACCGTATTCGGTGGTATGAAGGGTGTGATGACCCTTTCAACCATCCAGACTCCTATCCTGATTGTTGGTTCGTTCCTGGTTCTGTTCCTCGGACTGAACATGCTGGGCGATGGCAGCATCACCGCAGGATGGAGCGAGATGATGCGCGTATGTAACGCAGCCCACGATGGTTTCGGAACCACTCACATGTTCCACCCCGACCCAGCCGATCCTATGTATCCTCAGTTCCCTGGCTACGTGGTATTCCTGGGTGCCTCGATCATTGGTTTCTGGTACTGGTGTACCGACCAGCACATCGTTCAGCGTGTACTTGGTCAGGTTCCTGGCGAGGACAATAAGGAGGTGATGAAGCGTGCCCGCCGCGGAACTATCGCAGCCGGTTTCTTCAAGATTCTGCCTTGCTTTATGTTCCTGATTCCTGGTATGATTGCCTATGCCCTCTCGCTGAAGAGTGGTAGCGGTATCGAGATGGATATCATGAACCACGAATCTACTGACGGTGCTTTCGCCATGATGGTTAAGAACATTCTGCCTGCCGGTATCAAGGGTATCGTAACTATCGGTTTCGTATGTGCACTGGTAGCTTCGCTGGCCGCATTCTTCAACAGCTGCGCCACCTTGTTTACCGAGGATTTCTACAAGCCCATGAAGAAGGGTATGAGCGAGGCTCACTACGTATTTGTAGGTCGCTGCGCTACCGTTGTTGTAGTGCTGTTGGGTCTGGCTTGGATGCCTATCATGATGAACATGGGTAACCTCTACTCTTATCTGCAGGATATCCAGTCGCTCATTGCTCCTGCGATGGTAGCAGTATTCACCCTGGGTATCTTCTCGAAGAAGATTACACCAAAGGCTGGTGAGTGGGGACTGATTGGCGGTTTCCTGATTGGTATGGTTCGTTTGGTTACCAACGTTGTTACCGAATCGGGTAAGGCAGCCATGGATGGTGCTTTCTGGGATGCCACCACATGGTTCTGGCAGACCAACTGGCTCATTTTCGAGTGCTGGCTGCTGCTGTTCATCATCGTGCTGATGGTAGCTGTAAGCTTCTTCACACCTGCACCTTCGAAAGAGCAGATTGATGCCATCACCTTCTCTTCCGACTTCAAACAGTCAATCAAGGAGAGCTGGGGTGCATTCGATATCATCGGAACTCTCGTTGTTATCGGCCTGTGTGCATCGTTCTACTTCTATTTCTGGTAAAATAGTAATAAGCAAATGACATTTTATAACGAACATTCAAAAGTCTGGTTGTCGGTCGACTGTATCATCTTCGGTTTCGATGAAAAGAAGCTGAAGGTATTGATCGGTCGCCGCAAGATGGACCCGGGACGTGGCGAATGGAGCCTCTACGGAGGCTTCGTTGGCGCCACCGAAAGTGTGGACGAAGCTGCTTCGCGTACACTTTTTGAGCTGACAGGCTTGCGTAACATCTACATGCGCCAGATTGGTGCCTTTGGTAAGGTGGACCGCGACCCAGGCGAGCGCGTAGTATCAATTTCGTACTACGCCCTGATTAATGTGATGGATTACGACGACAAGCTGCGCCAGGAGCATGGAGCCGAGTGGATCGACGTTGAGGAGATTCCACAGCTTTATTCCGACCACAACGAGATGGTAAGCAAGGCTCGCAAGCTGGTTCAGCAGAAAATGTCGCACGAACCCGTAGGCTTCAATCTGCTACCCGATCTGTTTACGCTCACCCAGTTGCAGACGCTCTACGAGGCCGTTTATGGCACCGAGCTCGACAAGCGCAACTTCCGCAAGCGTGTCAAGGAGATGGACTTCATTGAGAAGACCGAACTGATTGACAAGAAAAGTTCAAAACGCGGCGCTTATCTCTATCGTTTTAATAAGCGCGCTTATAACGAAGATTCAAATTTCAAACTGTAAGAACAATGTTAGAAGAACTGAAAGAAAAAGTATTCAAGGCAAATCTCGACCTTGTAAAGCAGAACCTGGTAATCTTTACCTGGGGTAATGTCTCAGGTATCGACCGTGAAAAAGGACTTGTTGTTATCAAGCCCTCTGGTGTTGACTACGATGTAATGAAAGCCAGCGACATGGTTGTTGTTGATCTCGAGAGTGGTAAGGTAGTCGAGGGTGATCTCAACCCTTCGTCGGATACCCCTACACACCTTGTATTATATAAGGCATTCCCTAACATCCAGGGCGTGGTTCACACCCACTCTACCTATGCCACAGCTTTTGCTCAGGCAGGTCGCGATATTCCTAACATCGGCACCACTCACGCCGACTATTTCTACAAGGATATCCCTTGTACCCGCGATATGACCGAGGCAGAGGTTAAGGGCAACTACGAGTTGGAGACTGGTAACGTGATTGTAGATGAGATTCTGAACATCCGTAAGATAAACCCTGATCACACGCCCGCTGTGCTGGTTAAGAACCACGGTCCATTCTCATGGGGAACCTCACCCGACAATGCCGTTTACAATGCCAAGGTGATGGAGCAGTGTGCCAAGATGGCTTTCGTAGCCTTCTCGGTTAATCCCAACCTCACCATGAATCCGCTGCTGGTTGAGAAGCATTACATGCGCAAACACGGCCCCAACGCGTACTATGGCCAAAAGGGACAGAAACATTAAAAAGAATCATACATTATTAACTAATAACAACTTAAGAATATGAAAGGTTTTGAGAATTTTGAAATTTGGTGGGTAACTGGCGCACAGCTTCTGTACGGAGGCGACGCTGTAGTTGCAGTTGACAGTCACTCAAAGGAGATGGTTGAGGGTTTGAACGCTTCAGGCAACATCCCCGTAAAGATTGTATATAAAGGCACAGCCAACAGCTCAAAGGAAGTAGAGCAGGTGATGCTGGCTGCCAACAACGACGAGAAGTGCGTGGGTATCATCACATGGATGCACACCTTCTCACCAGCCAAGATGTGGATCAAGGGTCTGCAGCAGCTGCAGAAGCCCCTCTGCCACTTCCACACACAGTATAATGCCGAAATCCCCTGGAACGAGATCGACATGGACTTCATGAACCTGAACCAGAGTGCTCACGGCGACATCGAGTTCGGACATATCTGCACTCGCATGCGTGTAGCCCGTAAGGTGGTTTGCGGCTACTGGAAGGACGAGAAGGCTCAGAAGCAGATTGCCGTTTGGGCTCGCGTGGCAGCAGGTGTGGCTGATGCTCACAACGTGCGCTGCCTGATGTTCGGTATGAACATGAACAACGTAGCCGTAACCGATGGCGACCGCGTAGAGTTCGAGCAGCGCCTGGGCTACCACGTAGATTACTACCCCGTAAGCTCGCTGATGGAGTATTTCAAGAAGGTAACCGATAAGGAAGCCGACGAACTGGTTGAGGAGTACAAGAAACTCTACACCATCAAGATTGATGAGAGTGGCGAGGAGGTTTACTGGGAAAAGGTGAAGAATGCAGCCAAGGCCGAGATTGCCCTGCGCCGCGTTCTGAAGGACGAGGGCGCTACAGCCTTCACTACCAACTTCGACGACCTGGGCGATGCCAACATCGACGATCCAAACTTCTGCGGATTCGACCAGATTCCTGGTCTGGCTTCACAGCGCCTGATGCAGGAGGGTTACGGTTTCGGTGCCGAGGGCGACTGGAAGACAGCCTGCCTGTATCGCACACTGTGGGTTATCCAGCAGGGCATGCCTACAGGTTGCTCATTCCTCGAGGACTACACTCTGAACTTCGCTGGCGACAAGAGCTCTTGTCTGCAGAGCCACATGCTTGAGGTTTGTCCTCTGATTGCTACCGACAAGCCCAAACTCGAGGTTCACTTCCTGGGCATCGGTATCCGCAAGCAGCAGACAGCCCGTCTGGTATTCACCTCAAAGACAGGTGCTGGTATCAAGGCTACAGTTGTTGACCTGGGTAACCGTTTCCGCCTGATTTCTCAGGAGGTAGAGTGCATCGAGCCACAGCCCATGCCAAAGCTGCCCGTAGCTTCGGCTCTCTGGGTTCCACAGCCCACCTTCGAGATTGGTGCTGCAGCCTGGATTCTGGCAGGTGGTACTCACCACAGCGCTTTCTCTTACGACATCACCGAGGAGTACTGGGAGGATTTCGCCGAGATGCTGGGCATCGAGTATGTTCGCATCAACAAGCAGACCAACATCGCCGACTTCAAGCAGACTCTCCGCAACAACGAGGTATACTTCATGCTGAACAAAGCGCTGAGATAATAATAATTAGCCAAAAAATGATCAATATGACAGCAAAAGAAACTATTCAGGCAGGTAAGGCCATTCTCGGTATCGAGTTTGGCTCAACCCGCATAAAGGCCGTCCTCATCGACGAGGACAACGAGCCCATCGCGCAGGGTTCACACGAGTGGGAAAACCAGTTGGTAGATGGTCTGTGGACCTACTCTACCGAGGCTGTATGGTACGGTCTGCAGGACTGCTATGCCGAACTGCGCAAGGACGTACAGAAGCAGTACGACTGCGAGATCGAGGCCCTGGCCGCCATCGGCTTCAGCGCCATGATGCACGGCTATATGGCCTTCAACAAGGACCAGCAGATTCTGGTTCCTTTCCGCACTTGGCGTAACACTAACACAGGCAAGGCAGCTGCCGAGCTCTCACAGCTCTTCAACTACAACATCCCCCTGCGTTGGAGCATCTCGCACCTGTATCAGTGCATTCTCGACAACGAGGAGCACGTAGCCGACATCAAGTACCTCACCACCCTGGCAGGTTATGTTCACTGGCAGGTAACAGGCGAGTTTGTACTGGGCGTAGGCGATGCTTCGGGTATGATTCCTGTTGATCCCGCTACCAAGACCTACGATGCCGAGATGGTTCGCAAGTTCGACGAGCTCATCGCACCAAAGGGCTACTCTTGGAAGCTACTCGACATTCTGCCTAAGTCATTGAACGCAGGCGAGAATGCCGGTTTCCTCACCCCCGAGGGTGCCATGAAGCTCGACGTGTCAGGCCACCTGAAGCCAGGCTGCCCCGTATGTCCTCCTGAGGGCGATGCAGGCACAGGTATGGTTGCCACCAACGCCGTTAAGCAGCGCACAGGTAACGTTTCAGCCGGTACCTCATCATTCTCAATGATTGTGCTCGAGAAGCCACTCTCTAAGCCTTACGAGATGATTGATATGGTAACCACACCTGATGGTAGCCTCGTAGCAATGGTACACTGTAACAACTGCACCAGCGACATCAACGCATGGGTAGGTTTGTTCAAGGAGTATCAGCAGCTGTTGGGTATTGAGGTTGATATGAACGAGCTTTACGGCAAGCTGTTTAACAAGGCCCTTGAGGGCGAGACCGACTGCGGTGGTCTGATGGCTTACAACTACGTATCAGGCGAGCCTGTAACAGGTCTGGCCGAGGGTCGTCCGATGTTCGTTCGCTCTGCTGGCGACAAGTTCAACCTGGCTAACTTTATGCGTGCCCACCTGTATGGCGCTATCGGCGTGCTGAAGATTGGTAACGACATCCTGCTGAAGGAAGAGAAGATTAAGGTAGATCGTATCACCGGTCATGGTGGTTACTTCAAGACTCCCGTTGTAGGTCAGCGCATGCTGGCTGCAGCCCTCAACTCACCTATCTCGGTGATGGAGACCGCTGGCGAAGGTGGTGCATGGGGTATCGCCCTGCTGGCTGCTTACCTGATTAAGAAGAACGGTAAGAACCTGGCCGACTACCTCGAGGATGTAGTATTTGCCGGTAACACCGGTACCTCTGTAGCTCCTACCGCCGAGGATGTAGCTGGTTTCGAGAAGTATATCGAGAACTACAAGCGCTGTCTGCCTATCGAACAGGCCGCTGTAGATAACAAGTAATTTTTATCAACCACATGAAAAAGTTTATTTTTACCGCGACTATCGCACTGGCTTTTGCCACATCGGCATCAGCCGCTGAAAATGTGAAAGCTACGGTTCATGCCGATCAGGCTGGAGCCAAGATCAACAAGGAGATCTACGGTCAGTTCTCCGAGCACCTGGGTAGCTGTATCTACGGTGGCCTCTGGGTTGGCGAGAACTCTCAGATTCCTAACATCAACGGTTATCGTAAGGATGTGTTCGAGGCTCTGAAGGCTCTGCAGATTCCTGTACTGCGCTGGCCAGGCGGTTGCTTTGCCGACGACTATCACTGGATGGACGGTATCGGGCCAAAGTCAGAGCGCCCCTCTTTGCGTAACAACAACTGGGGTGGCACCATCGAGGACAACTCGTTTGGTACCCACGAGTTCCTGAACCTGTGCGAGATGCTGGGTTGCGAGCCTTACATCTCAGGTAACGTAGGTTCTGGTACCGTTAAGGAGATGGCACAGTGGGTTGAGTATATGACCAGCGATGGCGATACCCCAATGGCCCGTCTGCGCCGTGCTAACGGACGTGAAAAAGCTTGGAAGGTAAAGTACTTCGGAATTGGTAACGAGGCTTGGGGCTGCGGTGGAAACATGAGTCCTGAGTACTACAGCGACGAGTTCCGTAAGTTCAACACCTACCTGCGCGATCAGGGTGGCAACCGTTTGTATCGTATTGCATCGGGTGCCAGCGACTATGATTACAACTGGACCAAGGTTTGTATGGATAAGATTGGTGCCCGCATGCAGGGTATCTCTCTGCACTACTACACCTGCACCGGTTGGAACGGTCCTAAGGGTTCGGCCATCAACTTCGATAACGATCAGTACTACTGGGCACTGGGTAAGTGCTTGGAGATCGAAGAGGTGATTAAGAAGCACAAGGCTATCATGGACGAGAAGGATCCTCAGAACAACATCGGCCTGCTGGTTGATGAGTGGGGAACCTGGTGGGACGAGGAGCCTGGTACTATCCCTGGCCACCTGTACCAGCAGAACGCCCTGCGCGATGCCTTCGTAGCTGCTCTGAGTCTGAATGTGTTCCATAAGTACACCGACCGTGTAAAGATGGCTAACATCGCTCAGGTGGTTAACGTACTGCAGTCGATGATTCTGACCGATCAGGAGGGCACAGGCCACATGGTTCTCACCCCAACCTATCACGTATTCCAGATGTACACCCCATTCCAGGAGGCTACTTATCTGCCTGTAGATCTGCAGAGCGAGACTGTGCAGTGCAGCACCGAGTACTGGAAGGAGAAGCAGAAGACCAGCGACAACACCACACGTCCTTGCCCACTGCTCTCTGCATCGGCAGCTAAGACCAAGGATGGCAGCATCGTTCTGGCCATCACAAACGTAAGTCTGGATAAGGATCAGACCGTAGATTTCAACTTCGCTGGTTTCAACGCCAAGCAGGTTAGCGGCCGCATCCTCACCTCAAAGAATGTAGCCGACTACAACGACTTTAATCATCCTAATGTGGTTGCTCCAAAGGAGTACAAGGACGCTAAGATTAAGAAGGGCGTTCTTACCATGAAGGTGCCAGCTAAGTCGATTGTTGTGGTAACGCTGAAATAAAAAATTGCCTCGCACTTAAAATGTGCAAGGCAATGTAAGCAACTGATAGTAAAGGGTACGGGCCAAGCGCTCGTGCCCTTTATCATTGGGGTGCAGGCGGTCGTTCTCGGCACTCTTAAAGTACTGCGCGTGCTCGTCCATCAGCGGGTACAGACCACTCATAGCGCCCCAGTCAATCACAGGCAGCGCCCAAATCTCGCCAGCCTGTTTTACCGACTGCACGTAGGCATCCACATACTCGCCACACTGGTTGGTATAATCCTCGGTAGGCTGCCAGTTCTTGTCGTTGGCATAAAAGCCCGCACGGTGGATAGGTGTCAGCAGTATGATCTGCTTGGTGGGATACATGCGCTTTACCTTATTTAATGCGATGTTGATACGTCCGCGATACGTACTGTCGGTCATCACCGGATAGCGGTGCAAACGGTCCACGGGGTGCTTCTGCTCGTGTATGCCAGCCACCACCTTCTCGGGTTTCTGTGTAAACCACTCGCCTATGGGCACACCCGCATTATAATCGTTGGTACCAATAAAAATCATAATGGCATCAATGCTGTCGCCATGCTCCTCGTAGCACTTATCCGCCTGTCGTGGAATATCGTTCCACTGGCGTCCGCTCACCCCATATACGTAAGGCTTGATATCCAGCCAATCGGCCAGATAGCCCCAATACTTTATTTTCGAACCATTGTTACGCGGGTCGGTAATCGAGTCGCCAAAGTAAGCCACACGCTTACCCTGCCAAGGATGTGTAAAAACGGTTTGCGACAAAGCCTGGATGGCAAAAGCAGCACACAGCAGCACCACCATCAATCGTAGTTTTAGATTAATTTTGTTGTACATCGTTATTAATTTGTTTTTATTATTCGCCGCAAAGGTAATACATTTTGCCAACTTTTTTGTACCTTTGCCCCAAAATCTTTAATTAAAACCCATTTATGAAACTAAAAAGACTACTTGTAGGAGCCCTGCTGCTCCTCTCTGGGCTGCACGTTACGGCTCAGGACACCAAAATGAATGATTTTATCAGCCAGCTGATGGCCAGGATGACCGTCGAGGAGAAGTTAGGACAGATGAACCTGCTGCCAGGCACATCGGCAACCACAGGCGAACTGAAGAACAGTCCGCTGATGCAACTGATAGCCCAGGGCAAGCTGGGCACCATCCTGAATCAGAAAGGTGTGGATGGCATCCGTCAGCTACAGGATGCCGCCGTCAAGAAGAGCCGTCTGGGTATTCCCCTGCTGGTGGGTATGGACGTGATTCATGGCTACGAAACCATTTTTCCTATTCCCCTGGGCATGTCGTGCAGTTGGGACCTGGCTGCCATCGAGCAGGCTGCACGCATCGCAGCCAAGGAAGCCACAGCCGATGGCATCTGCTGGACCTACAGCCCCATGGTGGATATCGCCCTCGATGCCCGCTGGGGCCGTATTGCCGAGGGTAATGGCGAGGACCCGTTCTTAGGCTCACGCATTGCCGAGGCATTGGTACGCGGCTATCAGGGCAACTATGGTCCTGAGAACATGATGGCCTGCGTAAAGCACTACGCCCTGTACGGCGGTGCCGAAGCCGGTCGCGACTACAACACCGTAGATATGAGTCACATACGCATGTACAACCAGTTCTTCCCACCCTACCAGGCAGCCGCCAAGGCAGGGGCTGGCTCGTTCATGACATCGTTTAATATCGTAGATTACACCCCTGCCACAGCCAACCGCTGGCTTATCGACGATGTGCTGCGCAAGCAGTGGCAGTGGGATGGCTTTGTAGTTACCGACTACGGCGCCATCGCCGAGATGATGAAACACGGTCTGGGCAATCTCCCACAGGTATCGGCACTGGCCCTGAAGGCAGGCACCGATATGGATATGTGTGCCGAGGGATTCATCGGTACCTTAGAGCAGTCGCTCAAGGAGGGTAAGGTCACTATGGCCGAGATCGACCAGGCCTGCCGTCGTGTGCTGGAGGCGAAATACAAGTTAGGACTGTTCCAGAATCCCTACCGTTTCCTTGATAAGAAACGCCGCGCCACCGACATCTATACCACCGAACACAAGCAGGCAGCCCGCAATCTGGCAGCCGAGAGTTTTGTGCTGCTTAAGAACCAGGACCAGCTGCTACCACTCAAGAAACAAGGCAAGATAGCCCTTATCGGTCCGATGGCCCACAACCGTGCCAACATGGCTGGCACCTGGGCACCTACAGCCGACAACAGCAAGTACATCACCCTGAAAGAGGCTATGGAGCAGGCGCTGGCAGGTAAGGCCACCGTGAGCTATGCCCAGGGCTGCAACTTTACCAGCGACTCTACGCTGCAGAAGGATGGTGGTTTTTATCGCGCCACCCCGTTCAAGGATAGCGAACTGTTGAAGCGCGAGGCACTGGCCATAGCCAAGGATGCCGACGTGATTGTGTGCGCTATGGGCGAGAGTGCCGAGATGAGTGGCGAGAGCAGCAGCCGCGCCACACTCGAGATGTTTGATGTGCAGCGCGAACTGCTCCAGGCCCTGCTGCAACTGGACAAGCCCGTAGTGGTACTCAACTTTGCAGGCCGCCCCACCGTGCTCAGCTGGGAGCAGGCCCATGTGCCCGCCATCCTGCAGGTATGGTTTGGTGGCAGCGAGGCAGGCGATGCTATCTGCGACGTACTGTTTGGTGATAAGGTGCCCAGCGGCAAGCTCACCACCTCTATGCCTCAGGTCACAGGTCAGGAGCCACTCTACTACAACTATCTACCCACCGGTCGCCCTGTAGGCGAGGATCGCAAGGAGTTCCAGAAGTTCGGCAGCAACTACTTCGATGTACGTAACGACCCACTCTACCCCTTCGGCTACGGTCTGAGCTATACCACCTTTGCTTATAGCGATGTAACGCTTAACGGCCGCACAGCACAGGTAACGGTTACCAATACCGGCAACTACGATGCCGACGAGATTGTGCAGCTGTACATCCACGATGTGGTGGCCAGCATCACCCGCCCCGTAAAAGAGCTGAAGGGCTTTGAGCGCATTCACCTGAAGAAGGGCGAAAGCAAGGTAGTGAAGTTCGAGATTACCGACGACCTGCTGAAATTCTACAACAGCCAGTTGGAATATGTGCTGGAACCAGGCGACTTTGAGATTATGATTGGTCCCGACAGCAGTCTGAAACATCTGAAGAAAGCCGTACTTACCATACAATAAAAAGAGAAGCGCGACACCTTTTTGCAGGTGCCGCGCTTATTCTTTAAGTGTACCATATAGATGGCATTTGTTTCGGTGTACTGGTCTCGACTAACTTATCGTCGATCTGTAATTCTTCGTTTTTTGTTTCGTTCTTAGTTGTCATAAGCATTCCTTTTTGGTGATTTTTAGTTGGTACAAATATAGGCAATTTTCCCGTTCATTGCTCTTCCAACCGCATTAATTTAGTACTTATTAACTATAAGAACGCAGTTTGTAGTATTTACATTCAGATTTTATTCAGCAAGCCTCCTTACGAATCTAGCCAGCGCAATGCGCTGGCTACTTTGTTTTTCATAAGAACCATCGGGTTAAAATATAACAAATTCGGTAAAATTCCTTAATAAATTCGTTTATACAGACATATTATTCGTACTTTTGCTGAAAAATTTAAAAATTGTAAATATGAAAACCAACGTTTTAGTATTATCTGCAGGTCTGTGTTTAGCATCTATTCTATCCTCATGCACAAAGGATACAATCCCCACTTACGAAGAAGCACAAAAAGAGGCATACACCAACAGTTTTGTAGCCAAGTATGGCCAGATTAGTCCCAGCCAGTCGTGGGATTTCACTACAGGCGAGCCAAACCTCGCTAAAACCCGTGGTGTATCTACTATCAACGTAGAAGTTTTGGAAAAAGGAGTCGACTGGGGGGATGTGTCGAAACTGAAGCTCAAGCACTTTACGTTTGGCAATGCGGTATGGAACTATGATATTATTCAAAGTGGCATCCAAAAGAATGCAGACTTATTCTACGCTATCAATAGTGAGCTACCCGAGAAGAAAATTTGGGTGGGCAACGAAGTTGCATTAGTTTCACCATCCAGCTCGTTCTATATCTTCCCCTTGCTCAGTGGTGGTCTTAATCGCTACGACCTGAAGGTAAAAGTGGGCAACGAAGATCCTGTTATTATTTTCAGTAAGGACTACAACTTTTTCCAGACCATTAACGGCATGACCACACCTGATGGTAAGACCGTTAATATGCGTGGTGTAAAGATTGAGGCTCCCGTGGGCACACCAATCGAGATTTATCTGGATAATGTGAGAAACGAGAATAACAAACAACTGCCAACCGTTGGTACCACCAATGGTCACGCCGTATATATTGATGTGCCCGAAAACGTAGAACTGGAGCTCGACGATATCGAACTGGCCGACGATCACATTGCTAAATACATTGGTATCGAGGATGCCATTGCTGGCACCGATAATGATTACAACGACCTGGTGCTGGCTGTTGTGGGTAATCCCGATGTGCCTCAGGAAAAGGTTATCACCGAGAATCAGTATGAAGTGAAGACCTGCCGCGCCAAGCGCTATATGATTGAAGACCTGGGTGCCATCGGCGACTTCGACTTTAACGATGTGGTAGTAGATGTAGAGGAGTACACCGTCTATACGCATAAGGTAACATCCGAGAATGGTGTTAAGACCAGCGACGAGGTTATCAGCACTACCACCGCTCCCACCAAGGCATTCATCCGTGCTCTGGGCGGCACCATCGACTTTGAGTTAACCATCGGTAGCACCAAGTGGGTAAAGAGTGAGTCGGATTACGACACCGCTACGATGTACAACACGCAGGGCAACATCGACTACTCGAAAGCCCTGGCTGAGTTCGAAGTGAGCGGTTATAACTACGACAATAACAACATCACCTTCCGAGCCAACGGCAAAGACGGCCGAATGTACACCGTCTCGTTCCCCAAGACCGGCGAGGCCCCAATGATGATTGCCGTAGATCCGTCAACCAACTGGATGACTGAGCGCACCAGCATCCCCAGTTCGTGGTTCACCAAGGGAGTGTAAACACAAAGCGGGCACCTGCGGTGTAGGTGGTGTCGCAAAGCCAGAAAGGATATTCAGCGGTGTGCGGAACTCATGTGGATGCCAACGAAAAAAAAGAGAGCAACACCGCTGATGGATGTTGCTCCCAATAGTTTAAGATGCCACGTAATCACTTTATGAAACCTCGATAGCTTTCGTAACTTTCTCCTTAGGTTCGGTCTTTGGCATCGTAATCGTTAGGATGCCGTCCTCAACCTTAGCAGAAATCTTCTCCTTTACCACATCATCTGGCAGCATGTAGTTCTGCTCGTAGTTCGAGTAGCTGAACTCGCGGCGCAGATAGTGATGATGCTTGTCCTCATGTTTGTGTTCAGCCTTGTTTTCAATGGCGATGGTGAGGTTGCCCTCGTCGTTGATGGCTACACGGCAATATTCTTTCTTTATGCCTGGAGCTGCAAGTTCCATGGTGTAGGCCTTCTCACTCTCCTTGACATTGACTGCGGGTGCTGTACTGTTGGCACGAGGCATAAAATCAGTGTTCAGGAAATCGTCAAATACTGTTGGGAACCAACTGTTTTTAAACATTACTGGTAACATAATCAATACCTCCTAATTATACTTTTAGTTCAACAATGTTATGAGCACCTTTGCTTTTTAGCTCCAGCGCTCACATACCAAACTGCAATATACGTGCCCAGTGCCAATTTGTCGTATATATGTGGACAGGATGGCATTGTTTTTAAACCATGATAAACTTTGCTGCCAATTCTTTAAACTCGTTTAAACATTGATTTATGAATGGGCAAAAAAAGTGTTTTGATTTTCTGCGAGATGTAGCGGAAAAACATTTTGTAGCCGGGGCATAGGTAGTTGCGGCGTTCGGGACCGTTAAGGGTGATGCGCTCTACCAGGCGATCCTTGGGGCAGCCACCGAAACAGAGATGGGCTACATCGCAATGCAGACAGGCGGAGGGCAGGCTGTCGAGCTTATACTCGCCAAACTTGCGGTTGGTTTGCATCATATCGTGGAGCGAACCCTGCAGGATATTGCCAATGCGATACTCGGGAAACACATAGCGGTCGCAACGGTACAGGTCGCCATTCTTCTCAATCACACCACAATGGCCGCAAACGGATTCGTGAACACACAAACCGGCTGGGCGGTGGGTAAGGTTGCCAATGGCAGCCTCGATAACCTGCACATACTTGCGACCTACATCACGGCGGCTCCACTCATCGAAAATGGTACATAGGAACTTGCCGTAGGCTTCGGGCTGCACAGAGAAGGGGGCCAGGTTGCGAGGCTGATGTCTATAGATGCCTGGGGGCAAAGCCACATTCTTATGGCTATCATTAAGCGGCAGGCTCTCGACAACTGGCAAAAACTGCATGTAGTTGCTGAATCCTCGTAAAAACTGATACACCTCGGCAGCATGTGTGGCGTTGGCGGCATTTACGGTGGTAAGGGTATTGAAGTCGACACCGTGTTTCAGCAGCAGGTCGAGACCGTGCATGGTGCGACTGAAGGTACCATCGCCCCGTGCGTCCTTGCGATAGATGTTGTGCAGATGTTCGGGACCATCGATGCTGATGCCGATACGGAACTGATGATTGCGGAAGAACTGGCACCACTCGTCGGTAAGCAGCGTACCGTTGGTTTGCAGCGTGTTAAGTATTTGGCGGCCCTCGCCGTATTTCTGTTGCAGCGCCATGGCCCGCTCAAAAAAGGGAATGCCGCACATAGTGGGCTCGCCACCATGCCAGGCAAACTCTATCTCGGCATAACGTCCGTGGATATCAATCACCTGACGGATGTAGTTCTCGAGCACCTCATCCGTCATGAGCGAAGGGCCTGCGGCATGGCCACCACCCTTCGCTAAATAATAACAGTACTGGCATCGCAGGTTGCAAGCCGCACCAATGGGCTTTACCTCGATGGCATAGTGTCGCAAGTCGTCACTACTGGTCATACCTATTCTTATCGTACATTTCTACACCGCCCTTATAGCCTTTCTTGGTTTCGCTACCATCGTCGGTACCAATCTCGCGCTGTATCAGGGCGTTCAGTTTCTGGTTCATCAGCTCTACCAGTTGCTGGTTGGCGTTATTATCCTTAGGCCATGCCAGGTTCTCGGTCTCGTCGGTACCGCACATCAGCAGCTCTACATCGTTGTCGGCCCACAAGGCTTCGTAATCGGCTGGTGTGTTGAACTTAACTGGTGCAAAGTAACGGGCAAACTTATAATCGGGGGTGATGATGCCACGTACAAAACCGCGCTTGTTCATATCGGCACGATAGGCAGGCTTCAGGCTGGGATTCATCACGTAGTCGCCATCAATCATGGATATCATCTCGAAACAGAACAGGGCACCCTCGCTGTTACGGATGTCGATAGCGGGATTCTTCACAGCAGGCATAAGCGAGTGTCCGTGGAGCTCCTGAGTGATAGCACTAAACTGCTGCACGTTGCCAGCTGTAGCAATATCAACAAATGTGGGTGCCAGGTCGAGATGCGAGGTAAGGTTGTAACAATG
Organism: Xylanibacter ruminicola 23; assembly: GCF_000025925.1. Lineage (NCBI taxonomy): Bacteria > Pseudomonadati > Bacteroidota > Bacteroidia > Bacteroidales > Prevotellaceae > Xylanibacter > Xylanibacter ruminicola. The sequence goes on along the minus strand of NC_014033.1, from coordinate 498,513 downwards.
GCGACCGCCCTTCATCTCGGGGTGATAGATAATCAGGGGCACATGGATGTTGTTCTCGTAGATATTACCACCCTTACCCTTCAAGCCGTGTTCGCCTTGCATCTCACCATGATCGCTGGTGTAGATAACGATGGAATTATTAAGCAGTCCGGCTTTTTCGAGATACTTGAGCAGCACCAGCATGTGGTTGTCTTCATCCTGGATAGTGTTAAAATAATAGTCGCGGAAGGTGTGCCACCCTGTGCTGTCGGTTGGCGATGGACCTACCCAATCCTGCCACTGCTTGTTGTACTCCTTATGTGCAGCAGGGCGACCAGGTTTGTCGAACGACTCGTTCCACGATGCAGGAACAGGCACATTGTAGTTCTTTTTATAAACAGGATCGTCGGGTGCAGGTGTAGCCTCGCCTGCGATGTACGTGCCCGGTGTTTCGTTAAAGTACATGATATCGTGCGGGTTCAGGAAGTTTACAGCCAGGAAGAAACTCTGGCCGTCGTTGTTCAGCTGCTTACCTTTGTTTTTCAGCCAGTCGATGGCATGGTCGGCAATGGTGCCATCCTCTTTATAGCCCTCCCAAACCGAACCGTACATATCACCTTCGGTCCAGTCGCTAAAGCCGTACTCCTCAAGCGACTCGGTATCTTCAGAAATGTGCCACTTACCCTTAAAGGCGGTATAGTAGCCGGCATCGCGCAACATATCGCCTACGGTAGGCAGGTCGCGCGACATATCGTTTACAAAGGCATAGTTGGTGTTATCCAGCATACAGGTTTCGGTGATGTGGCGGCCGGTGTAGATAACCGAGCGGCTTGATGTGGAAACATTGGCACAGGCGTAGTGCTTCTCGAATGTGGTACCCATCTGGCGCAGGCGTTCGCGAGCGGCATAGTCGCTACCAGCAGGATACTGCTCCATGTAGGCTTCCTGGTCGGTAGTGATAAAGATGATGTTGTACTTGCCGTCGGCATTAGGCGTAGGCGTGATTTTGTTTGCAGGGTTGTCGGTCGCATCCAAACAACCAGCCAGCAGTGCACTTGTAGGTAGCAGCACCAGCGTTTTCTGAATGTTTTGCTTGTTCATTATCTATCGTTTTTTAGAGGTTAAATCATGGCGATCTTTAGGATTGAAAAAACTGTTTACCTTATATAAAAGGTAAAATACGATAACGGCGGTAACACCGAAAAGTACGTAAAGCAGAATCTCTAATTCCCTCATACAGATATCATTATTGTTAGCGGTTGCAAATATACACCCGCAGGCAGCAAACCACCTTTCCCCTCATCAAAAATATGCTGAGAGGAAAGCAGAAATACGCTAAAAGGAAAGAAATACGCCGAAAGGAAAGCCCCCTACCCTTGTTGGCGATAGGCCGAAGGCGACTGCTTGCCTAACTGCTTGAAGGCCTTGGTCATCGATGCTGGCGACGAGAAACCACACTCTTCGGCTATCACCAGCAGGCGCTCATCGGGCTTGGCAGTAATCAAACTGATGGCATGGCGCACACGATGCTGGCAAATCATATCGTAGAACGACTGGTAACCGCTGCGGCGTATCACCTCGGAGAGATAGGTGGCATTGGTGCCCAGACGTGCCGTCAGCAAGTCGCTGGTGATGTGCTGCTCGGTAAAGATACGCTCCTTGGTGAGCAGGTCGTCCAACTTACGGCTCAACTGCATAAAGCGCTCGTCGGTTAAACGGAACGTGCCTGCCACAGGTGCTGGTTCAGCCATATCATCGGCTGCAGCCTTAACGATTTCATCGGTACGGTCGGCATAGGGCTGTCGCCAAGGGTTAAGCGTAAAGATGCAGAACCAGATGTTCATACCCGTAAAAAACACGTCGCGCACGGCTTTCACGATAGCATTATCAGCATAGAAGTTGATAGCCATCAGCACACAGATAAATGTGGGCAACCACTGGACGTACTGGGCAAAACGCACGGGGAAATCATCGCTATCGGCATAGGTGTCCTCGTTGGCACGGCGCACGGCCTGTCCTATCTTGAGTGCCATGTGCACCGACAGGGCGAAATAGGCAGCAAACACCACGCTGACTGCCACAAACGCCAAAGGACGATAACCATCGGGCAGCTTCACCATGCCCAGGGCCTGTAGCAACAGGGGGGCCAGCACAAGGGCTGCCGGCATAAACAGCCAGTACCATTTGTGATCCAGCACGCTGGCACGGGCCGCATTTCGTGCCGCAAAGAAATAGCCGTGACACATCACCAGCATCTGCAGCGAAAAAAACAGCACGGCAAAGGCATTCACGTAGAGCAGTGCATCATCGTCGCCCACCTGCAACAGGTAGGGCAGCTCCATAATCTGCATCAGGTACAGCACTCCTACCGACCGCTGGGCAGGAAACAGCTCGTGGAAATGCGCATTGTAGGCTTTGGGGCGATAGTACCACTTAAGAATCCATCCGTACAGGTTGGTGAGGATAAACGCCAGGTTGACTGCAAACAGTAGTAAATATTGAGTTGTAGGCATAAGGTTATGAGTTTTGTTTGTTATTGTACGATTTTAAACTTTTCCTTTATTAATAATGTATATACCTGCCGTGGTGAGGGTGGCGGCCAGGATGTACTTAGGCAGGAAGGGCTCGCCCAGACAGAGGCACGAGGTAACGGCACCTACCACAGGGATGAGCGAATTCCAGATGGCTATCTTACCAACGGGATTGCAGGTAAGCAGCTTGTTGTAGAGGGCAAAGCCGATGGTTGAGATGCCGATGAGCATGAGCAGATAGAACAGTCCGAGCAGGGTTACATGGGGCAGCGTGCCACCCAGCAGCAAGCCGGGGATGATGAGCAGGGCACCACCGATGCCCAGACTGTAGCCGGTTCCCACAAACACATCTACACGCTTGTTTACGCCACGTGTCATCAGTCCCGCAAAGGCACCGCACAGGGCATTGAGTATAATCATACCATCGCCCAGCAGGGTGAACTGGCCACTACCCTCGCCCCCCAGGTTGAGCGACAGGATACCACCAAAGCCGATGGTGCAACCCAGGATTTTACGGGTGGTAAGTTTATCGCTCTTAAAGAACATACAGGCCAGCAGCACCAGCGTAAACACGCTGAGCGAATTGAGGATGGCGGCACGACTGCCCTGACTATGCGACAGGCCGATATAGAAGGCGGCGTAATGCAGCGTAGTATTAAGTAAGGTGAAACCCAACAGAAACAAAGCACTACCGATGAGGTTTGGTTTGGCGGCCTCGTTGAACTGGAACGAGCGATGGGTGAAACGGGCTATCGAAAGGATGATGAGTCCCGAGATACAGAAGCGGATGCCGGCAAACAGCATCTTACTGCCCGTCATGTCGGCAGTAATCTCGAACTCGGCAAAGCCCAGTTTGATAAACGGGTAAGCCCATCCCCACAGAAACGCAGCGGTAAAGGCCATGAGGGCAGCCCAAACAGGACGCTGGAAGATACTTTGTTGTGTCATATAGGATGCAAAGATAAATGTTTTGGCACGAATTTCACGAATTAACACGAAAAAATTAATAAATTCGCGCAAATTCGTGTAATTCGTGCCTAATTTTTTGTATTTTTGTCGCGAAATTAGAATGATTGCAATGAACAAACAGGATACAGCAACAAGCACAAAGCGTGATGTGGCTCTGGTACTATCGAGTGGTGGTGCCCGCGGACTGGCACATATCGGTGCCATCGAAGAACTGCTTAACGAGGGCTATCATATCACCTCGATAGCAGGCTGCTCGATGGGTGCGCTGATAGGCGGTGTGTATGCGGCAGGCAAGCTGGAGGACTTCAGAGAGTGGATGAAAACCATCGACCGCAAAAAGATGCTCGAGCTGACCGATTTCTCGTTCAGTCTGAACCACCTGGTAAAAGGCAGCCGCATCATCGAGGCCATCATGGAGTTTGTGCCCGATGTGCCGATTGAGGAGTTGCCCATACCCTACTGCGCCGTGGCTACCGACTGGATATCGGGTAAGGAAGTGGTGTTTCGCAAAGGCAGTTTGTTCGAAGCCATCCGCGCATCCATCTCGCTACCTACCTTTTACGAGCCTGTGCGCCGCGACGGCATGATTCTAATAGATGGTGGTGTTACCAACCCCATACCCCTTAACCGTGTGGAACGCCACGAGGGCGACCTGCTGGTAGGCATCGACGTGAGCGGTCACGACTACAAAGCGCAGTGGGAGATACAGCAGGAAATAACCGAGAAGCGCAAACGCAGCAACTCGCTGTCGCAACAGATACTGAACCGCCTGCTACCCGATCACCTCGACTTTAACTATTACACCATGCTGTCGCGTGTAAGCTCGCTGATGATACGTCAGAACTCGCTGCTGATGGCCCAATTGACTAAGCCCGATGTGCTGGTGGATATACAGATGGCCCGTTACGGCGGGTTCGACTACGACAAATCGGAAAAGCTGATAGCCATAGGCCGACAAAAAACACGCCAAACTTTGCTTTCGATTTAAACCTTTTGTCGCACGCTACGTCAATAAATAAACCTGAATAAAATAGGAACCATTAGTTATTATCAACAAAACCAATAATTATGAGAAAACTATTCATGTCTCTCCTGCTCTTAGTAGCAGCGTCTGCAGGTGCTGCAGAAAACCCAGTTCTAACAATCGAAGGTGGCAAGGTGCAAGGCATCCTGGCCGACGATCATCCCGAAGTTTTTGTGTATCGTGGCATTCCTTATGCTGCACCTCCTATCAAGGAGAACCGTTGGAAAGCACCACAGCCCATCGTTCCCTGGAAGGGTGTTAAGGTTTGTGATACCTTCGGTCGCCCCAGCTATCAGGCCATCCAGTATACCGGTGGCTACTACACCGAGTGGGGTTATGGTAAGGAGGCTGCCTTTAGCGAGGACTGCCTGTACCTGAACGTATGGACCAAGGCCCCTGGTGATGTGAACAAGAAGCTGCCCGTAGCCCTGTGGATTCACGGTGGTGGCTATCGCGAAGGTTTCGGTTCGGAGCCTGAGTTCGACGGACAGGAATGGGGTGCCAAGGATGTAGTGCTGGTATCCATCAACTACCGTCTGGGTGTATTCGGATTCCTCACCCACCCTGCACTGGCAGCCGAGAGCCCCAACCACGTATCGGGCAACTATGGCATCCTTGACCAGATTGAGGCCCTGAAGTGGATTAAGAAAAATATCGCCCAGTTTGGTGGCGACCCCAATAACGTAACTATCTTCGGACAGAGCGCCGGTGGTGGTAGCGTACGTACGCTGTGCGAGAGTCCCCTGGCCCGCGGCTTGTTCCACAAGGCTGTGATTATGAGTGCCCAGGGACTGAGCATTCCCGATGCCAACGGTAACATGATGGGTGGCCGCTACAGTGGCGGTACCGTACAGGAGGCCGAGGCTAACGCTAAGAAGGTGTTCGACTGGGCAGGACTGACCGACCTGAAGAAGATGCGCGCCGCCAGCACCGAGACCATCTTTGCACTGCCTACACTCTACTATCAGGTGAACAACGACGGACAGCAGCAGGCTGGCGGTTTCCCATTTATGCGCGGACTGCCATTCATGCCTATGATCGACGGTTACGTAAGCGAGAAGAGCTTTGACGATGCCACCCGCCAGGGCACACTGGCCGACGTACCTTATATGATTGGCTTTACACTGGATGATATGGGTAACATGGCACCCAACATTGCCGAGTTCTGTAAGGTTCGCGAGCAGAAGGGCGGTAAGGCTTGGGCCTACCAGTTTGCACGTCCATTGCCCGATGATGGCAGTCATCCCGAAGTAACCCAGCGCCTGAAGGGTGCTTTCCACTCAAGCGACCTGTGGTTTGTATTCAAGAGCTTGAAGCACTGCTGGCGCCCCTGGACCAAGGGCGACTGGGATCTGAGCGAGAAGATGCTTACTGCCTGGACCAACTTTGTAAAGTACAGCGATCCTAACGGTCCTAAGGGTGGTGCCTGGACTCCTTGCACCGCCAAGAGCACCAAGTTTATGGTATTCAAGTTGGACGAGAAGGATGCCGAGGCTTCGTTCTTAGGCCAGCCCGAGAAGTCGAAGCTGCCCGCATTCAGCTTCGGTCCTATGCCTGCACGACCATCTGCAACTGCTAAATAAAGTATTAAGTATTAACAAACAGAGAGTCCGTCTGCATTCGTAGGCGGACTTTTTGTATCTATCGTTGACCTGAATCAATAACATGATTTGTATCAATAAAAGCGCTGTGTTCGCACACAATTAAATATAAATGCTTGTTTAATTCAAAAAGTCGCCGTACCTTTGCACCGTCAAAAAGAAACAAAGGATAACAAAAATGTTTAAAGTAGGCCGACCGTGAAAGGCCGACTGAGTAAAATTAAGAAAGGGTAAAAAGATGAAAAAGATGATTTTGACATTAGTTGCAATGCTGAGTATGACAACCGCATTTGCCGAGGGTGAGAACACTAACGCTGTAGCAAACGTAGAGGCTTACAAGATGGATATCAATATCAACAAGCTCTCTGACGCTCTGAAGCTGGCCGACGAGCAGAAGGCTGCCGTTGAGAACATTCACCACGTGTTCAGCACTGAGATGACTTATGCTGCACAGTATGGTAATGCTGATCGCGAGGCTATGGTTAAGGACGCCATTAACACTGATGTTAAGCGCATGAGACGCGTTCTGAACGCCGAGCAGATGAAGAAGTACCTCATGTTGTTGAACATCACACTCAACAACCGCGGTCTGAACAAGTAAAAAGAGAGATTTATATAATTCTAATCCATGGGATAGTAGGACATCCATCCGGTAACGGAGGGTGTCCTTTTTTGATGTTCTGAAAGTTACGGCATCTGTAGCGGACCGTTACCATGCCCGATACGGATAGCTGCCGACTTGCGGATAGCCTCGGTAATAAACTGCTTGGCTTTACCCACCGCCTCGGGTAGCGGGTGACCTAAGGCTAAGTTGGATGCAATGGCCGACGAGAGCGTGCAGCCTGTACCGTGCAGATTGCTGGTAGCAATACGCTCGGTGGCAAACGTGCTTAGGCTGCCATCGGGTTCGAACAGCAAATCTATCATCTGCGGCTTATCGGCATGCCCACCCTTGAGCAGAAAAGCGCAACCGAAATGCCGCGCCAGGGTTTCGCCAGCCACCTGTACAAACGACGAGGAGACGGGCTTTTCGATGAGTTGCAGCAGGCGGTTAGTTTCGGGCAGGTTGGGCGTGATGAGTGTGCAGAGCGGGAACAGCTTGCTGACCACCACCTGTATGGCTTCGGATGCCATCAGCGGATAACCGCTGGTGGATACCATCACGGGATCGTAAACCACCGGCACGGGGTGCTGAGCCAGATAGGTGCGCAGTTCGTCGGCTACCACCTGAGCCACCTCGGCATCAGGCAACATACCAATCTTGATGGCCTTAGGCTCCAGATCGGAAAGTACAGCCCGCAGCTGCTGGCCTACCACTTCGGGTGGCACAGGCATGGCTGCCTGTACACCTAACGTGTTTTGTGCGGTGACAGATGTAATCACCGTAGCCCCATAACAACCATGGGCTGTAATGGTTTTCAGGTCCTGCTGAATGCCGGCACCTGCCGATGGGTCGCTACCGGCTATTGATAATACTACCTCCATGCGTCGCCGAGGATCATGGCTCCTCCAAAGCCCATTTCTTTAATTTCAGTTATTTTATCGAATGTAATGCCGCCCAGTGCCATCACCCGTTCATCGATAAGTCCCTGACTGCGGGCTGCAGCAATATCGTCGGCAGAAAATGCTGAACGATAGCCGCGCTTTGAGATACTGTCGAAGATAGGACTCAGACTCATGTAGGCATAAGGCTTTCGGCGGCACTCCGACAGCTCGCTCAGGGTGTGGCACGAGATGCTTACTGCCCCACTCCACCCTGCTGGCGGCTCGGGGTTACGACTGTTAAGATGCACCCCTCGCAAGCCATACTTGATGGCCAGCGAGTGATGATCGTGTAATACCAGACGCGAGTAGAGCTCTGTGGGAATGGAAAATAATAGCTGCTCTACCTCGCTCTGGCTGGCTCTAGGTTTACGTATATGTACCAGATCGGCCCTGCCGCTTTGCAGCAGCTGGGCAATCTTAGCGGCTTCGCCCTCGAAGAAATCAGGGCGTGTAATTACGATAATCATACACACTTTTTACACATGTCGAACGAGGCATCCCAATCCTTCCAAACGGGCTCGCGACCCAGTTCCTTCAATCGGGTGTTAATCACCTTAGCCGTACGCTCATCGCTAACCGTAAACTGCTCCAAAGCCTGTGGATAGGTGTGGTAGCCACCAGGGTTCACATGGCTCTCGGCCGACATGGTGGTTACACCTAAGGTACACATGTTGTCGCGGATGTAAGCGGGTTCGCGGGTGCTGTACGAGATGTCGACATCGTGGTCGAAGATACGCATGGCAAACGTGGCTTGTGCCAGTTCGCGATCAGTCATAAAACAGTTGGGCTGGAATCCCTCGTTCTGGGCCGGGCGCATACGGGGGAAGTTAATGCTGTACTTGGTGCGCCAGTAGTGCTTCTGCAGATAGCGCAGGTGGTGCGCCATCATCGTCACATCGGTGCGCCACTCTTTCTCCAGACCGATAAGCACACCCATACCGATAGAGTGTACGCCAGCCTGCCCCATACGGTCGAACCCGTCGCAACGCCATTCAAAACGGCTCTTCATGCCGCGTGGGTGGTACAGCTGGTAGTGCTCGCGGTTGTAGGTTTCCTGAAAGCAGATCACACCGTTCAGTCCGTGGTGGGTCAGCTCGCGGTATTCCTCCATCTTCAGCGGCATCACCTCGATCTTGATGTTCGAGAAGTAGCGCTTGGCAATATCGATAGCTTTTGCCAGATAAGGCACTCCCGCCTTGGCTGGATTCTCGCCGGTTACCAGCAGGATGTTCTCGAAAGGTGCCAACTGCTTGATGGCACGGTACTCGTCCTCAATCTGTTCGGGTGTCAGGATGGTGCGTGCCATAGGGTTTTCGCGATGAAAGCCGCAGTACACACACGAGTTGGAACACGAGTTGGTGATATACAGCGGGATAAACATCGACATGGTGCGCCCGAAACGCTCCTCGGTGTATTTACGCGAGAGTCGGGCCATCTGCTCTAAGTAAGGTTCGGCTGCAGGCGATAGCAGGGCCATAAAGTCGTTCACATCGCAGCGACTCTTGCCTAAGGCGCGGCGCACATCGGCATCGGTCATGCTGGCTATGCGCTCGGTGGTTTCCTGCCAACTAATGTTTTTAAGTTCGTCACTAAACATTTTTTCGTTTATTTTGATTTACAGGGTTTGAAAGCATACTCCTTCAACTGGTGTATCGAAGGATGAGTGCCACAGAGTTCGCAGCTTTCACGCTTGCCAAAGTCGAAGCGCTGCCACTGCATGCTGAGGGCATCGAAGGTAAGCATACTGTTGGTGAGCAACTGGCCCACCCCAGCTAAGTATTTCAAGCACTCGGTGGCCTGCACGGTACCTAACATGCCGGCTATCGAGCCTAACACGCCCACCATGGCGCAGGTCTCCACATCCTGCTTGGCAGGGGGCTCGGGGAACAGGCAACGGTAGCAGGCCGAACCAGGCACATGGGTCATCAGCTGTCCGCTATATTTGCTGATACCACCCATGGTAAAGGCCTTGTTAAGCATCACGCAGGCATCGTTTACCAGATACTTGGGGGCAAAGTTGTCGGTACCGTCGATCACAAAATCGTAGGGCTTAATCAGCTCCATGGCATTGGTCTCGCTCAGATAGTATTCGTAGGTCTCCACATGCACATCGGGGTTGATGGCCAGCATGCGCTCCTTGGCCACATCCACCTTGGGGCGCCCCACATCGGGAGTGCTGTGCAGCACCTGGCGCTGCAGGTTGGTTATACTCACGGTATCGCCATCCACCACACCGATGGTGCCCACACCAGCTGCTGCCAGATACAGGGCCACAGGCGAGCCTAAGCCCCCTGCCCCCACCAGCAGCACCTTGGCCTGCAGCAGTTTGCTTTGTGCCTCAGGTCCGAAACCTTCCAGTATCAAGTGGCGGTTATAACGCCTACATTGTTCACTCGTTAGTTCCATTAAAGTTTAATGTTTAATGTTTAATGTTTAATGTTTAATGTTTAATCTTCCTCAAATCGTGCGTGAGCTTGGCAGCGCAGAAGTTAGGGCCGCACATGGTGCAGTACTCGCCATCGGTATGTCCTGCCTCGGTGAAATACTGCAGCGCCAGTTCGGGATCCAACGACAGGTGGAACTGGTCGCGCCAACGGAACTCGAAACGGGCTTTCGACAGGGCGTTATCGCGGATGGTGGCACCGGGGTGTCCCTTTGCCAGGTCGGCTGCATGGGCAGCTATCTTATAGGCAATGATACCTGCGCGCACATCATCCTTATTAGGCAGGGCCAGATGCTCCTTGGGGGTTACGTAGCAGAGCATGGCAGTTCCCAGCCAGGCTATCTGCGCACCACCGATGGCACTGGTAATATGATCGTAGCCAGGAGCGATATCGGTAACAATAGGTCCGAGGGTGTAGAATGGTGCCTCGTGGCACTTCTCCAACTGGCGCTCCATGTTCTCCTTGATTTTATGCATGGGCACATGACCGGGACCCTCGATAAAGGCCTGCACATTCTTCTCCCAGGCACGTACCACCAGCTCGCCCATGGTGTCGAGTTCGGCAAACTGGGCGGCATCGTTGGCATCGGCTGTACAGCCAGGGCGCAAACCATCGCCCAGCGACAGGGCCACATCATATTTGGCCACAATATCGCAGATATCATCAAAGTGCTCATACAGGAAGCTCTCCTTATCGTGCAGCAGGCACCACTTGCTCATAATGCTACCGCCACGACTCACGATACCGCACAATCTGCTATCGGCCAGGTGCACGTTGTGGCGACGGATGCCGGCATGGATGGTAAAGTAATCCACACCCTGCTCGCACTGTTCGATGAGTGTGTCGCGATACACCTCCCACGAGAGGTCTTCCACCTTGCCATCCACCTTTTCCAAAGCCTGATAGATGGGCACGGTGCCTACGGGTACAGGACAGTTACGCAGAATCCACTCGCGGGTTTCGTGAATGTTGTTACCCGTTGAGAGGTCCATCAGCGTGTCGCCACCCCACTTACACGACCAAACGGCCTTATCCACCTCTTCATCGATGCTCGATGTCGTGGCCGAATTACCGATATTGGTATTGATTTTCACCGCAAAGTTGCGTCCGATAATCATCGGCTCGCTCTCGGGGTGATGGATGTTAGCGGGGATAACGGCACGTCCGCGTGCCACCTCCTGGCGTACGTATTCGGGAGTGATATGACTCTCGATACCCAGTGCCTGGCAGTTCATGTTTTCGCGAATGGCCACATACTCCATCTCGGGAGTGATGATGCCTGCCTTGGCACACGCCATCTGGGTGATGCCCTGCCCCTTCTGAGCACGATCGGCAATCCACTGCTGGCGCATGGGTGGCAGTCCCTTCTTCAGGTCAACCGTATAGTTGGGGTCGGTATAAGGACCGCTGGTATCGTAGATATACACTGGTTCGTTCTTCTCTACGTGGGTTTTGCCATCGGCATCCTTCGTCACCGTTGGTGTCAGGTTCACCTTGGTCATACCCACCTTTACATCAGGATACAAATTTCCTTGCATATAAGCCTTCTCTCTCTGAGCATAGGCCTTGTGATCGTTTATCATTAAAAATTAAACATTAAACATTAAACATTTAAAAACGCCGTGAGTGGGCTCGAAGCTTCGGCGCAATCGGCGATGGCTCCTAAGCCTGCCTCGAAGGCCTGGCGACCGGCGATGACAGCCTGACGGAAGGCATCAGCCATTTTTACGGGATCGCCTGCAACGGCAATGGCGGTATTCACCAGCACGCAGTCGGCACCCATCTCCATGGCCTCGGCAGCATGACTGGGGGCACCAATACCGGCATCAACCACTACAGGCACCGTGGCCTGGTCGATGATAATCTGCAGAAAATCCTTCATTCTCAAACCCTTGTTGGTACCGATGGGGGCAGCCAGTGGCATCACCGTAGCCGCACCAGCCTCTTCCAGATGCTTACACAGCGTAGGGTCGGCCTGGCAGTATGGCAGCACCACAAAGCCCAGTTTTACCAACTGCTCGGTGGCCTTCAGCGTCTCAACCGAGTCGGGCAACAAGTAGCGTGGGTCGGGGTGTATCTCCAACTTCAACCAGTTGGTGCCAAAGGCCTCGCGGGCCATCTGGGCAGCAAACACCGCCTCTTCAGCATTACGCACACCCGAGGTATTGGGTAGCAGTTGTATACGTGGGTTCTGGGTGATGTGTGTCAGCAAATCGTCGTTCTTGTCGTCGAGTTCCACACGTTTCATGGCAACGGTAACCATCTCCGATCCCGAAGCCTCGATAGCCTGGGCCATCAGCACATTGTTGTTAAACTTGCCTGTGCCCAGAAACAAACGAGAGTTAAACTCCCGTCCTGCAATTACTAATTTACTCATGATTAACTATGTTTGTTAAGTGTTTCATTTCGTCAATGGGGTTCGCAGCCCTTAGCACCGTACCACTCAGGGCAATGCCGGTGATGCCGGTTGCCAGTATGGCGGGTATATCGTCCTTGGTAATACCGCCGATAGCCACAATGGGTATGTCGATATGCGCCGCACGCATCTCGATAATAATCCGTCGGTAGCCATCCAGTCCTAATACCGGCGACAACTTCTGCTTGGTGGTAGTAAAGCGGAAGGGGCCACAGCCAATGTAGTCGGCACCAGCCGCATAGTGGGCTTTTACATCCCAGATGGTGTTAGCTGTTCCACCTATGATATAATCGGGGCCTAACTGGCGGCGTGCCTCGCTAATGGGCATATCGTTCTTACCCAGATGCACACCATCGGCCTGCAACTCCTTTACTAATGCCACGCGATCGTCGATAATAAACGTAGCGCCATACTGCTTACATAGCTTCTGGGCCTCAATCGCAACAGGGCGCACCTCATCGTCGGTAGCGTCCTTCATGCGCAGCTGTATCCATCGGCAACCACCCTGCAAGGCAAGACGGATGCTGTCCAGATAGCTATACTTATCAGTGTAGTGAGATATAAACTGTAACATAGCCCTTACCCCCCGCATGCAGCTTTGATAATAGTGATAGTGGCGCCCTCTTGCAGGATGGTGTCATCCCAAGTAGTGCGCGGTTTCAACTCATTATCGATAGCTATTGCCACACCTTTGGCGGGCAACTGCAATTGGGCGGCAAGCTCGGATACAGTTTTGGCTTGCGTCTCGTGTTGTTTGTTGTTAATCCTTACTTTCATATTGCATTCCTCCGACGGCATTACCCGTATCAGGTTCTATGGGTATTTTCTCAGCTTTGGCACATGCCTCAGCACCCCGAATATTTAATTTTGCGCTGCAAAAGTAATGTTTTTATTTCTATCTGACAAATAAATCGCAGTTTTTTTTGCTATTTGCTATCAATTTACTACTTTTGCACTACAATGAAAAGAAATAAAGAGATATATAAGGTAACAATGGTGGGTGGCGCGGTAAATGTGGTGCTACTGCTGTTTAAGTTTGTGGCGGGCATTGTGGGACATAGTGCGGCAATGATTGCCGATGCGGTGCACTCGCTGTCCGACTTTGTCACAGATATCATCGTGCTGGTGTTTGTGCGCATCAGCGGCAAACCTACCGACAAATCGCACGAGTACGGGCATGGTAAATACGAAACGCTGGCCACCACACTGATTGGGTTGGCACTACTGATAGTAGCCGTAGGTATTGTGTACAGCGCACTCACCAAAATTATCCATTGGGCACAGGGCGGCACCTTAGAGGCACCAGGCATGCTGGCGCTATGGGCTGCACTTCTTTCGATTGTACTCAAGGAGGCGGTGTTCCACTACTCGATGGTGCAGGCCCGCAAGCTGAACTCGCAGGCAGTAGAGGCCAACGCCTGGCATCACCGCAGCGATGCCCTGTCGAGTATAGGCACAGCCATCGGCATTGGTGGCGCCATCTTCTTAGGTGAACGATGGACGGTGCTCGATCCCATGGCAGGTATCATCGTGGGCCTATTTATTATTAAGGTGGCGATAGACCTGCTGCGTAATGGCATTGGCGACCTGATGGAGCATTCGCTGCCCGATGAGGTTGAGAGCGAGATTCTGCAGCTGGCAGGATCGATACCTGGCGTTACAGAGCCACACGATCTGCACACGCGCCGAATAGGCAATCATTACGCCATAGAACTGCACATACTGATGGACGACGACATCAGTTTGCGCGAGGCTCACAACAAAAGCGAAGAAGTGGAGAATATCCTACGCGAACACTACGGCAAGGAAACCCACATATCGGTACACGTAGAACCAAAAAGCATCAGAGAACATTAAACTCGTCGGCATCGTCCAGCACAGGGAACTTCTTACGGAAACGCTGCAGCTGTTCCATGTCGAGTTCAACGGTAGCAATACCCTCCTCACCATCGGCACACTGGGCGATGGTGCGGCCATAGGCATCAATCACCACCGAACCACCAATATACTTACAAGCAGCATCGCTACCCACACGGTTTACGCCTATCACATAGCACTGATTCTCGATGGCACGTGCCTTCAGCAGCGTTTGCCAGGCATCCTGACGCTGTTCGGGCCAGTTGGCTACATAGATGATGGCGTCGTAATCGCCACGCGAACGCGAAAACACCGGGAATCGCAAATCGTAGCACACCTGCAGCAGGAAACGCACACCACCCCACTCTACTACCACACGGCGATCGCCTGGCACATAATCCTTTGTTTCGCCAGCATACGTAAACAAATGGCGCTTATCGTAATAGTCGTACTTGCCATCAGGATGCATAAAAATCAAGCGATTACGCAGCAATCCCTCTGTATCTTTTTTTGCCACACTACCTACTATGGCGGCATTATGCAGCATGGCCTGGTACGCCATCCACTGCAACATAAAGTGAGCCGGAGCACCCACCCCACCTACATAGCCCTCGGCCATAAAACCTGTGGCAAAGGTTTCTGGCAACACATACATATCGGCACCCGGCTGCTGATTTAACAACGGATCCAAACGGTCCATATTATTAAAAAAATTGCTACTGGGTATATCGTGTTGTACAATCGCTATCTTCATAATCTTTATACCTTATTAATATAATGTGGCGGCAAAGATACAAAAAAAACTAAAAAAATGCACCACCTTATAGAAAAATAATGTATATTTGCGCCACAAATCAACTATTCAAAACAGTTTATGAATCATTTAAAACAAACCTTTATCTGTGCTTTTACAGCTACGATGCTCTGTGCGCCCATGCAGGCCCAGACATCAAAGGCCGAACTGTTGGCTAACATGGAGTTGGCTACCGGCAACTATTGTAATTACCCTCTGCCCAAGGGAACAGTAACACCCGCACCTGCAGGTTACGAACCATTCTACGTGAGTCATTACGGCCGTCACGGTGCCCGTTATATGACCGACGACAATGCCTACAAATACGTGATTGGCAAGATGGATACCGCCCAGGCGCGCGGCTGGCTTACACCCAAAGGCGTAGAGGTGCTGCAACGTATAAAACTGGCTGCTGCCGATGCATGGCATCGCGATGGCGACCTGACTAAGCTGGGTGCCCGACAGCATCAGGGCATAGCCCACCGACTGGCTACCAACTACCCACAGCTACTGATGCAGCCCGTTGAGGTAAAAGCCAACTCATCAACCGTTCGTCGCTGCATGCTCTCGATGGCCAACTTCTGTCAGGAACTGAAGAGCATGAATCCAAAGCTCAGCATCACAATGGATGCCAGCGAACACGATATGTACTACCTGATACCCAACGACAGTATTTTCATCCCCAAGAAAGGTATCGACGGACATCTGTACGACAAGCTGGACAAGTTCCGCCACGAAAAGCTGAACGGACGCTACCAGATGCAGATGCTGTTTAAGGATTCCAAACAACTGGAAGGATTTGTGGATGGCTACAAGCTGGCCGATGGCTTGTGGAACATCGCCTCGAACATGCATTGTCTGCCCGAGTTGAATCTGTCGTTCAACGACCTGTTTACCACCGACGAACTTATCGACGGCTTTTATGTTTACAATGCCAGCTGGTGCCTGTGGGAGGGATTGATGCCTGGTTCGCGCCCCAACTACTACGCCATCTATCCGCTGCTGAAGAACTTCCTCGACGAGGCCGACCTCATGATAGCTTCGGGTAAGAAACAGGTGCGCCTGCGCTTCGGTCACGACAGCGTGCTGCTACCTTTCTCATATATATTAGGTATGAAAGAGGCTCTGGGTGGCACGCAGGATATGGAGAATCTGCATAACACATTTGCCCTGTTCCGACTCATCCCCATGGCAGGTAACGTGCAGCTTATCTTCTTCCGCAAGCAGGGCTCGGATGATATCCTGGTTAAATTCCTGATGAACGAGAACGAGACATCCATCCCCATCCAGACCGACTGCTACCCCTTCTACCATTGGAAGGATGTTTCGGCCTATTATCGTAACATTTTGAAACAAGCAAACGTAACCTATAAAGATGAAAATAGCGATTGATTTAGGCGGTACCAACATGCGTGTTGGACTGACCGATGGCGCCACGGTGGTTGATACCGTGATAGAGCCCTGCCCCGCACAGGAGCCCGAGGAGGTGGTGCTTGCCCAACTGAAGCGACAGATTTCCCAGCTGATGCGCCCCGAGGTAACGGGCATTGGTGTGGGTGTGCCTTCGGTGGTAGATTGCCAGCAGGGCATCGTATATAATGTGGCCAATATCCCCTCGTGGCAGGAGGTACACCTGAAGGAGATTCTCGAAAACGACTTTAGTGTGCCCGTAGCCGTTAACAACGATGCCAACTGCTTTGCCTTGGGTGCCTGGCGCTATGGCGAGGGCAAGGGCACGCAGAATATGGTGGGCCTGACGATAGGTACCGGCATTGGCGCAGGTATCATCATCGATGGCAAACTGTATAACGGCGTGAACACGGGGGCTGGCGAGATAGGTTCGCTGCCCTATCTGGATGCCGACTACGAGTTTTACTGCAGTAGCCGATTCTTCAGTAAGCTGCATGGCGACACAGGTGCTAACTTTGCCAAGTTGGCTTTGGCTGGCGACAAGGAGGCGCTGGCTGTGTGGCAGGAGTTTGGCACGCATGTGGGCAACCTGATGAAGGCGGTGCTGTTTACCTATGCCCCCGAAGCCATCATCATCGGTGGCGGCATAGCCAACGCATTCGCACTTTACGAAGCGCCCATGCGCCAGCAGCTCAGCACCTTCCCCTACCCCGAGAACGTAGCTGCCACCCGCATCCAGCCATCAACCTTACCAAACGCTGCCATGCTGGGAGCCGCAGCTTTACATTAAACATTAAACATTAAACATTAACATTAAAGGCTGCGATTAAGCGAGAACAGAGCCAAGCTTGCTTGGGCTTTGTCGAGCGTGAGCAGGCTCAATACGAAGTATTAACATTAAAATATGAAACTTAAAACTATTTTGGCGGCGGGGATGCTGGCGGTTGTGGCTGCTGCATGTACCGAGCATAAGACATTGGATATGAACTGGGAGGTAGAAACACCCGATGGTTGGATACCAGCCCAAGTGCCTGGCACCCTGATGGGTACGCTCACTGCCAACGGCATAGAACCCGAGGCACTTACTGCCGACGACTATGCCAGGATTAACAAAACACAGTTTGATAAAAGCTGGAAGTACCGCACCACTTTCGATCTGCAACCACTCAACGAGGGCGAACATGCGGTGCTGAACTTCGATGGTATCAGCTACCGCGCCAACGTATGGCTTAACGGCAAGCAGATAGCCAACAGCAAGGAGATGTACGGCGCGTTCCGACAGTTTGAGTATGATGTAACCAACGAGATTGCCCAACAGAACAAGCTGGAGGTTGAGGTGTTTCGTGCACAGCCCGGCGAACCCAACATCGGTTTTGCCGACTGGAATCCGCGCCCTGCCGACGAGAACATGGGTATCTACCGCGAGGTGCGTGTAAAAACCTGCGGCAATGTGGCCCTGTCGCACTCAGCCGTACGTTCGCGTGTAAACACCGAAACGCTGAACGAGGCCTGGCTCACCATCGCCACCGAACTGCGCAACCTGTCGGACAAGCCCGTCGAAGGCACCGTGCAGGGTACTGCCGACGGACAGAAGTTCAACTACCGCGTAAGTCTGGCTCCTGGCGAGAAGAAACGCTTTGTAAGTCCTACCGAAATACATATCAACAAGCCCAAATTGTGGTGGTGCCACAATATGGGCAAGCCCGAACTGTGTGATTTGCACATTGAGTTTGCCGAGGACCACAAAATTTCGGATTTCGAAGATGTGCGATTTGGTATTCGCGAGATAAAAAGCTACCTCACCGACGAGGGTTATCGCGCCTTTTCGCTGAATGGACAGCCCGTGCTGCTGCGTGGTGCCGGTTGGACCGATGATATCTACCTGCGCGACACACCCGAGAGTAATCGCCAGCAACTGGAGTATGTGCGCGACATGAATATGAATACCGTGCGCCTGGAGGGTTTCTGGGGTACCTCGCAGAACCTGTACGACCTGTGCGACGAGCTGGGACTCTTTATCCTGGTGGGCTGGAGCTGCCACTGGGAGTGGGAGGACTATATCGGCTCGCCCTGCGACGAGCTGTACGGCGGCATACTGAGCCCAGAGAATATCGACCTGATAGCCCGTTCGTTCGAGGATCAGGTGATGTGGCTGCGCTATCACCCATCCATCATCGGCTGGTTTGTAGGTAGCGACATGCTGCCCAAGCCCGAACTGGAGAAAAAATATCAGCAGTTCCTGAGCACCGAGGACGATCGCCAGTACCTGATTTCGGCCAAGGACCAGACGAGCGAGATATCTGGTCCTTCAGGCACCAAGATGGCCGGTCCGTACGAGTATGTGGGTCCCAGCTACTGGTATCTGCCAGATGCTCCTGGAGGCGCATTCGGATTCAATACTGAGACGGGTATCGGCGCCCAACTGCCTGTGAAAGAGTCGCTGCAGAAGATGTTAGGCCCCAACCTCTTCCCCATCGACCAGCGCTGGAATATTCTGTGTACTGCATCGGGCAGCGACATGAACTCGCTGAAACAGCTGAACGAGGTGATTCGCAACCGCTTTAGCGAGGCCAAGGATATCGACGAGTACCTGCGCCGTGCCGACATGCTGAACTACGAGAGCACCAAGGCAATGTTCGAGAGTTTCCGAGTAAGATTGCCCCACACCACAGGCATCATCCAGTGGATGCTGAACAGCTCACGCCCAGGCATTTACTGGCAGTTGTACGACTACTACAAACAGCCCAATGCCGCCTACTACGGTGTAAAGAAAGCCAACGCCCCTGTGCAGCTGATTTACGACTACTACACCAAGGCCGTGTATGCCGTTAACGAGACGCTGCACCCCGCCAAGGCCACAGCCCGCATGCAACTGCTGAGAGGCGACAAGAGCACCGACGACAGCCAGGAGATTGAGATAGCCCCCGGCATGGTAACCAAGGTGTTTGATATCGATATGGCCCAGGCCCCTGCCGCCTTCCTGCTGCTGAAGCTGGGCGACGACATCACCAACGAATATTTTATTGTAAGCGAGAAGGATACGTACGATTGGGACAAGACCACCTGGGTACACACCCCTATCACCAAGTACGCCTCGTATGCCATGCTCGACAGCCTGTGTACCACCGACGTGAAGCTGACTACCACTCCCACCAACGATGGCTACCAGGTACAAATAAGCAATCCTACCGACAAGGTGGCATTTATGATTCGCTTAACAGCCAAGAACCAGGGCGAGCTGATTTGCCCCGCCTACTGGAGCGACAACTACCTGACGCTGGCCCCAGGCGAAACGCGTACCGTTACCTGCCGAATGCCATCCTTGACTGACAAAACTAAGGTTGAGATAGGAGTTTTCAAGCAATAAGTGTAAAATTACAATAATTTTTTGCTCCAAATCAAATAATTATTCCGAAACCGTGATTTGTTTCGGAATAATTTTGTATCTTTGCCCCCAAATTTAACGTTTTTCAATTAATTATTCATTATGAACGACAACAAAGTTATGAACATGGCAGCGGATAATATCCGTATCCTTGCTGCTTCGATGGTTGAGAAGGCTAAGTCGGGTCACCCCGGCGGTGCTATGGGCGGTGCTGATTTCATCAACACCCTTTACAGTGAGTTCCTGGTTTACGATCCCGAGAATCCCGCATGGGAGGGTCGCGACCGTTTCTTCCTCGATCCAGGTCACATGGCTCCAATGCTGTACAGCCAGCTCGCCTTGATCGGCAAGTACACTCTCGAGGATCTGAAGAACCTGCGCCAGTGGGGTTCAGTAACTCCAGGTCACCCCGAGCGCGAGATTGAGCGCGGCATCGAGAATACCTCTGGTCCTCTCGGTCAGGGTCACTGTTTCGCAGTAGGTGCTGCCATCGCCGCTAAGTTCCTGAAGGCTCGTCTGGGCAACGTCATGAACCAGACTATCTACGCCTACATCTCTGACGGTGGTGTACAGGAGGAGATTTCACAGGGTGCTGGTCGTATCGCTGGTAACCTGGGACTCGACAACCTCATCATGTTCTACGACGCTAACGATATTCAGCTCTCTACCAAGACCGAGGTGGTTACCTGCGAGGATACCGCCAAGAAGTACGAGGCATGGGGCTGGTTTGTACAGAAGATTAACGGTAACGATGTTGACCAGATTCGCGAGGCCATCAAGAAGGCTCAGGCCGAGAAGGACCGCCCATCACTCATCATCGGTCACTGTGTAATGGGTAAGGGTGCCCGTAAGGCCGACAACAGCTCATACGAGAGCAACTGCGCTACTCACGGTGCTCCTCTCGGTGGCGATGCTTACATCAACACCATGAAGAACCTGGGTGCCGATCCCGAGAACCCATTCCAGATCTTCCCCGAGGTTCAGGAGATGTACGCAAAGCGTGCCGAGGAGCTGAAGAAGATTGTAGCTGAGCGCTATGCCGAGAAGGCTGAGTGGGCTAAGGGTCACCCCGAGCAGGCCAAGCAGCTCGAGGAGTGGTTCAGCGGCAAGGCTCCTGTTATCGACTGGAGCAAGGTTGAGCAGAAGGCAGGTGCTGCTACACGTGGTGCCAGCGCTACTGTACTGTCAGCTCTCGCTGAGCAGGTTCCCAACATGATTTGTGCATCAGCCGACCTGAGCAACTCAGATAAGACCGACGGTTTCTTGAAGAAGACTCACGACCTGGTTCGTGGCGACTTCAGCGGTGCCTTCTTCGAGGCTGGTGTAGCCGAGCTCACCATGGCTTGCTGCTGCATTGGTATGGCTCTGCACGGTGGTGTTATCCCCGCTTGCGGTACCTTCTTTGTATTCTCTGATTACATGAAGCCCGCCGTACGTATGGCTGCCCTGATGGAGCTGCCTGTTAAGTTCATCTGGACTCACGATGCCTTCCGTGTAGGTGAGGATGGTCCTACCCACGAGCCTGTAGAGCAGGAGGCACAGATCCGTCTGATGGAGAAGCTGAAGAACCACCACGGTAAGAACTCTGTATTGGTAGTTCGTCCTGCCGATGCCGAGGAGACCACCGTTTGCTGGCGCATGGCTATGGAGAATGTTGATACTCCTACAGCTCTTATCTTCTCTCGTCAGAATATCGACATGCTGCCTGAGGGCAACGACTACAGCCAGGCCACTAAGGGTGCTTACGTTGTAGCTGGTAGCGATGAGAAGTTCGATGTAATCCTGTTGGCTTCAGGTTCCGAGGTTTCTACCCTCGAGGCTGGTGCTAAGCTGCTCCGCGAGGATGGCGTTAAGGTTCGCGTGGTTAGCGTTCCTTCTGAGGGATTGTTCCGCAGCCAGAGCAAGGAGTATCAGCAGAGCGTACTGCCCGCAGGTGTTAAGAAGTTCGGTCTCACCGCTGGTCTGCCCGTTAACCTCGAGGGTCTGGTAGGTGCCGACGGTACCGTATGGGGTCTGGAGAGCTTCGGTTTCTCAGCTCCTTACAAGGTGCTCGACGAGAAGCTCGGCTTCACCGGCGAGAATGTTTACAAGCAGGTTAAGAAATTGCTTGCTTAATTAATAATCTGGCACGAATTTCGCGAATTAACACGAATTATTTTACTCATTGCTAGTAAAATTCGTGAAATTCGTGTAATTCGTGCCTTAAATTTTAAGACTATGGAAGTAAAGACAGTTGGAGTTGCTTGCGATCACGCAGGCTTCGCTTTAAAGCAGTTTGTGCTCCAGTACCTGGAGGAGAAGGGTTACCCCGTTAAGGACTATGGTACATGGAGCGATGCCAGTGTAGACTATCCCGATTTTGGACACGCACTGGCCGAGGGTATCGAGAGTGGCGAGGTTTATCCCGGTATTGCCATCTGTGGCAGTGGCGAGGGTATCTCAATCACCCTGAACAAGCACCAGCAGGTGCGCGCCGGATTGTGCTGGATTCCCGAGATTGCACATCTCATCCGTCAGCACAACGATGCCAACGTACTGGTAATGCCAGGCCGTTTCATCGACAATAACATGGCTCGCAAGATTATGGACGAGTTCTTCACCGCAACCTTCGAAGGTGGCCGCCACCAGAAGCGCGTAGATAAGATCCCCGTACAGAAATAATATTTTTTAGGCACGGATTAACACGGCTTTTTTTTATAAAAAAGACACGGCTTTAGCATTGCAACTAGAGCCGTGTCTTTAATTTATTAAAGCCGTGTTAATCCGTGCCAAAAATAAAATCAGTGTTAAGCAGCGTAATCCGTGCCTAATTTTTAATATCATATTTTGTTTTTCGTTGTTCGGCTTTGCGGGGCTTGCCTACTCCGTGGAATCCCATGTGAGGCGATTTCACACCCTGATAGCCCGCATGGCGCTGACGGATTCGCTGCACGTAATCCACCGTCTCCGAACCACGCATATAACCATATTTTACGATGGGGTCGTTATAATAGCGGGGCTGACTCAGCTTCAGCACATAAGGCGCCACCTCGCTCCAGCGGTGTGGGTTCCTGCCGTCGCGCTTAGCCAGGTTCATCGCATCACGAATATGGTGCGCACCACCATTATAACTGGCCAGCACAAAATTGGTTCGCTCATACTGATCGCGCACATCCGAGAACGTGTTCTGCAGCTGTCCGATATATTTCACCGCCGCACGTATGTTCGTCTCAGGCTCGTACAACTGACTGCGTGGCACACCCAGATGGTCGGCTGTGCCAGGCATAATCTGCATCAGTCCCTTAGCACCCACAAAAGATACGGCACGCGGGTCGAAAGTCGACTCCTGATAACACTGGGCAGCCAGCAGTCGCCAGTCCCAGCGTATGTCGCGGGCATACGTCATAAAATAACCGTCGTAATGCGAGATAATGCCGCCCTTGGCATCCAGCATGGGCGAGAAAATGCGGCGATGCACCTTACGCACCGTCAGCAGGTCGTTCTCCTCCTTCTGCACAGCCGCTATCAGCTCCGGCCGATACCAGCCCTGCAGCTCCTTAGCCAGGTCGTTCTTAGCCGTATCGGCACTGATATGTCCCGGTGTAGGCCAGGCCACAATGTCCACCTCGCCATCGGCAAAACGTTTTACTAACTCCATACTGTCGCGGCACACCTCTACACGCAGGCGCACACCCAGCGAATCGGCAAAACGCTGACAAATCAGGAACTGCGTGCCCAGACTCTTACCATGATACTCGTAGTAGGTATGCGGACCGCTCACCGTGGCCATAATCAGCTCGCCACTCGTCTGGATATCATGCAGATCAAACTCGTCGGATACCGAAACGGTATCATCTATCACGCCCCAGGGTGCCACAATGGGTTCGTGCTTCTTTTCGAAACACGACACCAGCGATAGCAAAACCGCCCCAAAACCGACATATTTATACCATTTTCGCATCAATCTGCACCATTTTGTTAGTAAAAACGGTGCAAAGGTACTACTTTTTGGTCAGTAATGACACTTATTTCGCGAAAAATTTGTAATTTTGCACCCGATATTTTTTAGATTTAACGATATGTTAAGAATTGCAGTACAATCAAAAGGACGTCTGTTTGAGGACACCATGAACCTGTTGTCAGAGGCTGACATCAAGGTTAGTGCCTCAAAACGCACCTTGCTGGTGCAGTCGTCCAACTTTCCGCTGGAGGTTCTTTACCTCCGCGATGATGACATCCCACAGAGTGTAGCCAGTGGAGTGGCTGACATCGGTGTAGTGGGCGAAAACGAGTTTGTTGAGCGTGGCGAAGATGCTGATATCATCTCACGTCTCGGCTTCTCAAAATGCCGCCTCTCGCTGGCCATTCCCAAAGAGATCGACTACAAGGGAGTAGAGTGGTTCAACGGCAAGAAGATTGCCACCAGCTACCCCGGAATCCTTCGACATTTCCTTGAGCAGCATCATATCCATGCCGAAATCCATGTCATCACAGGTAGCGTAGAAATCAGCCCGGGCATTGGTCTGGCCGATGCTATCTTTGATATCGTTTCATCAGGCTCTACCCTGGTGAGCAATAATCTGCGCGAAGTTGAGATTGTAATGCAGAGTGAGGCTCTGCTGATTGGCAACAAGCAGATGAGCGACGAAAAGAAAGCCATCCTCGAGCAGATGCTGTTCCGCTTTAAGGCCGTAAAGGATGCCGAGGACAAGAAGTATGTACGTATGAACGCCCCCAAGGCCCGCCTGCAGGAGATTATCAATGTGCTGCCAGGCCTGAAGAGCCCCACCATCATCCCTCTGGCCGATGAGGAGTGGTGCTCGGTTCACACCGTACTCGACCAGAAGCAGTTCTGGGAGATTATTGGCAAACTCAAGGAAATGGGCGCCCAGGGCATCCTGGTTACCCCCATTGAAAAGATGATTTTATGATAATAATTCGAAATCCCGAAAGAAGCGAGTGGGCAAAGATTGTAGAGCGTCCGCACTTGGATGTTTCGCAGCTCAACGACACCGTAGCATCGGTATTGGCCGACGTAAAGAAGCGCGGCGATGATGCCGTAAAGGGCTACGAGCTTAAGTTCGACCATGTTGATCTGCCCACACTGGCTGTATCCGAAGAGGAGATGAACGAAGCCGAAGCGCTGGTAAGTGCCGATTTGAAAGCAGCCATCCAGGTGGCCCACTACAATATCAAGACCTTCCACGAGTCGCAGCAGTTCAAGGGCAAGAAGATCGAGACGCAGCCCGGCGTGGTTTGCTGGCAGAAGAGTGTAGCCATCCAGAAGGTTGGACTCTACATTCCCGGCGGCACCGCCCCACTCTTCTCTACCGTACTCATGCTGGCCACACCAGCTAAGATTGCAGGATGCGAGGAGATTGTGCTCTGCACCCCTCCAGGTCGCGATGGTAAGGTAAACCCCGCCATTCTGGTGGCAGCCCGCATTGCAGGTGTAAGCAAGATATTCAAGGCAGGTGGCGTACAGGCCATCGGCGCTATGGCCTATGGTACCCAGAGCGTACCCAAGGTATATAAAATCTTCGGTCCCGGCAACCAGTATGTCATGGCCGCCAAGCAGCAGGTTAGTCTGCACGACGTAGCTATCGACATGCCCGCTGGTCCTTCCGAGGTATGTGTCATCGCCGATAAGCATGCCAACATCGAGTTTGTAGCTGCCGACTTGCTGTCGCAGGCCGAGCATGGTATCGACTCGCAGGTATTCCTCATCACCACCTCCGAGCAGGTCATCCTCGACGTACAGGCCGAGGTTAACCGTCAGCTGGATTTGCTGCCCCGTAAGGAGATGGCAGCCAAGGCACTCGACAACAGCCGTCTAGTACTGGTAAGCAGTCTTCAGGAGGCCATCGACCTCTCGAATGCCTATGCTCCCGAGCACCTCATTCTGCAGGTAAAGGATTATGCCAAGGTGGCCAATAAGGTAGTAAATGCAGGTAGCGTGTTCCTGGGCGAGTATGCCTGTGAGAGTGCAGGCGACTATGCCAGCGGCACCAATCACACCCTGCCCACCCACGGTTATGCCACTGCCTACAGCGGTGTAAACCTCGACAGCTACTGCCGTAAGATTACCTTCCAGCATCTTACCGAGGACGGTATCCGCAGCATCGGTCGCGCCGTAGAACTCATGGCCGAAGCCGAACAGCTGGAGGCACACGCTAACGCTATGCGCGTACGCATGCGTACATTAAACATTAAAGATTAAACATTAAATTTCAGTATTTGTATGAAAGAGAAGTTTAATCTAGAACGATTGACGAGAAGAAATATATGGAACTTAGCTCCATATAGTTCTGCGAGGAATGAGTACGCTGGCCGCGAGGCACGCGTGTTTCTCGATGCCAACGAGAATCCATACAACGCGCCTTACAACCGCTACCCCGACCCACTGCAGCTGGAGCTCAAGGAGGCCATCGCCAAGGTAAAAGGCGTGCCTGCCCAGTGCATCTTTCTGGGCAACGGTAGCGACGAGGCCATCGACCTGCCCTATCGCTGTTTCTGCGAGCCAGGCGTGGATAATGTGGTGGCCATCGAGCCCACCTATGGTATGTATAAGGTGTGCGCCGATATCAACAACGTAGAGTATCGTACCGTATTGCTCGACGAGCATTTCCAGGTAACTGCCGACGCACTGTTGGCAGCCACCGATGCCCATACCAAGATTATCTGGCTGTGCACCCCTAACAACCCCACAGGCAACTGTCTGAAACCCGAAGAGGTGGTTAAGGTGATTGAGAATTTCGACGGTCTGGTGATTGTCGATGAAGCTTACAGCGATTTCTCATCGCAGACGTCGTTCCGTCAATGGGCAATGGTTAATGGTCAATGGTCGCGCCCCAACCTGATTGTGCTCAACACCATGTCGAAGGCATGGGGCTGTGCCGCTATCCGTCTGGGCATGGCTTTCGCATCAGAAGGCATCATCGACATTTTTAATAAGGTGAAGTATCCCTACAATGTCAACCTGCTCACCCAGCAGCAGGCACTCAAGGCATTGCAGGACCCATTCGAAGTAGATGGTTGGGTAAAGATTCTGAAGGAGGAGCGCGGCCGCGTGATGCAGGCCTTCAGCATACTCCCTATCTGCGAGAAAATTTATCCTACGGATGCCAACTTCTTCCTGGCCAAGATGACCGATGCCACCGGTATCTACAACTATCTGGTGGATCAGGGCATCATTGTTCGCAACCGCAACCGCGTGCAGCTCTGTCAGAACTGCCTGCGCATCACCATCGGCACCAAGACCGAAAACAGCGAGTTGATTGCCGCCCTGCGTCAGTACTAGTATCAGGCCGCGGCCCTCTAAATAGCAAAACACCCTGCCTCAGTAACATGAAGCAGGGTGTTTTTTTATTTTCTGATAACAATCCTTCCGCCACCGCGAGCAAAGATGCCGTCGCCTATCACACGTAGACTAGAGGGTGCCGAGACATGCACAAAATGCTCACAAACACCAAAGGCACACGAGCATATCGTCACCGTTCCGTCGGGAATCACATATTCGTTTTGGTCGAACCCCATCCTGGCATATAGCAGTCGTTTGCGGTCTTTGGTATACACCACATTATATTCATCTACATACACATCGTCTTCCTCATACCAAAACTCATCGTCGTTCATGTCGTCAGGCAGATAAGGTCTGTCCCAGAAACAGATAGCGCCGATGTCACCACCCAGCACGGCATCAAATTCTTCCTCTTTACACGATACCGGGAAATAGATACACTGCAACTTATCGCAATACAGAAAAGCCAGACGGTCAATACTCTCCGTACCCTCCCTTACCTTATAGTTCCTGATGTTGGCACTCTTCAGCAGGCGCTTTTTGTCCTTGCTGTATACAGCACCGAAGTCGTCTACCCAGCCTTCTTCAATCTCCTTCTCCAGTTCTTCGCTGCGGATGCAGTTCTCTGGATAAGGCCACCTCCAGCATTTCAGTTTCAGTCCCTTTGGGGCATAACGCATACAGTCATCATTCGACAGGCGACCTTCCCACGTCTCAATCGTAAATGGCACGTCCACCTCTTTCAGCTGTTTGCAACCCTTAAAGGCTTTCTCATCTATTTCCTCCACACCTTCTCTGATGCGATAATGCGGCACATCTGGTGCCTTCAGCAGTATTCTGCCATCATCCGAGATGATAGCGCCGTCTTCATCATAGATGTTTTTGTATATCAACTTACTCATACGTATTACTTTTATTAAATATCTGTGGCAAATATACTATATTTATCACAAACATCCAAATTACTTATACATATGAGACAAATAAAGATTAGCAAGAGTATTACTACACGCACCGAGGAATCACTCAACAAGTACCTCACCGACATCAGCCGTATCCCCATGATCACACCCGAACAAGAGGTAGAACTGGCCCAGACCATCCGCAAGGGAGGCCGGACGGGCGCCAAAGCCAAGGAGAAGTTGGTAAATGCCAACCTACGCTTCGTTGTATCCGTAGCCAAACAGTACCAGCATCAGGGCATTCCCCTTATCGACCTTATCAGCGAAGGCAATGTGGGCCTCATCACTGCCGCCGACAAGTTCGACGAGACCCGCGGATTCAAGTTCATCTCCTATGCCATCTGGTGGATCCGTCAGAGTATCCTTCAAGCCATCGCCGATTATAGCGGTATGGTGCGCCGTCCCCAAAGCCAGATTGCTATCAGCAACAAGATCAAGAATGCCACCAATGCATTCATGCTTAAGAATCAGCGCAACCCGTCGGCCGAGGAGCTCAGCGAGATTATCTCGCTCGAGATCGAAAAGATTGAGAAAGCCATTCAGAGCGAGGCTCATGTTGCCAGTATCGATGCGCCTATCTCCGACGACGATACCACAACTATGGCAGATTCCATCGCCTCTACTGCCGAATATGCCTCCGACCGCAAAGTCGACTACGAGTCGATGTGTAGCGATGTGATGCTGGTATTGGGTGCCGTCCTGAGCGAACGCGAGCGCGCGATTGTTGTACAGAGTTTCGGCATAGGCTGCCCCGAACGTGGTCTCGACGATATCGGCAGTTCGATGGGACTCAGTCGCGAACGAGTACGCCAGATACGTGAACGCGGACTCGACAAGATCCGCAAGAGTAACATGTCGTACATCCTCCTGCGCCACGCAGGATAAACCTAAAAAAATGAAGTAGGCTCTTACGGGCCTACTTCATTTTTATGTTACCATTCAGGAATGGCTTCCATTCTTCCGCCCCGAAATCCCCTTCCACATATACCGTATCGTCAGGCATCACCCGCTGGTTCCATTGTTCCATCAGCGTTTCGTTGCGGCAGGTATCGGGTTGCACCATCCTGCTCATTTTTGCCATTGGTCCGAAAGCCGGTCCAGGTATATGATGCTCCGTAACAACACGGGGCTTTTCCATCCACGCCTTCAGCTCCTTCATACATCCCTCCAGCGACGTGTGTATCTCTTTCACACCGTAATACTTAGCCATGCGTCGCAAGTGGTGAATACCAGCCATATCATCGCCATTCTCATTCTTGAACTCTGGGTCGATACCGATAATCACCTTATGCCCACGCGCCAGGTTCTCAGCCATCTCCAGTCGCGTGGTGATGGCATAGTATCGCCATGGCTTCATCGCTCTGGCCTGAGGCGGAATCCAGAACAGTATCACGTCGCACATACGCAGTCCGAACGTCTCCCAGTTCACCTGATAAGTACCTGTCACAAACCGATCTGTCTTTCGGGGATTCAGTAGTGTCAGGTTCTCAATACCCACTTGGGCAGCCACCTTGGGGGCCTGAGCCTGCCAAGATGGTGCACCAGTCATCGGACCAGCCAGAAAGGCGGTCCATTGCTTCTTCTCTACCACAGGGGTAGGACTCTTAATTACTTCTATCATAGGCTGTTATACTAGTTTCTTAACCAGCGGCATCAGGTACTTCTCTATCTCATCATACTCCATCTTATGCCCTCCGGGGAAGGTATAGATATGGTTGTAGTGCTCAGCAAACACAGGTTTGCAATGCCCGTAGTCGGTATCCTTATCACCAAACAGACCGTAGCACAACTCGCGGTCGGCATCGGTGATGCCCTCGAACTGGCGCGCCTCCAGACGGCGATAGCCATCCTGAATCTCAGGCGTAATCACATACTTCTGCACCCCATCCTCGCGGTTCACCACGAACTGATGGCTACCCACCTTCACATCGGCATCGTTCGACATGTCGAGGGCAGGATTCACACAGATGCGCTTATAGCCTCTGAGCATCTGGGCATAGTAGCCACCCTGACTACTACCTATAATCAGGTCAGGTTTCTCCTTCTCACACAGGTCCTTCAGCATCTTCAGGCACTCCTCCGCATCCACCGGACAGTCGGGTGTCAGCAGCTGCCAATCCTTAGGCAGATACTGCAGAATACCCATCGACGTACGACTATAGCCAGCCGAGGCTGAACCATGCAGATACATCAGCTTCTTGGTGTAGTGAGGCATCTCCAGTGTGTCATCCAGCAGCTTGAAGGTCTCATCCGCATGAATCATACCTTTACTGCCCACGAATCCCACACTGTACGAAGCTATCTTCTGAGCCATCATCAGCACCTCCTTCACCGTCTGCTCCGTCATATCCTTCACCTTCAGCAGTCCCTTGCTGCAGAGTGCAGCAATCAAGGTCGACGAGGTCCAGTCGCCTGCACCCTCATAGTCCTGATAGTCAGGGTTCATGATGGGATCCAGCTTGATCCACTTACCACCACCCAACTTAAACTGGAGGCCCTCAGCACCCATAGTCTGGATGAAGAGCTTGTCGGGGTAGTCATCAGCGAACGACAGGTCTTGAACCAGCTCTGCCGACATTTTCACCACATCGCTGGCCTCAACACAGCGCAGAAAAGCCCTCTTGGCTGCCTTTCTGGCCTTATCGTCCTTCAGCTTGTGACCATCCGAGTCACCCTCAAAGTACACCATAGTACCCTTCTCGCGCAACTGCTCAGCCAGTATTCTGTGGCCAGCCTGCGCGATGTCGAAGAAGAACACATCTGGGGTGAAGTCCAGCGATGCCACGAGTGCCTCTACCTCACCGCCCTTCGACGAGAGGTACTTTCTGCAAGGGCGTGCCGACATGCCAGTCCATGGCTTACCACCCGTAGAACCCTTATGACTCAGCGCAGGTTGTCCCTGGTCGTCCAGTTTGTGCATACATCTCAGGATAGTAGTACCGCCCGTGCGTGTGTTGCTCACGAATCTTACATCAGCCCCATAGGCCTTCATGTCGCGTTTCATCCGGTAGCCCTGAGGCGACATATCCAGTTTGGCCACAGGGTAGGTCTTCACACCCAGGTAAGGCAACATGGTCATCACATTGCCACAAGTGTTACCAATCTCCATAGTCAGGATTCTCTCCTCGAACTTGTTGCGCTTGCCAGGAACAAATCCTTCAGGGTACTCACGACGCGTGATAATGTCGAACGAGTAGTTACCAGTTCCCATGCAGGTCTTCCCTGCAGTACCCTCTCTCAGAGAGTTTACCAAAGTCAAAATGTCATTATTCATACTTAGAGTTAATAAGATTACAGCGACAAAGATACAAAAATCATGCCATTATTATCTCTAATTATACCTATAAATGTTTGGCTGGTTAACAAATATTGTATATCTTTGCAATCAGATAATAACCTATAACGATTTCATATGCAGACATTTTACCATGGCACATCAGTGCTTTTCGATCATTTCGACATCTCCCACGCCCTCGAAGGCGACGGCAAGGCTAAGTTCGGTTTTGGCACCTACGTTACCGAGGCTTACACCTCGGCAGCTCACTATGCCTATAACAAGAAGCGCCCTGAAAATAAGAACTATTACGTGTATACCCTTGAGATACCCGATATGACAGATGATAACCACCTGTTCTCTGTCCGTCCTGTCCACCCGTCCATCATCGAACGCACCGAGAAGGCGCTTGGCGAACAGGTGCCCGACGAAGCACGTAAAGTAGGAAAACTCTTCCGCAAATATGTTGGCAACCGTCTTACAGGCAAGACTGGCACCGTAAAACAGCTCACCGACAAGGCCGATATCGATGCCGAGAAAGCTGCAGCCCGATTCTTTAGCGAGATTGGTTTAGAATATTTCGCCTGGCCCCAGGCCCAGAGTAAGCCCGACGGGCTCACCAACCGTGTCGTTCTCAACATCGACAAGATCCGTATCGTCCGTATCGACAAGGTTGAACTTGACCCCAAGCATTTCCAACTGATTCCTGGCTCCGAGAAAGAGGTTCCATTAGACAGCATTAAATAATCACGCATATGAGCCTGCACAATCAAATCAAACAATACTATCCCCAATACAGTGATATTCAGCACTACCCTGCTGATAAGTGTGCCTGCATCCGCAAGACTACTGAAGAATGGGGAATCTTTGGCAATTTCTTTTATGCCCCAATCATCGTTGAAGGCGTGACCATCGACTGTACCGAACGTCTCTTTCATCTGATGAAGTTCAATGCCAACGGCGAAGAAGGAATCAAAAGCGAGTATGCAGCAAAGCGAGGTATGGCGATAAAAATGCACATGAAGCCTATCTACAAATCCCATCCCGAGTGGTTACGTAACGACTGGGGGGCAATGGTAGTCGATGCCATGCGGTTCTGTCTCCAGACGAAATATGAGCAGTGTGAAGCATTCCGCAAAGAACTGGAGCGAAGCAAAGGCCTGTTCATTGTCGAGGACGAAACCAAACGCAACGAAAAGAAGAAAGCTGATGCCGACTCCTGGGGCACCAACCTTGTAGGCAACGAATACGTTGGTCCCAACCTCTTAGGCCGACTCCTGATGGAACTTCGCGACAACGGCAAGTTGGAGTACCATCTCCCCGCCGACGCCTTCGCGTTCCTCCAGCACCTTCCTGTACATGTGAATAAATGAATAATTGAATAATTTTCTTATACGTATATTTTTTAGGCTATCGTGATTTGTTTTCCCGATATTTGAACCGCGAAACACAAATCACATAGCAGAATGACAACAAAACAAACAAACCTACTCCAACCAAAGACTCGTGGCGGCAAAGCGCTCATGAGTACGTTGCTCACCAACACTCGCGCGTATCTGGAACAAGCCGAACGTGCCGATGCAGAACCTCTGCGCCAGTTCCTGTTCAGTAATCCAGAACGCCCTCTTATCGCCATGGGGCATGGTGGTGCCCATTCATCAGCCTCGTATGCCGCACTTCTCTACGGCGCTAACTGCGGTCTGGGACGTGTTGTAACACCGTACCTTGCCAACTCACTCTCCGACCAGACCTTGCGTAACTCAAAACTCCTGCTCGTCAGCACCTCGCTGAAGAATCAGGATGCCGTGTACATCGCCAACCGCATGATCCGCGTAAACCCGGAACATAGCTGCGCGCTCACCATGTCTCGCGATGAGAATGCCATCATAAAACGCATGCTGCAATCCAATCCCAATAGTGTTATCCGCCACCACTTCGAACGCGACAAAGGATTCATCAGCGTCAACGGCACCTTTGCCTACTTCGCCTTATTATACAAGGCCTTCACTGGCGATGACGATTTCTCGCACAAGCTGGCACTATCTACCGATTCTGCCGATAATTACGTTTACCGCTGCGCGGATGAAACCATTGCCCCACCCGATCTTAGCCAGATATCACAATTCACCGTGCTGTTCGGCTCGTATGGCGAACCTGTAGCCCACAAGATGGAGAGCAACATGACCGAAGCCGGACTGGCCTCATGCGTTATCTCCGACTACCGCGACGAATGCCACGGACGATTCCTCGCACTTTCCAATTTCATCAGCAGCCCCAATCATCCACAGACCGACTGCGCTCTTGTGCTGTTGGTTACTCCACGCGAGGAGTCGGTATGTCGCAATCTGCTAAATCGCCTGCCAGGCCGTCTGCCGGTTGTTATCATCCGTACCGACATCGATACACCTCTAGGTAGCATCGACCTGCTCTACAAAATGAGCATATTCACCAGCGACTTTGGCGAGAAATACCGTCACTCCAATCCTAACGATCCCAACAACCTGGGCGGAATCGACAAACGCGTCTTCCGTGACCACGTACGTTTCCAGGACGATTTCGCACTTTATGGTCCACTCTCACTCAGTGCTGGAACACCCACCTATACCAATCGTTTCAGCCTCAATACCATCTGCAGTGGCATCGACGTGCTTGGTGTACGCTTTGGTAGTATCGACGCTGCCGCACTGATGGCCCAGTTCGATGATAGTCCTGAAGCCGCCAAAGAACAAGCCAAGATTATCGCCCCCGAGAACGGCTACCTCAACAATCCCAACCACATCATCAGCGACTTCCTCACACATCGCTATGCCACACCTCATTATCGCAAACAGGAGCTCGACCGCGATGGTGCCAAGTGGTACGCCGAGTGGCTCAAGTGGCTGCATGGCGAGCCTGCCGATGTCAGTCTGCTCAATAGCGCCTACATCAACTGGCTGGGCGGATACCTCCGTTTCACCCAGACTGCCGATGGTCGCATCACCGTCGAACGTGTGGAACGTTCTGCCCCGGAACACCTCCCACATACCGGCCTCATCGGTGGCATCTGTGGCGAAGTGTTCGGCTCTAAATACGAACTCGAGAAAGACAAGCAGAAAGTAAAGAAGCTCGCCGGCAAGAAAGACATGAAAGTACTGAAGAGCATGACCTATACCGACGACACCATTCTCTCGCTCGCCATCGCCAAGTGGCTCATGGACGATCCAGAGCACTCCAAAGACTCGCTCATCGACCTCTTCCGTCACTTTGCCAACCGTTATCAGACATACTCCTTCGGTAGGAAATTCCAGGAGTGGGTTAAGTCTTCCGATCGTGCACCTTATGGGGCCGGTAGCAATGGTAGCGCCATGCGTGTGGCTCCTGTAGCCTGGTATGCCCACTCGCTCGACGAGTGTCTGGCCCTGGCCAAGACCACTGCCGAAGTAACCCACAACTCTCCTGGGGGAATCCGTGGTGCCCAGGCCGTAGCAGCAGCCATCTATCTCAATCGCACAGGCTCGTCAAAAGACGATATCCGTTCTTACATCGAACAAACCTTCGGCTACAATCTCCATCGAACCACCGACGAGATACGTCCTGACTATGCTTTCGAGACCGCCTGCGACAAGAGCGTGCCCGAATCCATCATCTGCTTCCTCGAAGCAGAATCGTTCATGGACGCCGTCATCCGTGCCATCTCCCTGGGTGGCGACACCGACACCATGGCCTGCATAGCCGGCAACATCGCCGCCGCCACCATGCCCGTCCCCGAAGACGTCGCCCTGGCCTGCTACAACAAACTCCCCCAGGAACTCCGCGAGATATTCAACAAATGGTATGCTTAGTTAACGCCTCATTGCGTTACAAACACTCTCCAACTGCCGTCCTTCTCGCCACGTTCTACATATCTCTTTTGAATCAACTGGTCAAGGAGTTTCTGTATCGCAGTCACGCTGATGCCAGTCAGTTCTTTCATATCTGCCAAAGTCAGTGTTGGCTCTGTACGCATTGCATTCAGGATCCTTGTATAGTTAGGTGTTCTGAACGCAATGCGTTCACCATCATACCACCATACATTTTCGTCTTTCTCACTCACAAATAGTACATCATTATACACCTCCGTCGCTACCAGTTCATTAAAATACTTCATAAAAGGTCTGATGTCCTTAATGTCAGCATGTGCACCATCACTTGGCACTGGTCCAACTTCCATATCCGCCTGATGGAGGGCTTCAAGATATTCACTCTTTTTACGACTGCGTACCACAATCATTGGATAGTCATGGCGAGTCAGAATAAAGTTTACCATCAGTCTGGCTATACGCCCGTTTCCATCCTCAAATGGGTGGATACGAATGTATCTATAATGAAACAAAGCGGCCAGCTCCAAAGGCGAAAGCTTACCTTCTTGCTCTGCAGCATTGTACCAATCTACCAGATCTGCCATCAGTCCTGGAGTCTCCTCAGGCGAGGCATATTCGAATCGGTCACCATATCGTGTTATTACGCTATTTGGGCGCGTCTTATACTGACCAGCATGGATCATATAACTCGTCTGCTGACCGCCAGGGAGATTACGATATACAGTATAGTTTTCCCTTAGCAACGTCTTATGTAGTGTACGAATGAAGTTCTGAGTTAGTGGCATATCCTTCACAGATGCTTCCTCAGTCATCATCTTGAGCCCCACATTGCTGGCTGCCATTTCTTGCACGTCTCTCACATCTGCCTCCCCTATCACTTTGCCAAACAAAAGCAGAATCTCCGTCTGCCCATAGGTCAGTGTATTTCCCTCGATGTGGTTGCTATTGTAGTTGAAGTCTACAGTAAAGCGACGGCTAAGCCTACCCCTGTCTTTTTCTGACAGCGGCTGCAGAGCCTGCCATGCTGCCAAAGCTTTCTTAATATTCAGATACTTCATATACTCATTTTTATAGTTCGGTACGTTTTTATGCTGCAAAGATACAAAAAGTTTTCAAAATGGTTATAACACTACAACCTTTTTATATAATTTAACCACAAATATCGTCATAAGAACAAGTATCATACAGAATTTATCTGTTATACATATAATTTTAGCAAACCTTTCTGATTCTGATTTCTATCTTTGTTATCAGAATCACATCAATTCTCAAGACTATGCAAAAGAAAGTATTATTCCTACTCCTTGCCCTGATGATGGGTGCAGCCGTTCAGGCACAAGAGATTGAGAAGGTCGACAAGTTCCCTTCTGGTTATATCAATGGCGTCTATATGAGCGAGGCCAAATACTATTCAGATACTTCATATACTCATTTTTATAGTTCGGTACGTTTTTATGCTGCAAAGATACAAAAAGTTTTCAAAATGGTTATAACACTACAACCTTTTTATATAATTTAACCACAAATATCGTCATAAGAACAAGTATCATACAGAATTTATCTGTTATACATATAATTTTAGCAAACCTTTCTGATTCTGATTTCTATCTTTGTTATCAGAATCACATCAATTCTCAAGACTATGCAAAAGAAAGTATTATTCCTACTCCTTGCCCTGATGATGGGTGCAGCCGTTCAGGCACAAGAGATTGAGAAGGTCGACAAGTTCCCTTCTGGTTATATCAATGGCGTCTATATGAGCGAGGCCAAATACAAGACCATCGACGGCGTACTCTACGCCGTAGGCTACGAGGGCACTAAAGACTGGATCCTCGTCCGCTACCCCGCAGGCAGTCGCAACGACACCTATAACGTCCACCCCTACTGCCGACGTATTGCCCGTGGTGCCTTTGAGGGAGCAGCCTACCTCCGCGAGATCTACATGCCCGAGACTGTCAGCTACATCGGCGATAATGCCTTCGCTGGATGTACTTCGCTCACAGGCATCTACTTTGGCGATAGCGAGCCTTCGGCTGTACGTTCAGCCGATACTTCATCCAGTGGCGAAGCATACGAAATAGCCCGATACAACCTCTCAGGCCGCCCTTGCAACCCCACCGACAAGGGAGTACAGATCATCGTCTACTCCGACTACACCACCCAGACCATCATCATCAACTAAACATCTTATGCACTGACGAGGATCTGACTGATTTTACTCCAATAGTAAAACGCCTCAGGATTACCACGACGAATTTTGGCCACTTCCTTGCTAATCACAGGGTTTATGGTCATATCTTTCACGTCGGCAACGTTGCCAGAATATTTATCAATTCTGTCCAAACCATATTGGATGACAGTAGCCAAATATGCAGCTTTTGCTGCATCACATATAGCCATATCTAAGGTATACCTACCTACGTAGATATGGCTTTTCAGTTTGTCTACACCTTCTTTCAACAACTCAAAATCATTGTTGGGATCTATCTTCCCTCTCGTTGCCAAAGCAAGTGCGGTATTCCTGATGTCATCATAAACAATACTGAGGTCATCCCCCTTATCGCGATAAGATGATAACTCGACGATCGCTATCGACTTGAATGTCTCTGCAGTTGTTGTTATATCTTCGACAGCATCAAACAGTCTGCCAACGTCATGTAGCTGTTTAGCAACGTTAATAGTAGAGTTATGTGTACCTTTATAATATGGCACACCACATGTATTGGGTGCAAACGCTGTCAACTTATCACCTAAGATGTCGGCTACTGAAGGTACGCGTATAATGGTCTCGCCACCATCAGTTTTGATGAATGGATGTGCAAGTTCCTTGTCTTCTATCTGATGGTAGTGGCAATCTTCGTAGAGTACATCAAGTAGTACAGAGTCCTCTATCTGGTCAGAATAAACTACCTCGAAGAACGACTTGTAGTGCCCCTTGGGGATATTGCCGTTTCTGTTCTCGCGACGGATAACTTTACAATCCGTAAATCCATATTTATCGCAGTTTTGCAGATATTGCTCGATGTCAGTGCCTGGAGGGCAAAGCACATCAATATCGATTGAAAGCCTGCGGGCTTCACCACCTAAAATAAGAAGAAGGCTGGTTCCACCTTTAAATGTTAACGGACAGCCCTCTTTTACAAGCATTTCTAATAATGAGAAGGCACGTATCACCTTCTCTACTAATTCGGGATGTTTAAACTTATGTGAAGAACAGACCTTGTCGATCCATTCCTTATTAAAGCATTCTTTCTGTATCATTATTTATGGTTTCTAAATCTTTCAGTATGGAGTCTTTTGCATTTCTGCGGTCGGCATACCTGAGAAGCCGGTTTATGTTAACATCGTAATGGCTTATGGCTGTCCTCATCATCTCCTGATTCTCGATGCCATGCAGATAATAGTAGTCTGCATCTACCCTTGTATCAACAAGTAGTTTCTCAAGTGTAGGAACAGGCACCTTACCATCACATGTCAATGGAGCCTCTGTCACCAGTGGTTTCACAATGATGTTCTCTTTGCTAAAGTCGATGTATGTTGTTGCTATCTCCTTAGTTGGTGCCAGGAATAAACGTCCCTTGTACTTTGGTTGCAGCATGTCGAATACGCTTTGAGTTGTATCTCGATTTGTCTCAACATAGATGGTATTATTAGGCATCATGTTGTGCAACAACGGAGTAATGACATTGGCACTATATATACAAAAGTCAGCAAAAGGATATTGGCGTAACAATGATCGGTATAATGAACGAACCTTTGCATTAGCCTTTACCAGAAAAGTATTGGCAGATTGTATTGTGTAGATACCACGGCCTACTCTGCGCAACTTACCCATTCGGCATAGCTTGCCAAGATACCAACTGAGTTTTGCTCTCTCGATATCAGGAAACAAGTCCGTTGGCATACTGTCTACAGAGAACTGTTGCATACCCGACGCAAGGTTCATTATTCTGTCGTATACTCCCATCATTACAATAACTTTAAGACAACGCAAAGATAGTCACAAATCGGCAAATTTCCAAATTTTTGCCGTTTTGTGACCTAATATTTAATATTTATTAGCAGATAAAAACACATTAGCTTAACATATAATATGATAAAAAACATAATTCATACATATAAAATATTGCATCTTACAGATAAAATGCTTATATTTGCAGCAGGAAACTAATAAAACCTAAGATATGAAAATAATCTATTCACCAGAGTTTAACTCTACAAGCTACATCAACCTCCAACAACGCCAGGGCCAACTCCTTGGGCTGAAAGTATGTGGTTCCACCGAACTGCTTTCCGAACTCGAACTGCGAGCCGGCATTGCTGTTCAGGAGCTATCTGAACCAGAGCGTTTGGTAGCACATCGTGATGCCATAAAGGAGAGCATAAAGAAAACGATCTTTGCTAATTCTTTTGCGATGGATGAGATTGGAGTAACCCGTCAGCTACTCAATTGGCGCGACAATTTGTTGATGGCAGGATGGAATCCTCAAGAACACCGATTTACCAAAAAGCTGGAAAACCTTGCAGCATTAGAAGAGGAAACGACACCAAGGTCTCAAGCTGATCGTTGGAAAAAAGTACATGAATATGTTAAGAATCATCGGCTTTTTAGCGAGAACGACAAGATAGAAGTTCATGCGTCTTCAGAATTGTTACCTTTGGTTATTCGTAATACACTTGATGACCTAAACAATCAAGGTTTTGTAGAATATGTTCAACCCACCACAACTAATTCTGCATACAATCTGAAGGTTTATAAGTTTAAGACACGAACAATCGCCTATCAGTGGTATCTGTCTCAACCGGATGCCATTAAAGACATTGATGTTACTGTAAGCAATGATAATTGCATGCTTAATGACATGGCTATCTCGTTTAACAAGCCTGTAGTGAATTCAAAATCATCAGATAGCAACCCTCAGATACTTCAACTATTCAAATTAGGTTTATCCCTCTTTGCACGTCCATTGAATGTTTATAACCTTTTGTCCTATCTCCAAGTTCCAGGACATCCTGCAAAGGGTGTGGCCTTTCAGTTGGCCAAAGTACTTGCAGATGAAGGTGGTGTGAATGAAAAATGGGATGAAGTTATACAAAACCACGATTTCACAAACGACAAAGATGAAGATGAACGAGAAGAATGTCTCTCGTTCATCAGCATGGTTAAGGAAGAATTTCAGTCAGATCATATTCCTGTAGAAGCAATCAAAAGCTATGCAAATGATTTAGCTCATTGGTGTGATAAACAAATCTTCTCAAAACATGTTAGTGACGAACGAAAGGCACAACTTATTGTTCTGTCCTCTTTCT
Source organism: Xylanibacter ruminicola 23 (assembly GCF_000025925.1). Lineage (NCBI taxonomy): Bacteria > Pseudomonadati > Bacteroidota > Bacteroidia > Bacteroidales > Prevotellaceae > Xylanibacter > Xylanibacter ruminicola. Next base: position 457,895 of record NC_014033.1, on the reverse strand, counting down.
GCCGGTCACTTGTTCAAACGCTAAAAGACAAGAAGACCGTTACTTCAGAGGAACTGATGGTGACTATTGATGGCATCTACCAGCCTCAATCGTTTACACACTTCAAGGCAGAAAAAGACTCTCCTGATTTCATTTCGTCTGTAACCCAATTAGCGGATTCTGTCGACAATGTTTGCTGGCTTGGATGTGTAGGCAGTTCCTTATCTACTTATCCTTACGATTTTCTGAATAATGAAGAGATTGAGAAACTAAATGAGCAGGGGGTGTCCATACCATCTAAGACAGAGTTTTATTCACATTATCGTCAATTACAACTTAATGCACTCCAGAACATACGTCAGAATCTTATTCTAGTATGTTGGGAATATGATGGTAATGAGTTGCAGGAAGAACATCCACTTCTGACAGAGTTTAAGTCCAGATATACTGACGAGCAATGGGCAAGAATCGTGGTGCAGAATGAGAAGCCTCATTTAGAAGAAAAGAAAGGAGAAGTTGTAAAACTCGACATTCTCCCAAACTATCAACTTGATGGCACACAGTTAAGGGCGCTCAAACGCGAAACTGAGAGTTATTCCAGCATCAGCACCTTGATACAGCATCCTTTCGATTATACTGCAGACTACCTCTTAAAACTTAGAGAACCATCTGTGGGGCAGTTGGATGACCTCGACACAACTAAGGGTAACGTAGCTCATCTCTTCATAGAGAACCTGGTGAAAGAGTTTGGAACCGAGATGCCTAATAAGTATAAGGAACTGACAGATGAGGAAAAAAACAGCAGAATTAATATTGCCATCAGTCAGAAAGGTGCCATCTTATTACTCCCAGAGTACAAAATGGAACAACAGCAGTTTGTCGACAAGTTGAAAGAGAGCGCATTGATTCTGGTTGACATCATTACTCAACTAGGTTTGCAACCCGTTGAATGCGAGGTAAAAATGAATGTTCAATTTGAAGATATAGGTTCCTTCGAAGCTAAACCTGATATGGTACTTCAGGAGACTAATAATCCGTCACATTACGTGATTTTCGATTTCAAGTGGTCAGAAAGCAGCTCATTCGAAAAGAAACTCAAAGAGAAGCGTGCTATGCAGTTGGAATTCTATAGTCAGGCAGCAACCATTCATTATCAGAAGCAAGATAAGAATGCAAAGATTGTTGGTACCGCTTACTATCTTTTCCCATTGTGCAAACTCTTTACGACTGTTTTCCCAGAGTCAGAGCATGTTGTCAATGTTGAGGTTGATTATGATGCGGAAAATCGCAAATTGTTTGAAGAGATTAAGAATTCATATATTTATCGCAGAAATGAGCTCAATAATGGTAAAGTGGAAGACAGTGAATTGTGTGCAATTGCAGAACTTCCTTATAACAAGGGCACAAAAGGAAAACTTCCGCTCTACCCACTCGAGGGACAATATAAAAGAGAAAATGACAAAAAATGTCCATACGTCAAAACTGATAAACCGGCATTTGCTAAGAAAGTTCCCAACTGGGGAGATAGCAAAGCCGATGATCGCGAAATCAAGACAACTCATTCAATTCTAAAAGGCAGACTATTATGAAAAATGTAACATATATCAACGCAGGAGCAGGTTCTGGAAAAACGACCGAACTGACTAAAATCCTGGCTAAGGAACTGTGCAAGAAAGATGGAAGAATAAAGCCATCAGAAGTTATTCTGACCACGTTCACCAAGCTTGCTGCTTCTGAATTTCGTCAGAAGGCACGTGAAGTCTTGTATGAGAAAATAAAGAATGAACCTGACAATGATACCAAGAAGCAACTATCCGATATCGCCAATCAGATGGACGCTGCAACTATTGGCGACGTCCATTCCGTCTCTTTGAGTTTTATTCAGAAATATTGGTATTTGGCTGGAATCTCTCCTGATGCGAAGGTGATGTCTGAAGATGACATGCAGATTTATATCAGCCAGTCATTAGGTAATTATGTTACTGATACTGATTTGGCTTTCTTTACAGAATATTGTAACTATTTTGACATTGACTATCCTCTGTTTTGGCAAGACGAACTCTTAAGCGTTATTGAGAAAATCAACCATTACGATATTGATCTTAATGGTTGTATTGATATGAGTAAAAAAACGATTAATGCTATTTTTAATGAGAATGGGAACCTCAATGAGAAACTGTTGAAAGAGTTTCAAAACATCCTAACGGAGCAAATAGAATCATATAATGAAGATATAAAGAAAAAAGCCAAGGAGTTCCTTTCAGAAAAACCGAACTATCATGTTTTATTAAACATATATAAGGAGATAAGCGGAAAAACGTTTCTAGGGGCTCAATCTCGCTTGACACCTTTTGTCGAAAAAATGAAAGGCGATTTTCAGGAATTTGTTAAAAATATCAAATCGGTTCTTCTGTCATCAAAGTCTACAGATAGTTGGAAATCGCCTCAAAAAATGATGACAACTATGGTTCAAACCATTTTCCGCATCGCATCTAATTGGAATGATGGTTTTAAGGCTTTTAAGGATCGTCATCACATCATCGACTACAACGATATGGAGGAGAAGTTCTTAAAGTTGTTAGATACTAAGAATGTCTGCGAAGAAATAAAGGCTGATTATAAGTTGATGATGGTCGACGAGTTCCAGGATTCCAGTCCAATTCAGTTGAGCATTTTCAAAAAACTTTCCGATTTGATAGAACATAGTTACTGGGTGGGCGATCCCAAACAGAGCATTTATGGTTTTAGAGGAGCCGATGTGTCATTGGTGAATGATTTAATTAAGCTTTTTGATGACGAGAAAGAAAAAAAGAAGAATGGTTTAAACTTATATTCTCTCCCTAAATCTTATCGTTCTCGCAGAAAACTAGTTAACCTTGTTAATGGCTGCTTCACAAGGGCTTTCAATGGAATTATTAATAATGTAGAGTTGGAACCTGCTCGTCAAGATGAAGAAGGCCTTTCCGAGCCGTTAGCTCATTGGAATTGTTCTGGCAACATGAATCAGAACAAGACATTCATCGAAAAAACGGCTGATCGTGTAAAACAACTTTTGGATAGTAATCTGAAGGTAAAGCCAAAGGGTGCTCAGTCTATTAGAGACATTGAACCTGGCGACATTGCCATACTGTGCTTAAAGAATAGCGAATGTAAAAGCTATGCAAAGGCATTAGCCGCTCGTGGTATACCCGTATCATTCGTCAACGATGATATTTCTCAGCAGATTGAGATACATTTAGTTATTTCACTCTTACAGCTAATGATAGAACCCTCTAACAAGCACGTCAGGGCAGAATTGGTTCGATTGTTGAATGATGATTCAACGACTAAAATTCTGAATTCTCGATTGGATTATCTGTATAATCAGAGTATAGAAAGAGAAAAGAAAGAGAATCCTGAGGACCAGCAATTACCTGATGAATGGATGAACGATAATCCACTGATAGAGAAGCTGGTAGCCTTTATAAAAGCCGGACGTGATTTCTCTGTGTCCGATTTGGTTGAGAACGTCATCTATGGTCTTTCACTTCCAGAATTAGTCGCCAAGTGGGGCGAAAAAGAGATACGTCAACAGAATCTCAGTACTGTCAGAGCATTAGCAAGACAATATGATAGCCATTGTCAACAGATGGGCATTGGAGCATCTGTTGGTGGTTTTATCAGCTATCTCTCTTATGCTAAAGTTGAAAACAAAATAGATAATTCTATCAATGCAGTTAAGGTATTAACCTACCATAAATCCAAAGGCTTAGAATGGAATTATGTGATTATGGACTCTCTCTTTGATAACAAATTGAAAGATGACCATTTCGCACTATGGAATTATTGGGGAGTACGAGAAATGCGTTCGGAGGATAACGATCATTACGTGATTCAACACCTTCCCAGGATTATGAGTTCTATAACATACAAATCAACATTACCGCAGCTTTATTTGGACAATGTCATTCAACTCTCTTCGTACAAGGCGATTAAAGAGCGTGAAACCAACCAATTACGTCATCTTCTCTATGTTGGTATGACACGTGCGCGCGATTATCTGACAACATTGGGAAGATGTAGCAATGCCCGGAACAACAGGTCTATTCCTACTGCTTACTGGATAAAAAATGCCGGCATCTCCGAGGGTGTCATGAATCAGTCTTTGGGAGTTTTGTGGGGCGAGAAGAATCTAGATGGAAATCCAGAAGATATTACCAATATTCCTGAAGCTGACAAATCAAAGGCAACAGAATATAAATATTTTGATTACCCAGAGTTGATCATTTCTGAACGAGAGCCCAAATATATCTCTCCTAGCAAGCTGCCTCAGATTGAGTTCGCAAAAGAAAATATTGAGATTCTTGATAATCTCAAATGTCGCATCGAGAATTACGATACCGATGATACCAATCAGGCGGCTGCTGGTACTTGCATCCATAACATCTTTGCAGTCTACGACCCTACCCTTTCTCATGAAGAGAATGTGGATAAGGCCACTGACATTCGCAATGGCAACAACATGTACGGAATCATATCTGAGCCCGAAGAAGTTATCAATTCCATTGAGCATCTTTACGCATGGTTGGAGCAGACTTATGGCAAAGCCTCGTCTGTCAAGCATGAGGTTCCGTTCATTCAACCTCTACCTGGTCAGATAGTGCATGGAGAGATTGACCTCTTATGGTATCTTAACGAGAATGAGTGTGTGCTGATTGACTTCAAGAATTTCCCTGGTGACAGGGCAACCATCACGAATCCAGACCCTAAGAACGAGCATTATGCAGGTAAGTATGCCTCACAGCTAAAGGCTTATCGCGATGTACTTCACGCATCTGGAATCACAGTAAGAGATGCACTTATCTACTACTCTGTTATGGGTTGTGTCGTCCGCCTCAACCTGTAGTAGAAGTCCATTAACACCCAAACAGAGTAACCCTAACCGGTTGCTCTGTTTTTATTCATACATATGAATATGGCGGTTATTTTGGAGTCTTGGCATAATCTTTGCAATCGTAATCACGTATAATACTATTACCATATGACAAAGCAAACTACTATTATTCCTTCGTTTACCACGGTGCTCATCGATTTTGATGGCACTCTGTTCGACACCACTGTTGCAGATCGTTTCTCTGTCCGGGGGAAGGGGCTGCGCAGGTTCTCGCCAGAGTGGAGCAAGGCCCGCAGCCTATACCTTGAGAAAATCAGGCAGAGCCCGCTCTACGATGGTTGGGAGCAGGCACTCGAGTTCTTCAAAGCAAACAACATCCAAGCTGCCATCGTGTCGGGCAACAACGTTCAGGTGCAAAATGTGGCAATCAAAGCCAAAGCAGAAAAGTATCCTGTTCTGAAAGATGTTTTTCCCAAGCCCAAGGTCAATCGTATTGGCGGCACCATAAAGTCCGAGGGCGATCCTTCGCTCTTCCTCCATGCACTGAAACAGCTCAACGTTGCTCCTGAATACACCATAGCTTTCGGTAATCAGATGATTGATGCTAAATTGGCATCCATGGTCGGCATCAAGGCCTATCACTGTCTGTGGGGCGCCAGAGATGAGGAAAAAGAGCTGATGCTCGCCGACCCTGACCATGAGTGCATCACCTCCCCGCTCCAGATCATCGACCTGCTTCGCTAACCCAAGAGCAACCCTCACCGGTTGCTCTTTTTCATTTATACATATAACTTTAACCCTTACTTTCTGCCCAAACGGTAAATTTGCCACCAGAAATAACCCATTAAAACACTACTATTATGCCACCAAGAAGATTGAAAATTCAGAAGCGAAGTACAAACCTTGATTTTGACATGCGCCCCGAGCGCTCCTTGTTTGATAATGAGGAGAAGGAGTACAAGGAGCCCGACACCTGGACCATCATCACCGCCATGAACCGTGTGCTCGACCAGGCACGCGGCTCCGAACTCACCGATGAGTTCTGGGAGTCGATTAAGAATCCCCTGGCTTTCCTGCGCGGCGAGCTGGGCATCAACGATATCCAGATAGTAGTACTGGCCATGCTCATCGAGGCTGGCGAACCCCTGTCGTGGAAGAAGATGGGCAACTACCTGAACTGCTCGCGCCTGCAGATGATGACCTACACCGACGAAATCGAGGAGATGGTGCGCAAGCGCTGGTTCGTACGCCGTGGCACCCACGAGATAGGTGGTTTCTTCGAAGGCTTCGCACTGGCTCGCGGCCTTATCACCGCCCTGCGCCATAATCAGGTGTTCGTTCCCGAGAAGATCGACGGACTTACCGAGCAGCAGTTCGTCGACAAACTCGAGAGCCATATCTCCAAGGGCCTGAACGACCGCCACACTGAGTTCCGCGACGACGAGGAGTGGATGGTTGAGCTGTGCAAGGCCAATCCTCACCTGCCCCTCTGCCACGAGGTGCTGCGCTTCGACGATATCCACGTGCAGTCGCTGCTGCTCATGATTGTGTTCGACTATGCCCAGTGGGAGGGCAGCGACGGCGAGGGCCTCACCATGGAAACCATTAGCGACCTGTACCCCGAGGATTTTGATTGCAACTTCCTGCGCCAGAACCTGCGCGAGGGCATCCACCCCCTCATACAAGCCGGCTACATCGAGTACAAGTGCCGCGACGGCATGGCCGACAACGAGCAGTACAAGCTAACCCTCAAGGCCAAGCAGGAGCTGCTGTCGGCCTACAAGCCCAGTCACAGCAAGTGCCGCCGCTATCAAAACAGCTACAACCGCATGCTTAAGAGCCACGATAGCATCAAGGCCAAGGAGCTGTTCTTCAACGACAGCGAGCAGCAGCAGATTGAGCGACTCACCAGTCTGCTCAGCATCGACAACTTCCCCAGCATCCAGCAGCGTCTGGAGGAGCAGGGCATGCGCAAGGGCTTTGCCTGTCTGTTCTACGGAGGCCCTGGTACCGGCAAGACCGAGACCGTGCTGCAGATAGCCCGTCAGACGGGTCGCAACCTCATGCAGGTAGACATCGCCGGCATGCGCGATAAGTTCGTAGGCGAGAGCGAGAAGAACATCAAGGCCGTGTTTGCCCGCTACCGCGAGATATGCCAGAACAGCGAGGTACAGCCCATCCTGTTCTTCAACGAGGCCGATGCGCTCATCAACAAGCGCACCGAGAACATCGAGCACTCTGTCGACAAGATGGACAACGCCATGCAGAACATCATCCTTCAGGAGATTGAGGACCTGGACGGCATACTCATCGCCACCACCAACCTCACCAGCAACCTCGACAGCGCCTTCGAGCGCCGATTCCTCTACAAGGTTGAGTTCCACAAGCCCGACACCACCGTGAAGAGCAAGATATGGCGCTCGATGCTGAAGGACCTGAGCGACCACGACGCCCAGCAGCTGGCCTCGCACTTCGACTTCTCAGGCGGACAGATTGAGAACATCGCCCGCAAGCGCACGGTCGACTACATCCTCTCGGGCCAGTACGCCACACTCGAGCAGCTGGAAGACTACTGCCGCGCCGAGCAACTCGCCAACAACAAATCGCGCCACCGCATCGCCGGCTTCTCCCTGCCAGGGTCGACAAACTATTGATAAAGTTATGCAATACACCAAAGTACAGATTAGTAACAGCATCGCCAAATTAGTGGAGGAAGGCAGGAGCAACGACTATGCTCTTGACCTCTACCTCAAGATGCGCATGATGAACGACCTGGGCCCCGAGCAACCGTTCATCACCAAAGTACCCTTGCCCGCCGAAGTGCGTATACACCTGATGGGCAACGGTACCATCAGCGATTCCGACATCAAGCTGGAGCTGGCAAGTAGCAAGTACCCCAGTCCGCGACTGATAGTCAAGCTCTCGCCTGCCTGCACCCTCTACGCCGAGAAGGTACACTCGTCCATGCAGCTTACCATCAACGACAAGAACCACACCGTGATGTTCCTCAAGTCATACCGCGCCGAGGATATCGCCCTGTGGATGATACGCCAGAAGCAGAGGTTGGCCGATTACATGAACGATTGGGATGTAGAATTGCAGACAGCCTACAAGAAGCTCAAGATCGATCATATGGCATTCCTCGGCATCCGTGCCATATTCGCCGATGCCATGAAGGACTACCCTAAGCTCAAGTATGTTGTCGTAGAGCAGAAGCGCCGTGCCAAAATCATGGTGCATATTCCCAACACCACCCTCGGTGTGTACATCTATGCCTGGTGGGGATCGTACAAAAAGCAGCTCCCCCAGCAGATTGAGAGTCTGAAACTGCTCCTCGACGTTCATCGCAAAAGCAGCATCAAGAACTTCTTCATCCACCACAAGAAATAATCTTTAATGTTTAATCTTTAATGTTTAATGTTTAATGTAGTACTATGTCAGTAATGATTAATATCTCCGAGCTCAAGCAAACCTTAGAGCTCACCCCCTCAACCCAGAACATCATGCTCGTGGGCAAGCACGGCATCGGTAAGTCCGAAATCCTCACCAGCTATTTCAATAGCAAGGGCATGAAAGTAGTAACCCTGTTTCTCGGACAGATGGCCGACCCGGGCGACATCATCGGCATACCCTCGAAGGTAGAGCAGATCGATGCCAACGGCAAGGCTACCTCGCGCACCGACTTCACCCCACCCTACTGGTTCCCACAGGACGGGAAGCCCATTGTGCTCTTCCTCGACGAGTTGAACCGCGCCCGTCCAGAGATACTCCAGACGGTGATGGACCTCACCCTGAATCGCAAGCTGGCAGGCAAGGCCCTGCCCAAAGGCAGCTACGTGATATCGGCCGTTAACGATGGCGACGAATACCTGCTCACCGACCTCGATCCAGCACTCGTAAGCCGTTTCAACATCTACGAGTTCAAGCCCACCGTCGAGGAATGGCTCAACTGGGCTGTGAGCGAGCATCTCGACGACCGTGTAGTAGATTTCATTCAGGACAACCCCACCTGGCTCGACGGCAACAACCGAGAATACAAGGGACTCGACAAGACCGCCGATCGCCGCGCCTGGAAGCATGTATCCGACGTGATTCACAAGGTAGACACCATCACCGACATCCACAAGCGCATCATCGCCGGCATCGTGGGTGTAGGCGCAGCAGCAGCCTTCATTCAGAGTGCCCTGCAGCATAATGCCATCACGGGCAAGGACCTCCTGCTTAAGTACGACAAGACCATCAAGACCGTCGAGAAGTACCAGCTGCACGAGTTTGCCATCCTCAACGAGTCGGTGTTCCGTTTCCTCGAAAATGCCGAACTCAAGAAGAACGAGAAGAAAACCGTGGCCGAGAACCTCGGTAAGTACATCGATTTTCTCAGCAATAACAGCGAGGCACTTGCCAACTTTACCACCATCTTTGAGAAGGACACCTACATCAGGGCCGCCTCATTTATGGTAATCAATGCCCCCAAGGTGTACAACACGTTAAACGATTATGTAGAAGCACTATGAAAGAACGAATAGCCAGAATCGCCCAGCGCTGGTTTCTCAGCGACGAGCCGCTGTTCTTAGCATTCTGCACCCATCGTGTGGTCGAGAACCGCGAGATGAAGTGCATCGCCCGTGTGGGCAGAGGCGTTATCGAGTTCAACCCCTTGCTGTGTTTCCACACCAGCGACAAGGAACTCGAGGAGCGCCTCCGTGTAGAGGTGATCCGTATCCTGCTCAAGCACCCCTACGACCGCCAGCCCGACGGCTGCAGCACCACGGCCAGGGCATTAGGCAGCAACTGTGTCATAACCGACAACTACCGTCTCCATTTTTTCGAGATGGTAAAGCCTGTCGACTTCGAGCTGCCCTCCCAGAAGCACTACGAGTTTTATGCCCGTAGCATACAACAGCTCCTGCCTAAGGGTGAGCAAGGCCAGGCCGGAGAGTCCGACGCAGATTCCGATCTCGCAGCCAACTGGCAGCAGGACGAGCTGATGGCGGCCCAGGTCGACCAGGTCATCAACAATGTCAAGTCATGGGGATCGATGCCTGGCCATCTGGTCGACCAGATCATTGCCTCTACCAAGGCACGTGTCGACTATCGTAAGATACTGGCTGGGTTCCGCGCCTCCATCCTGAGCGAGAAGCGCAAGCTTACACGCATGCGCCCCAACCGCCGCTTTGGATTCGATGCCATGGGCAGTCGCTACGATTTCTGCACGCACATGCTTATCGGTGTGGATTGCAGTGGCAGCATCACCAAGACCGATCTGCGCAATTTCTACTCCACCATCAACCGTTTTTTCAAATACGGCATCAAGCAGATTGATGTGGTGCAGTTCGACGTGAAACTGGGCGAAGTGCAAACCCTGGTCAAAGCCTCCGAGAACGTCAAGGTTACCGGCCGCGGCGGCACCCTTTTCCAGCCCTTTATCGACTTTGTGGCCAAGCATCCCGAATACGATGGTGCGCTTATCTACACCGATGGCTATGCGCCCCCGCCAAAGGTACCCGCCACCATACGCACGCCCCTTTGCTGGGTACTCCGCTCCGAGAGGGAGTTGAAAGAGCACGAATCCTGGATGCGCCAATCCGGCCGCGTCTGCGTAGTCGAAAACACATAAATCCAATTATAGCCAAAGCACCCTGCCTCAGTAAAATGAAGCAGGGTGCTTACTTAATTGGCCAGGCGGTGGTTATGCTCCCATGCAGCTGGTCGCTCCCAGTGCGGTAACAATGGCCGTAGCCACAGATGCTATGATCTGCACGATAAACTTTAAGGTTTCCTTCTTACTCATAATTCTTACATTTTTCAATTTTTACATTCTAAGGTTGGGCTGGGGCCTAAGCCCCAAGCCCTTAGTCTCCGATAGGCTCGTGACTTCCTCCGCCGCCGGTATTGCCGCCACCAGTGTTTCCACCGGTATTGCCGCTACCACTCTGGCTGCCGCTACCTGAGCCCGACGAAGGATTCTCGTCGTCCATAGTGCCGGCAAACGTCTCGGCATTTACAAACTCAGCCTTCTTGATGAACTCACGACTCGAGATGTCGGTCTCGGTGCTCGAATCGGGCAGGAATCGGATGTGCAATCCCTTCAGGTTCTTCTGAGGCAGGAACTTGTCCTTGCTCTCGGCACCGCCCTCGGTATTCTCCAGGGTGGTGAAGAAGATACCCAGACCGTCGATCTTCACACGCTTCGAATTAAGCAGCATCTCCAGCAGACAGCTGCGGAACTTCTCCAGCACGCCAAACACCACGTCTGGGGTGTAGATAGAGCCGTGCTCACTAATGTGGTTCGCCAACTTGCGGGTGTTCAAGGTCTCGATAGTCTTCTGATGGGCGAACCACTTGCCATTCACCTTCGAGTTCTTCACCTTGTTCTGCTTCAACAGATAAAATACTTTTGCCATAATGTGTGTGTATTAATTAGACTTAAGTGCGACTGACTACATCGGGCAGCCGCTTCCCGTGTGTGCGTTTCATATCTGATTTACTCTGCAAAGATACAAAAAAATTCTGAAACCGCCAAACATTTTAGCAAGTTTTTATACGCGATTTTGTAAGTTCTTATAGTATATATACTCGAAAATACAGAAACGTAACTTCTGGCTCCCCGAAGTTACGTTTTCGGCTGTCAGAAGTTACGTTTCGTCGATCGTGACGGAGAGCTGGTTTTATTCACTATTCATTTATTCACATGTACAGGAAGGTTTTCAGTTTTCTCAAATATATATTTATATTATATAATTATATTATAATATAATTATATAATATAGTATTAACATACTACTAAGGCAATGGCAAGTCGTTTTCACGCAAAAGCATTCCCGTCTATGTGAATAAATGAATAACTGAATATTTTTTATTTCCCGAAAAATTTGCGTAATTGCAATTTTTCCATTATCTTTGCACTACATTGACGAATAAACCTAAAATAAATAATATTCATAAAAATTATGGACAACAGAAACAGCTTATCATTCAGGCAGATAATCGATACATTATCTGCAACAATCAACCCAGTGAATCATGTCATGGACCTCGTACCATCCGACATGCAGGAGTTATTTCAAAAGAGTATGCTCATATCGCTATCCATCCTTAAGACCTCCGAGATGGTTCACAATTCGGGCGGACAGATCGACTACCAGCAGTTGTATCAGCTATTAAAGCCGCTACTAACCGACCCCGAAGTCATTAACAGCTACAACAAGTGGAAAAGCGACCTGTGCTGCATGACACCCCAAATGCTAAAGCATAAGCGTTTGCAGGTGATATTTGATGTGCTTAAGCGCGACATTATGAAGTACGACGAGGATGCATTCAACTATGAGGTTAATGAAATCAACGACGACGAGATTACCCAATGGATATCGTGCGAAGAAAAGCTCGACGATAACCTTAAGAAAGAGTTGGCAAAACTTAAGCGCTACTTGATTAAAGAGGGCGACATCATCATGATAGATCGCCAAAAGTTCGGTAAGTATGCAATGAAGCACATAAAAGCTTTCTCGTACGAGGACGCCAGGGCTATGTTCGAACTCGATGCGACACTCGACATGGTGAATGCCGACCTGGTGGCGCAGAACCCCAGGCTGCAGACGATTATCAACAAGTACCGTCTGCAGCCTGAGCCGTTCAACGCTTTTGCGCCCGCCAAGATTATCAAGAGCATCCTCACCCAGACAGAAGTATTGGCATTGGTAAGCAACAAGCAAAAGTACAACGCCCAGTGGATAGAGCAGTTTGTTGACAATCTGATGGCCTCAGAGCATGGCAGGAAGATTGCCGAAGACTGGGCCAACAGCAAGAAACGCATCAAGATACCGGCCCTGGTGGCAGGCTGCCTCATCAGCGCAGGTGTATTTAAATGCAGCAAGCCCAAGCTGGCACGAACCATCCGTATACGTCACGACTTCAAGGTAAAGACCGAGTGCTACGCCACCTACATGGGCATGAAGCGCGAGCAGCCCTACCTGGAATGGGTGTTAGCCCACGTAGAATCCAATTAACCGCATCCCAATTCTGTCCAACTGGCTTCTCCCGATTGGGGGAAGCTATTTTTTTTTGTTTTTTCTGATACGGCGATAAACACACGCAAACCACAGCAATTCTACACGCCAACCAACCGGCTGCCGCCAAAAAAGTTTTGGCAGTTGGATAGTTGGACTCTACTTTTGCACTCGCAATCCGGATTTCGCAACAAACATCAAATTTAAAATGACTTTAGAGTATTTAGAAATTATGGAAGAAATCAAGAAGGCCGAGGAGCAGCCATCCACAGCTCCACGCAGAAAGTGCATTCGTAGTTTCAAGTCGAACACCCGCGTTTTCGACGACGACTCGATCGAGGTTACGCCCCAGGAACGTGGCCAGCCTGCACAAACCAACGTTAAGAAGGTGGGCCGGTCCAAACGATACGACACCACGGGCAAGAACCCACTTACATGCATCGAACTAAAATGTCCCGACAACGTGCCCGACAAGGCTGCCTATTTCCAGAAGGAACTGGCCAAACTCACCAAGGACATTACTATCGCCACCCCCGAGCTGCCCAACAGCGAGTTTCTGTTAAATCAGGACAACCTGAAGGTATGTTTCGAGGAAAAAGAGAGAAAGCTGACGGCATGGATGGCATTCAACACCCAGAACATGCTTGAGGCAAGAAGAGATTTGTTTAATTTAACCAGCGAAATTTATAAATGTTTAGTTATCAACAACAACTTACTGACTCGCGAACGCGACTGATTACACCCGAGGTGTTCTGGGCTTACTGCCGCGCACCACAAACAATACAACTGGTAACCGAAGCCCGACAGGCACTCCAGAACGGCGACGAGAAGACCTATGCCGACAAGAAAAAGCAGCTGGCGCTGATGATATTTGTGGGCACCTTTGAGGAATGGGAGAAGGAACTGGAGAACAAACGCACGGGCGAGAAGCGAAAGGAAACGGCGATGTGGCGCAGTCAGAGTCATGTACACCTGAACGGACTGGTGGTGGCCGACTACGACCATCTGCAGGGCGACGTTCGAAAGATTTGGGCCGAAGCCTACGAGCGCCTCTCGCCCGAAGATAAGGCCCGCATCGTGCTGGTTTACATCACGCCATCTGGCCATGGCTTGAAACCGGTGTTCACCGCCGATCCAGCCATCGGCAACCTCATCGACAACCAGCTCGACTTTTCGCGCAAGCTGGGCCTTCCCCTCGATGAATCGTGCAAGGACGGTAGCCGAGGGGCCTTCATGACCACCGCCGATGACATTATTTATATTAACGAAGAAAAACTGTTTACCTATGAAGATGAAACATTTTCTGCGCGATTTGATGCTCTATATCGAGACGGTCAGTCGCAGGCTACGAAAAAGGATAATTTAGGCTCGGAGAAAAAAATCATAGAGTCCTGTGGTCCGTTGCAAGATAATTACAACGGCATGCAGGTAATGGAGATTGTCGACAAGTGGAGCCAGCAGCATTTTGCCAGCGAGGGCGTATCGCGCCACGAATCCAGCATCCTGCTGGCACGCGACCTACTCATTATGTTAGACCGCGACCAAAGTCTGGTGCTGTCGGTATTAAAGGCACAGCCCTGGGTGCAGGCCATCATCCGCGAACGTGGCGAGGACGTAGAGCGCACCGTATCCGATGCCGCCACCTATCTGAAAGCCCAGGAGAGTCAGGCCGCCAAGAAAGGTCAGCCCTGGCTACCCAAAATCTCAAAAGAGATGCAGGCGATAGTAGAACCTCTAAATTCTAAAATCTCAATTCTAAATTCAGATGCCGACATCTATGATCAGTTGCCGCTGGACAAATGGGCCGACGAGTTGCGCGAGATGGCCCAGTACTACCCCTGTATGAAGGAGCTGTTTGTTAACCTGCATCCACATAAACTGCCCGCAGTACTCTTCTCGTCGGGCGCTCTCTTCGGCACGCTGATGACCCGCGCGTGGTACCACTTCTGGTTCGACCCCAAGATTATGCGCCGACTCAACTACTGCATCTTCATCATTGGCGATCCAGGTGCGGGTAAGCACATGATCGAGGAGTTCTACAAGCTGATAGCCGACCCTATCATACAGGCCGACCAGTGCATGACCGACGCTCTGAACCGTTATAAGGAGAGCCGAACCGAGCGCACCACCAGCACCAAGGCGCAGAAGGCCGAGGCACTCAAAAAGCCCGAAGTAGGCATACGTGTGCACCCCGCCCGAACCGCCACTGGCGAGTTTATCCGCCACATGCTGGCCGCCAAGGAAATCATCCAAGGCCAGCCGATAAACCTGCACATGCTGTCGTTCGATTCCGAGCTCGACAACGTGAACAAGAACAACAAAGGTGGCGATTGGAAGGATCGCGAGATTATGGAGCTGAAGGCCTTTCACAACGAGGAGGACGGACAGATGTATGCCAACCAGGAGAGCATCAGCGGCATGTTTAATGTGTACTGGAACTTCATCTACACCGGCACACCCTATGCCCTGCATCGCAAGGTAAACCAGCGCAACTTTGGTACCGGCATGAGTAGTCGACTGGCAGTTATTCCCCTGCCCGACCGCGGCAAAGCCAAGCGCCATCAGGAAGTGATCGAGGGCTCCGACGAAACGCTGAAGATGTGGGCCTACCGACTGGACAAGGTGGCAGGCGAGATACCCATCGAACCGCTGAACGACGAAACCTACGAGTGGCAGACCGAGCACATGGAGATAGCCGAGTTTAACCACGACAAGGCCGACCGCATGCTGCTAAAGCGCATACCCTATTACGGCATCGGCATCACCCTGCCTTTTATCGTGATGCGCCATTGGGAGGAATGGGAACAGAACCGCACACTGACGATGGACGACATGGACCGCCGATTCTGCCGCATGGTGATGGAGATACAGTACCGCAGTCAGCAGTTCTTTTTCGGCGAGATGGCATTCCACTATTTTGCCGACCAGGACAAGGAGTTTGTGGTTCGTCGCCGCACCACCCGTTACGACGAGTGCTATCGCCAGTTGCCCGAGCAGTTCAAGGCCAAACATGTCATCGAGGTATTCGGCTGTTCGCAGCCCACCGCCTCGCGTAACATCAATCGCCTGCTGGCCGATGGCATCATCGAGCACGTCGACACCCACACCTACCGCAAGGTATTAGCGGAATTACCCTAATGTTTCGCTCGCTTTGCAAAAAAATGTTTAATCTTTAATCTTTAATGTACATGTCTCGAGGAATTAGAAATTGTAATCCACTCAACATCCGTCGCTCAGCTGACCAGTGGAAGGGCCTCAGCGCCCAACAGACAGATGTGGCATTCTGTCAGTTTAAACAAATGGAGTATGGCTGGCGTGCCGCCCTTGTGCTGCTAACGCGCACTTACTACCACAAGTACCGCCTTTACACTATCCGCAAGATAGTAGAGAAATGGGCGCCGCCCACCGAGAACAACACCGAGGCCTATATCAGCAATGTATCCGCCACCACCGGCATAGGCCCCGACGACGACCTGGGCGATCCGCAGCAGCACCCCGCCAACTGGCTACTGCTCGCCGCCGCCATGGCCATCCAGGAAAACGGTCCCAACTGTCGCGACCCCATCCCCCTCCTCCGCGCCTGGCGGATGCTATAACTCAATCAGGCTGATATCCCTAACCCGGATATCAGCCTGTTTTTTTTATCAAAATTTCAAGGGATTGTTTCGTTATTTTGAAATATTTCCCTATCTTTGTGGGCAGATTACTAGTAACATAAATATCTTACTATAATGAAGTACAAATTTCAAGTAGTAATACCACTGACCTACAGCGACAAAAACATTGAGGTCGAGGCAGATTTCACCGACGAAGAAGCAACCCAAATAAAGGAGGTAATAGCCAACAACGCAGAAAGAGCTGACGAAAGCCTATTGCCACTCCTATCCGATGAAACCCCAGAACTGTATGACAAATTTTGGGATGCCATCTTCCACCCATTATTCCTTGAACTGCTCATCGACGGCATGAATAATTATGGCAACGATATCAAGCTCGACGAAGACGATATCGAAGACTACCGCGAAGCCGACTTCGATAAAGTATTCGACATGTACGGTGATTCCATTGAAATAGATCCTTTTAGCGACTGCAAATGCAAGATTCCCAAGGAATGGCTGCCGAAATAATGCATTTTCATCGGTCTGACCGAGCACACAAAAATACAGGAAGGCAATAATATGAAGAATCATGCCACGGAGTATGTAGAGAGGTTTCTGCAGAACACTTGATGTTAGCCACCGGAGAAACTTTTATTAAATTATGTATAAAATCTCGCATAACCCGCAATATTCTCTTTTTTTTTTCGTACCTTTGTGGCTGATTAATCAAGAGAACTAAAAATATGAGTAGCATATTGGACATACGCGCACTTGAGTTGCGCATAACTGATATTGTTGACGATTACGTCAAGCAGCCGTATAACGATGATGATGTCCTCGCTATTGGGCGCCGTTGTGGAAAAATCACAATTAAGGCTGATTCTAAAGAGAAGATTAAGGTTGGGAAGACCACTGAGTTGTACCCACTTAAGGATTTAGTGCGCACAGGAAATGATGGCAAAACAGAGTCCGACTGCGACAAAATAAGCGACATTGCAAATAGTTGGCTATTCTTAGATTAAATCAATGAATATGGCAATACATAAATGGACAATACATGTAATAGGAATGTCCAAATTGTATGAATAAAGCCAATAAACTTTCCGCATAAGAAAAAATGAAATATATACTTGAAAAGAAATATCTCTCTAATATTTGTCCACATCAGTATGATGTTTTTGTGAACTCTTTAGGCAATTGTCAACAAGATAATGTGGGGTTCACTCTGAATTACACGGATCGAAATTATCTGTGTAAACCTATGATAGAAAAATTGGCCGAATCAAAAGTACAGGCTATTTCTTTCTTTTCCGGTTGTGGTGGGTTGGATATTGGTACCCAAATGGCTGGAGCAAGAATTATATCAACACTTGATTTCGAGCCAGCTACAGTCGAAACAGTTAAGGCAAATGAATTCTTTAAATTTGCAGAACATAATTGTGCTGATATACGTAACGTATCTGGAAAAGATTACTCCGCTTTGCTTCGCAGTTCAAATCCAGATAAGTTAATAATAGTAGGTGGGCCGCCTTGCCAGCCATTTTCTAAAGCAGGCTATTGGATTACAAATGAAAAGAGAAAAGCCGTTGATGATGAAAGAAATATGGTTGGTGAGTATTTACGTATAATAGAGGAAATACGGCCTGATGGTTTCTTGTTGGAGAATGTTGAAAGCATTCTTCATCCGACGAATAAGGCAGCAGTTGATTATATCGAGGAAAAGATTACTCGTATGGGATATCATTTTGTTCGGATACTCGCTAATGCTTTAGAATACGGAATACCACAAAAAAGGAAAAGGGTATTATTCCTTGCAAGTAAAAAACCTATTAGCGGGCAACCAACTAAATTGGCACCGGAGGAGGTTGAGAAAGTTAGTGTTTTGGATTGGATAGGCAGATTTGATAAGCCAGAGTTATCAGAAAATGAAGAGTCAACAGAAGGTAAGACATACGACTATGAACTTTCTGAGATACCACCAGGACACAATTATATTGCGTTGTCTGCTAGGGACAACTATCCTAATCCAAAATTTGTTGCGAATAAGCGTTTCTGGAATTTCTTGTTAAAACTACATCCTTTGCAGCCCTCATGGACAATAGCTGCACAACCAGGACCGTGGGTCGGCCCTTTCCACTGGAATAATAGAAGATTAAGGGCACAAGAAGTTGCTGCTATTCAAACCTTCCCAATGGACTACAAGTTCGTGGGATCAAGGAGAATTATTCAGAAACAGATTGGTAATGCTGTACCTTCCCTCTTAGGCGAAAAGTTTGTTGAACATCTAATTAAGTTTATATAATGAAACCCAAAATAGTTAGCATATTCTCTGGCGTTGGTGGTATTGACACAGGCTTCAGTCACGCAGGATTTCAAACTGTATTTGCCAATGACAATTGGCAGAATGCGTGCGATAGTTTTAAAGCGAATTATCCTGATGCAGAGGTCGTATGTGCAAGTATAGCCGATGTCGATTTTAAAGAGATTAAGAAGAAGTACGGAGATATTGACGGATTAGTTGGAGGCCCTCCATGTCCTCCATTTTCGAAGTCCAGATTCTATAGAACAGACAAGAAACGCGGTCTTGAAGATGAAAGCGGATTCTTAACTGTAAGCAATTATTTTAGAGCTTTGGAAGAATTAAAACCAAAATTCTTCTTCTTTGAGAATGTTGCAGGGTTTGTTTACAAACCACATCAGGCGGCTTTAGAGATGGTACAAAGTGAATCCCAAAGGCTTGGCTATAAGATTGTATATCGTGTGGTCAACGCAGCAAATTACGGCGTACCCCAAATAAGGCAACGTTTTATATGTGTTGGCGTACGTAAAGATATGCCAGATTTCATCTTCCCAGAGGAAACCCATTCTGAGTTAGGTGATGAAACTCACAAGAAATGGGTAACTTGCGGTGATGTTATTGGAAACATTGATTTTGATCTTCCTGAAGATAAAGATAAACAGGCAGGTTCAAAACACAAAGAATTGTTGAAACTTGTCCCTCCCGGTGACAATTATCTCTTTTTTACAAAAGAACGTGGTTATCCTGAACCCATTTTCAAATGGAGGTCAAGATATTGGTCTTTCCTTTTAAAATTATCACCAGAAAAGCCTTCATGGACTATTCAGGCAAGTTTTTCAAATAATATGGGACCGTTTCATTGGAAAAATCGTTTCCTAAGAATACAAGAAATCCAAAGGATTCAATCTTTTCCTGACGATTATGTATTCTTAGGCAAATTCTCTGATCAATGGAGGTTGATTGGCAATGCTGTTCCTCCAGTTTTAGTTGAGGTTGTTGCAAAACAGATTAAAAATGAATATTTTAAGTAATGCATAATGCCCAAGATAGTTAACACATATAGTTCAGATTATCCATTGATAGAAGGTAAACCTTTTACTGACTACAATGCAGACGAAGAGTTCCTTTTTCAAATGGAGAAACACTTCCCGCGCCTTTTCAAATTTGAAGTCTTGTCTAAGAAAGGCAAAGGATCAAGAACAGATGCACTTTTAAAAGGAAGATTTGCTAGCGACGAGTTTAGTAAAAACACCTTCTTTGTGTATACCTTTATTCTTTATGAGGGCGGTGCTGGCAGATCTCATGATGACGAACTACGCACACAGCTTACTCCAGGAACCTCTTGGAGTACTGATCTTGCAAGATACAAAGCTGCCACAAATTTTCGAGATGCAAATGGTGAATTAAAGAATTTAGAATGTTATTGTATTGGAATATATAAGCAAGACAAGAATTGCAAAAATGTTCTTTTTGCAGGAATGCCTGCAGAAGTGTTATGTAAATCAGAAACCGAGAAGATCAGCCCGACTTCGGTTTTCCAAACATATGGAGAAAATGCAAGGGAAGCTTATATCAAGGGGATTTATCTTCATGAAAAAAAATTTACTGCTAGTAATTCATTTAATTTATTATTGTTTAAACCTGAATATTTTTTGTGGTATATGAGAAATAGAGACGAATTGCATATTGGTGATATTGAAAAAGCAATGAACGTTGTAAAGAATGCACCTCACATTGTTACTCCCCAATTTTTGCTCACAAAAGAAGTGCCCTTACAACAAATTTTCTATGGTGCCCCTGGAACCGGAAAGTCCCATGAAATAAGCAAACAGACTGAAGGTAAGGCGGTTGTCCGAACTACATTTCATCCCGACAGTGACTATTCAACATTTGTAGGAGCATATAAGCCATCTATTGGGAAAGGTAGAGTTTATGGTGCGCAAGGCCCATTGACTGAAAACGGGAAGCCTATTGAGGAGCCCATAATTACATATCAGTTTGTTAAACAAGCATTCCTTAAAGCATATCTTGGTGCATGGAAAAAATATTCGGATGGTTGTTCGATAGTAAGTACTTCTACAATTCGTGAATTTAACACAGACAATGGTCGTTATGTTATTAACTCTGTAGGTGATTATGAGTTAATATTATCAAGAGAATTCCAGTTTCCCAAGTCTTTAGTATTGAAAGAATGGCCCAATCTATGGAACAACGGTATATTTGGCTTGCCAACAGGGCCTCAAACAGGAAAATCTGTCCAACATGCTATAGCTAATTGGATAGTAAATAAAATTGCAGATTGCTCTGAGAATAGTTTTGAGCATGGTTGGGAAATACTTGTCTCAGCTGTTAATGAAAAAAGACGTGTCGTAGTTCAAAAGACGCAGACATATATTATCAAAGGTGTTACTGATGATAATGAGACGTTAACTATTAATGTTGAAGCACGAGGCAAAAAGAGAGCAACTCTGCAACGTAAGTTTTATGAGTCAGATGAAACAAAGGTTTCAAAATTAGAAAGTACACTCATAGGTATTCTAAAGGGATACAGTAAAGATTTTGATGAAGCATGGGAAAAACTTAAACAAATAATAGAAGAAGGGGGTACTCCTGTAATTAATGATGATGCGAATGAACAAATTGATCCTCAGTTCTTGGTTATTGAGGAAATAAATCGTGGGAACTGCGCTCAGATTTTCGGCGACATCTTCCAACTCCTAGATCGTGCTGACAACGGATTCTCCGTTTATCCCATTGAGGCAGATTCTGATTTGCGTGATGCCATTAAAACAGCATTCAACGAGGAAGGAGAATTCATGTTATCTAAAGATATTGATATTGATGGTGTAATTGAGTATACAAGTAACTATGGTAAGACGCTTTCTGAAGATGTACAAGAAGGTCGTGTACTACTATTTCCACCAAACTTCTATATATGGGCAACAATGAACACCAGCGACCAAAGTTTGTTCCCCATTGATTCAGCATTCAAGCGCCGTTGGGATTGGGTGTATACGCCAATAGCTCAGGGCAAGGACAAAAATGGCGACCTAATGAATTGGCAGATAGAAGGACTTGGAGACAACTCTTGGTGGGCCTTCATACAAGGTATTAATGAGGTCGTTGATATTACAACACACAGCGAGGACAAGAAATTGGGATTCTTCTTCTGTAAGGCTCAAGATGGTGTGGTAAAGAAAGAAACGTTTGTCAACAAGGTGGTATTCTATTTGTGGAATGATGTGTTTAAAGTCTACGGGTTCAAGTCTGAGATATTCGACAAGAAAGACAAAGATGGAAAAACTGAAAAGATTACGTTTAAAAGTTTTTACAATGATGACGGATCAGTGAATGTGGATACTATGAGTGTTTTTGTTAAGAACGTTATGGCGAAGGCCCCAAAGACTAAAGCCGATAACGAAAACAAAGATGTAAACGAAGAACAAAACAGCAACAACGAGACTCAGGCATGAAACTACTGATAGAGGGTTATCACTACAGTCCCAAAGCAATTGACTCGCTTGGACGACTAATGGGCGACTTGACGTGGAGGGATGGCACGAAAAGCAAGAACTATGTGGGCTATTACTATAGCGCACAACTTGGTGATTGTGTATTCTTCCTACCTAAAGTCGTACTCAGCGAGAATGGATTGCTATTTGGCAGGTACAACCCTAATGATGTGGTGGATGTAGAGAAGTTGCAGGAAAACACAGAGTATGGTACAAGCGACTATCAGTTCCTATACAAGTTTACTGTCTGGTTATATCGGGGATTAAAAGAGTTTGTGAGGTTGAATCCCGACTCAGGTATCGTAAAGATGAAGGACATCAGTGCCGTTGGCATGCAAGGCGACAAGGTGTCGAACACCTATTTGGACATTATGCTTTCTTTGCAGAAGTTCCAAGAAGAAAATCCTGATTACTTCACCTTTATAGTGAAGAACATGCATAGTGGAATGAACAAGATAAATTGGACAAAGACCGTAAGCCGTGAAAATGCTATAATACAAGACGGTACTCCAATATATCTTGACCTTGTAAACAAGAAAAGACAAGTAAACTTTGATGAAGAACTGTTGGTAATATTCTACTCCATCTTGAACTACATGAAGAGAGTGTTCGGATTTGAGGTGACAGTGAATTACAACTATGAACTGTTAACTGATGTGGAGTTTGAAAACTGGATAGATTATTATGGAGAAGTTCGTTTAAAACAGATACGATACAAGTACTTCTCAGACAAAGATCTCCAGTTATGGAATCTTTGTAATAATTTCTTTGAAAGGGCGACAAGCATTCATAGCGACAAACAATATAAAGATTTCCTTATTGTGACAGACTATCATATTGTGTTCGAGTCTATGGTTGATGAGTTGCTATCAGATAAGGGACTTGACATTGGAGACTTGAAAGCACAGGAAGACGGCAAGAGAGTTGACCATATATATGCATACCAAGGTTTGATTAACAAGAACAAAATATACTATATTGGTGACTCAAAATATTACGGTATTGGTGCGCCTGTAGCAGAATATTCTGAATACAAGCAATATACGTATGCAAGAAATGTAATACAACATAATTTATCTTTATTCCTTGAGGACGAGAAAGATGCACAAGGTCGACGTAAGAATATAGGTAAGACGTATCTTATTTATAGGGATGAAGATACTGACGGATACAGCATAACGCCCAATTTCTTTATCTCGGCACGTATTAGCGAGAAAGAAGAGGATCGCGAGTATTATGAGGATAAGCTTCAGGCAAGGGATGAGATAAAGAGCATAAGACATTTTGAGAATCGCCTATTTGATAGAGACACTCTTCTTTTGCAACACTACGACATCAATTTCCTCTTTGTCTTGTCACTTTACGCACAAAGTAACGAAGGTCTGAAAAAAGAATTTAAGGAAAGAACAAAGGAGAAATTCAGAGAGAATGTATTATCATTCTTGAAGAATGATTATGCTTTCTTTTCACTTCAGCTAAAGCCAAAGGTCGATACTGACGAAGGCAAGAATGACGAGCGGACACTTGACGGAATGCATAGGGCTATTGAGAAGCATTTTCGTAGTAGTATAGGCAAGGTGTTCCGTCCTTACAGCGACGAGAAATTCATGTATGTTGGGATAGAAGACAATGCGAAATTCTATGAGGACAATCATAGGCTATTAGCAGAATTGAGTCAGGACTTTATCATACGCCACTATACTCTGAATACCAATCCTACAGACGAATTAAACAAATTATACCAGTTGGAGGTTGAACTGGATAGTGCCACCTCATCCACTAATGAATTTATAGAATTTGAGAATGTTGCAAATGAAGTGTTCCTGATTGGAGGTTGGCGTAAAGATAAGAACCAGCAGGATTGGATTCATCAAAATATGATGTATAACATCCGCAGAAATAGTAACAAGTCTCAGCGTAGCGGTATGGTGAAGAAAGTTGATCCAGATGTTGTTTCAGCAAAATACCTATTATTATATGAGATTGGAACAGATTATTCTTCGTATGAGGTTTATCGTATTGACGGCCATAACCTACGTGGCGAAGAGTATATGAGAAAGATTAGTTACAACAATCCTGATGGAAACTATGTGGTATACAATATAAAGAAGATGCCACGTAACTTCAAGCCAATTAATTTAAGGAAGATCATTGAGGCAGCCAGAATAGAAGAAATGGAGAAAAGACGTAAAGAAGGCACACTGGAAGAAGGTTGGGAAGAGAAATGGTATGGAACCCCTATCTTCAAAAAGGGTAAAGAACTGATAGAAGCATAGAATCTGTATGGATCACCTCTCACTTCAACAACGCCATCAGAATATGGCAGCAATCCGCTCGAAGGATACGAAGCCAGAGATGGTTGTGCGACGTGGGCTATGGAAACGAGGATTCAGATACAGGCTGAACCATAAGCGGTTGCCTGGTCATCCCGACCTTGTACTAAGAAAGTATCGTACTTGCATCTTTGTAAACGGCTGCTTCTGGCATGGGCACCATGTGGCATTGCTACAAACCAATAGAGATGAGTTAATAACAGATAGTGCATGTTGTAGGATCCCAAACACGAATAGAGAGTTTTGGGTGGCGAAAATCAGAAGGAACAAAGAACGAGACAAGGAGGAACAACGCGAACTGGCAAAAATGGGATGGCATTGCATCACAGTATGGGAATGTGAGTTATCCCCAAAGAAGCGAGAGAAGACCATAGAATCCATTGCATTCACACTTAACCACATTTGGCTTCAGGATCATAGAATAACTACACGCCCCTACCCAAAAATAGATGAAGATGATAATATCGGCGAAACGGTACCATCATAGCGCTTGTATCGGTACCACCGCAGCGCTTGTATCGGTACCACCGCAGCGCTTGAATCGGTACCATCATAGCACTCCAAACGGTACCAGCGTAGCGCACCAATCGGTACCGCTGTAGCGCTCGAATCGGTACCAAAAGTTCATTTCGGTTCTGCCATTGAAGTTTAATTACTATCTTTGCCGAAGGAAATACAAAACCTTTAGCGAGATATGGCAAACCAAAATGTAACAATGAGCAAGTTAAAAAGAGCATTTCAAATGCTGGCGGCAAGCATCCCACACCGCGAAATCTGTGGACAACTGCACATGGGACGTGGCGTACTTGCCAAGTACAAGAAGGCGGCTGATGAAAGACATCTGTCGTATGCAGATGGAGGCCGCATGAACGAGGTCGACCTTGAGTCGTTCCTCAAGTCAACAAGACCCGAATCAGCACCATCTGATGCCAGAATTGTCCTCGATGGTCTGATTCCTGATTATGTGTCAGATCTGGCCCATAACCGCTATCTGACCATACAGCATCTCCATGAGAACTATAAGCGTGAACATCCCGACGGCTATGGTTACACTCAGTTTAAGAAAGCTATCCGTGACTATCAGTATGCCCACAACTTGAGTTTTCATAACACCTATATGCCTGGTGAAGAGATGCAGATTGACTTTGCTGGTGATGCCTTGTGGCTAACAGACCCTCTGACAGGCGAAATCACCAGCGTAGTGGTGTTAGTCTGCACGCTTCCTTTCAGTGGAATGGCTTATGCAAAGGCACTTCCTGACGCCTCTATGGAGTATTTCTTTGGAGGTTTATCTGATGCCTTCAGCTATTTTGGAGGGACAGTGCGCAGAGCCAAGAGTGACAACATGAAGCAATGGGTAAAGAAGAACGACCGTTACGAACCTGTTTTCACTGACGCTGCGCTAGAATGGGCTGCATACTACGACACAACGCTTGAAGCGTGTCGCGTAAGGAAACCTCGCGATAAAGGCTCTGTAGAAGGTGCAGTCAGGAAAATCTACAACGCTATCTATGCGCCTCTTCATGATGAGGTTATCAGTGACCTGAACAGCATGAACAGCCGTATTTCAGAACTGCTGGATGATTTTAACTCAAAACCATCGAAAGTTACAGGCAGAAGTCGTTTTGACATTTTTGAGGCAGAAGAGAAACCATCTCTTGGAGAACTGCCTGATACTCCTTTCCGCTTCCGTTATCGCAAAGAGGTCAAGCTGTCAGGTAACTATCATGTACAAGTGGCAGGCCGTAAATATAGCGTGCCATATCAGTATGTAGGACAACATCTTACCGTCGTATGGGATATCGACACTGTGGAGGTCTACGCTGGCAATACACGTATCAGTACGCACGACCGTTATGGCATCAAGGATCCCTTTACCCATGATGAAGATATGCCTCCCGAGCATCTGGAATACATGCGTACAAAGGCGTGCAATGCAGCCTACTTCCTGGAAAAGTCGGAAGAAATCGGGCCTTATACAAGACAGGCTATGGAGGCGATTCTTAAGCGTAGCAGACATGTAGAGCAGAATTATGGCTCATGTCATGGCGTACTCAGTCTGAATCGCAGATATGGCAGTATAAGACTTGAGAATGCTTGCAAAAGGCTTGCTGGATATAGGTCTGTCAACTATACGATGATAAAGAATATCCTGGAGAAGAACCTCGACATGGCAGGCGATCAGGAACCTGTATCACAGATGCCCCAGAACGACTACGTAAGGGGAGCAGAAGCATTTAATATCTAACATCAAAATTATAATTATGAACTCACAAGAAACCGTTATACAACTCAGAGAACTCAAACTCAAGGGCATGGCAGATGCTTTTGAGTCAATCCTCAGTCTGCCAGTACAGAACCGCCCAGCAATGGAAGCAACTATAGCCAGGCTGGCAGAGGCAGAAGCTCAGGACAGAAGGAACCGCAAGACAGAGATGTATCTCAAGACTAGTCGATTAAGATATACCGCACTGATAGAGGACGTTATCTGCGGCACGGACCGTAACTTTACGAAGGACGATCTTGCAGCATTTGCAGACTGCTCCTTTATACGTCGCCATGAGAACTTGCTCATACAGGGCAAGTGCGGATGTGGAAAATCTTTTATTGCCTGCGCCTTAGGGCGCCAGGCTTGTATGTTAGGATACAGGACGGCTTACCTCAATATGAACAGCTTCGTAGAGAAGGTGGCACTCAGCAAGCTCGATGGTACCTTCCTGAAAATGATCACTTCACTTGAGCGGAACGACCTGCTTATACTCGATGACTTTGGACTGCAACCAATGGACACCAACACACGTCTGGCCATGCTGCAGATACTAGAAGAAAGGTATGAGAGGAAGTCCGTTATCATCGTCTCTCAGCTGCCTATTAATAAATGGTATGACTACATAGGAGATCCCACTCTGGCCGATGCCATCATGGACAGATTGGTGTCAAATGCGAATAAAATTGAATTAAAAGGTGATTCTATGCGTCAGAAAAAGAAAAAATAATTATCTTTGCACCCAGTTAGGCAGAGCCGATGATCATGGTACCGTTTGCAGCGATACGGACGGTACCGATTGCAGCGCTAGCATGGTACCGATTACAGTGTTACACTTGGTACCGATACAGCGATATCAGCATGAAGAGGATTTCCCGATGCTAAAAGCAGCCGAAGAAATGACAAATAAGTAATAAGCGTCAGGACAATATCCCGACGCTTATTTACTAGATAATAGCATTTGGTCCCATCACATCTTCTCGTTTGCTAATACCCTTCAAAAGATCACGATTCTTTTCAAGTTCGCGCTTAAAGAAAGTGTAAGGTAGATTTGCCAAAGGCTTTGTACCGCCAATTAGATTAAAATGGCGAGTTATCCAAATCATACGATTCTCCAAACCACTTTCGAAAACATCAGGATTGTCTTTCATAAAAGTAAGTATACCCTTAAGAGCTTCTTTATTGCGGCCAAGATGACCTGTTCCCAATCTTCGAGTACGCATACCGTTATTACTGAAGAATACCTTCGTAAGATCGTATTTATGGTCATCACCCAATGACTCATCGACAGTAAGATATACAGACCACCACAGATTCATCAATGAAGTTCTCATTAAACCATTAGGGGAAATCATCCAATGATCGAGAATATATTTTTTCATATCTGTTTCTGAACGTTTATCACCCCTTTTCTGTTTTCTGAATTTATGATCTACCTCGTAAATCTCCAAATAGGGCCATTCGCGCTTAACATACTTAAACAAATCAACATGCGTAAGATATATCCAGAACGAGCGGCTGGCAGCAACAACTGGACTGATGCTTTTATATGCCTCGTACAGATGTATAGCTGCTTCATATTCATCAGCAGCATTCAGCATTTTCTCCAATAACCCATCTGGCTTCTCTACTCCCTTTAAGCGCCTAACTTCATTGGCATTATAAATAGCAATATCGCCTTTATAGTTATCGGGATTTATGTCGTTTACCAACTGATTGACATATTCTGGTGTAAAAATTCTTTGTAATTCCATATCTATTCCTGTTATACTTGGAGTTCATTAATACACTTAAATAACAAATCGTAAGGTGACCCATATGCTATATTTGATAGCATAATAGTTGCAATATCAACAGCATCAGTTGGTTCATCTAATGACAAGCCTTTGTATTTATCAGGACTCGCCTCGACCATAGCCTTAATACTATCAGCCCATGTAGAGTCTTCTTTCTTTTCAAGATTCAAAATGCCTTTTACAAGAGCATTAAAAATCAAAGATGTGTAGAAAATGCCTCTATACTGATCCTGGTTAAATGCAACGAAGTCGGTAAACATATCCACAGGTAGCTCTATGTTGATGGTATCGTTAGTCAACGTGATATCAACATTCTTCTCAGTATCTTGACGTTTAACTACCTGTATGAATGATTTCAGGTCGGGCTTGTTATTAAAACGAGTATTTACGTCGTCGCTATATTTCCCAAACGCAGCGAGAACAGCTCCGGTATCCAACTTAAACGAAGGCATCGCGCCTGTGTCAGGATCACGATAGTCGTCATTAAACCTATTTGTATAAGCAGGAAGTCCAAACTTGGTTACTATATAAAAATAGAAATCAACATGACCTGTAACATTTGCTTTCTTAATTTCGACTTTGATATCAGAAGTTTCATAAGAAAACGTGTCCTTATAAAAAGTCCTAACACAATCAACCTCGCATACATACTTAGCACGCTTCTCTGTTATATACTGCGTAATCTGGTCATTATTTTGCTTTAATGCAAAATTATATACATATGTATCGGAAGTTTCATCTATCGAGACAAGCTGCAACGCATCGTCCTCAAGATCTGGCATAACACCTTTATTAACCCCTAATACTGGATGGGGAAAAGAACTATTAATCTTCATCGCTATCTTCTATTTTATCGGTATCAATACTTAGTGAGTATTTTAAACTAGAATTAAAACGCACCTTAATCGTTTTTGGTATATTAGCTTGAATTGAAACACCGGAGATTGCGTTGTTTACCTGCTTTGTAGTAGATTCGGAATCAGTTTCAGAATCATCAAAATCAGTAGAATCGACGAATTCTTCACCCGGGCGCACATCATACTCTCCGGCATCAATAATATTCAAACCCATCTTCTTTCCTTCTTCGTCGACGGCATAAAGCTGAACCAACGCGTTATCAATATCCTTATCAGAGAACAAACGGACTACATGCCAAACAGTACCATTGCCGTCTTCTTCACTCCAAGTGCGATAGCTTACATCTATAGGTACTGCATAAATACCCATTTTGCCATCTGTAGATTCGATTGATTTACCTTTTAGTGATCCAGGTTTCACAGGACCAGGTTTTATAGGGCGTACCTTCCTTCTGCCTCCACTATTCGAACGCAGACGTCCTTGTGGATCGAATTTTGCTTTAGTCTGACGGGGCTGACGAATCGTTTTCGGCTTTTCTTTCTTATCTTTTTTGGGGGGATTGGGTTTGTCCTTATAATTCTCCAAATCAACAATATCGTCTTTCTTGGATTCGTCATCAACACCCTTTGGAGTCAGGATAGTCAGAATCTTATCAAGACCTGCCACCTGCTCAGTCTCCTGCGCTCCCTGCTGTAATTCCTTCGCAACAGAATCTAGGATGAAAGTGTCAATTGCCTTAAGTGCACGAGATGCCACGATTAGGTTAGTATGGTTTCTTGCACCATAGTTTTTTCTTGACCATGAACTATGAGTATAATCTTCTAGTTCTCTTAAGAACCTGTTGCCATCTTCCGAATCACAAACGAACACACCTTCAGCTCCTTTGCACTTTCTTCGCTCTGTAAAAATAGTCATCATCTGACTTCGCATGAAGACGACCTGACCTTGTGCATCATTCTTCAGATGAATATATAGCTTAGACACGCAGTTCTTGCCATCCATCAGAACAGGTTCTTCGATGATTTTATAACCATCAACACTTTTTTCTGCATTTCTAACAATCTCATAGAATACTCTGGGATTGTATTCGTAATTCTTATCGAGATTCGGATTTTCTTCATCAAAATAATGACACATAAGATCTTCCAGATGGTCACTATCTATTACTTTCTGTTCAACCTTTACGGTGAGTTGTTTTTTATAGATGGCCATCCAGAAATTTCGAAGAACCGCCTTAATTAAAGCATCTTCATCTACCGAATCAATTCCTAATACAAATACAGACGTTCCAGTAGCCTTTGGTGTGAAGGTTTCTGGAATATCTTCTTTCTTTGTCAGAACGACTTCTCCATTTGATGTATATTTTCCATAAGGAAGTAACAGTTCTCCATCAACAACATGCGTACACAATTTTGATATTCCAGCGAAACAAGCCTCCCCATTCTTTGCTTGAGAAGAGACGAAGACCGTACTAATTGGTGATAAAGACCAAAATGCATTCTTGCCAAATCCAAATGCTCCACCTGCCCCTTCCGCATCTTGAGCGACACCTTCAGCTATAAATCTATTGAATCCAGAATTATCATTTTTTTTATCGTATTCCATACCTTTAGTATTGGAATCAGTAATTTTCAAATAATTAATACTCTGATTCAATCGTGATGAGGCAAAATAACGTAGCATAGGCCTGTAAAGAGGTTCTCCCTGTACAGGGAACTTGTCTAAACATCCTTGTATATGCTTGTATAAATCAAAGAACGAAGGATACTCCATTCCATCAAATTGTCTCAAAGTAAATGAAACATTAACTGGTTGGTTTTTGTCGTCAACAGCATCCAAAGAGTTCTGGATGGATTCTCTTACTAAGGAATGGAAATTATCATCCTTGAAAGACATCATTGTGGAATTATTAGGTCCCTTAACATTCACGTCGTCTTGGTGCCCAAATATCCATTTACAGTTTTTTTCTAATATTGGCATACATTTCTCTTTTATTAAGTTCTTCTTGAATAAGCTATTTTTCTTGAAAACTATTCAACTATTCATTTATTCATATGTACAGGAAAGGTATCACTTTCCTCTCAGATGTTTCTGATATGCGTCGAGAATGGCAGATGAAGCCATATCGCCAATCAGAAACTCTGGTTCGCCCAAATCTTTAAGAAGCGACTCGAGATTCTCGCTCTCGCCAGTATAGATCCAATAGTTTCGAATCCACATACCAAGGCCAAAGTGGAACTCAACCACATCTTCGGCTTCAGCTATCTGCTGTTTCTCTTGTTTTGTAAGCCTGCGGTCTAAACGTTTAAAGGCCTCGGCTGCAGTTTTAGGACATCGTGCCATAACTTTCAAAGGGTTTTAAGTTACATATCGTGCTGCAAATATAGGCAAATTCTCACAAACATCAAAAAAAATTAAAGGTATAATTATGCTGACCAGACTCTTAATTTACATATCTATAACATTCTGCCTGGTGTTATAGATATAAAAAACAACAATCATATAACTTAATAATGTATCTTTAAGCATGGATTTTAGAAATAGTAGAACCCCAAAACAAAAAGAATCATGAAATTAGAAGAATTAGCATTGTGCACTCGTGAGAAATTTGAGCAGGAGCTCAACAAGTTGCATCCATCAGCTACGCTTGATATGAATCCGGGGGAGTATGACGCAGCGATAGTAGCAAGGGCAAGAATCAGAAATAGCATCAAGTGGGCTCGCATTGAAGCCTTACTGGATGGAAAACTCACTGTGGATCAGGTGGTAGAACAAGAGCATGAAGAAGATGAGGAGCTTGATTTAGATGGAATTCATCGTGGAATCTTGGAAGGGGCCCTTGAAAAGCTCAAAGAAGGGATAAGTCGTTATGAGATTATTGATGACACCATTGAGTCTCTGGAGTTAATCTGATATTTTTTGCGTCTGGCGATTATGTACGCTCCATCAAGCCCCATGTACATTTGAGCACATTAATCTGCAGCGGATGCATTACTGGTTGCCCCAAAGGTTGTTATTGGCTCCCAGAATCATAGACAATTGCTTCATCATAGGGAAATTAATCAGATTGCCATCCTCATCTTTTGCCTGGCCCTTAGACCAATCGATACCTGCACACATCAACAAAAACTGATTCTGCAGTTCCTGTGATTCCAAGTCGAACTCCTTGCCTTCATACTCCAAATCCTCCAATTTGGCTTTGTACTTTGAAGCCAACTCAAAAAATTGATCAAATTCAGCAATCGTAGGGACGGTCTTTTCTTTGTTTAACAAGGCTGAGAAGTCATCAACAAGAGTGAATATGTTAGATTTTGGGCCATCATGAGAGTCGGCAAAAACTTCGTCAAGAAGATCAGCATCAGCGAACTGGTTGCCATAGAGCATATCGCGAGAAACAAACGTCTTATGCAACAAGATGTCATTTTCGAATTTACCCAATGAATAACCTTCGGTAGCGGCTGCCATCACATTACAATCGTATTTGGGGGAGCGGAAGCTCGTGATGACAGTTTTATGGTTATTATCCAGATATAGCTGCAAGGCTGCTTTACGAGAAAGGTATGGCTGATGAAGGAAACGCAGATTATACCTATCGATAAAATGAGAGGTAAAAATCTCAATACCAGGCACGTCATTCTGATAAAACATCAACCTGATAGCATTCAGAGCCTTATTACGCTTAAAGAATGTTGTAGTAGACGTTTCGAATTTACCTTTCTTAAAATCATTCCAACCTGACATCGTAATAACAAAATTGTACAGGTTTCCTCTAGCAGACTTCCATTCGTTGATTCGAATGACAAATTTGCCATCTTTTGGTCTACCCCACTTCATTCGTTTCTTATATACAGGGTTATGACACAAAGTAAACCAATAAGCGCTGAACTCTTCATAATCTTTTCTTACCTCATACAGCAATTCGAGGTCGGTCATTGTATCTACTATCATACGCATTACGTTATTTAATTAACACTCTATACTATATTGGTACACGAAAAGGGGATAATCTAACACATTATTGCAACTTTTTCCGATTTTTCTTGGAAAAAAGATGGAAAAGGTGTATATTTGCGGGAAAAAATATCAAGATAATAGAAAGATGGAAAAGGAAAGTCGTACATACAAATACAATGCATCTTCTGTAACAATTAAGTTTGGCGATATCACAAAATCTACATCTGAAGTTATTGTCAGTAGCGATGATACCCTTTTAACTATGAGTGGGGGTGTTTCAATGGCCATAAGTCACGCTGGTGGCAAAAATATTCAAGAAGATGCCCAGAAACAACTACCTGCGACAATCGGGAATGTTGTTGTTTCATGTGCTGGCGAGCTTAGTCAGAAACACATTTTCCATTGTCTTACTATTGATGACAAATATCTGAGTGAAACTTGGGCTGGATTAAACGTTCCAAATGCTGATAAAGTTAATAACATTGTGAGAAGTTGTATTGACAGATGTTTCCAGTTAGTACATGCCCTACAGATTAGTTCCATAGCTTTCCCCATTATTGGTTCAGGTTCTGCACATATGCCGTATAAAACAGTAGTTGAAATAATGGCTGATGAGTTATTCAATCAACTGCAAAAAACAAACCGACCTATTGAAGTGGAAGTTTATATCTATAGCATACTTGATATGAGTGCATTTGACATCTTTGAAATATTTGCTTTTAAATCTGCAATTGCCAATTTCATAAAGGAACAAGAAAACAATTCTGTTGAGTATGATAGGAAACCTATCGAACTGTCACAAGAAGACCTAGCCTATTATAAGAACCCTGATCACGAAGTTTTTATCAGCTATAAGCGTGAAGAATCTGAAAAAGCCTTTGCGGTAAAAGACCTTATTGAAAAATGGGGTATTAAAACATGGATTGACAAAAATGGAATATTCAGTAGTTATGATTTTAAAGAAGTAATAGAAAAAGCCATCGAAAACACCAGAGTGGTTATCTTTATGTCTTCTGAGCAAGCCAATAAATCCGTTTATGTTAAGAATGAAGTAAAATATGCAATAACATGCAAGAAAAATATCATTCCTATTATGTTAGACCATTCACCATTCGGTGATGGACTACGCATGGATTTGGTAAATGTTAATCAGATTGATTATTCAATTCAACCGGAATTTGAAAAAGAACTGAAAACAAGTCTAGACTATATCCTACGAACACAGTAAGCATTTCCCCTCAAATCCTTGGTGATTTGAGGGGAAAATCTATTATCTAACAATCTGTCCGTCATTTTAGAGGTTAACATACGTATTGTAAACGTAAGCATCGACATATTGCTCATCGTCTTCATACTGTTCCTTGGTAATAAATTCGCCAGTCTCCTCAACAATGTAGCCTTCGACGCCGCCTTTGTGGAAAACAACGAGTTCGTCAGGTTCTGCATCAATATTGTCGTACTCGGGCATTACAAAGAAGAATGTACTGATATCAAGACCACCAAATTTTCCATCGCTCTCAAGGAGCATGAAGTCGTTCCATGGATCATAGAGCTTGGTCAACACGTTAGGAATAAACACCTTACCATCCTTGTTGACCATTCCAAATTTTCCTTCGACACCGTCCCAACGTGCCAGATAAAGTCCTGCGTAGGGATACCACTGCAGATAGTCAAAGCGGAAGTCACAAAGCGCCTTGCCTGTGCCGTCGGTAGTCACAACACCATACTTACCACCCCTCTTGGCAGCAATATGAGACACAGTGAAAATATTGTGGTCGCCTACGAAATTGAACTCATCGTAATCGGCAGGAACAAGCACCACACCCGCAGGGTTTTTCACGCCCTTCTTGCCTGTGGCAGGATTTTCGAACACATAGTTGCTCAAATCGTACGAAACAATGATGTCGTTCACCTGGTCAATCAGACTCTGATACTGCTCGCTGCTAAGGTCGGTGGCATGCGTTTGCTTGCATAGTTCATCAAATTCATTCAGTTTCTCTACACTGGGTCTGGGTAATTTCTTTTCTATGTTCATAACTTAAAATTAAAAGAATAACTTGTTAAAAACTAACTCTCAATAATATAGTACACGAGAAATGGAATATCTAACACTCCATAGCTACTTTTTTCATTTTCTTGGAAAAATGTGCAGCGGGCTTCACAGCTGGCTGCACAAAATCGCCTAAACTTTATTATGGAAACAATGTTAATCAAGAGACCAGATGGTTTTGCAGAAACCTGTGGCAAAGGTGTTGTTGCGATTAGTGATGGCCAGCTCGTCCCAATTACGCAGAGAGTCGAGAATGTGTCCGCTACGGATATTGCGACTGAACTTCTTCAACACAGTAAGCTTAGCAGCAAAACCTTCATTATGATACTTCTTCAAACCCTTCTCGGTACAGATATTAAGCAGGAAGTAGTTGCCAATAGTACCTATCAGCTGACGACGATTTTCCTCATCGGCAGGGTCGGTATGCGTAGCCCAGTTGGGATTGGCTGTCAGGCAAGGGCGAGGCATGAACGACTCGGCATAGTAGGCCGAAATACCGCCAGTCATCATGTTGTCAGAAGTCTTGGTAAGCTTCGTCTCAAACAGATAGAGTATCAGGCGTGCGTACTGCTCATCGAACTTATTGTTGTTAAGAGCGAGTCGGATACGAGCATCTGAAGGCATGGCCAGGTTCTTGCTATCATCCTTATCCTCGATGTATGCCTTGAGCGCATCGTAAGTTACAGTCTTCTGGCAGATAAGGTACTCAGAGAAGAGGCCAAAATAGTCCTTGTTAGGATTCTTGGTAATGATTCGGCGAACAAGGTAGGTTTCGAGATAATCGAATATCTTGTTGCGCTCAGCCTCATCGGCCACCTCGTGGAGTACATAGAGTACATAAGGCAGAACAACGTAGTTCTTGGTGGTATTGATGATGCACGAGATGCGCTTGATGCCAGCATGCTGAGGAATGCGGGTATCGAGGATATCCTCATTGAGATTGTCCTTAAACAGCTTAGCGTATTCGAGTATCTCCTTGGCTAACTGCTGCTTATCCATGCCGAACTCACCGACAAATGCCTTGCAGGTAGAGAAGATATTCTCGGCTTTGACGAAGCTTTTGCGCTGTGCCTCGGTAAGACGGTCCTTGAAATCCCACATCTTCAGGCGAACGAATGCGTGGAAGAAGCGCTCGATAGTAGCATTATCCTTTGACTTGCTATGATGAGCAGCAGAGGCATCAGCATCCCAGAACTTACGGGCCTCGTCGACATCGAACATCGGGCGCCAGCTATCTCGATAGGCAGCCTCGTCGGCAGCTTCGTAGAGGAAGTTCTTCATGAGGTCGCCCGTAGTAAGGGGCACGCCAAGAGAGTTGATGGTGTCGAATATCTGCTGCTCGTCGTCGTCACGAGTCAGAGAGATAGAAACGAAAGTAACACAGGCATTGATAGTGTTCAGCAAGTCGTTGAGGTTAACACCAGCGGCACGACGACCTTCGAGATATGTACGGAAGTAGTTGTACGCATTTACGATATTGCTGTCGGCCTGCAATTCATTGGGGACATCGAGATGCATGATGTTGCTGAACTGAGGCATATCATCGCAGCTGTGGATGATGACAGGCGACTTCACGGCGTCGGCCTGAAGGAACTGATTTGCGAAATCATCGTTCTTACCAATCATCATGTGAAGAACCTTCATGAAGATGCTCAGAGTAGTAAGACGCTGCTGTCCATCGATGACTAACTGGCGCTTGGCGATGCCATTACGACGGTCAGCCATGGTTACAGGCTCCTCCTTGAGGATGATGGCACCAAGGAAATAGCAGCGGTCGCTGTCGAGAGTCGACTCCATGTCGATAGCAAAGCGTTTCCAGTCTTCCTCACCCCAAACGTAACGACGCTGGAAATAAGGGATACGCAACAAAGTGTTTCGCTGAATGACTCCGTTAATTGAAATGGTTCTTGCTTCCATATAATCTAAATTTATATATTAATAATGTGAATTTAAAATCGCTGTTTGAACCGGCGTTCATATATATAGCACACGAGAAATGGAATATCTAACATATATGAGCAACTTTTTTTGAGTTTTTTATTGGAGAGCATGTACAAAACAGAAATTTCCCCTCAAACCACCATGGATTTGAGGGGAATTATTCTACATTCATTAATTCACATGTACAGGAAGGGGGTATTACACCTCATGCTGTAGAAATCTGATTATGAATCCTTTATAGGCATCATAAGGGGTATGCCTTCGCTCTCAAGCATCTTGTACCAGCAGTCTTCGGGCGAAGTGGTCCATTTGACAAGTAACTCCTGAATACTCTTCTCCTGGCGGTCTAAGTATTTACGGATTCTGGACCTCGCATGACCATCACACTGTTCAAAGAAACGACTGGCAGCTTCCTTGTCCTTGATGACAGAATCTCTGCGATTGAGGATGGTATTCATCTCCTGACGAAGATAGTAGAACACCTTCTTGACATACTCAAGGAGCAAAGGTGCCTCATATTTCATGGGCGACAGACCGGCATACTCCAGCATCTTCAATGGGTGGAGATAAGGACCACCACCTGGACCGGAACTGATCATAGGCCATCCGAATGCTTTGTGGAAATCGTTACTAGCCTTAGGGGCGACGTCGAGAATACTCTGCTCAGCAATCACCTGATAGAGCATGATGCTGGCGAAGAGCAGGTTTTCCTTCGCTGTCTGCCCAGGCATCTCATCAGCCCACCGCTCATTACCATGATCATACACATACAGCACCTCGAGATGGTTGCCATTATCAGTGGCACAGCTAAAGTACTTCCTAAACTGCTCAAAAAAGCGGTTTGGGAAGTAGTCAGCAAAGTCGCGGTGAGTCAGAACTGTTCCTGTCAGTCCCTGATAAGTATAATGTTTGCTATAGAGCATTTGAAGACCTTCGGTAATAACACGATGAATCTTGGCCGGGATGTCATCGGTTATATACTCAGCGAAGTAGCCGTTGTTCCATGTCTTCATATGGTGCTGGAACCTTTCGTTCATAAAGGGTTCTACAACCTTCATAGCATCTCTCAAAGCAGCAACCTCATCGAAGCACCAGAATTTCTGACTGATTTCACAATGTTCGAGCATACTCTCAAGGCCGTATCGGGCTTTTGCGATAGGCGCAATCGGATATCCAAACAAATTCAGGCACTCATAGAATTCATAGTTCGGGGAACTGGGGATTATGCGCATGAGGACTTCCTCAGCTGCCAACATATATGATGTCAGGGCGATGAACATCATCTGGTCTTCGGCAGAGGAATGATAGAATATCCTGGAAGGCCAATGGGGTTTACCCACATACTTGATCTCATTCGTATCATTGGGAATACTAAAATAGTCTTCCAGATCACTAACAAAATGGTTAGAATAATACTCATTCAACTTATCTTCATCAAAACACAGTTTTCTCATAATATACTCTTATTAGATTGTTACACTTTGTTAGTAGCTTAACGCTGATAGCAGGAAAGCAATTTTTTCACTCTTTCATTGTTCTGAAGAATTCCAATTGATTCTTGATAAATCTTACGAACACGCGACTTTGGCATGTTCAGTTCCTTTCCAATACTTTCTGTATACATCGGAGTACAACCTAGGCCCATCACCTTACACACGATATCAACCGCACAGGGGGATAAAACTGAGCACATTGCTCTTTTCAAATCGGCGGACAGACTATCGAGATCAGACTCCACATCCATATCTCCTACTAACATATCGGCCTTGGATGTATCTTTATAGCCGCCAGAACCCGGCACGTCCAAAGATTCCGACGAAATAAAAGCCTGTTCATAATCAGAGCTATGGACAATTCCGGAGTCATTTCTAATGCCCATGATGATATATTTGCGTATCATCATGGAGGCATAGAAGACAAAACGATAGCCGAGTTCCGGATTAAATTCGCGAACAGCCTTGATTAATCCGATATTGCCGTTCTGAATCAAGTCTTCCATAGACATCATCGGGCGGTAGGAGTTGGCAATTGAAACAACCAATTTCAGATTTGATTTAATCATTTGCTCTTCGGCCTTAGTATCGCCAGCTTTGATCCTTTGAGCCAAATAAACCTCTTGTTCTTCGTCAAGGGCTTTAACTCCCCTAATCCTAGCCATGAAACTCTCTAGGAAATCAGGGGTATAATTCTTTGAAACAGATTTAAACATCTTAATACTATTTTAATAGGCTTACAATTCGGCGGGTTTCGTCGAGGACTTTACCCAGGAGGTTGAGTCCCTTCCATTTGGTTTCGTCATCAATGTCGGGATTACTCTCAAACATTCGCACACCCCAGACTTTATCATAAGGCGAGGCCTCTACGAATCCATGTCCTTCGTACTCTGGAGAGAGAAGCAATTGCTTTAGATCTTCGTTCTGGCTGAACTTTGCTACGTTGGCTTTAAGCATGACCTGGTAGCGCTTTTCGTTCCATACAGCCTCATCATAATTCTGTACCTTACGTCCAAGTGCTTTTACCTTCTTGGGGTCGCTTACCTCCAATATCTGTTTGGCAATTTCTTCATCGCCAAACACGATGGCCTTCATATACATAAAGTACTGTTCGGTGTTGTAGAAATGACATTTCACACCATTAACTTCAACATCAAACTCGGCTGGATGCCAATTGCTGGGCCATTCATTCCAGAAACAAATATGTTTATCTGTAACTCTCATACTAGAAATTTGGATTAACTATTACACTTATTAAATGGGGAATTGGTGACGTAGGCAGGGTCAGACAGTGCAAATTCTACTACCTCGAAGTTGTAATTCTTCAGTAATGTATAGAATGTATCCGATACTACTTTTGCATCATTCTTGAAGGCTCCACAGCCCCATGCTCCCAGAATCAGCACTTCGACATGCTCTTTGGCAGCCACATCCAATATCTTCTTAATGCGGCCAAAGATTACGTCATTGTAGTTGACGGGGAGTGTGCGAACTCTCCTCAACTGCGGAGCTGCACTTGTAATTACATCCACCTTATACCATTCGCTTCGATCCATCATCTTAGGATAGATAGGGTCAGTGCGCTCATCTGTTTTAAAGACCACCACATCAGGGGTGTAGATCAAGTCATCATTACCCATATAGTTAATCTCTCCTGACTCGAATTGGCGAATATGCTTCTGGTAGAAGGGTTCGCTCATGGCTTCAAGGCAAGGTAGCAATGTAGAGCATCTGCAGAGCGACTCCTCTTGGGCACCTGCAGAGAATGGTGCACCTCCAATCGTGTGGTTGTTAGCGAAATTCAGCACAGCAACCTTCTTGCCCTTGTAATCCTTAGCTGCCTCAAAGCTTCTCTTGCCAGAGCAGAGATACTTGGTATGGCTGCTGTCGACTACTGGTTGGTCAAT
Source organism: Xylanibacter ruminicola 23 (assembly GCF_000025925.1). NCBI lineage: Bacteria > Pseudomonadati > Bacteroidota > Bacteroidia > Bacteroidales > Prevotellaceae > Xylanibacter > Xylanibacter ruminicola. The sequence continues at coordinate 417,029 of NC_014033.1, read as the reverse complement.
GTTATCCTCTTGGGATACCATATACTGTCGCTCAATCGAGTTCTCCACGGCCTCCTTCAACTCTGGTATTGTTTCATACTGGAGTTTAGTGTCGGTCATCACTTCACGGTTAATCTTTCTATAATCCGACTTATTCATAATTACAATTGTTTTTAGTTATTATTGATATTGCAAAGATAAACATTTTCTCTCAAACTTGCAAGTATTTGAGAGGAAAAAGTGCACTATCAGCGGAGGCGCCATTTCTTGATGGTGCCGTTGCCGCGGCGATAGCGATGTTCGGCCTCGTTGAGAAGGCAATGGAATGAGGGCTGTGGCAGAGCCTCAAGAATGGTGCGCAACTCCTGGAGCGAGATTTTGTCGGCTGGCACATGTCCAAAGGTGATATGGGGGATGAATGGACGATGATCGTATTTGGCATTGAGGCCGTCGGCCATCGTCCTTGAGTCGCTGGCAAGGTTGTGGATCTGCTGTGGCACCTGAGTAGACAACAGACAGATGATGTGTTCGGCACCATTAGTGGTGGTGAAGGCATCGAGTTTATTGACAATAAACGGTATGGCAGGACATGATTTCAAGACCTGAGCGAAGCCGGGTGTGAGGTCGGCGACACAGGCGTCTTCGTCGATGAATAGGATAGTCATGTGGTAAAACAACAATTGCCACCTGCTGACAGGAACACCTGCAGCCTTGATACTAGCACGAGTGCGCTTGGCCCAGTCGGACCAGGAAGGATCGCGCTTAACAGGAATGCTGATTGCTAATAGATTTGCCATATATAAAACGGGTTTAGATAAATAATTCGTATATAATAATAGTACACGAAAAAGGAAATATCTAACACATTATAGCAACTTTTTTTGATTTTCCTTTGGAAAAAGACAGGAATTGCATATATTTGCAGGAAAATAAGTATTATACTCTACATTAATATCTAAGACCTATGGCAAAAAAGGAATTCTCCAGTAGACTTTTTGATGCAGTGGAAAACTACTACCACTACAATCCAGACACGCTTATGCCGCTGATGATGGTGGCATTGGCTGCAAATGGAAAACTAAGAATTGCTACAGGAAACAGCAAACCTGAGACTGCAGCATGTGTGCTCAACCCCAAAGAAATTATCGACTATGAGTGGGTGGATCTTGATGCGACTCTGAAGCGAAGAGTCAATAAATGGATTAAGGATGGAATAACATCTATTGCAGTGGAAATGGAGATTGGCCGCAGCCTGCTTCAGATTTATACGACTCTGAAGAACAACGATGAACGAGACGTGGTTCGCGAATATCATCACAGGATAGGACGTCTGGTGCATCATTCGAGCAACGAAGCCAGCGAGAAAGCACAGCGCCAGTATGCAACATTCGTTCTAGCCGAAGCCCTGCTTAACACACCAGTTTCGTATATAAAAGATAGGTATCTGAACATCTTCAATCATATTTGGAATAAATCCGGTATACAACCTAAGCGTCCACGTTTGAGAGTGGCCCATGCCCTGAAAGCGCTATTACAATATGATGGCAAAGGACTGGTGTACAACCCGTTTGCCGGTTGTCCTATCGCAGGTGCGATGTTGCAATCAAAAACCAATTACTTTGGTGATGGTGATACCAATGACAAGATTTATGCAGGTGGACTATTGCTGAACTACGGCATGGGGGTATCAAACGAGCACTTCCTGCAGCGCGATTCTACTCAATGGCTCAACGGCAAGCAGATTGACTATGTTATCACCACATATACCGGATTCATCAATGGCGAGTCAGCCTTCGATTTTTGCCTAGGCAAATGTTTGAATGATCCAGACTTCAAAGGTCGCTATGCAGGTATGGTATTACCGAAGGAGATCTTCGAGAAAGAGACGGCAAACTTTAAGGAAGCCCTGAAGCGCGACTGGATTGAAACCATCGCCTTGCTTCCCTTCGGAGAAGTAGCCGTATTGATAAATGCCCAGAAAACCACTGTTTTTAAAGGACTCATTCGGTTTATAGATGGCACGAACCCACTGGCCCAGCATACATCTATGCAGGAACTCATCGAGGATGATATGTTCTCAGAATATATCAAGGTTAGCAATGCCAAGAAAAAGGGGTATCTCAAATCTCTTATCGTATCAGAACTGCCTGATCGCAAAGGATTTGGAAAAGTTAGGTTAGGTGATATTGTCTCAAAGATACCACGTGCGGTTTATAACCTTGACAATATAGATGAAGATGAGCATATTCTGGCCTATATAAACCGGAACGAGACCTATTATGGTAATCGATGGGATGAGAATATTGAAAGAAGACCTATCAAGAACTTATTCAATCCGGCTTATTACCTAGACGAAGACTGCTTAATAGTTAATGCTTCAGGACCTGCTGAGCCCAGACTTTTCAATGCGGATATAGGATCAGCATTCTTTGAAGATGGTTATGCATTTGCACTTAATGGATTTGAAAACCCACAATGGCTTGCAGACGAGTTAAGCCAATCGTATGTAAGGCGTCAACTTCATCCCTATGGCCAAAATGAAATGGTGCCAGAACCATTGACAGAAGAAGATTACCTAAACCTTATATTATATATAGAGGTAGAAGATTTTGATCTGCCAGACGTAGAGAATGCTGAAGCACCTGCACAAATACAAGAAGAAGGAGCTGATGCCCTGCCTCCTGGATTCGAATTAACAGATGACAACAAGAGATACACCATCTTAAACTATATCTCTTGCGGTGCATTTGGCTATACCTATCGCGCAGAGATGCTTAATTGCAGTAATGGTTCGAAGGAAATCGTTGCTATTAAGGAGTTCTATCCAAGAGGAATTGGGGATCTCACATGTTATCGAGAAAACGAGAAGACATGCAGAGTAATGTACGATGAAACACTTGAGGCAGAGTTTGAATCGCTGCGAAAAATGTTCCGTAGTGAACCTGTATTCCTTCTTAGCATGGCCGACATAGCTGACAATCATGTAACAGAAGTTAAGTCATTATTTGAATATGAAGCTACTGGCACTACATATTACGTAATGAAATTCTATGCAGGAGAGTCGCTCAAAGACATGATAATCAACGATCAAGTTCCATCATCTGAGAAACTGATTATAGACAAGATCGTCATCCCATTGTGTAAAGCTCTCCATGCTATGCACAGTCACAGGATTCTACATCTAGACATCAAACCAGACAATATTGTTATAGACGAGAATGGCGAGGCTGTGCTCATCGACTTTGGAGTATCACAGCAATATGACGATAATGGGGATATCACAGAAATAAGAGGAGATATACACTCCTACGACAGATTCTCGGCTCCAGAAAACACCAGAGGTACGATGAAGCACTTCTGCCCCCAGTCAGACATCTACAGTGTGGCTGCGACATTATTCACTATGTTATCTGGAAAACTTCCAAAACCTATTACCGTGGATGCTGATAAATACATAATGTTTGATATGCTTGAGTGTACTGATCTAATGAAGGAGGCGATAGCTGAAGGCCTTTATCAATTCGTAAACGAAAGGCCTGTTAATGCTCAGGCTTTCCTCAACCTCTTCCCCGGATGTGAGAACATTAAACTTGACTAAATGATTCAATACAGTTATTACATAGTACTCGACTTCGACGGTACGGTAGTGAAGCATCGCTACCCTGCCGTCGGAGAAGATATAGGATCAGTACCAGTATTAAGGAAATTGGTAAACAATGGGCATAAACTACTGTTGAGCACCATGAGAAGTCATGATTCTGAAGGCGTAGACACACTCCAGCCCGCACTCGATTGGTTTAAGGAACGTGACATTCCACTATATGGTGTGAATGAGAATCCCAGCCAGAAGGATTGGACTTCATCACCAAAAGTATATGGTAACATATACATTGATGACGCAGCGCTCGGCGCACCTCTAAAAACAGATGACAGCGATGCATCTCCATTTATAGACTGGGGGGTAGCTGCCCTCCACTTGTTCTGCCATGGATGCCTGACCGAAAATGACATCATCGAACTGGTACGCGATGGCGTTATCAGCAAAGAGCACATAAAGATAAAAAAATGATTATCCCTTTAAAGCATCTTGCAGTATCTGTGCATGATCGAAGGCCAGTGGTGGAAGTGCATCAATAGGCCACCACTTGGCTTCGGCAGCATCGTCGAGCCCCATAACAGGAAGTGCCTGAGGTATGTGAGCAACGTAAGCCACAGTGATGGTGCGACCACGTGGATCGCGGTCGACTGATGAATAGGCGCCTACTTGTTTTACCTCCCCTACCTCAAGGCCTGTTTCCTCCTTGAGTTCGCGAATAGCGCATTGTTCAGTAGTCTCATCCATATCCATAAAACCGCCAGGAAATGCCCAACAGCCTTTGAAGGGTTCATCTCTACGTTGAATCAATAGTATTTTAGGTTCCGACTTATCTGCCAGAACAATCATGTCGGCAGTAACTGCCGGACGTGGATATTTATAGGTGTAGCTCATTTGCTTTACATTATAGTTATTGAAATGCTATTTATCATTTGTGCCGCAAAGATAGGTGTTTCTCATCAAACTTCCAAGGATTTGATAAAAAATATTCAACTATTCAATTATTCACATGTACAGGAAGGAACCATTGCTTTTTATCGAACTTATAGATATAAGAAAAACAAATAAATGCAATTTTGCTTGTATATTTCAGCACAAATGTTTAATTTTGCCAAATGATATTGTATTATGACTAAAAACTATGATTACAAGCCTGCTCCAGTTGACACTACTAACGTGAAACTGCCAGAAGAACTAACAGTACTTGCAGAGGCCATCTCAAAGAATGTACATGAGGTATGGGCCCTGAACCGCATGAACGAAGGCTGGACATACGGCCCCGTACGTGACGACGAGAAACGACAGACTCCATGTCTGGTTCCCTATGAAGAACTATCAGAGGAGGAGAAAGCCTACGATCGAAATACGGCCTTCGCCACCCTGAAGTTTATTGTATCCCAAGGATTTGAAATCAAGAAATCAAAGTTAACATGAACACATCATTCGTAGCATTTCTAAACAAAGAAGGAATTGCCTGTGCCTCGGACACCGACATGACCTTATATACACTTTCACGGCAGGAACCAGTAGCTCTTGCCGTGAATTCGTATTCACCCATCCCCTGGGATGCCATCATCAACACCTATCTAAAAAAGGGCGAAATAGCCAAGCATGAAGTATTCGGCGATTATGCCCGTGATTTCTGCAATTATCTTTGTTCTGTAGAGGTCGATCCTGCCTGGAAGAAAATGACAGAAGATGACAGAAATATTATATTCTTAGGTTTTGGCACTGATGACGTATTCCCTTCGGCCGTAGATATTATGGTGCACATTGACGAGGAAACAGACAAACTGGTATGCGACTTCAACATAGAGCGAGGTATAGATCATGATAATGAGACTGATTTCTTCACACTAAGTCATTTTGAGAAAACTCAGCCAATCATGTACGGAATCTCTCATGCAGCACACCTTAAACTAATAGATAAGCAAGTTGAGCTTATCGAAGTCTTTAAGAATAGAATTTTGGAAGCTGTAAAAGAGACCAAGTTTGAAGAGAGTGTTCGGAACAGGCTATGCGAATACGATACTGAAGAAGAATTTAAAAAACACACTTTTAAGCAGACATATAAACAATTAGACCGAATCAACACGGCGATAGACTCATTTAATATTGAGGACCTGGTAAAAGTTGTTGAGGATTTTGTTGATGCAAAAGTGCAGTTAGACCACCTAAAAGCCGGCGGCAAGGGGGAACTTCCGCACGCCAGAGAACTGGCAGTAATTACCCGTACAGAGGGAGTGGTTTATATCAAGCATTGTTTATTTGGATTATAATTTTGACAATTATGACAGCAGTAGTAGGCATTTTAAATAAGCGCGGTATTGCAATTGCGGCAGATAGTGCCGTCACGATGACACGAGACGGTAACGAAAAGGTTGAGAATTCAGCCAACAAAATGTTGAGAATGTCTGACGCCTGCCCCGTTAGCGTCATGATAGTTGGCTCGGCATCCTTTCTTTGTACTCCATGGGATGTTATTATACGCCGTTATCGGCAGAAACGTGGCAACATACAATTCCCGACCGTCCAAGCCTGTATCGATGATTTCTTCTCGTATATGTTAACAGAGAAGATATTCTTTCCAGAGGAAATACAACGGAATTATCTAAGAAACATGCTTCATTCATTCTGGGATGATGCAGTGTGTCAAGTACCAGATATAAACATAAACGAGGAGAGAGTAGTTACAAACAAAAAACAGATTGTTGATGCGTTTCACAAGCGCATTGAATCCGGAATCAAATTCTTCCATGAGTTTACGCCACTACCCATGTATAAAGATTACACCATCAACCAATTTAAAGAGTATCTCGACTCTATGGTTGATAATCTTTTTGCAAGGAAGACTGCCGTTTTAGACTCACCTTTGTTTGAGGAAGACGACACGTTTTCAAACGAATATCCAAAAGACATATTGTCTGAAATCAAAGAATTATTTATAGAAGGCTTTTTCTCATATATGACATATGGATATGAGTATGGCAAAACCAACCTTATATTTTCTGGATACGGCAGTGACGAGGAATATCCAGTAATGATTAGGGTAATGGTCAGCCATGGATTTGACAATCGCATCTGCTACTATATTGATCCAGAAGACATACATGCCATATCCGATGCCAATCCCGTTGCAATCTGTCCGTATGCTCAGACAGATATTATGGATGCTCTGCTTACAGGAGTTGAACCACATTTCTTCAGAAATGTTTGTAGTATTTCTGAGAATATGTTTAACGAGATAAAAAAACAGCTATCCATTGATTGTATGTCGGTGGAAGAATCCGAAGAGATTGACGCTATACTCAACAAGGTGAAATTAAACGATCTGACTCGCAAGTTCAAGCAATATGGAAAACGGATTCTAGTAGAAGAACGTCGTCAATGGCTGAAGGCACTCAACAACTATAGTGTTCAGGACATGGCAAACTTGGCAGAGAATCTTATCGCCATGACCAGCTTTGAGCGCCACATGACCTTCTCACAAGAAAGTGTTGGTGGCCCCATAGACCTGGCCGTAATCACAAAGAACAATGGATTCACCTGGCTCAATCGCAAAAGCTGGTACCACCACAAAGATGTAGGTGGCCGCTACGGCAAATTCGGAATATAAATCGTTAAAACATTCGCATTTATGAAGACTATCAAGATATTTCTGGCATCATCAGAGGAAATGGATTACGATCGAATGGCATTTGGTAATCTGGTTCGTCGTTTGGATAATATGTATGAGAAACGTGGTATTCGAATAAAACTGTTTGAATGGGAAGACTATGATTCTGCCTATAATGATAAACGTAAACAGGACGAATACAACGATTATGTACGACAGAGTGATATCTTCTTAGCCTTATTCCACAAGAAAGCAGGAGAGTTTACTGTAGAGGAGTTCAATATAGCTTCAGAAGAATTCAAAGAAAAAGCATCTCCAAAGGTATATACCTATTGCAAAGATTTGAAAACAGGCGAAGAAGAAACACCAGAACTAAAAGATTTTAAGAAACAGCTCTTTGATGAGATGGGGCACTTTTGGTGCCGCTATGATAATCGCGAGAGTCTCCAGTTCCAGTTCGTCATGCAACTGCAATTGGTTGAAAGCAACCAAATGACGGATATGAAAGTTGAAGACGGGAATGTAACCATCAATGGTCTTCCAATTGCATCAATGGGTAAACTAAAATTTGCATCACGCAATGAGGAATTCATAAAGATGAATGAGGAACTGGCATCTTTGCCCCCAAAAATAGAAAAAGCCCGTCTGCGTCTCGAGAAATTCCCTGATGATGAAGATCTTCAGGATGACTTACAAACGAAACTCAACCGTTACAACCAGTTGAAAAAAGATTTTAATGAGTACCAACAAATCCTATTCGATACGGCCAAACGTATTGCCCAATTACAGGGCGAACGTATAACCGAGCGCATGCGAAGAGCTATGGATGCTTTCAACGATGGAAAAGTTCGAGAGGCAAATATCATTTTAGATGAAGCAGAAGCAGATGCTCGCAGGAATCTAGAGGATTATAAACAGAGTAAAGAGATTACTGATTTGAAACGCCAAGCAGTTATCAACTCCATCGAAGAGTTATTATTGAAGACCTCCACCATAATGGCAGATGCAAGCATACCTATTGAGGAACGTATCGAAAGCACAGAGAACCTATATGCTCAAGCTGATGAAATGTCAAAAGTTGCTGAGTACGACAAAAACAAATTCGCCCAGATCCTTCTCGATTATGGAGATTTTCTAAAGAAATATGCCCGATATTCACAAGCCGAAGATATCTATAAACGACTGATTGTGTTGTCAGAAGAAATATATGGAGAGATTCACTCCGACACAGCAATAGCTTACAATAATGTTGGCTGTCTTTATGATGACATGGGTAAATACACAGATGCATTAAAATATCATTTCAGGGCTCAAGAAATACGTGAAGAAGTACTGGGGAAGGCTGATCTTCAAACAGCAACATCCTACAACAATATTGGTTTAATATACAACCAAATGGTTGACTACCCCAAAGCTATGGAGTATTTCAGGAAAGCGCTTGATATTTATGAAAGAATACTTGGTGCCGAAAATGATTATACTTCAACAGCATACAATAATATTGGGTGTCTTTTAGAGGATATGGGTGAGTACTCAAAAGCATTGGAATACCATCTAAAGGCATTGGTTGTTGATGAAAAGATCTTAGGCATTAATCATCCTGAGACGGCAAAGTTGTATAACAATATCGGTATTGTATATCATGACATGGGTGATTATCAGAAGGCACTAGATTACTATAACAAAGCGATAAACGTTGATAAAGAGGCCTTAGGAATCAATCATCCAGAAACGGCAAAAGTTTATAATAACATTGGGTGCCTATATGATGATATTGGTGAATACCAAAAGGGGCTTGACAATCATCTTTTGGCTTTAAAAATCAGGGAAAAGGTATTGGGAAAAGATCATCCCCATACAGCTCAATCCTATCACAATATTGGGGTACCATATGACTTAATGGGTGACCATCAGAAAGCTTTACATTATTACCTTAAGGCTCTTGAAATCCAAGAAAGGACATTGGGAAAGGAACACCTTGAAACTGCCAAGACAAATTACTGTATCGGTGGCATTTATGACAGTCAAGGTGATTATCATAAAGCACTTGAGCATTATAAGAAGGCCCTGGATATACAAGAGAAGGTTTTAGGAAAGGATCATCCTGATGTTCTCAAATCTTATAATCTTATAGGAACCATTTATCGTGAAATTGAAGATTATCATAATGCCTTAATATATCGCCAAAAAGAAATAGATTATCATCTTCGCAATTCGGGTAACAATTCAATTAAAACCGCTATTGCATATAACAATGTTGGAGCACAATATAGGGACTTGACGTTATACGAGAAAGCCATTGAGTATATAAGTAAAGCTTACGAAATTGCAGTAAAGATAGAAGACACGACTGCAAAAGCCAGCTATCTCAATAGGTTAGGACGCGTCTATGCTTTGATGGGAAATTTGGAAATGGCCCGCAATAAATTCAAAGAGGCTATCGATTTGCTACCAGAAGATCATCCAGAAGCAGTTGATAGTCAAAATAGACTGAAAGAAATACAAACCAAATTGCACTAAAGGAAATGAAGACTATCAAGATATTCCTGGCATCATCAGAGGAAATGGATTACGATCGAATGGCGTTCGGTAATCTGGTTCGTCGTTTGGATAATATGTATGAGAAACGTGGCATTCGAATAAAACTGTTTGAATGGGAAGACTATGATTCTGCCTATAATGATAAACGTAAACAGGACGAATACAACGATTATGTACGACAGAGTGATATCTTCTTAGCCTTATTCCACAAGAAAGCAGGAGAGTTTACTGTAGAGGAGTTCAATATAGCTTCAGATGAATTCAAAGAAAAATCATCTCCAAAGGTATATACATATTGCAAAGATTTGAAACCAGGAGAAGAAGAAACACCCGAACTGAAGGAATTCAAAAAAAGACTCTTTGACGAGATGGGGCACTACTGGTGTCGCTATGACAATCGCGAAAGCCTTCAGTTCCAGTTTGTAATGCAGTTGCAGTTGGTTGAAAGCAGCCAGATGGATAATGTGAAGGTAGAAGATGGCGTTGTAACCATCAATGGCCTTCCATTTGCCAAAATGGAGAATCTCAAATTTGCTGCAGCTAACGAAGATTTTCTCAGAATGCAGACTGACATTCATGAACTTCGCAAAGAAATTGAGGAGATGCAAATTGAACTTGAAAAGAAACAAAGAAGACTAGATACCAAAAAGGCAAAGTTAGAAGAAACCCCTGATGACGAAGACTGTCAGGAGGATTATAATTATATAAAAAAGGATGTAGAAAAGCTGATTGATAACCTCCAACCCAAGCTTAACAAATACAATAAGTTGAAGGAAGATTTTGCCCAACATCAAGAACTATTGTTTAATACAGCGAAACGTGTTGCAAAATTACAAGGAGAAGAGATTAATGATCGTATACGTCGAGCAATGGATGCTCTTAACGAAGGGCTAGTACGTGAAGCCAACACAATTCTCAATGAAGCAGAAGAAGATGCTAAATGCCTATTGAACGAGTATAAACAAAGCAAGGAGATAACAGAACAGAAACGACAGAATCTTATTATATCTATCAAAGAGTTGTCACTCAAGGCAACTTCTATTATGGCAGATGCTAGTATTCTTATTGATGAACGCATCAAACAGGCAGAAGAAATCTACAAACTTGCCGATGCAATTGCACAGGAGATAAACTATGATCAAGATAAATATATCGATTTCTTTTGGGAATATTCAGGTTTCCTTCGTGACCATGCCATTTTCGACAATGCAATAGAAATACACAACAGACAAATAAAGATGTGTGAAGATTTCCATGGCAAGGTGCATCCTGACACAGCCCGCTCATATAACAACATCGGTATCGTAAACGATTGTTTGGGTAATTACGACAAAGCACTGAAGTATTTCGAACAAGCTTTGAATATCCGAGAAAAAATCCTGGGTAAGGAACATCCTGACACGGTACGCACATATAGCAATATTGGTATCGTATATTATGATTTCGGCAATTACGACAAGGCTTTGGAATATCACAAGCATGCTTTGGATATCCGAGAGAAAGTTCTAGGCAAGGAACATCTTGACACAGCCGACTCATACAACAACATCGGTCTTGTTTACTTTGATTTCGGAAATTATGACAAGGCACTGGAGTTTCATAAGAAGGCTTTGGATATCCGAGAGAAAGTCTTGGGCAAGGACCACCTTGACACAACCGGTTCGTATAACAACATCGGCATCGGATACTACCATCTAGGCAATTATGACAAGGCTCTGGAATATCATAAGCATGCTTTAGAAATCTGCGAGAAAGTCCTTGGCAAGGAGCATCCTAATACAGCTATGGCATATACCAACATTGGACTCGTATACTTAGAACTCGGCGATTACAACAAGGCATTGGAGTATCAAAAGCAGGCTTTGAATATTCTTGAGAAAGTTCTGGGCAAAGAACACCTTGGTACAGCACGCTTATATAGCAACATCGGCAACGTATACTCTGAGATCGGCAATTACGACAAGGCATTGGAGTTTCATAAGAAGGCATTATATATTCGAGAGAAAATTCTGGGCAAGGAGCATTCTGATACAGCTGGATCATATAACAACATCGGCAACGTATACAAAGATATCGGCAATTACGACCATGCACTGGAGTTTCACAAGAAGGCTTTGGATATCCGAGAGAAAGTCTGGGACAAGGAACATCCTGACACGGCAAGTTCATATAACAATATCGGTAACACATATAATGATCTCGGAAATTATGACAAAGCGCTGGAATGTCATAAGCATGCTTTAGACATCTGCGAGAAAGTCCTTGGCAAGGAACATCCTAATACAGCTATGGCATATAACAACATTGGCAACGTATACAATAATCTCGGAAATTACGACAAGGCACTGGAGTATTACAAGCAGGCCTTGGAAATCCGAAAGAAAGTCCATGGCAAGGATCATCCTGACACGGCAAGCTCATATTACAACATCGGTGTCTTATACAAAGATATCGGCAATTACGACCATGCACTGGAGTATTACATGATAGCATTAGAAATAAGAGAAAAAGTACTGGGGGCAGAACATCCAGACACAGTTAGAACATATAGAAAGCTAGGACACCTCTATCTAAATATTGGCGATAACAATTTGGCAAGCCAATGGCTTGAGAAAGCAGCTACTCTTGGAGATACAAATGCACAGTTTTATATTGGTCATATGTATGAAATAGGTAAAGGAGTTGAGAAAAATTACGTAGTTGCAGCAGAATGGTATAGTAAAGCTGCTGAACAAGGAGACGCCAGAGCACAATATAATTTGGGATTAATCTATGAATATGGTAAAGGAATAGAACCTAATCTTGATAAAGCGATTGAATTATATCGTATGGCTGCTGAACAAAGCCATGTATTAGCTCAGAATCAATTAGGAGTAAAATACAGATTAGGGCAAGGTGTGGAACAAAATGGCGAGAAAGCCTTTGATTTAATTTATAAAGCCGCAGAAGGAGGTTACTCTGTCGCTCAAAATAATCTCGGCTGGATGTATGCGAATGGGTGTGGTACAGAACAAAATTATGAAAAGGCCATTGAATGGTATAAGAAATCAGCTGAGAATGGCTATAAAAAAGCATATAATGGAATTGCATGGACTCTCCATTTGTCAGGACGATACGAAGAAGCCCTGCCTTGGGCAGAGAAAGCTGTTGCGGCATTCCCTGAAACGCCTTATATTATAGACACTTTAGCATCTGTCTATCAAGACCTTGGTCGTTATGACGAGGCTCTTGAAGAGTTTGAGTTGTGCTTGAAACTCAAACATGAGCAAAACGAATCAGATGACAGCATTCATCAAACAGAAGAAAAGATTGCAACACTGAAAGAATTGATGAAGAATGGTTAAGGTCCTGAATCTTGATAATGCCACGATAGTGATGGCATAATTGCGCACAGATTCTAACTTCTTGCAAAAAAACACTCCATCACTTGTTAGAAAATTCACTCTTGCTGTACTAAGTATATAGAAGTTGAACTTAAAAACAGTAAGATTATGAGCAAAATTCAAGATGCAATCCAGCAAATGAGTGTAGAAGAAATGCAGCAGCGTCTGGCAGAGTACATGGCAGCAGATAAGGAGTGGGCACCCCAACCCGTCGCTATTGAGGTGCGCCATCGCGACATCAAGGACATCTCAGGTACTAACATCTACGACGTCATCGTACTGAAGGATGACAACACGGAGGAGGTCATCAAGTTCGAGGACCGTTACTCGAAACTGATATATATCTACACCCTACTCCACCCCATGGGGTATCAGCGTCGCAGTCTGAACAAGCCAGAGAAGGATTTCCCTGAGCTCGCTCGTCTCTATCGCGCTATATTCATGGCTAATCCTGACCGCATGATAGCATACACAGCCAAGGACTTCGACCACATGATGAGTATGGCTGTGGCATTTGTACGCAAGGTCGTTGCCAGAATGATAGGCTGCGAGGAACTTACCATCGGCAACCCTCGCCAGTATTGCGGCCGCACCGTCATACCTGCTGTATACAACGGGCTGGAAGTCATCATCGACTCCCAGCTAAAAAGCATCAACTGAGCAACACTTATGTCAACGTTACACAATAATTCTACCAAAATCTTGTTTATTCCAGATATAATTCGTATCTTTGCCCCCATGGAGGAGAAAAAAGAATATTTATCTGATAGTGAGATTTATGAAGGGCTGCTTAATGATGACATAAACGTCATCAACCAGCTTTTCTATGGAGGTCAATTTGACGAAGTAGTTACAATCATCCAAGAAAGTATCTTTCGTAACAGAGAAGCATATAGTGTAAAAGCAGAAGTCTTTAATAACCTCTACTTTCTATTTAAAGACAAAAGTAAACTGCGCGAATACGAAACTGAGGGTGGTAGCATCATAATCTGGTTAGCAAGAAAGGCCATAGCCCATTATCAGGAACAAAGGAGTGCTGAAAGAAAAAAGAATAAACGTCATGATGAAATAATAGCAAGGGGAGTTCAAAAAGAAGTGCCCTCGCTAGTTTCAGACAACAAACCCGAACTGAATCCTGAACAAAATTTGATAAAAAATGATATCAACGAAAGAATCAGAATGGTTGTTGACATGATGGACAATGAGAAATATGCAGAAATTATGAGAAGAAAATTCTGGGGAGATGAAATGCCTTATTTAAGCATTGACTCCACAAATATATCACAAGACAGGAAGAGGGCTAATGAGGCATTCACCAAACTCTTTTTCAAAATCGGAAAAAAGATTATATATGGCTAAGCAAAGAATAACAAACGAACTGATGTCGCGGTTTTATGCAGGAAAAGCAACCGGCGAAGAAACCGAAATGATACTCCTAGCGGCGGAGCAAAATCCCGACCTAAAGGAAGAAATAGAAATCATGATGTCAATATCAAACAAGTTGGCAGATATACACATCAGTAAAGAGCGAACCCAAAAGGTATCGCCTGCAAATGTCATTTCGATGACGGCAACATATCTCCCTATGTACAGGCTGGCGGCCAAAAGCAGAGAGTATGGTCACGACATGAAAGCTCCTAACGATTGCGTGGTTCGTTGTGAACATTACTTATTACAACAATTCGGCATAAAAACTACGGTAGAATCACTTACAGAACAATCACGAGGAAAAGGTTGGCTTAAGGTTGGTGGCACCCCACTACACCATATCGGTAGACTACTGTCAGAATTTTATCGTCTCTCGGTAGTACGCCGCTACGATTGCGAATACGATCTCATTAACAAAGAGTTAAATGATGGATGTAAAATCATAGCAGTTGTAAATGCCGACAAACTATATAGCAACAATACGGAACGGAATATACCTAATCATGCCGTAGTGGTTCTATCTGCCAACGACAAACAGGTACGTATCTACGACCCACAGCATGCCCAGGAAGAAACTCATCCTACTACTAACTTTATGTTTGCATGGCAGGATTCACATTATTATATTATATCTGTAACAAAGCGAGGTGTTCGGAAATACAATCCATCTCCCATTGATGCAAGTAGTTTTAAACTTGAAGGAGATCTAGAGGAGCTAATGGAAGCCATAGCCGAAAATGCTCATGACATTTGGGCAAAAGCCAGAATAGAAGATAAGTGGACATATGGTGACGTACGCGATGACAAACATAAGAAACACCCTGACCTTGTTCCCTACAGCGATCTAACTGAAAGTGAAAAGAAATACGATCGTATTATGGCACGAGGCACTCTCGAACTTGTGCAGCGTCTAGGGTATAGAATCACAAAAGATAAATAATCTGCAGTATTAACATCTTTTAAGCATATTTCCCCGAGATCTTTGTTAGATTTCGGGGTTTTGGTGTCTGTATACTATAGATAGTAATCATTAAAACTGTAGAATTATGAGTAAAATGCATCACCTCCTTGAGAATCATGCCGAAGGTTTCAACGTCTACCTTGAGCAAATCGAGAACAATCAGCCTCTCACTATGGAAGAAGAGCAGGAACTGGGCCGCCGCATCATGGCAGGCGACACCACTGCTCGCAACAAGCTCATCGAAGCCAACCTGCGCTTTGTACTCACCTGCGCCATCGACATGGCCACTCCCTTCGTACCCATCGAGGAACTCATCGCAGCTGGCAACTACGGTCTGACCATAGCAGCTGCACGCTACAACCCTTCATTCGATAATCACTTCTGCTCATATGCGGTACACCACATCCGCAGAGCCATCAGCGAGGCCATCAGGACCTGGACATGTTCCGTCAAGACCCCCAATCTCCTTCTGGGGCTTCAGGCCTGTCTGTCGCTTGACGACTGTCACGATACAGATGATGACAACTGGAGCCGCGACCTTATAGACCGCATACCCGCTGCACCATTGAGCAGTGAAATGCTTCGCGACTTTGAGGAAACCAAGGAGGGGCTGCGCTCTTTCCTAAGTAAGTGGTACTATCCCAGCGATGTAAACCTGATGATGGACTTGGCACAGATGGTGTATGACGGGTATTCCGTTTCCGACCTTGCCAAGAAGTACGGGCTGCCCATCAGGAGAATGAAGGCCATCATTGCCGACCTTCGCGAGAAGGCTATTCTGCACCAACTGCAGAAGGCCTACGCAAAGGCGGCGTAAATATAAGAACGTACTTTTTCTCTTTTCTGTTTTGTTGTTTCAGGTATTTTTGTTACTTTTGCAATCAGAAGTAACAAAAAAATCTGAAGCAATATGGCAGCAGCAATTTTAATGATGAACATGCATGGTGCAGTATGCGCATCCAGTCGCGACCACACCATTTTTCGCTACAGCGAAAAAATACCTTTTGCGATTATGGTTGATCCGACTTCTGGACTAAGGTGGGACGACATCATCATGGCCTATCAGGCCAAGAAAAGCCTTACACAAGAAAACACTTTCGATGAAAGCGTAAAAGACTTCTACTACTATCTTAAAGAAGCGTTTAGTCATGTAGATAAAGACACCATGGCTAAGGAAAACAATAAAATAATCGTGTGCGTAGGTTACGAACCTAAGGACATTTTTCCTCGTGCAGGAGTTATTAACATCTCTGCTAATGAAAAAGGCTTCAACATCTTTAAAAATGAATACGAAATAAGCTTAAGAAAACCAGTATTTCAAATAAATCTAGGCAATTGTGAGAATATCCGTATTTTGTCTGGAGGAGTGTCTGAAGATATTATAAACAAAATGGGCAGTTTGTTACATAAGACTCTAGGCAATATAATGGGCAACAAGGATGCCGCCGCAGGCCTAATTGAAGGAGATAGAAACAGTATTGCAAAGATGTTCACGGAAATACAGGAAGACGCAAAAGTAACTCAAGTTGTCTCTGATTTCACCATTAAAGACATGGTGTCAATGGCGGAGAATCTTATTGAGACAGAAGGTCTGCTTGGTTCAAATGATTCTATCATTTCTCCTACACGCGAGATTGGAATAGTAACCCTTGCAGAAGGTTTCGTATATATCAAACATAGTCTCTATGGTGCTTAAAGGAAAGGAGTAAATATGACAGCGATAGTAGGTATTTTAAATAAGAGAGGCATTGCCATCGCAGCCGACAGTGCTGTGACGTTTACCAATGCAATTCAGGAAGTCACCATTCAGAATAAGAATGAAAAAGTGATTTCAATCAAAGACAAGGTTGTTAATTCTGGCGATAAAATGCTACGATTAAAAGATAAACAGCCTGTTGCTGTTATGATTGTTGGCAACGCTTTATTGACAAAACTTCCATGGGATGTCATCATCAGGTGGTATCGCAAGCAGAATGATAGTTCTGGTTTTCCCACATTTCAAGACTATATTAATAATTTCAAAGAGTTTATAGAATCAGAAATAATACCAAAGTATATAAATAAGGAGTATTCATTCGAAGAAGCAGAAATAACACATCTGGTATTTGCTGGATATGGTCAAGAAGAGTCCTACCCTAGTATCTGCCAGTATAAGGTTATCGGAATATCCAAATCGAAACTACAATGGCAATCTTGCGGATGTGCTAGCATATCAGATGAGCAAGAAAGCAATATTTTCACGAGTGGCCAATCCGACATTATCGATGCCATAGAATTGGGCATACAAGATGACCGTGTTAGTGTTATCCGCAGAAAATTCCAAGATCTCATTGATAATCTGCTAAATGAGAACATGCTTGATTCCCTAAAAAGCAAGATAAACTATCCCGCTATTCGTCAAGAGGTAACGGACATTATTAAAGAAAGTGGACGTGAGCATTTGCGCCAACACCTGGAAGCCATAAAAGAATTTGATCTCCAGAAAATGGCCTGCCTAGCAGAGAATCTGATTAAGGCCACAGAATTACATCGAAAAATAACTTCCAGACAAGAATCTGTAGGTGGTCTTGTCGACCTCGCAGTCATTACTCGCGAAGATGGTTTTCAATGGCTCAACCGAAAAAGTTGGTATGAACCATCGAAAGGCGGACAATATGGTAAATTTGGTATTTGAATTCGAAAAAGCATGAAAAAAATTGAAGTATTATTACCAGTTTTTGAGATTGAAGATCTCGTAGAAGAACAGGCTGTTGCAAAAGCCCCCACTCCTCAGGCAGAAGAAATAGACCTGAGTGTTCTTCCTGTAAATGCATCGCTTAATCGGGCAGTGTATTGGATAAACAAAACCGATTGTGCCAACATCACTGCGTGGAGGTCTGGCAATAAACGTGCAGAAAATGATGCGAATAACCGCAAACTCCAGGAAGCGCTTCGTGCCATGGGTTATGGAATTATCAAGCTCCAAGGTTTTTATGCTGAAGTAGGTCAAGATGTGAGCAAGGAAAATAGTTTTCTGGTATTCGACCGGAACAATGATCCGGACTTTTACGAGAACCTGTATAAGCTTTCGGAAATATTCAATCAGGATTGTTTCCTATATAAGCCTGCTGAAGAAGAAGTTGCCTATCTCATCGGCACCAACGAAGACTTTATCAGGGATAATGGCGAACGTGTAGCAGCCGGAAAGCTCCACATCGGCAGTCTCTCAGCAAAAGCATATAGTGAAATAGGCAGCGGAAGAATCTCATTCGAATAGAATACCACAACAAGGCGGGCCCATCTCTTAGTCATACTGATAGAAACTGGCGGGGATGGGCTCGTAGTCGTATTCTGGATTGGTAGTGGCATCGGAGCCACTACACTCTACCAGTAGATACAGGCCAACAAAGAATATGATGGCGCCCAAGAGCCTACCAATGCAGAAACTAATATACTCACCTATGGAGTTAAACTCCCAGATAATACCCCAAACTTTTTTATAAAATCTCATTTCGTTATTGTTATTAATGTTTTCATTTCATGGAAAGGTATACCGTGTTCAGCAAGAAGAAGCTGAAGACTACCGATATAGACCTTCTGACTCTGGGTAAGATGCGTCAATTCAAAGATTTTCTTCTTTCTCTTAGTAGAAACCTCTTTGTCCAGTTTCTTCTGTTCGAGCTGCTTCTGAAGGGCAACGTTTTCCTCTTCTAGCCCCTCAGCATAGCGTTGAAGTTGCTCGAGACGTTCCTTGTCTTTACGATAAGCTCTGAGGATGTACTTCATTCGCACCTCATAAGGGATGTCACCGGCAGGGATGATGTGGATGTTACGCACAGGGGCGTTCATGCTGGGTGTCATGCACTCGGAATTGTTTCTCAGTTCTGTCATAATTGTAATATTTTTTAATTTAACAATAAATCCGTTTTAAACAGCTCTCATATGTATTAGTACACAGAAAAGTACAAATCTAACATCATGGACGAAAAAAATGAGCGAATCATGAAGATCCGCCCATTTGAAAGACCTGATTATTGAGAAACAGAGCGAAAAGTGCTATGCACATAAAACATCAGTTCCGTCGTCAGCAAGCTGTGGTAATGGATTCCTGACACTCTGCTTGGCACCGACCTTAATGAGCTTGCCACAAGACTGCAGGATGCTCTGACCGCTGGGCTGCAGCTTCTTTTCGCCATCATTGTAGGCTTCAGTAGCATTACTCAAGGCTTTGCCGATAGCCTGATACTTTTTCATGAACTGCCCTACTCTGTCGAGAATCTCATTAGCCAGTCTGAATACTTCCTCCTGATTCTGAGCCTGGGCGATCTGAGTCCAGGTAAGATTGATGATACGCAGTGCAGCGAACAGCGACTGCTCATCGGCAATGAACACATTCTTATCCATAGCCTTTCGCCAAAGGTCGGGTTGTGCATTCAGTGCAGTCCAAAGGGCACCAGTGTGAGGCACAAACATGATGACGTAGTCCATCTTAACCTTGGGCGCCTTGATGTATGAAGAGTAGTCTTTAGTTGACAGTTCCTTCACATGTTTGTTAATACTATCGACATGTGCCTTCAGGAATCTATCCCTATCTTCCTCGTTCTCTGCATTCGCGTAGTCCATAAAAGCTGTCAACGACACTTTTGAGTCGATAATCACTTCGCGCTGTTTATCCAAGTGAAGTATCACGTCTGGGCGCATCTTCGAACCTTCGTCTGACACAATGATGTCGCCATTCTTGTCTCTGAGATAGGGCTGCACATCGTAATGTACACCTCTGGTAAGTCCCTGAGACTCCAGCAATTCATCGAGAACAGTCTCACCCCAGTCACCCTGTACCTTTGAACGGTGTTTGAGGACATTTGCAAGTTCATCAGCACTCTTCTTGGCAGCTTCACTCTGTCTCATCATGATAGAAATTTGAGACTTCATCTCTCCCCCCATTTCTGTCTGCTTAAGGGTACTCTCATCCATAGCTCGTTTCATCTTGTCGAGCGACTCCTTGAGTGGGTTTACAATCTGGCCAATATTCTCATTACTCGCCGCAGCAAACTCCTCCTGACGCTTTTTCAGAAGATCTTCGGTAGCCGATTTGACCTGTGCAGTAACTTTCTGCATAGTTTCATTGAAGCGTGACTGCTGGGCTGATAGTGCTTCTTGCTGTCTCTTCTCCTGCGCAGCAATAGCCTCCTTGTGCCTCTTTTCCTGAGCTTCAAGTGTCTGCTGATGACGCGTTTCCTGGGCAGCGATACTTTCTTGATGTCGCTTCTCCTGAGCATCAATCAGGTTATTGCAGGCCTTGTCCTTAGCCTCAATCATGTTCTCACAGGCCTTATCCTTTTCAGCCAAGACAGTTTCCAGTTTCTCTTGAGCCTCATCCTTGACATGTTGCATCTGAGACTGAAGATTCTCTACTTGGTTCTGAAGCATCTTCTGGCGGTTCTGCATAGCCCAAACTCCCACTAACACGCCAAAAACAACACTCACAATTGCAATAATCATTAATTCCATAATTATATCAATTTAAATTAAACAATAATCTTAGTTTTAACAACCTTCATATACTTAGTACACAAGATATGGAAATTCTAACACACCTCCTGAGATTTTTTGATTATACCTGCAGGAATCTCAACAGAATATTCCACATAGTCCATGTCAAGACTAGCATTCATATGATTATAGAAGAAGGATGCAGCCTCATCATCCGACAGTTCGTTGACGTAGTCATCGAGCCACTCATAGAAGGCATCATACTTTTCTTCTTCAACATCATCAGAATCGCAGTCTGTCTCATCAGATTCAAAACTAAAACCAAGTTCCTGCTCGCAATAGTTCATCAGTTCCTCGGTATCATACTCAAAGTACCCGTTGTGATAACCCTCCCATAGCCAGTGGAGCTCTTCAGCTTTGTAGGCCATATTACGATAAGCATCGTCGAGTTTCTCGTAAAGATCAGGATGAGTTGTAGCGATGCCAAGCTCATCGACATCGGTGGTTCCCTTCTCTTTGATAAGCTGGACGAGGATGTTCACTTCCTCGTCAGAGAGTTCTACTGCACTCTCACCGTTTACTGTTACTGCACCGTGATGGGACATTCCGAGGCACTGCTCGCTTTCAATACTGTATAAAGCCATAATTATTACGTTTTTAATGAAACATTCTATAGTATTAGTACACGAAAAGGGAAATATCTAACAAGGAAAGTATTCAAATATTCATTTATTCACATGTACAGGAAGAGGTTCGTGGTATGTGTATGTAACCCTGACGGCTGTGTATGCTTGGTCGTCGGATTTTTGAACCAGCCATTCGACCAGTATGCCTTTCTTCCTTAGGGGGAACAGATCTCCTGTTGCCAGACGCCACACGTCAGCAGCGAAATAGGTAAAAAGGAAAATAAACAAATACAGCTTTGTATATTTCCACACACCGCCCCAGACTTGTTTATTGTATCTCATACGCAACAGTATTATTGTTTCTGAGGATTAAGTATAGTATGTTGGATGGAAATCAGAAAAACAATTCATACGTATGAATATATTCAAGTATTCATTTATTCACATAAACAGGAAGGGATATTTTATCGGAGGCACCACTTATAGCCTGTTTTGTTTAACTCATTAAACAAAAACAAGGAAATATTTGTAAGTTCATTAAACAAATAGTGTTTTTGCCCCTACTTTTGGATAAAAATGGCGATTTTTTGCCCCTACTTTTGGATTTTTGTGTAATTTTGTTTAATTCATTAAATAAAAATGGCGAATTATTTGTAAATTCATTAAACAATTCGTATATTTGCTCCCAGATTTATAAAACGAACGAACAATGGACAAGCAGATTTTGAAGCAGATCCTTAGGGACAATCAACAGGAGGTGGAGCGATATGTAGTAGAACCTCGAGACCTTAAGCTCGACGACTTTCCCTGTCGAGTACTGGTTGGTGTGCGCAGAGCTGGCAAATCATATATGCTATATCATGTCATCCAGCAATTACTTGCCCAAGGACATAAGTGGGACGAAATGCTATATCTCAGTTTTGAGGATGAGCGCCTTGAAAACTTCGATACCGACGACTTCAACCGTCTGTTGGAATGTCATCAGGAGATGTATGGCAAACGCCCCATGCTTTTTCTCGACGAGATTCAAAACATTGATTGTTGGCACAAATTTGCACGAAGAATGGCCGACAGCCAATATACCATCTTTATCACTGGTTCAAACGCAAAGATGCTTTCGGGTGAGATAAACACCACCCTTGGTGGGCGTTTTCTAATAGCCGAAGTCTATCCCTACAGTTTCAAGGAGTTCTTGGCTGTACATCAGGTGCCTACTGCCGAATTAGACATTCTCTCTACCGAAGGACGCGCTAAAATTATACGTTGTTTCGATGACTATCTTCACGATGGCGGATTGCCCGCAGCTGCACTGCTACCAGCCAAGCGCAACTATCTGAGCAGTGTATATCAAAAGATATACATGGGTGACATCATCGCCCGTAACAAGATTACCAACGTTTCTGGTATCCGTGTATTGGTAAGGAAAATGGCAGAGAGCGTATGCCGTCCAATCTCCTATAACCGCATAAACAACCTGCTTTCAAGTGTTGGCGGTAAGCTCAGCCTTGCCACTACTATCAAATATGTAGAATACTGCGAAGATGCCTGGTTGTTACTACGACTGCGTAACTACTCATCAGCATTAGCAGATAAGGAAAGTAACTGCAAATACTATTTCATCGACACCGGCATACTCGGTTTGTTCCTTATCGACAAAGACGCCATGCAGCTCGAGAATCTTGTAGCCCTCCAATTGTTCCGCATTTATGGCCACGATCCAGAAAACGAGCGTGTGTTCTTTTATAACGATAGCTTTGAAGTTGACTTTTATGTTCCTGAAGCCGAGCTGGCTATCCAAGTAAGTTACTCCCTGCACGATGAAGACACCCGAAAACGCGAGACGGAAGCTCTCCAGAAGCTCCCTCGCCGTCTGACATGCAACCGTCGTATTATACTTACCTACGATGAAGAAGAAACCATCACCGATCAGCACGGTACCATCGAGGTCATACCTGTTTGGAAGTGGTTATTGAAATAGATGGATGCAGGCGCGATTAGCGGCCTGCATCCATTTTCTTGGTACAAACTGTGTGGATAATTTAGCGCAGTTTGTAAGTTCATTAAACAAATAGTGTTTTTGCCCCTACTTTTGGATAAAAATGGCGATTTTTTGCCCCTACTTTTGGATTTTTCACTTCTCCGTTTCGGTTACGAAACAGGCCATGAGGCCGTTGGTGATGGTGGGACGAATTGTTATTCTACTAATTCAAAATGTTGATAGTCCTTACACGTGGTCCAGTCGCCACCCCACTCGAAACCAGCCTCAATGAAGAGCTTGAAGCAGAGATCGTCGTGGTCTATCTTGTAGGGGAAGTCCCAGTCGCGATTGCAATAGGCCTCTGCCGTGGCGGGCTGGACAAACAATGTGCCATCCTGGCGCACCTTATAATAGGGGTTGTAGAGCGTATTGATGTCGA
This sequence comes from Xylanibacter ruminicola 23, assembly GCF_000025925.1. NCBI lineage: Bacteria > Pseudomonadati > Bacteroidota > Bacteroidia > Bacteroidales > Prevotellaceae > Xylanibacter > Xylanibacter ruminicola. The sequence continues at coordinate 393,011 of NC_014033.1, read as the reverse complement.
TGGCCAAACCGCGGGCATGCTTCGACAGATTGGCAGAGCCAGCGATACTTCGATAACAGAAACACGACGAGTTGTTGTCGCGCATCTGTGTCTCGTCGTCGGCATCATACACATCGGGCAACAGCATGCGCTGGATGGGATATTTGGCATCGAACAGCTTTCGCAGGATACCAGCCACGCAGTCGGCTATCTGCTTGTTGCACACCATCTCGCCCACGTGCATACGGTTGTCGTAGTCCCAATGCAGAGCGCGTACATGGCGCAGGTCGTCGCGTCCGATATAGGGGTTCTCCTTGTAGGTTTTGCCCTGCATGCGCTCCCAAACGTCGTCGGGTATCGGTTCTGCAGCAAAACACTTGTCGATACCACCGTAGGCTTCTATAGCCTCAGCACTTACGATCTTACCGGCCTGCCACTTTGTGAGCGGTGTTACATTGGGTGTGGTACGATTATCACTATTGCCACACGACACCAACGCACCCATACCGCATAATGTAAGGATGGCAGCCATCAGCCAATTAAAAACCTTTCTCATAATATTTATATTTTTTGCAAATATAAGGTATAATCCCTTACATTCAGCCGTTCAAAATGCCAAATTTTGCAAAATTATTTAAAAAACCGTAAAATACAAATCACCACACCATTTTAACTTGGAGGTGTGGATTCTTTTGCTTATATTTGTTATCAAAACCAAAAACGCCCAAATAGGGGCTCTAATTGATTGACGATTTTGACTGACCAGAGATTAGGCACGGAACCCATCCGCAGGCTGTTCGTATCGATGACGGTGCCAGTGGTGTTACAGCAACTATTGATGTTGCTGAATAATGTTGTGGACCGTATCTGGATAGCCCATATACCCGACGTGGGGCAGTTGGCTTTCACGGCATCGGGGGTTTGCGTACCTATTGTATATATGATTATTGCGCTAGCCGAACTGACGGGTACGGGCATCTCATCGCGTGTAGGTTTGATATTGGGCCAGGGCCATCACCATCAGGCCGAACGCACACTTGGCAGCATGATGGCGTTCAGTATTTTGTTAGCCATACTCACCTTGCTTTTAGTAGAAGTATTCTGCCCCGAACTTATACGTATTTTTGGCGGTAGTCCACAGACAGCTGCCATGGCCGAGTGCTATCTGCGCATTTCCACCCCCGGCAATGCGGCATGCATCATATCAAGCATGCTGGCACCGTTTCTGCTCGTTCAGGGATACTCCAACGAAGCACTCTTTGTAATCGGGTCTGGTATCGTGATTAACATGATACTCGACCCCATCTTTATATTCCTGTTTGGTTGGGGTATAGCCGGAGCAGCATGGGCTACCACTGTGGCTGAGGTAACTTCTGCCGTCGTCGCTATTGTGATGCTTGCACGTGTGGGCAATCTGCGGATCCGGATGAAGCTTCTGAGTCTGGACTGGCGGCATATAGTGCCTTGCCTGGCTTTGGGAACAGCACCCATGGCGATGATGCTGGCCGAAACAGCGCAGATGGGCGTTTACAACCAGACACTCTACCATCTGGCTGGCGATTGGGGCGTTGGCACGATGGCACTCGTCATCATGCTTCACGACTTCCTTTTCTTTCCTGTCCGTGGCATGGCTTATGGTTCCCAACCAATAACGAGTTATAATCTGGGGGCTGGAAAATGGCAGCGGGTATGGGACAATGTCAAGTTGTTGCTCGCATTTACATTAGTATGGTCCATGATGGTGTGCCTGTTGATGATGATCCTGACAGAGCCGGTGGTACGATTGGTTGTTGGCGATGGTCCTATGGTGGACTACGCCGTACCGATGGTTCGCCTCTCGTTCGTGGTGTTCTTCGTGGCTACAGTGCAGTTTGCCAGCCAGTGTACGCTGCAGGCCATGAACCGGCCCGTACTCACTTTCTGGATAGGCATCTCACGTACATTGCTTCTGCTTGTACCTTTTGTTTGGCTCCTGCCTCGCCTACTGACAGATCATGCCGATATGGGTGTATTCCTGGCACAGCCTGCGACTGATGTCGTGGTTGGAACTGTAACAGTGATCATCCTATTCAAATTGCTTCAGAATTACAAGAACATTCAAAATAATAAAGTATGAAAAGATTTTCACGATACACTTTATGGAGCTTTCTGATGCTTTTGTGCATACAGACATTGGTGACCGGCTGCGGGGAAACAGCATCCAGCCCCGCCAACACATATAAGACGTTGCGTGTAGAGAAACAGAACTACACGTTAGAGCGCCGGTTTGTGGCAAAGATAGAGGGCAAAGAGAATGTGGATGTGTGTGCTCTTATTGGAGGGACATTGAAGAAGGTTTGCGTGAAGGAAGGTAGTCGCGTGAAGAAAGGGCAGCCGCTCTTCATCATCGACCAAGCTCCCTACATCGCTGCTGCCAATGCCGCAAAAGCCAAGGTGAGGACAGCCCGTGCTGCACTCTCCACGGCGCAACTGAACTTAGATGGTAAAGAGAAGCTCTATGCACAGCAGATGGTGGGTGAGAATGACCTACTCCGGGCGCGTTATGCCAAAGAAGATGCTGCGGCCCAACTCGAGGCTGCCCAGGCGGAACTGGCATCTGCGCGTTCCAACCTGAATTACACTACCATCTACAGCCCTGTTGACGGAACCATTAGTATTCTGAATTTCCTCGAAGATAATGTCGTGTTCCCTACCAGCAGTCTGCCTATTGCCACCGTAGCGGCCAACAAGCATATCTATGCTTATGTCACGTTGTCAGAGGAATTGCTCGTGAACTTGTTCGATGAGTACGGCTGCAGTACTTCCGACGAACTGCTGAAAAAGTTGCCTCCTGTCTCGCTCTATACTACCTGGGGTGAAGAACTTCCGCAGAAAGGGCACTTCGATGCCGTTAGCGGTGAAGCAGACATCTCGACAGGATCCGTCCTTATCCGGGCGTCGTTTGACAACCCTTCGGAGATGTTCCGCAACGGTAGTAATGGATATGTAGTGCTGCCAACCACAAAGCATGGGGTCTTTGTTATACCGCAGGATGCCACCATCCACATTCAGGACAAATGTTTTGTTTATCGTATCGTCGATGGCAGAGCCGTCTCTACAGAGGTGAAGGGCATTTCTGCCAACGATGAGGACTATGTGGTGAGCAGTGGGCTGAATGACGGCGATGTCATCATTGCCGAGAAAGCCGGAATGGTGACTGAGGGAATGGCTGTTGCCCAGGAAACAGGAAAGAAAGAACTTTAAATACAATCTGTTATGCATCATAGATTATACCATGTTATATCTGTAGTTGCCGTGCTGACTCTGTCGATACTCTGCAGCAACTGTGGTGAAGAGGCCACACCCACGGTGAAGGATTGTTACCGCCTGTTGCGTGTGCAGCGGCAAGACATCACCCTGACTCGCAACTTTATTGTGAAGATGGAATCTTTACATAGTATATATGTTCGCCCACTTGTCAGTGGACGACTTGTTAAGATTTTAGTAAAGGAAGGTGCTCATGTAAAGAAGGGGCAGCCGCTATTCGTTATCGACCAAAGCCCTTATATTGCTGCTGTTGATGCCGCCAAAGCTCAGGTGTCCACTGCTCGCGTTGCACTCTCCTCTGCCCAGTTGAACTTAGATGGCAAGGAGAAGCTATATGCACAAAAAATGGTGGGGGAGTCCGACCTGCTTCGTGCCCGTCATGCTAAGGAAGAAGCCTATTCACAGTTGGAAGCGGCACTGGCTGAATTAGAATCTGCGCGTACCCAATTGGACTACACTACGATCTGTAGTCCTGTCGATGGCACCATAGGTATGATTGAATACCGTGTGGGTGATCTTGTTGAAACCGACGGCGAAAACCACATGGTAATCGTTTCAGACAACAACAATCTCCATGCATATGGTGCCCTCTCTGAGGAGACACTCTCTGAACTTCTTAAGGACTTCAACTGTAACTCTGCCGACGAGCTTCTTGAAAAGCTGCCACCTGTCACGTTTTATAGCAATTGGGGCTATAAGTTAGAGGAAAAGGGACATATTGATGTCATCAGTGGAACCATTGATCTGAACAATGGTGCCACTTATATACGTGCTTCCTTCCATAATCCCACGGAGAGATTGCGTAATGGCAGTAACGGCTATATCGAATTACCCTACATCCAGCACCATGTCGTTGTCATTCCACAGGAAGCGGTCGTTGATATCCACAATAAATATCTCGTCTATAAAGTGGTCGATGGGAAGGCAGTGGAAACGGAGGTGACAATTTTGCCTTATAATGACGGACAAAACTTTGTTGTGACGGCCGGTCTTGAGCAAGGCGATTCTATCATTGCCGAGGGAGCCGGATTTGTAACCGACGGAATAGAGGTAACAGAAAAGAAAGTCAAGAAAGGAGGAAAACAATCATGATTAGTCGTTTCTTTATCAATCGTCCTATCTTTGCCTGCGCCCTTTCAGTGCTTGTCCTTTTGGCGGGCATTGTAGGATATATCAATCTGCCTGTTGAGCAGTTCCCGAATGTGGCACCACCCGTGGTCACTATCAATACGGAGTACACTGGAGCCAGCGCCGAGGCTGTGATGAAAAGTGTGGTTACGCCTATTGAGGAGGCTGTCAATGGTGTGGAGGGCATGGAGTATATTACTTCATCGTCAACCAGTAGTGGCATAGCTACCGTCAGTGTTACCTTCCGACCTGGCACCGACCCCGACCTGGCACAGATCCGTGTCAAGAACCGTGTAGAGGAGGCTAAAGGCTATCTGCCCGCCGAGGTGCTGAACATTGGTGTGCAGGTGGAGAAGGAAGAACAGGGCATGCTGCGCATCATCGCCCTGGAGTGTCCCGACAATCGCTATGACAATGCCTTCATCACCAACTATTTCAATATCAACGTGCAGCCACGCCTGCAACGCATCGCCGGTGTTGGCAATATTCAGTTGATGGGCAATGTTTATAGCATGCGTATATGGATGGACCCGAAGATGATGGCATTGTACCAACTGAATCCAGAAGACATTATCAAAGCCCTGGAAGGTCAAAACGTGGAAGCTGCCATCGGTACGTTGGGTGAGGATTCAAAGGGTACCTACCAGTACACATTGGTATATAGGGGGCGCTTGGAAAATCCACAAGATTTTGAGGATATTGTCTTAAAGACCGATGGCTTTAACGACCTGCACCTGAAAGATGTGGCTCGCGTAGAATTGGGTACGGTAACCTATGCCTGCGATAGTTGGGTGAACTCTCACAATGGTACCATTGCCATCATCACCCCAGCTACCGGGGCCAACGCCCAACAGGTGAACCATGAAATAGACCGGCTCATGACCGAGTTGGAGCCGAAATTGCCGGCAGGGTTGGAGTTCAAGGTGCTCTTAGACACCAACGACTTCCTCGATGCCTCGATGAATGCGGTTTACAAGACACTGTTTGAGGCCTTGCTGCTCGTCATTCTCGTGGTACTGCTGTTCCTGCAAAACTGGCGCGCCACCATCATTCCGTCCATAAGCATCATCGTCTCGCTTGTGGGCACCTTTGCCTTTATGTATATGGTGGGTTTCACACTCAACCTCATTACCCTCTTTGCTTTGGTACTGGTCATCGGTACGGTGGTAGACGATGCCATCGTGGTGGTGGAGGCGGTGCAGGAGAAACTGGAAGATCCGGCTGCAACAGCCAAGAATGCCACTATCCAGGCGATGCATAACATCTCGACTGCCATTATCACCACCACCATTGTCTTCATGTGTGTGTTTATTCCCGCCGCATTTATGGGTGGACTCAGCGGAGCCTATTACCGACAGTTCGGACTGACGATGGCTGTGGCTGTAGCCATATCTACATTCTGTGCATTGACGCTCTGTCCTGCTCTGTGTGCGCTGTTGATGAAGCCACGGTCCCCAGAGGGTGGGGAGGCTCAATCGTGGTCAGTACGCTTCCGCCGTGCCTACAACAAGGCTTTCGACGCGCTGTTAGGAAAATACAGTCGGGCTATGGGCTGGTTCATCCGTCGCCGCTGGCTCGTAGGTGTGCTGACTGCTGTTAGCATCGTCCTGTTGGCCTGGATGCTCTATAGCACCCCTACTGGTCTGGTACCCGACGAGGACACAGGCATTGTTTTTGTCGACATTACCACACCATCGGGTTCTACATTGGCACAAACACAAAAGACGGTGAAGGAGATGTCGGAAATCATTGAGAACGACCCCGATGTGCGGGCCACAGGTTCGGTAGCCGGCTGGAATATCCTTGGCGGAGAGGGCCCCAACACCGGCCTGGTGATGGGACGTCTGAAGCACTGGGACGACCGTCAGGACGATGGCCACGACATCTTCAGCATCTACGACCGTATAGAGGCAGCCACCCATCAGGTGAAGAGTGGTTCGATGTTTGTATTCCTGCTCCCTACCGTCTTTGGCTATAGCTATAGCAACAGTGTGGAACTGTATGTTGAAGACTACGGCGGCGGTTCCATTACCAAACTCAAGGAAGTGTCTGACAGCTTTATGAAGGCACTGGAAGCACGACCTGAGATAGAAGAGGTTTACTCCCCTTACGAGGTGAATTATCCGCAATATACCGTCACGGTGAATGCCTCGCTGTGTAAGCGCTATGGCATCGAGCCTGCCAGCGTGCTCAGTGTGCTCAACGGCTATATCGGCGGTAACTATGCCTCACAGTTCAACAGTTTCGGAAAGCTTTATCACGTCATGCTGCAGTCAGATCCCAAATTGCGCATGAACAAAGACGCCCTGAACAACATCTTGGTTGTCACGGAGAAGGGTGCCTACACGCCAATCACTGAACTCATCACGCTGAAGAAGACCTATGGCCTTCAGTCGATTAATCGCTTCAACCTATTCCAGGGCATCAGCGTAGAACTGACGCCTGCCGAGGGCTACACCTCGGGCGATGTGATTGATGTGGTGAGCGAGGTGTCGGCTGCCACCCTGCCACAGGGCTATGGCTATGAGTACACTGGTACGGCTCGCGAGGAAGCCGCTTCCTCATCATCCACAGCCTGGGTGTTTGCCATCAGCCTGTTGCTCGTTTTCATTGTGCTCTGTTGCCTATACGAGAGTCTGCTCATTCCTATGGCCGTCATGTTCAGCGTGCCTTTCGGACTGGTTGGCAGCTTCCTGCTCATCAATCTCGCGGAGCTGGAGAACAATATCTATATGCAGGTGGGTATCATCATGCTTATCGGCCTGCTGGCCAAGACTGCCATCCTGATTACAGAATATGCCTGCGAACGTCGCCGTGAGGGGATGACCATCGTTGCAGCAGCACTCGATGCCGCCAAAGCACGATTGCGCCCCATCCTGATGACCGCCCTCACACTCATCGTAGGTCTGATGCCAATGATCTTTGAGCGGGGCGCCGGTGCCATGGGTAACGTTACGCTGGGCTTATGTGTGGTAGGCGGTATGCTGGTAGGTACGCTGGCCCTGCTGCTCTTTGTGCCTGTGTTCTTCATTCTCTTCCAAACGATGGAAGAAAGGCTACGACCGCGTCAGGCCATGACAACCTTAGCTGTGCTTACCGCCATCTGTATGCTGTCGGGCTGTAAAACCTACTCATCTTATCACTCTGACTCTACAGCCAATGATGTACTGAAAGCGCAACTCAATGCAGCGGGTGTTTCTACTGCCGACAGCGTGGCAGGCAATTTGCCAGCAGACTGGCGCGAGGCCTTTACCGAGCCCCGCTTGGTTGCACTCATCGACGAAGCATTGTTGCACAACAGCGACCTTCAGCAGGGCCACTTGCAAGTACAGGCTGCCAAAGCCTTGCTCCGTGGTGCAAAAGGCGAACTGTTTCCCGCCATAGGGCTGACGGCCGAGAAGAGCAATTCGCGATTTAAAAACAGCGATTTTACTGCTACATCCTCTGGCTATAACGTAGGTTTAGAGGCCAGTTGGGAGATTGATGCATTCGGACGAGTGCGCAATGCCAAGCGAGGTGCTGCTGCCACTGTAGAACAGCAGATGGCCTACGAGCAGGCTGTTCGCACCGAACTTATTGCTACTGTGGCTGCGGCCTACTACCAACTGGAGATGTACGATGCACAGATAGCCGATACCCGCTCCATCATCCAGAGTTGGGAGGAGGGTATCGCCACCCAAAAAGTGCTACTGGCTGTAGGCGAGGCTACCAGCGACGATGTCGACCAGTCGGAGGCTGCCAAGCTCGAAGCTGAGACCACCCTCGAGGAACTCTGCATGCAACTACGTCAGGCCGAGAATGCCCTGTGTACCGTGCTGGGGCGTCCCTGTCAGCATATCGACCGCGACTCGCTGGGCTCATCGTGCATCGCCATCAGCAGTATGCCGTCGATCAGCATCCGTGCCCTGGCCCGGCGTCCCGACGTTCGTCAGGCCGAGGCTGAGCTGAAGGCTGCATTCTATGCCACCAACGAGGCACGCGCAGCGCTCTATCCATCGCTGTCGCTCTCTGGTAGCATCGGGTGGACGAATGATGTTGGAGAGATTGTCAGTCCTGCAGGTGTGCTGATGAGCGCCTTAGGCTCGCTTACACAACCTATCTTCCAAGGAGGCCGACTGCGTGCCGAGGTGCAGCGTGCCAAAGCTGAACAGGAGGCGGCAAAAGTAGCCTTCCGTCAGACGGTGTTAGAGGCTGGTCAGGAAGTGAACGACATCCTGGCTACAGAGCAGTACGCACGCCGGGCCATCAGCCTGGGCGAGCAACAAGTTGAGAAGCTGCAGCGCATTGCCGATGCCTCGAAGGTTCGTATGCAGTACGATGAAGACGTGAACTACCTGCAGGTGCTGCTGGCCCGCCAGTCGTTGCTCGAAGCCCGTCTGCAACTACTGGCCCACCGCTATGAAATGATAGCTGCACACATTCAGCTATATAAAGCACTGGGAGGTGGTATGGACAGCAAAATGAAGTGAAACAACAAATAATATAACCCTAAAACAAAGATTATGAAAGAAAATATTACTTACCCATTGAACGCCATACAGTGGGAGTGCTATGAGGAATTTATGCAAGCCCCAGAGTTGACGCAGCACAACGTTACATTATGTATGCCCTTCGAACGCTCGTCAGCACAGCGTTTTCAGCGAGCCATGCAGCGGATGCTGGATGAGCAGCGTTACCTGCATATACATCTAGTTCGCCAGGGTGACGACATCATGATTTGTGAGGACTGGCAGATGCCCAACAACGTGCATTACTATCGCATGAGCGATGCGGAATGGGAGGCTGCAGAACCCACGTTTACAAAACCCTTCGACATATTCAACGAGGCCTGCGTTCACCTCTCTCTGGTAGAGACCGACAGTAAGTGCTACGTTGTCATGGAAAACCATCACCTTTTCTTCGACGGTATATCTCAAAGAGCACTGTGGAATGCTTTTGAAGAAGCGCTGCAGGGCAAGCCCCTCTATCAGCAGGGAGACATTGCCGCAGAAATAACACGTCAGGAAATCGCCAGCTACGACAGCGATGCCTATCGCCGTGCCAGGGAATACTATTTGAAGAAGTTCGAGGGCCTACAAGTGACTGATTTTTGTCGTGAGACCGACAACCCATTGGGACCTGCCATTAGTTCGCACCCCATGGTGTCGGCCACTATCATCGATGAAGGCTGTCAACGCATAGGTCAAACGCCCACCACTGTTTTCTATGCTGCCTATGCCTTGGCATTAGCCTATATGTCGGGCGAGAGGCGTGTGGCTTTCTACACCTTTAATCATGGGCGCGGCGACCGGCGACTCACCGACCATGTCTATGGTCACTACTTAACCAGTCTGCCTATCATGATCGATACAGATCCAGGTCAGACCGTGACCGAACTGCTTAGCCAGACACGCAGAGAGTTATTCTGTTCCATGCGCTACCGCATCTACCCTGAATATCATCTGCTGCGCGAAATTGGTCTCGACGATGGTGCGGAGATGGGGTATAATGCCAGCACTATCTCAGAATATATCAATATCGACGGCAAACTGTGGAACACCTATCATATAGATCCATCGCTCACAGGCGAGCACTCATCTACCTACGTCACACGTCGTGACGATCTATACGAGGTATTTACTGATTGTAGCAGTGCCCTATATACTCAACAACAGATCGACACCTTGTCGGAAATAACCGGCCAGATGGCACTCCGACTTGTAGGCAACCAAGAAGAAACTATAAGTAATATTATATTCTATAAGAAATGAAACGAATTTTGTTAGCAGGCTATGGCAATGTCGCCCATGCCTTTGTACAAATCATGAAAGAGCAGGAACCGAGTGGAAGTTATACATTTACTACCTGCGACTTGAAGGATGGACAAGAGATTCTCAGTTATCTGCCAGAGCATCATAACGAATTTGATCTCGTATTAAACACGTCGCAGGCCGAGACCTGTGATGTTACACAGATGTGCATCGACTACGGCCTGGACTATATTGATATGGGTGTAGATGAAGGTATGGGTGATGGTACGACGGCTGTGGACTTCTTGTTCGCTTTGGATCCGCTGCTGAAATGTCCGACCCGCAGCCGCATCATGTGTGGCTTTGGCATCAATCCCGGTATCCTCGAACACGTCTATCAGAAGTACAAGCCACAGGGGCCGCACTATGCCTTCGAGTTGGAACACGACAATGCTGTGAGTGATGAATATGAGGTATTTGGCACCTGGTCACCGTACATGTATGCCGAGGAGAGTTGCCGTGCTGAGTTGGTCGTGATAAACAAAGATAAGATCAATTACATTACACAGCAGCTGAAGGATGATGGTGGCGCCATGCACCTTACCTATCATGGCGAGCAACGCAAGTATCTCCCCATACCTCACGAAGAACTGATGTCGATGCTGCACAGCGACGAGAATCTGCTCGGATCGGCCTATCTCTTTCAGGCCCCACGAGGAATGCAGCAATGCTTTCTGGACCATGGCACTGAAATGACGGTTGAGGAGTTCCTCAAGATTCCCGTGCCTCACTGCCTCAAGGGTGATGATCATGTGGGAATGCTCTTCTGGGACACACGCGATAGGATGTACTGGGTGAAGAACGTGATGGCCAACCAGACCACCTGGAAGCGATACGGCACCAATGCTGTTTGCTGGCAGACGGCCACTGGAGCCTGGATAGCCTATCGGCTGCTCGATGTCGTCAGCACCAACCATCCTCACACCATGACGGAGCTGTCGCTGCTCATGCCAGAGAAGATTGACGCCTTGCTCAACCAGATAGGTCTTACCTTCGAGGTAGAGGAGCAGCCTTTCAGCGTCGAAGAGTTCAAAAAGAATATCATGCGCTATTTTTAATTTCACGTCTTAAAAATTATCACGCTATGAAACGAATTTTATTAGCAGGCTATGGTAATATCGCCCATGCCTTTGAGAAAATAATGTATGAGCAGGAGCCAAAAGACAGTTTTAAACTGACTGTCTGCGACTTGAAAGAAGGACAAGACATTTTCGACTTTCTGCCCCGTCACCACGATGAGTTCGATGTGGTGGTCAATACATCGGTGGCCAACAGCATAGAGATTGCCCGTATGTGCATAGACTACGGCCTTGACTGTATCGACGTGGCTGGCTTCGCTGACGGCATAGAAACGGATGATACCGTATCTACGCCCGTCTATATAGAGGAAATGAAGCGGATATTGTGCTGGCCTACGCACAGCCGTATCATGTTCGGCTTTGGCATCAATCCAGGCATACTCGAACACGTCTATCAGCGATACAAACCACAGGAGCCACACTATGCCTTCGAACTGGAACACGACGATTCTGTGAGTGATGAATATGAGGTATTTGGCACCTGGTCGCCATTCATGTATGCCGAGGAGAGTTGCCGCGCCGAGTTGGTGTTTGGAACCAGGCAGAACGTCATCGATGTGACACAGCAACTGAATGACGAAGGTGGCACCATACGCCTCACCTATCACGGCAGCGAGCGCCATTATCTGCCCGTACCCCATGAGGAACTGCTCTCCATGCTGCACAGCGACGAGAACCTGCTGGGCACGGCTAATATCTATCAGGCCCCACGAGGCATGCAGCAGCATTTTCTGGAACGGGGCGCCGACATCACCGATGAAGAGTTGCTTTCTATCCCCGTACCCCATTGCCTGAAAGGCGAGGATCAGGCGGGCATACTTTTCTGGGACACAAAAGAAAGGCTCTACTGGGTGAAGAGTGTGGTGGCCAACCAGACCACCTGGAAACGCTACGGCACCAATGCCGTATGCTGGGAGACTGCCACAGGAGCCTGGATTGCCTATCGGTTGCTCGATGCCGCCAGCACCGACCACCCTCACACCATGACCGAACTGTCGCAGATCATGCCCGAGAAGATTGATGCCTTGCTCAAGCAGATAGGTCTTACCTTCGAGATAGAGGAGCAGCCTTTCAGTCTCGAAGAGTTCAAAAAGAATATCATGCGCTATTTCCAAATTGATGGTTAAGATGATAGAGATTAAGAACGCGATAAAGGAACAGAACAAGGATATTGCCCGACTGATAATGATGGCAATGACAGACGAGTGTTGTAAGTTTTTCTGTGGCGAGGGCTACGGATTGGACGACTTTTACCGGATGATGTGCCACCTCGTAGAACGTGATGACTCGCAGTACAGTTACAAGAACACGCTGGTGGCGATGGACGGTAAGCAGGTGGTAGGCGTATCGGTAAGCTACGATGGAAGCCGCCTGCACGAGTTGCGGTGTGCTTTTATCGAGGCCGCCAAGACGTACATCGGTAAGGATCATACTGGTATGGACGATGAGACACAGGCTGGCGAGCTCTATCTCGACTCGCTGGCCGTGCTACCAGCCTATCGTAGGCAGGGTATAGCCCAGCAGTTACTGATGGCCACCAGGGAACGAGGCTACCTGTTACACCTGCCCAGAGTGGGACTGCTGGTTGATAAAGGCAATCCCGACGGTGAGGCACTCTATACCAAAGTGGGATTCGAGTACCTTGACGACAATCTATGGGGCGGTCACCCCATGAAACACCTGATAATCAGTACTGCTCCTTGTGATATGCACTAATTACTTATTTGTGGTTGGCGGTGTAATCGAGGGCGGCGCCGATGGCGGTGCAATACTGCGAGTACTTGGGGATGTGGAAACGGATGTTGTAAAGCGTTTCTAAGGCGGGGAACACCTCTTTACACTGGGGAAGCAGCGAGAGGTTGCCTATGAGCACGAAATCGCGTATATCGCTGCCTATAGAGGCGAGCCAGGCGGCTGAGCCTATCGACTGCAGTACCATATGGATCAATCCTGCGGCAATATCCTCCTTTGAGGCATCGCTCTGGGCGTTGGCAAAGTTACTGGCAGTGGTATCCATGGTGAGTCCTGGCACGGGGATGGCGCTGATATCGCCAATGGTAAGGTCGATATTACGAATGTTACCGTGCTTGGCCATGGTGGCCACCTGCTTGATATCGCTGGTGTTGAGCATAATGCGGGCTAAGCCTGCCAAGGTACCACCACCCACGCCAATACCGCCAATATGGCGCATATCGTTGCCATCGCAGCGCACAAACGAGGTACCAGTACCCATTGACACAACGATGGTGTGATCGAGCTTTGACTCGAAACGGGCGCCCAGACCATCGGCAACGAACTCCTGACTCTTGGCGGTGGGCAATCCGTAGATGGGCTGATCGATATAAGCAGCACCTACGCCTGTGAGCATCACCTGATCGACATCCTGCAGATTGATATCATTATCGTGCAGATACTTGCCAAAGGCTCCGAAAAGTGACGTGATAGGATCGGCAGCGGTGATGCTGATTGGAGCTGACACCTTGCCATTCTTGATTCCAACAATCTTTGTAGTTGAAATACCAACATCGATACCAATAACTATGCCCATGTTACATTAAACATTAAAGATTAAACATTAAAGATTAAACATTAAACATTAAAGATTAAACATTAAACATTTTAGGTATATATACGAAAAAACCCGGCTGTAGATAACTACAAGACCGGGCTAATGAAAGGAGGAGTGGTACCTCCAGGAATCGAACCGGGGACACACGGATTTTCAGTCCGATGCTCTACCAACTGAGCTAAGGCACCAACATTTCAAATTCGTTTTGCAAACATCCTTTCGTTGTTTTGCGGGTGCAAAGGTACGACTATTTTTCGAACCCGCCAAACTTTTAAACACCTTTTAACACTTTATTTTTTCATGCCAAAGGGTTCCAGCCTTGTGCTTTTAACGCAAACTCCTGATTATCACGGGTTACGAGTATTTGACCGAATTTTGCGTCGGTAATGTGACCAATGAGTTTAATGCCATCAATCTGCTGAATCTTCTCGTGATCGCCGATGGGAACGGTGAACAATAATTCGTAATCTTCGCCACCATTCATGGCGCAAGTAGTAACGTTCATGTTCATTTCTTCGGCCATTACGGCTGTCTGATAGTCGATAGGAATATTCTTTTCGTAGATACGGCAGCCTACCCCACTCTGCTTACAGATGTGCATGAGTTCGCTTGAGAGGCCATCGCTGATGTCCATCATAGCGGTAGGACGGATGCCTGCCTCGCGCAGCTTCTGAATGATATCGCCACGGGCCTCGGTCTGCAACTGGCGCTGCAACAGATACTCCTTACCACTGAAATCGGGCTGGAAATCCTTGAGAGCTGACAGCTGAGAGTTGAGAGTTGACAGTTTTGCATCGTTGCCGGCGGCTTTGGCCTCAGCTATCTTCTTTTGCAGATCGTTTATCTGACCGTAGTAAACGTTCTTTTCGCGCTCAAGGAGCTGCAGGCCCATATAGGCTGCACCCAGGTCGCCACTTACGCATACCAGGTCGGTATCCTTGGCGCCATTGCGGTACACAATCTCCTCCTTGGCAGCCTCGCCAATACAGGTGATGCTGATGGCCATGCCGGTATAGGATGAGGTGGTGTCGCCACCAACCACATCTACATTCCACTTATCGCAGGCCAGGCGCAGTCCGCTGTAGAACTCCTCGATATCCTCGACACTGAAACGCTTGCTGATGGCGAGCGAAACGGTGAGCTGACGGGGTGTGCCGTTCATGGCGAAGATATCGCTGATGTTTACCATGGCCGACTTGTAGCCCAGGTGCTTGAGGTCGATATAAGTAAGGTCGAAGTGTACGCCCTCCATCAGCATATCGGTGGTAACGAGTACCTGCTTATCGGGGTAGCTGAGTACGGCGCAATCATCGCCAACACCTTTTACGGTGCTGGCGTTCTTGATTTCGATATCCTTTGTTAAACGGTCGATAAGACCGAATTCTCCTAATTTTGCTATTTCCATCCTTCAGTTGGGTGATCGGTATTAAACTTGTCTTGGTTGTGAGCCTGGATACGCTCGGCTCGGATAATCATCTCGCGCATAATGGCAGTCATCTTGGGCTGTGCCATGTTGGCAGCCTCCTGCACCTCCTCGTGACTTACCTCGACGGGCACGTCGAAGCCACCCAGGTCGGTGATGACCGAGATACCAAAGGTTTTGATGCCACAGTGGTGGGCTACGATTACCTCGGGTACGGTACTCATACCTACAGCATCGCCACCAAAGATGCGATACATCTTATATTCGGCAGGGGTCTCGAAGGTGGGGCCCTGAACGCCTACATACACACCATGCTGCACGGGGATATTAAGATCGTTGGCGATGCTGTCGGCCTCGGCAATGAGGTTGTGATCGTAGGTTTCGTGCATATCTGGGAATCGGGGACCTGTGGGGAAGTTCTTACCACGCAGCGGATGCTCGGGGAAGAGATTGATGTGATCGGTGATAATCATCAGGTCGCCAATCTTAAACTGGGGGTTCATACCGCCTGCTGCGTTCGACACATACAGGGTGGTGATGCCCAGCTCGTACATGACGCGAACGGGGAAGGTGACATCCTTCATAGAGTAGCCCTCGTAGAAGTGGAAACGGCCCTGCATGGCCATGATGTCGACACCACCTAACTTACCAAAAATGAGCTTACCCTTGTGACCCTCGACGGTTGACACAGGGAAGTTGGGTATATCTTGATAAGGAAACTCGTAAGTATCAGTTATTTCTGAAGCTAATTGTCCGAGGCCTGTCCCCAGTACTATCGCTGTTTTGGGACTTGTGGTCATCCTTTCTTTTAGCCAGGATGCTGTTTCTTGAATTTTTGTATACATATCCTAAAATTTTTTGATTAAACTCTTTTTGCTGGCCTTGCATGATAGCAATACGCAGCGGTAACGCATAAAGATGGCGCTTCACGTCGTCGGTAAGTCCATCAACCACCATCAGGCGCGTGGCATCCTTTTCGGTGGTAAGCACCAGTCGCGGTTCAGGCAGCTGGGCAAAGGTCTCGTTGATGGCCAGGATATCCTTACGTTTGAAGTCGTGATGATCGCCAAAGGTGAGAGGTGTAATCTGCGAGTGATACTGCTGCAGATCGTGCATCAACTGCTCGGGCGAGGCAATGCCTGTAAGGAGCAGAATATTCTTGCCTGCTAGCGCCTCTAAGCTATCCACGGGAGCCATATTGGGCTCGTTGGTAAATACGGGGCGCGGGGCATCGTACTCTAAGGTTGAGAAGAACAGCTGCTGATAGGGATACAGATTCATAGCCTTGGTGATGACACGGAACTCCATGGGTTTGAGGTCCTTGGGGCACTTGGTGATAATCACGATGTCGGCTCTGTCCTTAGCCTTGACGGGTTCGCGCAAACGACCGGCAGGCAGCAGGCGATCGTAGATAACCAGGCGATGGTAATCTACCAGCAGGATGTTGATACCGGGCTTGACATAACGGTGCTGGAAAGCATCGTCGAGCAGCACCACATCGATATCCAACCCGCTCTCGTCGGCAGTGAGCTTGCTGATACCACGGGTGCGCTTGCGATCTACAGCCACAGTGATATCGGGAAACTTCTGTTTCATCTGGAATGGCTCGTCGCCTATCATAGGCATGGGGGTATCCTTATCGGAGAGCACAAACCCGCTGCTTTTACGCTTGTAGCCACGACTGAGCACAGCCACGTTATGCTTGCCCTTCAGCAACCGGATAAGATACTCAACATGTGGGGTCTTGCCTGTTCCACCCACAGTGATATTGCCCACAGAGATAACGGGGGTACTGAAGGAACGGCTCTTCAAGATGCCCATCTCGAACAGCAGATTCCTGATACCCACGCCCAGACCATAGAACCAGGCCAGGCCCAGCAGCTTATTATTGATTTTGATGAAATCGCCTTCCAAAACTTTATTTTCTTTTTTACTTCACACGAATGTCGTCGAGCATACGTGCCTGCATACGACTATTGTTCTTGAGATCGTTGCGAATCTGCATGAGTGGCAGATAGGCATCGCCCAACAGCTCGCGAATCTGACCATCGAGGTATGAACCCTTAGGCTCCTTGTTCATGAGCTTCTCGAACCATCCTGGCTCGGCAGGATAAGCGGCGGTGTGATACTCCTGAAGCTTAGCCAGCTCGGCAGCCTTCTTAACAGCATCGTCCAAGCTACCCAGCTTGTCAACCAGCTTGATGCCAAGGGCATCGCTGGCCAGCCATACACGGCCCTGACCTATCTCGTTAACCTGCTCGGGCTTAAGACCACGACCCTCGGCTACTACATTCAGGAAATTCTGATAACCACGATTGATGTAGTTCTGCATCTGGCGCATAATCTCCTGGGTGTCCTTACCTGCTACCAGCTCGGTTTCGTAACCGGCAAACTGGTGGGTCTTCACGCCATCGAAGGTGATGCCCAACTTATCGGTAACCAGACCGCTGACGTTAGGAATCAGACCGAAGATACCAATACTACCAGTGATAGTGGTAGGCTCGGCAATGATATAGTTGGCAGGTGAGCTAATCCAGTAACCACCCGAGGCGGCTGCACCACCCATAGATACTACAACGGGCTTCTTGGCCTTGATGAGCTTAACGGCATGGCGGATATACTCGGAAGCCACAGCGCTACCACCACCTGAGTTTACACGGAACACAACGGCTTTCACATCATCGTCGTCGGCCAGCTTGCGCAGGTCGTCGGCTACGGTCTTACCTACAATGCAGTGACCACCGCCTTCGAGCATGTTCATGGCCTCGCTATCTACAATGCTACCATAGGCATAGTAAACAGCAATCTTACCGCCATTCTCCTTCTGCTTGCTCTTTACGTTGAGCATGTCGCTCAGGGTAAGCTGGTTAATCTCATCGTTCTTACCCAGCTTGAGGCGGTTTTTAATCTCGGCCTTTATCTCCTCGGGGAAGAGCACCTTATCAACCAGCTTGCTCTTGATGAGCTGCTCGGCAGGTGTGAATGCCAGCAGGCTATCGTTAACCAGCTTGTCGAGCTCGTCGGCCTTAACCTTACGGCCCTCGGCCATCTCCTTGAGCCAGTACTTCCAGATACCACCCAGGTAGGCCTGGCGCTGCTCGCGATCGTAATCGCTCATGCCAGTAAGGGTGTTGCTCTCTACATAGCTCTTATATTTTCCAACCTTGGCCACCTGGTACTTGATGCCAAGCTTATCGTACAATCCCTTATAATACTCGCTCTTACCACCCAGACCGCGCAGATCTACCGAGCCCTGACCATTAAGGTAGATCTTATCGGCAACGGTAGCTACATAATACGAGGCCTGTGAGTAGTTATTGGCATAAGCCACAATCCACTTGCCGCTGGTCTTGAAGTCCTTGAGTGCATCGCGCAGCTGCTGGGCTGTGGCAGGGCTATCGAAGCCAGCCGAACCACCCTGGATATAGATACCCTTGATATCATCGTTGTCCTTAGCCTTGCGGATGCTGGCAATGAGATCGTCGAGACCCATAGAGCCTGTATCGCCTAAGCCTAAGAAATCGTCGAACGGTGTACCCTCTTCAGAACGCTCGTTGACAGAACCACTGAGTTTAAGCACGAACACAGAGTTTTCCTTGACCTTAGTTGCAGCCGAATCGCTGGCAACCATGCCTACCAAAGAAATAACGAAGAACAGTCCGGTAATCAGACTGAGGATAACAACACCACAGATAGTGGCCAATGTCATTTTCAGGAATTGCTTCATAAAATGTCTTTTATTGGTTACGTAACAGTTTGCAAAGATAGCAACTTTTTTGCATACAGCCAACAAATAAACGAAAAATAACACAAAAAACCGGCTGTCATCACGACACCCGGTTCTCGAAAAACAAACTACTTAAAAACTAATCTACTAAAACAAATCAAAAAAATTATTATTTGCGGTTGCAAAATTAGCGTGTTTTTATGTAACCCGCAAAAATTTTGTGATTAAAAACCGCATTTTTTGGCTAAAATACCTAAAAAAGGGGACGGATTGCAGAATCCATCCCCTAAATTGTTATGCAAGGTTTGCAAAATTACATCATGCCACCCATGCCTGGTGCACCTGCCATTGGCATAGCGGGCTCCTTCTCGGGTTTGTCGCAAATAATGCACTCGGTAGTAAGGAACATACCGGCGATTGAAGCGGCATTCTCGAGTGCAACACGGGCCACCTTAGCAGGATCGATAACTCCTGCCTCGCGCAGATCCTCGTACTTGTCGAGACGGGCATTGTAACCGAAGTCGCCCTTACCCTCGCGAACCTTCTGAACTACTACGGCACCCTCGCCACCAGCGTTGGTAACAATCTGGCGCAGAGGCTCCTCGATAGCACGGCAGATGATGTTGATACCTGTCTGCTCGTCGGCATTGTCGCCCTTCACGTTCTTCAGAGCCTCCTGAGCGCGGATGTAGGTTGTACCACCACCAGCTACAACACCTTCCTCGATGGCAGCACGGGTAGCGCAGAGAGCATCGTCGACACGATCCTTCTTCTCCTTCATCTCAACCTCAGAGTTAGCACCTACGTAGAGTACTGCTACGCCACCAGCCAACTTAGCCAGGCGCTCCTGCAGCTTCTCCTTATCGTAAGACGAGGTTGTATTCTCGATCTCCTTCTTAATCTGAGCGATACGATCCTGAATGGCCTGCTTGTCGCCAGCACCGTTAACGATAGTGGTGTTATCCTTGCTTACGGTTACCTTATCGCAAGTACCCAGCATCTCGAGTGTAGCCTGCTCAAGCTTCAAGCCCTTCTCCTCGCTGATAACTACGCCACCAGTAAGTGTAGCGATATCCTCGAGCATGGCCTTACGGCGATCGCCAAAGCCAGGAGCCTTAACAGCACAGATCTTCAGACCACCACGCAGACGGTTTACTACCAGTGTGGTAAGAGCCTCAGAATCAACATCCTCGGCGATTACCAGCAAGGGGCGTCCGCTCTCGGCAGCAGGCTGCAAAATAGGCAGGAAATCCTTGATGTTTGAAATCTTCTTATCGTAAATCAGGATGTATGGGTTCTCCATCACGCACTCCATCTTCTCGCTATCGGTGATGAAGTAAGCTGACAGGTAACCACGATCGAACTGCATACCCTCAACTACACCAATGTGTGTGTCGCGGCTCTTGCTCTCCTCGATAGTGATCACACCATCCTTAGATACCTTACGCATAGCCTCGGCCAGCAGCTCACCAATCTCCTTATCGTTGTTGGCAGATACGGTAGCTACCTGCTCGATCTTATCGTAGTTGTCGCCAACCTGCTCGGCGCTCTTAGCAATGTGCTCAGTAACAGCCTTAACAGCCTTGTCGATACCACGCTTCAGGTCCATGGGGTTAGCACCAGCGGTAACGTTCTTCAAGCCCTCTGATACGATAGCCTGAGCCAGGATGGTAGCTGTAGTTGTACCGTCACCAGCGTCGTCGCCAGTCTTTGAAGCTACGCTCTTAACGAGCTGAGCACCTGTGTTCTCGAACTTATCCTCGAGCTCAATCTCCTTAGCTACAGATACACCATCCTTAGTGATCTGAGGAGCACCGAACTTCTTCTCGATAACCACGTTGCGGCCCTTAGGACCAAGTGTTACCTTTACTGCATTTGCCAACTGGTCCACACCCTGCTTCATAGCATCGCGGGCCTCAATATTGAATTTGATATCTTTTGCCATGGTTTTATTTTACTATTTGACTATTTACTATTTGACTATTAAATTGTGAAATCGTGAAATTGTCCAATCGTCAAATACGATTATTTTTCAATAATCGCCAAGACGTCGCTCTGGCGCATCATCAAATACTTGGTTCCCTCGAACTCAAGCTCTGTGCCACTATACTTACCATAGAGCACCTCGTCGCCCTCTTTCAGAATCATAGCCTCATCCTTTGTGCCCTGACCTACGGCCTTGATGGTTCCGTGGAGTGGCTTCTCTTTTGCGGTGTCGGGAATGATAATACCGCCAATCTTCTCTTCTGCAGGTGCTGGCAATACCAACACACGGTCTGCTAATGGTTTGATGTTCATAATACTACTTTATTTTTTATGTTTAAACTTTTTTATTTCTGCCATGATAGCTGCCAAAACCGTGCCAAATACGGGTTAATGTGACACATTGGCAGAAAAGAACACCTATTTCGGGCGGTGCGAACCGTCGAGGCTATTAATCTTCATGGCATAGGTGGCAATCTCGATGACACCACCATACTCGCTGACGGCATAGTAGAGGAACCAGAACACCAGCATGCCTCCACCCGACAGCAGCGTGTAAGGCCAAACCTGAGTAGGAAAGGCTGCTGTAATGGCGATACTGCCCAAACCAAAAATAACGATGAGAACGCAACCTGTGATAAACGAGTGGTGCTTGCTAAGCAAACGGCGCTTGGTTTCGGGCGTCCACCAACTGGGAGCGTTAGCCTCGACAGTGGTTTGCTCAATGCTGTTCTGCGTTTTAAAATAGTTGCTCAGGAACATATACGACAGATACACGCCATGCAGGAAGAAGATGGCAAACGGCCACTCGCTATAGGGCCTGAGTACAGGGATAACAATTGGCAGCCAATAGGTAATGATGCCAACGCCTAAGATACAGATATCGCGAATGGCAATCCGGCGGGTAAGGTAATTGGGGCACATCAACGGGGTGTGGCTCCAGCTGAACATAACAGCACCAACGTGGAAATACGACACGCTGAGAGCCGAGGCTGCTACCGGATTCTGAAAACGCAACGTAAGATAGCCATGAATAAAGAAACCTATGGCAAAGTTGATATAGTTGATGGCTGTAATCTTACAACTACGATGATAGATATCGTACTTACGATACTCGTAGTTATTAAACAACAGCAAAAGGGCTAACAGAAAATTTACCAGGCATGCTGCATAAAGTACAGTTTGATATAAAACCAAATCCATAAATTTATAGTTGAACGTATAATTTTAATTGAAGAATCCCCGCCACTGACTGGCGAGGATTCGAAATCATATTTAATAATGTATTATTGCATATCGTAAACCACCTGCATGAGCTGCTTACCAAGGTCGTCGGCCTGCTCCATGGTCTGGGCCTCGCTATACACGCGGATGATAGGCTCGGTGTTAGACTTGCGCAAGTGTACCCAACGATCGGGGAAGTCGATCTTCACACCGTCGATATCGTTAACTACAGCGCTGCTATCCTTAGCAAACATCTCCTTAACCTTTACCAGGATGGCATCAACATCAGTCTCAGGAGTAAGGTCGATGCGGTTCTTGGCAATCTGATAGTCGGGGAAGGTGGCACGAAGCTCGCTTACCTTGCAACCCTTCTGAGCCAGACTTGACAGGAACAGGGCGATACCTACGAGGGCATCACGACCATAGTGGCTCTCGGGATAGATTACTCCGCCATTACCCTCGCCACCAATCACGGCGCCTACCTCTTTCATCTTGGTAGTTACGTTAACCTCGCCTACGGCTGCAGCGGTGTACTGGCCACCGTGCTGCTCGGTAACGTCGCGCAGAGCGCGGGTTGAGCTGAGGTTTGAAACGGTATTACCTACTGTGTGGCTCAGCACATAATCGGCTACTGATACCAGTGTGTACTCCTCGCCAAACATGGTGCCATCCTCGCAGATAAAGGCCAGACGGTCGACATCGGGATCAACTACGATACCCAGGTCGAAACCACCCTTCTTCATCTTATCCATGATACCATGCAGGTTCTTCTCCAATGGCTCGGGGTTGTGGGCAAAGTCGCCTGTGCACTCGCCATTCAGAATCTCGTAATCTACATCAAGCGCCTTAAACAGGTCGGGCAGGATAATACCACCTACTGAGTTGATGGTATCTACGCACACACGGAACTTACGCTTGCTGATGGCCTCGCGATCAACCAACTTAAGTGCCAGCACTGAGTCGATATGACGCTGGTTGAAGCTATCGTCGATGGTGCAAGAACCCAACTGATCAACTTCGGCATAATCAAAATCCTCGGCCTCGGCCAGACGGAGCACCTCGGCGCCATCGGCTGCTGTAAGGAACTCACCCTCGCTGTTGAGCAGCTTCAGGGCATTCCACTGACGGGGATTATGCGAGGCGGTAATGATAATACCACCATCGGCACCTGCCATACGTACAGCCAACTCGGTGGTTGGTGTAGTGGCATAACCAATATCGATTACATCGTAGCCCATACCCATCAAGGTTCCAACTACTACGTTACGAACCATCAGGCCTGAAATACGACCATCGCGACCCACTACTATCTTTTTGCCACCAATAAACTGGGCATAAGCAGTGGTAAACTTTACTATGTCTAAAGGATTAAGCGTGTCACCTGTGCGTCCGCCGATTGTACCACGGATGCCGGAAATAGATTTGATTAATGTCATAATATGTTTATAATTCTCTTAAGATTCACGTTGGAATGTGAGCTCATAATAATAGGGTGTTACATAGCTCGAAGCTGTAGCATGACCCTGAGAATGAGGCACAATCAGGCGCACCTTGGCGCACTCGTCGGTAAGCGACTGAGGGCGGCCCACCTTTACATAAGTAAGGGGAACCAACCAGCCTGAAGGTACCGAAGCACTCGAATAAGCCTTATACATTAGTCCGCTCTCGAACGATGCAGTGAAAGAGCTACCTGAGCGAGATACTGATATAATGTCGGGCAGTGTTACCACCGAAATGCCACTATACGACAAGCGTGGATTGTTGTTGCAGATAGTTGTGGTATCCTCAAGGATATTATACTCAGCGAATCGGGCTACCAGACGAGTGCTCTCGCCATCCTGCAGCTGGGTGCCACAGCCTGGGCGAACAATCTGCATGTACACACCACTCTTATCAAGCTTTACATACTGGTTCTTAACCGTATCGGTGGTGAAACCCTGCTGGTTAAACTGATCCTCGCTAATAACAACAATCGAGCGGTCGGAAATGAACTTTGCAATAGCATTACGTTCCTTTTCCTTCTTATCGCCGTAGGTCTCATAGTCGTTACAACTGCTGAGAACAGCGGCCATGGCTATCATGATAAACAGTATCTTCTTCATCTTGCATTTACTATTTGATGGTGCAAAAATACGAATATTTTCGTAAACACCAACAATATTAGGCTACTTTAACTTGTTTTCATAGGCAGAAATTGCCTTTTTGGTAATTTCAATCGCCTCTTCGATGGTTCCTTCAACCTTTCCGCCCGATGCATTCAGGTGTCCGCCACCATTAAAGAACTCCTCGGCCATCAGGTTGCAGGGAAAGTCGTCGACAGAGCGCAGACTAACCCAAACCATATTCTTCTCGGTATCCTCGCGCAACGAGATCGACAGTTTAAGCCCCTTAATCTGCTGGGGCATGTTTACCAAGCCCTCGGTATCGCCCTTGATATAGTTGAAACGCTTCAGCTCGTCGCGAGTAATCGAATAGTAGGCGGCATGATACTCGGGCATATAAACCAGCTTCTCGTACATCACATACCCCATCAAGCGGATACGATCCTCGGAATAGTTATGATACACGTTGCGATAGATACGATCCTTATCGATGCGCTTGGTGAGCAGCTCGCTGATAATCTGGAAAATCTCGGGACGGGTGCTGTTGAAGGTAAAGCCACCTGTATCGGTCATCATTCCACAATACACGGGTACGGCAAAAGCCTTATCCAGCTGGGCAAAAGCGCCCATCTGCCATACAATGCGGAACACCAGTTCGCAAGTGCTCGAAGCCTCGGGCTGCGACACTACCAGGTCGGCAGGTACATCGGGCTTCAGGTGGTGATCGATAAGCACCTTCTTGGCCTTAGTGCTTACCAAGGCCTGCTCCATCTCGTCGACACGACTTGGTGTATTGAAGTCGAGACAGAAAACCAGGTCGGCAATCTTAAACAGCATATCGCACTTTTCGCGATGCTTATCGTAACGCACAATCTTATCAGTATTGGGCAACCACATCAGGAAGTCGGGATACTGATCGGGCACAATCACGGTAACATCCTTTCCGCGCAAGCGCATATACTCAGCCCATCCTAACGACGAGCCGATAGCATCGCCATCAGGACTCTTGTGGCAAACCACAAGTACCGTATTTGCATCAGAAATCAGCTGGTCCATCAGGGCCAGCTGATTAGTATCTAAAATGTTTATATTCATTTAGAACAATTTGTTAGGATATACACCCTCGTCGACCAGCTGCTTGATACGAGCAACAGTAGCGTCGCGATCGGCTGCATAGGTTACGCCGAACCACTTGCTGGTGGTATCGAGAACCTCGACAGTAGCAGTACCGTCGTTGATGAGCTTGTTAACCATGAGGGGGATAAAGAACTCGGCCTTAAGGTTCTCGAGGTTCTTTGGATCGCTCAGGAACTCCTTGAAGTACTCCTCAGAATACTGGAAGTAATCGGGTGTGAAGCCCCACATATTCATTGATACAGGAGTGTTATCCTCGACAGCTACCCACTTGCCGTCCTCGTCCTTATAACGAACAGGCTCGTTAGCGGCACCTGCGTTCGAACCATCCTCAGCGCAACGTACAATCTCGGTACGCTCTACTACAGTTGTCAGGTGGCCCTTTTCGTTCTTTGAGCAGACACCACGTGCTACAGTACCATTCTCAGAGAGGGTATTGCCTACACGGAAACCTACCATAGCATACTGGTTCTTAGCACCCTCGGGCAGATTTGCCAGGTACTTACCAATAACCATGAAGGCATCGCGATTGTAGAAATCGTCGCAGTTAATTACACAGAAAGGCTCCTTGATAACGTCCTTACCCATGAGTACAGCGTGGTTGGTACCCCATGGCTTCTGACGGCCTTCGGGAACGCTGAAGCCCTCGGGCAGTGCGTCGAGTGCCTGGAAACAGAGTTCGCACTTTACCTTACCCTCGTACTTAGCGAGAATCTGGGTGCGGAACTGCTCCTCGAAATCCTTACGGATAACCCATACAATTTTGCCAAAGCCAGCCTGGATGGCATCGTAAATACTATAATCCATAATGGTCTCGCCATTTGGGCCCAGACCGTCGAGCTGCTTCAAACCGCCGTAACGGCTACCCATACCAGCTGCGAGCAAAAACAAAGTCGGTTTCATTTTTTCTAAAATTTTTTGAGTTATATCAATTTTTTGCGTGCAAAGGTACAAAATATTTTGGACTTAAGCACAAAAGAATCGAAAAAAATGCGTTAGAACGGATAACCAACTGCAAAATGCAAAGTATGGGCACCACTAAAGCTGGGCACATTAAAATAGCCCGACTTACCCGTATCGTACGGACAGTGGATGGCTAAGCCCCAGTCTAAGCGGATAACCAGGAAGCCCAGATCGTATCGCAAGCCCACACCTGTGCCAAGCGCCGTGGTCTTTACCAACTGCTTAAGCGATGTGGGGAATTTGCCTCCCTCGACATACTCGTCGGTAAAGTCCCATACGTTACCAGCATCCAGGAACACGGCACCATTCAAATCGCCAAACAGCTTGGTGCGATACTCCAGGTTACCCACCAGCTTTGTCTCGCCATTCTGTATCAGATAATCGAGCTGGCGACCTAACCCACGACCATCAAAGCGACCAGGACCAATGGAGCGTACGCCAAAGGCACGGATGGTATTGGCACCTCCCACATAGAAGTACTCGCTGTAAGGTGCCTCGCTGCTATTGCCATAACAGTAGATAATGCCACCATTGAAATGCCCTATCAGCTGTGAGGTTGGGGTGAGATTCCACGTTTTTGAGAAATCGGCCTCTAAACGCAGAAACTGCGAATATGGGGTTTTAAACAGCTCCTTATCCTTCTCGCTGAAAGAGCGCCCGAACGCATAATCCCAAAGCGATACCAGATTGCCCGACTCTTCGACTGTTACCTCCCAACGGATGGGATGGCGCAACGACGACGGACTGGTGTACATATAGGTATAGCGCATCTTAGGCATGAAGCAGTCCTCCATCGAGGCTGCCAGATAGGGATTCTCAACAATCACCGAGTCGAACTTATCGGTATGGCTGTTTACGAACTGATACTTGAGCGTGAGGGGCGAGAACTCGTGGCGACTATTGACCGACGACTGCCAGCGATAGGTCCACTCGCCACTTACGATATGCATCTTATAATAATCGGGGCGACGAATCACATCGCTCGACACCTTGGCATAGGTGGTAGGTGTAGAATAGAAATGGCGACGGATGACACGACCATTCTTATCGCGGCGCACACGATCGCTATGAACAAAAGGTGCAATGATACGTGGGAACTCAATCGACACATCGGCACCATACTGATAGCTGTTCATATCAGCATCGGCACTCTTCTGCCACTCGTAGGCACCATGCAGGTTCAAATCAAGTTTCTCGCCGGCATGGAAAGCATTACGACGGGTAAGACCGATTCGGGCCTGAGGACCATATCGGCCACTGGTACGTCCGATGGCATTACACTCGATATAGAAATCGTAGGGTTTATCAAAGGTGCAGTTCAGGCGCAGGTCGAGGGTATCAGAATCGGGACGGGGCGTGAACTGGAAGTCGGTACTACTGAACACACCTGTGGCGTTAATCCTGCTGGCCGACTCCATATATTTCTCGTAGCTATACTCCTGGCGTGGGCGCAGACTGAGGTTACGCAACACCACGCGAGGCATGATGGGCGACTTCTTACCATTGAAATGAATGGTGAGATAACGGCGCTGTACCGAATCGGTAAGCACCTCGCGGGCCGACTTGCGGAAGTTAACATCCAGCTTGCCGATATACCACTTGCGCAGGGCCACATCGGGCAGGCCGTGTGCCAGCTGGAACCTGAGCTGGGCCTTGTTATCTACAGCAAAGGTATCAGCCAGGTACGAGGCATAGCTAGGACTGTAATAATAGTAGCCATTGTTACGCAGCAGCGTGCTGATACGGGTGCGCTCGGCATCAAGGTTATTGATACTGAAGGGCGACTGGCTCTTGATGAGACTCTCGTCGCGGGTTGAATCAATCAATGCCTGGATGGGAGCCGGGAAGTTAACATAGCTCACAGAGTCGAGTGTAAACAGCGAGTCGAGATGTACGGTATAGCCAATCTTACACTTCTTGGCATTCTTCTGTGGCACCAGCTCGTAAGTTACATCGCCACGAAAATAGCCGTTATTGCGCAATACCGATCGTGCCACACTACTGCGAAGCTCGGGGTTAACCTGACTCATCAGAACGGGTGGCTTACCAAACGTCTTGGTCATCCAGCGTGCAAAGCCCGAATCCTTACCCGCGTACTTATTATATACCCACAGGTGCCACGACCAGGGCACGGTGTAATAGCTACTGCCAAACAGCGATCCGTTGGGCTCGGTAGCCAAGGCGGCCTCGAGCTCAACCTTGGTATTCTCCAAGTGGGTGTCGTAAGCCTCAACATCGTATTCCTTCGCATCGTCGTAGGCTATCTTGGTAAGTCCCGTAAAGAGCTGCTCGCCTTCAGGGATATTCTTTGTCATTGAGCACGAAGCCAGACAAAGCACTAGGGGTATATACTTGATATTATTTAGCATGGCGTTCTCTGTTTGTGGATGGAACACTATCCCTACGGATGGTATCGCGAGGCGTGGTGGTTCGTGGCATCAGCATGGGCTGCTCCTTCTTCCAGAAGCTAAACACATCCTTCAGCGAGTTCAGCTTACGGCGCCAAACAAAACCTATACCATATTCGCCTGTGTAGCCCTCCAGCCAATCGTAAACGTTCTGGTTATAGAACAGCTTCAGGTTCTTGGTGGCATCCTGATTCAGGCGATACTCCATCGTGACATTATCGAAGAACGACTGGTTCTGACCACCCATCGCATCATTAGCACCCGACGATACTTTTCCACCCAACTCTATGCGCAGACGATTGTTGAAGAATCGCTTGGCAAACTTAAACGAGTAGTCGGTATGCATCGCTCCTGAGGCATCGGTAGTGTTATCGATACCCAAGCTCAGGTCGAGTGTCTTCAAGGCCGAACCTGCTATCGTGTTAATCTCGCTCTGCAGGAACGAGCTCAAGGCCGAGTTCATCGAGAAGGCACTGGTGTTGGTATCGGCCAGATACATACCGGTGGTAAGCATCGCCACAGCCATTTTTCCACGTTCCTCCTTCGACATGGTGGTCAACTCGCCACTCACCGTCTGATCCTCTGGGGCATCGATGATAAACTCCAGACCCATATCGTTCAGCGTCTTGGTGATAATCACACCACAATCAAACAGTACCGAACGGGTGCCACCACCCTCGTTGGTTACATTAGCCTTGGTACGCTCGGTAGCCGTGATGTTCAGTTTAGGATTCATCGGATCGCCCGTAAACTCTACATAGCTGCCCTCCTTAACGGTAAACGTCTTGAGCGGGATTACAGGCAACGAGTATTTCATCTCGCCACTCGACAAGGTATAACGACCTGTGAGGTGGATACCCTCGGCGTTGTACTTCATACGCAGGTCGCCACCACCCATCAAATCTACGTAGTTGCTCTCATCTACATTCAGGTCGCACACCACGTGAGCACCTTGCGATACGTTGATGGTAAGATCAACATTCAAGCCCGATGGTGCAGGACGCGTAACTACCGTGGTGGTAGAATCGCTGAAGTCGGTAAACTTAACCAGCTCTTCCAAACGGTTATCAGTTGAGAGAGGCGAATCGAGCAGCATATAGGTCATATCGGTAGAACCCAGCACATCCAGACGGCCACGCATATTCAGCGCCTCGAGCGGACCCTGCATACGACTCATAAAGTTAACGTAGGCCTTACCCCATGCCACACTCTTGGCCTGACGCTTAGAGTTGATAAGCAGGAAGTTGTTGGCACGCATACGCATATCCATCATGATATGCTCGGTATCCGAGAAGTCGATGTTACCCATCAGGTTCAGCAGGTCGTTATTGCTCGAGTAGAGTCCGAAGTTCTCCAGCAGCAGCTTAGAGCCCACGATACGCACGGGGTCGTTATCAAAACGCATGCGGATGCCATAGGGGATGCTGACCAGATAGGCCGAATCTACGTACATCTCACCATTCACCTCGGGATGACTGGTGGTGCCACGAATGGTTACACTACCCTCGCCATAGCCCTCTAAGCCAACCAACTGGTCGGGCACAAATCCATTTACCAGCGACAGAGGCAGGCGCGTCATCGTAAAGTTGGCATCGATAAAGCCTTCGCCCTGACTCTTGTAGATACCGCTCAGCAAACCGAACTCCTCGTCGTCGAGCATCAGGCGGGCCTCTACGGCATGGGTATCGTCCTCCTTCATCAGGTAAACCAACTCGGTACTGATGTTACCAATGGGCGACCCTTCGTAGGTCATCTGGCGCACAGCCATATCGCTGGCCACCGAGATATTCTCGTTCTTATCCTGCAGGATATGGTAGTCGCCATTCAGCTTACCCGTAATACGGGGCAGGTATGGGATTACCGAGGTGAGCTCGCCCAAATCAAAACTGTTCACACTCAGGGTGATATCCTGCAGCATGGTAGAATCCTGGTTCTCGGTATAGAGTTTGATACCCGTCTTATCGTCGGCAATCAGGTCCACCTTTGCCTGCAAGCGCTTGTTGCGACCCATAAACAGGAAGTTGTCCTTGTTCAGGTTAAACTCCTTATAACCAATAGTTGGGCGCTCGGGCAACAGCTTAAAGCGGATACCATCGTTCTCCATCTCGGCTGTCACGCCTAAACGCAAGCCCATTTTATCGTGCTGGTCGAAAAAGCGCAAGCCTACCAATGCACCATGCTGGTGGACGGTACCATCAATCAGGGCATTGAAGATAAACTGCGGATTACGCTTGTTGTTGCGCACCTGACCCTGGTAGGTTAAGCGGTCGCCCTTCTGTGTGAGGTTCAAACGGATGGTATCGATACGGGTACTATCGTAAACCAACGAGTAGAGATAGCTCTGACCATTAATACCTGTTACAGGCGAGGTATTCACATCCAGCATCAGCTCCTTGAACTGAACATCTAACGCCTTGAGCAAACTGGCCATCGGGTTGTCGCGCTTACTCTCGACATGCAGTTTCATCTCGGGCAACAGACGCTTGATGGCAGGTTGGTCGATGATGCGCTTATCAATCTGCGCCACAGTTGAGTCGCCTAAGATGGTGAGTTTCTTCAGCAGGCGCTCGTAGTTGCCCTTGGCATCCAGCTTCACGATAAAGTCGCCACTCTGAATACGGGCAATCACGGTATCTACCGTAGTATTGACATGCAGTCCGATAAAATCGGGTCGCAGGGTTTCGTTCTTACCTTTGATGTAGATTTCATCCACCAAGCCTGTTACACGATGAGTGAGTTTCATATCCGAAACCACATCTACCGAACCGCATAAGCCAATCGCCAATGGCATATCAACCAAACGCATGCGGTACAGGTCGGCCTTATCCAGATCGGCACTGATGGTAGCCATCAGCTTCTTGGTATTCAACTGGGCGTCAACACCTATGGTGCCTTGCAGCAACTGGTTATGACCCGTGATAGATGCCAACGCATGTCCGTTAGCCAAGGTGGCTTCGGCATTCATCTGCTTCAAGTCCCAACTGCCATACTGCAACTGGTGTATCTTGGCACTGGCTGTCAATTTGCTCTTGTTCGAGAGGAAATCGGTACCATATCCCTTGGCCTTCACATCGGCTGTGATGGTATAGATAGAGTCGCGTGGCATAAAATGGTGCAGATTCAGACGGTTGATGCTCATATCGGCATCGTAGCTTATGCCAGCCATCAGCAAATCACCTTTAGCATTGGTTGGAATGCTGGCACTACCCTTCAGTTTTACTATGCCTGTACCCTCGCGCAGTGTCAGATTGGTGGCATAGCGGGTGCCATCGGCCTTCAGCTTACCATCTATCGCCATACCTGGCAAGCGATAATTACGCATCAAGGCAGGATCGGCCAAAGCCAAGGCAAAATTCAGATTCTCGGTCTTGGCATTCAGGGCGATATCAGCCTTCAGCTTGGTGATATCAGTTACGTTATCAGCCGTACCGGTAGCTGTGATGCGGAAGGCAGTTGGCAGATGGATGTTGAGCCCCGTAAACGCCATATGCTGCATATTTCCGTTTACCGAACCCTTGATGCTGATGGGATGGTTAGGATAGTTGCGCACAAAGGCCTGTGGCATATCGCCGGCAAAACGCATCACATCCTGCTTACCTATCTGCGCATTCAAACGCAGCTTCATCGCACCAGGCTGCTGGGTGTCGAAGGTATTAAAGTCCATCGCCAGCTCGGTCTCGATATCTGTATCAGGCGTTTGCAATCTCAGTTGGGGGATGGTGAGTCGCTTGTCGTCCATCGTTACGCGGGCCGACAGGTGGTTTACCTGCAGACCGCTTTTCTCCTTCGCCCTCAGGTCTCTAATAATAAGAGAGGTGTTAGGCTCTACGTATTCAATCGAATCGATACGCAGATTGATATCCGTAAGTGCCAGATGGTTATAATCCAGTCCGCTCACCTCTGGCTCGTAGCGGTTGTCGTAGTTCAGGCGTCCCTGGTTCCAGTCCAGACTGCCCACTTTATAAATCTTGTTACCAAGGTCGGCCAGCACTTCGCGTGCCACTGCCCTACCCATATAGGCTTGGGCGTTCAGCGTGTCGCCTGGCAGGTGGACCATGAAATTACTCTTCAGGATACTCACCGAATCGGCATTTACTATCCATTTCATTGTCGATTCTGTGGTGTCAACAGCCGCTGTATCGCTCAGGGCGATATCCAGTTGGGCTTCTGAGAGTCGGGCACCATTCACTTCTACGGTTTCCTGGTCAAGGTCGATACCATTCGACGACAGCCAAAGTTCCTGCAGATTACCTTTGATACGTAGGTCGCCAATAAAGCCGTTGGTATTCAGTTTGGCATCTGTCAGCGATAGCTCGTCTATCACCACACGCTTGCTAAACAAGGGTATCAAGCGCACATCGCACACCATCTTGCGCACATCGGCAATGGTGTCGGTCTGGTTTTGATGCAAAGCACGAAAGCCCTCGATGCCTAAGTCGAGCGGGAACTCCAGGCATACCCGTTCTACTGTGATGTCCATGCCCGTTTTCTCCGAGGCGATGGCGGCCACCTTCTTTACCGCCCAATTTTGCACAGGCGGCAAATAAAGTAGCGCGGTTAGAATCACAATAAGCAGTATGGGTACCAAAACCGCTATCCCCAACCACTTCAGGACTTTCTTCATTTGTTTATCTGGTTGATGCAGCCTGCCACAACGGATCGTTGGGCAACGGTGCCTCTACGATAATGGTTTCTTTCGAAACAGGATGCACGAACTCCACCCTACGCGACATGAGCGAGATACTGCCATCGGGATTGCTGCGAGGCGCACCATATTTCAAGTCGCCCTTAATGGGACAGCCCATGGCAGCCAACTGACAGCGTATCTGGTGATGACGACCCGTCATCAGGTTCACCTCAAGCACCGTATAGTTATCTGTCTGTCCTATCACACGATATTTCAACAGGGCTTTCTTGGCATTGGGGCGCTCCTTATCGTAGGCATAGCTCTTGTTCTGTTTCTCGTTACGCACCAGCCAGTTCTCGAGCGTTCCCTCGAGGGCCTTAGGACGATTTTTCACTATCGCCCAGTAGGTTTTATGCACCTGTCCCTCGGCAAACATCTTGTTCAGTCGGGTAAGCGCTTTCGAGGTTCGGGCAAACACCACCAGCCCTGAAACAGGACGATCCAGGCGGTGCACCACACCCAGGAAAACGGCACCTGGCTTGGCGTACTTTTCTTTGATATAGTCTTTCACCAATTCAGAAAGGGGGCGATCGCCAGTCTTATCGCCCTGTACGATCTCCCCACTCTGTTTGTTGACTATGATGATATGGTTGTCTTCGTAAACGACCTCCATAATGTTCAATAATCAATGTTCAATGAACTACATGTTCATACCACCATCAACCTGGATAACCTGACCGCTTACATAGCTTGAGAGGTCAGAAGCCAGGAAGGTAGCAACATTAGCGATATCCTCAACCTGACCACCACGACGCAGAGGAATCTTGTTGATCCACTCCTTACGGATATCGTCGGGCAGAGCCTGAGTCATAGCTGTATCGATGAAACCAGGAGCGATGGCGTTAGCACGGATACCCTTAGGACCCATCTCCTGACCGATACTCTTAGCCAGAGCAATCAAACCAGCCTTTGAGGCAGCATAGTTAGCCTGACCAGCGTTACCATGAACACCTACTACTGATGCCATGTTGATGATAGAGCCACCACGCTGACGCATCATAACGGGTACACAAGCGTGGATGAAGTTGAAGGCCGACTTCAGGTTTACTGCGATAACAGCATCCCACTGCTGCTCAGTCATACGCAGCATCAGTCCGTCCTTAGTGATACCAGCATTGTTAACCAGAATATCGATTGATCCGAACTCTTCCTTTACAGCCTTAACTACTTCCTCGGTCTGAGCAAAGTCGGCAGCGTTCGAAGCATAGCTCTTAGCCTTTACACCCAGAGCAGCAATTTCCTTCTCGGTCTCCTCGTTCACCTCAAGGTCGGTGAATGCGATGTTACAGCCTTCAGAGGCATACTTCAGTGCGATAGCCTTTCCGATACCGCGTGCAGCACCTGTAATCAGCGCTGTCTTACCTTCTAATAATCCCATAATTGTTTTCTATTATTAATAATGTGTAATGTTTATCTTTTCTGAATCTTTCCCAGCGCACCATAAACCACCTTGGCCACCTGGGGTTTGGTGTCCTCCTCCTTCATACCATGGGCAATACGTCCATATATATAAGGTACTTCGAGGCCCTTGATACAATAGTGTGTAATATCAGCCACCAGGTCCACGTTGTCGATATCAAACTCGCCATCGTCCTTACCCTCGGCATAAACCTTACGGAACAGCTCAATCTCGGCATCGTCGAAATGGCGGCGCACTTTCTCTACCATCCAGATGTTACGGAAGAACTCTGCACGCAGGTTACCGTTACGAACCACCGTTTCGCGAATCATACTGAGATGGGTATAGATCAGCTCGATAATCTTGTCCTGTGGACGGATTTTTCGGGCAGCCACCTCATCGAGCTTGTCGCTCAATCGCTCCAACTCGCTCTCGATAACAGCATAGTAGATTTCCTCTTTCGACTTAAAATAGGTATATAGCGTACGGCGACCCTTACCCGATTGCAGGGCAATATCGTTCATCGTCGTATTTTCCAGTCCGTTCTTGGCGAACAGCTGGCGTGCTACATCTACTAGTTTCTGTCTTGTCTTGGATATAGACATGTCTGTTTCCTCCTAAATTTTAAAATTGCACACTATTCTACGATGTGCAAAAGTAAGCCTTTTATTTGAAACTGACAAGAAAAACGAGGAAAAATATTACAAAAACAACAAATTTACAAAAAAATGGCCGAAAAATTTGGCCAATTCAAAAAATAGTCGTACCTTTGCACCCGCAAATCAGGAAACACCCTGAAATGCAGCGAAAATTTAACATCGCGGAGTGGAGCAGTTGGTAGCTCGCCAGGCTCATAACCTGGAGGTCGCACGTTCGAATCCTGCCTCCGCAACTAAAGAGGAGATGCAAGCTGAAAGGCTTGCATTTTTTGTTTATATCCCTCCCCCCCCGACTTACTGACAGATTAAACCGCATACAAAAAAAATGATCCGATCGTCAGGGCTCAGGCCCTCGACAATCGGATTATCAGATTTACTTTTTCATTCTTGCTATAACCTTTCGGTAGTAACTGTTAGTAGTTTTTATACCATAATTCATACCACCATTCCAAGAACGTATAGCCTTCTCGACGCTGTTCTCCGGGTTAAAATAGCTTTGAATCAGAAGGAACATCTCTTTCGATTTTTCTACACTATAACGGTCAGCTAATGTGTATCGCTTCTTACTCTTACGTTTACTCAGGATGTTATTACATTCCTTAACGAGTACTGGAGTAATCTGCATCGCGCCTACCGAGTTTCCACTCACGGCCTTAGGATTTCCTTCGCTTTCCACTTTAATAATTGCATCCATCACTGGATTCCAGTCAAAGCCTAACGTTTTGTTGCTCCGTGTACCGAAACCTTCGGCCGAAACCGACAGAGTTACCAAGAACAGAGCCATTAAGCTCAAAACTGCCTTCTTAATAAAACCAATCATAAATCTCTATACTTTAGGCGGAGGGTTCTCGCGAACAAACCGCGTTATCCTTTAGATAAATTCATTAAAATTGAGAGTACCGACTTCACGTCGGAAATGCGTTCATATCAGCGCTTAGTTACGCTTAACCGGTGCAAAGATACGACGAATGACCTTACCGCCCAAATATTTTTAGCTTTTTTAAGCATTATTGGGAAGTTTCACGATTTAAATCAAGTATTGATTTTTTATTCTAAATCCACAACAGTGATGCCTGCACCACCAAACTGCACATGCTCGTCGCGGTAGTGCGAAACGTTAGGAATAGTGCCCAGATACTGTCGGATTAACTGGCGCAGAATACCTGTTCCGGTACCATGCAGAATGCGTACACGACTCACTCCTACCAGTATAGCATCGTCTATAAAATAGGTAATGGCATTAATAGCCTCGTCGCCACGCATACCGCGCACATCTATATCTTGTTTAAAGTTCAGTTTTCGATTATCAATCACATTGCGAGTATCCTTCGATACCACACCATACGAGCCAGCAATATTGCTGTTACGTTCCTCGGCCTTGGTCTGCTGCTCCTTGGGTTTCTCGGCATGCTCCAGGCGCTCCAGGCGCATCTTGGTTTTCATACCACCAAATACTACCACAGCCTTTCCGCCATCGATACTATCGATAACACCCACGCTGGTAAGACCCTTGATACGCACGGTATCGCCTTTCTGGAGTGGTATGTTAGCCTTTGAGGACTGAGCACTTGCTACAGCTGCGGCATCCTCTCGCTTTCCACCTTCCTCTTTCTTCGAAAGCTTCTCGGCCTTACGTTTCTCTCTGCGCTCCTTACGCTCCTGAATCTGGCGCATCTTCTTGGCAATGGCTTCATCAGTAGCACGGGTATCAACCTGAGCCAGCTCCTCCTTAAAGGTATCCAGTTCCTCGCGAATCTTGCGGGTACGCTCCTTCTCGGCCTGGGCCTCACGTATCTCACGGATGGCGTTTTCTATCTTCTTATTACTCTCGCGCAACAGTTCCTCGGCCTGCTCTCGGGCCTTGCGCAGAATAGCCTTGCGCTCTGCTTCAATCTCTTCTACAGCAGCCTCCAAGCGCTCACCACTGGCCTGCAGTTTCTTCTCGTGCTGGTGGATAGTCTGTCGCTTACCTTCCCAGTAACGCTTATCGCGCACAATATCCTGCAGGTATTTATCACTCTGGATATAATCCTGACCCACGATATCACTGGCATCCTTAATCACCTCTTCGGGGATACCCGTCTTACGGGCAATCTCGATGGCAAAGCTCGAACCAGGCTGACCAATCGACAGCTGGAACAAGGCCTGCATCTCATGTCGGTCGTACAGCATGGCGCCATTCACCACACCCTCGTGATCGTCGGCAAAATGCTTCAGGTTCTGATAGTGAGTGGTAATCACACCAAAGGTACGCTTCTTCCAGAACTGCTTCAGCATGGCCTCGGCAATAGCACCACCAATGGCGGGCTCGGTACCGCTACCAAACTCATCTATCAGCAACAGCGAGCGCTCGCCAGCCTGTTTCATCATCTGCTTCATGTTCATCAGATGACTCGAGTAGGTACTCAGATCGTTCTCGATGCTCTGCTCATCGCCGATATCAATCATGATACTCTCGAAGATACCTGCGGTAGAGCGATCACCGATAGGAACAGGCAAGCCGCACTGCAACATATACTGCAGCAAGCCAACCGTTTTCAGGCATACCGATTTACCACCAGCATTAGGACCACTGATAAGCAGCAGTCGCTTTGCACGGTTCAGCATAATATCCAGAGGCACCACATGCCCACCCTTCTTCTCCAGCGAGAGCTGCAGCAAGGGATGGATGGCACGAATCCAGTCGATAACAGGTTCGGCCTTTACGGTTGGTTCAAAAGCCAGAGTCAGCTCAGCCCACTTGGCCTTGGCCTGAATCAGGTCGATCATAGCCAACAGCTGATACGAGTCGATTATCTCGCGCACGTGCGGGCGTACCTCATCAGTAAATACCGTCAGAATACGAATCACCTCACGACGCTCCTCAGCCTCCAGCTGTCGCACCTTATTGTTTGCCTCAACCACTTCGGTCGGCTCAATAAACACCGTCTTACCAGTAGCACTCTCATCGTGCACAATACCGTTAATACGGCGCTTTACCTGTGGAGCCACTGGTATCACCAGTCGTCCGTCACGCATAGCGGGGGCAGCATCCTTATCTACCAACCCATCGCGCTGGGCCGCATGCAATATAGTATATAATGTACGCGAGATACTACCCTGCGTTTTCTCTAAGTCGTGACGGATACCAGCCAGCGTCATCGAGGCCGAATCCTTTACCTTACCAAATTTATCCAGAATAGAGTCGATACGACGAATCATAGCGGGGAAGGTAGCCACGCCATCAGTTAAACGGTACAGGGCCGGATACGGATACACCACCTCGCCGTTAGGTTTCTCGTCGCCATCGCGCTGCAAAAAGCGCACAATGTTGGCAATTGTTTCCAACGAGCGACGCAAATCCCACACCTCATCCTCTTCAAGATGGGTATTCTCCAATCGTATGCGCGCAATGCTCTCGCGCACATCAAAGAAGTATTGCATGGGAAAATCATCGTGTTCGGCAGTCAACCTACGGAACTCGCGCACCTGCGTTAACCATTCATTTACTACATCGGCATCAACCGAGAAAGCCATTTCGTCGACTTTCTCCTGCCCCAAGGTGCTCTGGCAACGTGCCTTCAGCAACCTACGAATCTCATCGAATCCGAGCTTACGCTCAAAGTTATTTGGATAAATCACGGGTGCAAAGGTAGTAAAAATGGAGCAAAAATGCGCAAAATCACAAATATTTTATAAAAAGTTGGCGAAAAATTTGTTTATTCAAAAAAATCTCCTTACCTTTGCACCCGCTTTCGAGACAGAAGAGCACTGGAGAGATGGTAGAGTGGTCGATTACAGTAGTCTTGAAAACTACCGTGCTGAGAGGCACCGGGGGTTCGAATCCCTCTCTCTCCGCTAAGAGCTTAGCTTAAACGCTGAGCTCTTTTTTTGTGTCCGAGCAGAAAACTCGATTTTCGCTTGCGGGTTTCGTTCCTTTTTTGTACCTTTGCGCCATAAAAAACAACTTAACGATGACAAAACTCTGTATCAGACTGATATTCATCACTTTAGCACTGTCAACTCTTGGTAGTTGCGAGCAAAAGAAACAAAATAATAATTTCGAGGCTGCCGATGGTTATGGGATAGCCGACTCGATTGTTTCGGCTATTAGCGACGAACGCGACTGGCCCAAATTCCTGGCTACCTGCGACAGTTTCCAGCAGACAGGCGATATTTCGAGGGTAAAAGCCATATTCTATAAAACCGTAGCGTTTAACCTGATGGGCAAATACCGCGCCTCGCTGAGTCTTTACAACCAGCTGGCCGACGTGAACGTGAGCGAGCTGATTACCGAGGCCGATCTCGAATCATATATCTACTCAAGTAAGGATTATATACGCATGCTGTGCGATATGCGCCGCTACGATCGCGCCCTGCGACAGGCTCGTAATGCCGACCGCAAACTAAGGGCTGCTGGCTACAATGCGTTTACCGACCATCAGGACATTGCCCAGATGATTGGCGAGTGCCAGCTCTGTCTGGGACAGAATGCCGATGCCATGCAAAACTTCAAAAAGTCGTTGAAAGCCATCAAGGAACGTCTGAAGACCAACAACGGCGACCTCGATCTGCGCGAGTGCCAGAAAACCATGAATGCCATCGCCACCGTTTACATGCGTCGTGGTTACTATAGCGAGGTAACTCCATGGATCCTGGCCCAGGACTCACTGTACGAACAAGCCTTGAAACTTCCCAAGGCCGACCCTGTTTATCTGGATGAGATGAAGGCCGAAATCAGCTACACCCGCGCCATGCAGGCACATGCTTTGGGACGTATCGACTATGCCGAGAAGGCATTTGCCGAATACTCATCTACAGCCACTTCGAAACAGCCAGGCAGCCTGATTAACAGCTGCCGATACCTGATGGCCACCCACCGATACGAAGAGGCTGCCAAAAACATGACCCAGCTTGATAAGTTTATGACCGAGGGTGCCTACGAAGAGGCCGACCTTGAGAATATCGGTCGCTTTATGATACCTAAATTCCACGTCAACCTGATGGCGGGTCATTGTGATTCAGCACTCCAGGTGGCTACCAGGATTGCCAATCTGTACGATTCGGCCCTGGTGCGCCAGAAGATTATCGATGCCGATCTGCTTTCTACCGTTTACGATACCGAGGGCAAAGAGCGCGAGATAGCCGAGCAACGTGCCCAGTTGAGTCAGCAACGCATGCTTTGGGTAATTGGCGTAAGTCTGGTATTCATCATCCTGCTGCACCTGCATCTGGTACAGCGCCGCAAAGCCTTCAAGAAGCTGAGCGACACCAACAAACAGCTTATCGAGGCCAACGAGCGTGCCGAGGAATCAGAGCGTATGAAGAGTAAGTTTATCCATCAGATATCACACGAGGTGCGCACACCGCTTAATGTACTTTCGGGCTTTACGCAGGTACTGGCAGCCCCTGATATCGAGATCAGCGCCGACGAACTGCAGTCAATCAGCAAGAAGATTGTAGAAAACAGCGAGCGCATCACCCGTTTGGTTGATAAGATGCTTGACTTGAGTATGGTTAACGCCCATACCTGTGCCGAGTGTAACGATAAGATATGCCCTGCCGACATCGCCTATCAGGCCGCCCAGCAGGCAGGCATTACACAGGCCACCCACCTCGACTTTAATCTTAAGCTGGGTGCACGCACCAGTCAGGTTATCCTCACCACCCATCTCAAATCGGCTGTCAAGGCCTTGGCATTGCTGCTCGACAACGCCCAGAAGTTTACCCAGCCCATCGCCTTTAAGGGCAAGGCGCCCGAAGGCAAGGCCAGCGTGGTACTCAATGTAAACATCGACGGACAGAACGTGATTTTCAGCGTAGAAGATACAGGTATTGGCGTGCCAGCCGATCAGGCCGAGAATATCTTTACCGAGTTTGTGCAGCTCGACGAGTACACCGATGGTACAGGTATCGGTCTTTCGATAGCACGCTCACTGGCACGCAATTTAAAAGGTGATATCAAACTTGATACCACCTATACTGCCGGCGCACGCTTTATCATGCAGCTACCGATTTAATAATCAAATATTGTTTTAATCGTATACCTCTATCTCAATGCGATAAAAATCGCCTTCCTTTGTTATTGGGTACACGGCAAACTGTGTTTCATAATTGCCGTCGCCCCAAGGGTTGGTAATATACAGGCGCTTATCGTCGGGCTTGGTAATCACGTTAAAGGTCTTACCGTTAAACTGCACCGTTTTCTCCTGAGCAATACGTGCCAGGAAACGTTCGGCATCGCCCTTGTCTACGTAATAAAGACCTGCTGTTACTGACGAATCGAAACTCATGCAGAAGAAATAAGCATGAGGCGATGAGGTAGTAATCTCGTAGCCCACATCTTTCTTGTCGCCCTTCTTCACGCCGTGACCATAAACCACTTCGGCATAGTGTTTGTCGCCTTCCTGTACATCGTCTCTACAGATAAACTGCAGAGGTGTATTAGGCCTCCTGCCTGTGCCCTCGTAGTTGTACAGCAAGTCGAGCAGATTGGTAAGAGAAATCTCCTGTCCCGTATCATCCGACGATGACGAGAGCGAGAAAACTCCCGCTGCTATAACAGCCAGAACCACGATTGTTGTTATAACCTTTTTCATTTTACCTTTTTTACTTGTTAATTGGTTTTATTGAATTGCGGCACAAAAGTACTAAATTAAACTTAATCCACCAACATTTTTGGTATTTATATGCTTAAATTATTTTTTTTTAGTACCTTTGCACCGCATTTGGCAACACATGCACCCGTAGTTTAAAGGATAGAATAACGGATTCCGGTTCCGTTGGTCACGGTTCGATTCCGTGCGGGTGTACTGGTTTTTCAAACACAACGCTAATCAATGCTATCGCAAACATTCCAAGCAGTAACACATACCCAATCAGATGCACGATTACCCCAAAAATCTGTTTCATTTGTATTTTATGTTTATTTGTTTAATTACGCTGCAAAAGTAAAACAACTCATTATTCTGCGCAAATAATTTCAGCCAACGGGCTTTTTTAATCAACAAAAACCACATAAAAATAAAGGTGCATAAGTTCTAAACTTTCCTAATATTCGCTGCAAAGGCACGTTTTATCGTAGTTTTTTATTTACCTTTGCCCCTGATTTTAATATGTTATGTAATATGATGAAGAAGATTATTTTTGCGTTGCTGGCAGCAGTGTTGGTTTGCCAGCCCGCCGATGCACAGTTTTTCAAGAAGATTTTTAAGAAGAAGGCCAAGACCGAGAAAAAGGCCAAGAAGAGTGCCGATGGTATCGATGATGCAGCACAGATTGCAATGGCCGATATAGCCACACTGGCCGATAACACCAATAATCGCAATGCTTTTATGGGCATCCCCTTGGGCATCAAGGCCAGCCTGTTCGAGAAGCAGCTAATTGAGAAAGGATTCACCGAGCGTGTACTCGAAGGCAAGCACACCGCCAAGTCGTACACCTACGACGGCCAGGTGTATGGTGCCAAGTGTACCGTTACACTGGCCGTAAGCGACGAGACCGACCGCGTATATGCCGTAGATGTAACCGAAGATACCATCTACCCCTCGTTAAAAGAGGTAAAGGCCCGATTTGCCAAAGTAAAGGCCGAACTGGTTAAGGTTTACGGTCGTGGCTTTGTAGATAATCAAGGCGAGGCCTACACCATCCAGACCCAGTTAGGCACCGTTAACCTGCATTACGAGCGTGGGTCGCTCACCAGCAGCTATACCTTTGGTTTTGCACTCGACGATGCCAAGGCCTACCAGATGGCTTATAACGAGATGGACGACAAGGAGTACGAGACAGCTCCACGCACCATCACCAGCGGACTGGCCTCTGCCTGCAACCATACCGACTTGGTTGGTTTGGGTGTGCTGCTGTATCAGAACCGCACCCTGAAAGGCGCGCAATCGGTACTGGCCAGCTACGATTACACAGCAGGTAAGGCCACAGCCAAAGTGCTGCCCGCCACATTTAAGATGGATGGCTATCAGGCCACAGCCTCGCTCGCCCGTCGCAAGCAGGCCATCACCGCCATCACCCTCACCGCTACCGACGATGCCGAAGCCCTTTGCAAAGACCTCAAAACCTACGGCTTCACTAGCACCGATCAGAAAAACTGGCGTCAGGGCAAGATGACAGCCATCGTAACCACCAACACCCAAGGTCAAGTAGTGCTTACAATTAAATAATTCGCTATATTTTTAAAACTATCACCCCCACCCTCGCAATACCGAAAAGGTAAAGTTTATTAAGTAATACCCACATAAATTTGATATAATGCGCGTAAAAAGATTATTAGATTTCCTGGATGCTTCGCCAGTAAACTTCCTGGCAGCACAAAATATCGCCACCGAACTTGAAAAGGCTGGCTATCGTAAACTCGACCCTCACGAGCCGATTGGTAACGTGAAGGCAGGCGACAGACTGTATGTAACCAAGAACGATTCGTCGGTCTATGCCTTCCATATCGGCCGTAAGCCTATGGCCGAGGCTGGGTTCCGCATGATCTGTGCCCACTGCGACTCGCCCACCTTCCGCATCAAGTCCAACGCCGAGATGCTGTGCGAGGGTGGCATCGTAAAGCTGAACACCGAGGTGTATGGTGGTCCCATTATGTCAACCTGGTTCGACCGTCCGCTCACCATCGCAGGTCGTGTGATTGTGCGTGGCAGCGATGCCCTCAACCCCACCACACTGCTGCTGCACGTAAAACGTCCGCTGCTGCAAATCAGTAATCTCGCCATCCATTTTAACCGTCAGGTAAACGATGGTGTGAAGCTCAGCAAGCAAAAGGATATGCTCCCCATCCTGGGCATCATCAACGATGAACTCGAAAAGGGCAATCTGCTGATGAATATCATCTGCGGCGAACTCAGCATCAAGCCCGAGGAGGTACTCGATTTCGACCTGTATCTGGCCGACGCCACCCCAGCCTGCACGTTTGGTGTACACGATGAGTTCCTGTCGTCGGGTCGCTTAGACGATCTGTCGATGTGCTTTGCCGGACTCGAGGCCATGATTGATACCGATACAGCCGATGCCACCAAGGTGCTGGCCATTTTCGACAACGAGGAAACAGGCTCGCAAACCAAGCAGGGTGCAGGCAGTCCGTTCCTGGCCATGATGCTACAGCGCATCGCCCAGGCCCAAAGCGGTAGTGCCGAAGCCTGGTACCAGGCCATCGAGCGGGCCTTTATGATCTCGGCCGACAATGCCCACGCCTGGCATCCCAACTACAGCGAGAAATACGACCCCACCAACCATCCCGTGCTGGGTGGTGGACCGGTTATCAAGTTTAATGCCGCACAGAAGTATGCCAGCGATGCCGTTTCGGCAGCCGTGTTTGCCGAGATTTGTCGCGAGGCCGGCGTGCCCTGTCAGCGCTTTGTA
The DNA here is from genome assembly GCF_000025925.1 of Xylanibacter ruminicola 23. Lineage (NCBI taxonomy): Bacteria > Pseudomonadati > Bacteroidota > Bacteroidia > Bacteroidales > Prevotellaceae > Xylanibacter > Xylanibacter ruminicola. The sequence goes on along the minus strand of NC_014033.1, from coordinate 348,098 downwards.
AACCACTCCGATGTGGCAGGTGGCAGCACGCTGGGAAACATCTTAGCCTCGTCTATCCCTCTGCGAGGTGTAGATATGGGTAATGCCATTCTGGCCATGCACAGTTGTCGCGAAACAGGCAGCGTGGCCGATCACCTTTATACGGTTAAGGCCTTTACGCAGTTTTTTAAGTAACCCGATACAATGAAGAAGATAATAGTTGCGGCAGTAGCAGCGATGATGGCCATCATAGTGCCATCATCGTGCAGCCGCAAGCCTCAAGCAAGTGCTACGGCAGACATCAGCCAGCAGCAGCTCATGGAACGCGCTGCCGAGTTGTGCCAATACATCCCCGACCACGAATTACGTGCGGGCTCCGAAGCCTATCTCACCAAGGATTTCTATGCCGTGCTCGACACCATGTTCAATCATCTGCCCGAGCACGAGGCCATGGATCACGAGTGGCTGTACTACTTTGTAACAGGCAATGGCGGCACCATAGCCGACTACGAGGTGGCAAGCGTAGATATCACCGATGCCACCCATGCCACAGCCACCATCAAAGTACGTCAGAAGTGGGAGAACGGAAGTTTTGACGAAACAACCGACATCGAGGAGCACCAGCTAATGATGGAGTTTGTGGATGACCAATGGCTGTTAGCCGACTTCGACAATCACAAGGCCGACTGCATTCGCCACATCGCCGAAACACGATGATGGTGCGGGATACCAACTTTTGATTAATACGATTTGTACCCACGGGTGCGCAATGCTTTAAACACCGAGTTTTAGGTATTGCGCACCTTATTATTTTGCCGTAATTTTGCACGCAGTAATCAAATATAAACAAGAATGGGATTATTAAAGTCGTTTTTTAATCAGTGTGCACGACCTGAAGGATCGCTGGGACGTGCCATGTTGTGTTTCATGAATTATACGCATGCACCACTTACCAACTGGGGCCTGAAGCTTGTGAACGTACAGGATGGATGGACGATGCTGGATGTGGGCTGCGGAGGTGGTTTTACCATACGCCGACTGCTTAAAAGGAGTAAAGATGCGCAGGTGTATGGCATCGATATCTCGGAGGAGAGCGTAACAAAAGCCCGTCAGGTAAACGCAGAGGTACTGGATAAGCAGGTATATGTAACGCAGGGTTCAGCCGAACAGTTGCCTTACAACGACGAGATGTTCGACCTTGTAACGGCTGTTGAAACGGTGTATTTCTGGCCTAACCTACCCGACTGTTTGCAGGAAGTGCGTCGTGTGCTGAAGCCTGGTGGCAAATTTGCCATCATGGTAGAGGTGGTGGATAGCGATTCGAAGTGGACCAGCATTGTGGATGGCATGACGGCCTATACACCTGAACAGCTGAAAACATTGCTGGACGATGCAGGATTTATACAAACAGAAATCCATCGCAAAAAGCCGACTTATGCTACGATTATGGGCGTAAAGGCATAATCGACGTAAAGGTTAATAAGCATACACCAGGCCGTATTTCTCGTGTAGTTGGCGCAGGGTGCCGTCGGCCTTCATCTGACTGATGACGTCGTTTACCAGTTGCAGCAGGTCGTCCTGTCCCTGGCGCATCAGTACACCTATCTCGCCATGGGTAAAGGGGGCATTCAGTAGCGGGGCTGCCAGTCGGGTATCGGTCTGTATATAATAAGGTGCCTCGGTAATCTCGGTTATCATCACATCGGCTTGGCCCTCGGCTATGAGCGATGGTATCTCCTCGTTCTTATCATGCACAATGATGGTGGCATGAGTAAGATTCTGGTTGGCAAACTTCTCGTTCAGTCCGCCAGGGTTCACCATCACACGTACATCGGGCTTATCGATATCTGCCAGTTTCTGGTAGCGGTCGGCCTCGGATGCCCGGCACAGAATGGTTTTACCATTAGCCAGATAGCCATCGCTCATCAGCATGGTTTGTTTGCGGGCATCGGTGATGGTGATGCCGCCAATGGCCAGATCGAATGCTTGCGGATTGGACGTAACATCGGTAGAAAGTGTAGGCCACGAGGTTGGCACAAACTGTATGTTTACGCCCAGGCGCTTGGCAATCTGACCAGCCACCTCGATACCGAATCCCCAGTACGTGCCGTCGGCCTCGCGGAAGGTTAACGGACGATAATCGCCCGTAGTGCCAATCAGGATGGTGCCACGCTCCTGAATACGGTTGATGGTGGGCTGGTTTACAATGATAGTATTATCCTTGCCTACCGTACACGAGGCAAACGATACCATACTGCCTAACAATACGGCACTGAGGAATAAAAGGATAAATTTACGCATTTGTATTCTCATCATCTGGTATTAATGTTTTCATAATGCGCGGCAAATATAAACAAAAAATCCCAAAGCCATACCATTTGGCCTTGGGATTTAACTTTTGTTGAATTCTGTCTCTAATTACAGCGTCATTACCCGTTTCATCTCAAGATTCTCGTAGCCCTCGGGACAGTGGGTTGAGAGATAAACGGTGGGATTCTGCTGGATAAACTCGCGTACACGATCGAGTGTGATGCGGGCAGCCTCGATATCCTCGAACACGATACTTAGCTTATTGGCTTTCAAGGCTGCATCGCAATAAGTCACGTCGCCGTGCATCATATAATAAAGTCCATCGTTCTCAGCAATGATAATGCTGTTGCCCTTGGTGTGCCCCTTGGCCTCGATAAACCAAATGCCATCGGCCACTTTTTCGGCTCGTGGGAAGTTCTTGAACGATTCCTTGTATTCCGAACGGATGATGTTTCCACCTTCTGGCAGTTTCATGGCGTCGGCATCCTCGGGCGAAATATACACCTTGGCATTGGGGAAATACTGGATGGCAGCCGAGTGGTCGGGATGCTTGTGCGTGATAAGAATCTTCGTTACCTGCTCAGGCTTGTAGCCCAACTCGGCAAAGGCCTCCATATAATCCTTCACTTTCTCGCCCATATAGAGTGGCGCGCCCAGTTTCTTCTCGGGTGCCTTAAAATCGTTCTGGAATCCAGTGTCAACCAAAATCACCTCGTTTCCAGTGTCAATCAAGAAGTTCTGCAAACTGCTGCGGTAGATAATCTGTTCGTCTGTACCTTCCTTACCTTCACCGCCAAAGGCAAACTGCTGGTTCATAAAACCGCCATCGAACATGCGAATTGCTTTAATCTCCATAATCGTACTTGTTTTGTTTGGGTTAGTAATAAATCTTCGCAAATATAAGAAAAAAATCCCAAAGCCATACCATTTGGCCTTGGGATTTATGATTTATTGTGTTATCACCCAGTTCGCTGAACGAATATAGGGCTTGATTGAAAAAAATTCCAGATGCAACAAAGAAACGCTACTTTTGCAGTACAAGTATTTAAATAAGGTTATAGATATGAAACAAATGAGACTAATGATGATGGCTTTTGCCATGATACTGACTGCTGGGGCAACGGCACAAATGAGACCGCAGCGAATAACTCAGGAGCAGATGACCAAGAAGATGGTAAGTGAACAGAAGTTAGACGAGAAGCAAACCAAGAAGGTGACAAAACTGAACAAAAAGTTCAAGAAGCTTATTGAGGGAGAACAACAGGATAACATGAAAGGTCAGCGACCTCCTATGGGCCAAGGCCGCCCTGGTGGTAATCAAGGTGGTGGCGCACCTGGTGGCGGCATGGGTGGCCCTGGAGGCGGTGGTAACGGAGTCGATTAGGGAACGGGGCGAAAGGCCCCTACCCTACCACATTAAACATGAAACATGAACCATTAAACATTAACCATTATGAGTAAGAAGGAGACATTGAAGTTTATTGTGCAGATGATTGCGAGCATCGCGACTGCGATTGTGACGGCACTGGGAGCTACCTCGTGCATGGGAGTTTAGACGATACATCTGATGGCGAGCATCGTGAGGTCGTCATTAGGTGCTATTCCGTTGCGGTGCGACTCTACCGACTGGCTGAAGGCTTCGATAACCTGCTTGGCAGTATCTGATTTCATTTGTTGCATCATCTGTTGCAGCTGGTCGTCGCCATACTGCTCCTGTGCCTGGTTTTCGGCCTCGTTCAGTCCGTCAGTATAGATAAAAAGCATTTTGCCCCTGATGTTGTCTATCTCTTCACCTACATATTCGAGTTCAGGCCACAGGCCGATGGGGGCATTCGATTCTACTTCGATAAACTCGCCATCGAGCAGTGGAGGATTATGTCCGGCATTGCAGTAGTAAAGATGGCCGGTGGTGAGGTCGGCTTCGCCTATAAACATGGTGACGAACATGCCGTTATCGTTGTTCTCCGACAGCTCATTGTTCAGGCGGTTGGCAATATCGCAGGGTTTACGCCGCTGCTTGGCCATAGCGCGGAAAAGGCGGATGGCCTGTGCCATAAAGAGTGAGGCAGGAACGCCCTTGCCGCTTACATCGCCAAGGCAGAAGTATAGCTGATTGTCGATGATTTCGAAGCTATAGAGGTCGCCACCCACTTCCTTCGCAGGCGACATCAGTCCATAGAGATCCAGGTCGCTACGCTCAGGGAAAGCCTGTGGCACCATCGACATCTGAATATCGCGAGCGATGCGCAACTCGCTCTCAATGCGCTCCTTGGCGGTGGTGGTTTCCTCAAGCTGGTCGTAGGCAACCGCCAGCTGGTGGTAGGCATGTTTCAGTCGGCGTGCTGACAGTTGACGGCGGTATAGGTAGAAGCTGAGGAAGCAGATTACTAACAACGCTATAGCTCCTCCAGCTGCTATAAGTATATGATGTGCGTGCTCCTTCTCCTCTTGGGCATGCATCTTCGATAGGTATTCGCTCAGTTGCAGGTTCTTGTTGTTGGTTTCAAGTCTGTCGTTCTCCAGCTGCATAGTAGCGTTAGCCAGTTCTGCGTCACGGTTCTTTAGTTTTAGCATCAGGGCCTCTTCCTCCAGCTTTTTGTTCTCAAGCTCTTCGGCAGCCATATCGAGTCGCATCTGCTGGTTACGCAACTTCAACTCCTTAGCCTCTAGTTCCACTCGTCCCAGATCCATAGTGGCGGTCATCTCCATCAGCAGGTGGTTGTTACGTCTGCTATTTATAGAGTCGCGCAACTCCCAATATCTCTGCTGCGTAAAGTAAGCATTTCTGTAATCACCCTTGCGTTTGTGTATAAGGCTGAGCAAGTCATTTCTGAAGAGTGGCGATCTCAATTTATTGCAGAGAGCGATGGCTTCGTCGTACTGATGGTCGTTGATTTTTCGCCATACTGCGATGACGGGACCACTTGAATCATCTCGCCCGTATGCCTTCTTGGCTTTCTCGCGCTCGCCCCAAACGTAGTCAAACTCCTTCTGATATTCAGCCGCATCCTTTACGTGATATAAAGCTGTGTCCACCTTACTCAGACAGATTACCGACCATGCGTTCAACCTATGCATGGCACTGATATTTGGTTCCTTCAGGGCTTGTTCGGCATCTTGGATAGCCTGATGTATTTTTCTGTTGGTAAGGCTGATTCTGGCCAGCTCTATCCACGAGGCCGCCGCACTCTCTTTGGGGAAATTCTCGTGCAGATAGCTGATGGCTTTCTTGAAGTTCTGTATACCCTCCTGATAGTCGCCCATCATGCTCTGTATGGTGCCCATCACATGTGTACCTGTATAGATGCCGTACTTATGGTCGTGGTTCAGGGCATACTGCTGCATATCCTTGGCGATGAGCTGTCCCTTGTTGCGTTGCTGATGGTTGGCAAAGTAAAGTGCCTGATTGGCCCACGCCTTATAGAAGGTGCGCTCGTCGCCAGCCTTCTGGGCCGCTACCTTCAGTTTGTTGGTAATATCAACGAAAGCCGTCTCGTCGTTTTTATTGTAGAGCTGGTACATCTGTTTCTGCAGTTGAGCGATGTCGTCGGCAGCTGCTGACTGTGCCCAAGTCGGAATCATACCAGACACAAGTATCAAAATAAGAAGGATAAGCTTTTTCATAAGCTGATGTTTTAGATTATTCTGCGGCAAATATACAGACATTTTCTTAAAAATCAAAGCAATATTCACAAAAAATTATTCATTCTACGGAATACGCTACCAAAGAGGGCGCAGCCATCACGGTTGCGCCCTCTCCTCTTTAAAAGAAAACCACTAACTAACCTAACTATCAGAAAAAAAGTTTTGTGCGAGTTGGAGAATAGAGCTCCCACAACGAGGCCACTGCCCATGCGGGGGCAAACCAGGTGTTATAGAAACCCTTACCATTGCGACCGTAGTCCCATGCATTGTTGTTTATATTTGATTACTGAGTGCAAAGGTACGCCAAATAAATAAGGTGCGCAATACCTAAAACTCGGTAATCAATCACTCAGTTCGCTGAATGAATCGGACGCTTAACTGAATAAATTTCTGAATGTCACGGTGATACGCTATTTTTGCAACACGAAAATTATAAAAGCTTATAGATATGAAACAGATGAGACAAATAATGATGACCGTTGCCTTGATGCTGACAGCAGGGGCAATGGCACAGAGTGTAGACGAGACTCAGCCAAAAGACGGTATGCCCGAAATGGCTATGAGGCCACAGCGAATGAAGCGAATAACTCAGGAACAGATGACCAGAAGGATGGTGAGAGAACTGATGTTAGACGAGAAGCAAACCAAGATGGTGACAAAACTGAACAAAAAGTTCAAGAAGCTTATTGAGGGAGAACAACAGGATAACATGAAAGGTCAGCGACCTCCTATGGGCCAAGGCCGCCCTGGTGGTAATCAGGGTGGTGGCGCACCTGGCGGCGGCATGGGTGGCCCTGGAGGCGGTGGCTTCGGCGGAGGTGGCTTCGGCGGAGGTAGTTTCGGCGGCGGTAGTTTCGGCGGCGGCATGGGCGGCCCTGGTGGTGGTGGCGGCATGCAGGGCGGTCCTGGAGGCGGTATGCCTCCTGGTGAGGGCAGTCAGCAGCAAGCCAGCTACAACTACGACAGGCAGCAACTGAAATATGATAAGAAGTTACGCAAGTTGCTATCCGACGATCAGTACGAAGGCTATCTCCGACTGAAGCCACAGTTCTACTCGCAGCGCCGAATCCGTGAGTTTCTGTTGGGCGGCAACGGCTTTAACAGCGAGATGGGTATGCCTCCAGGTGGTTTTGGTGGTCACGGACCGCAGCAAAAGAACATTAAGTACACGGGGGCAACAACTCTGAAAGCTGCAACATCCGAAACTAGCAAAGCCTATAAGAGTAGTACTACCGACGAAAGTGCCTTGCTGATCTCGACCAACGAGGCTGTGACCATCGCTCAACCTACCATCAGCAAGACCGGCGACTCCGACGGTGGCGATAACTGCAGTTTCTATGGTGTGAACGCAGCGCTGCTGGTAAAAGATGGCAGCACCACAACCATCAAGGGCGGTACCATCACCAGTAGTGCAAAGGGTGCCAACGGCGTATTCTCATACGGTGGCAATGGCGGCCGAAACGGTGCTGAGGGCGACGGAACCACAGTCATTATCGAGGACACCAAGATTACCACAACCGGCAATGGCTCTGGTGGTATTATGACCACAGGCGGCGGTGTGATGAAGGCCAAGAACCTGACGGTGAATACCAGTGGCCGTTCGTCGGCTCCGATACGTAGCGACCGCGGTGGCGGCACGGTTACCGTAGAGGGTGGTAGCTATACCAGTAGTGGTCAGGGATCGCCCGTAATTTATTCTACAGCTGATATTACCGTGAGCAATGCCGTACTTACGTCGACGATGTCAGAAGGCGCTGTTATCGAGGGTAAGAACAGTATTACATTAAACAACTGCCAGGTTTCTGTTAGCAACACGCGTCGCAACAGTCATGCCCAGTTCCTCGACGGTATCATGCTTTTCCAATCGTTCTCGGGCGACGCAGCCAGCGGCAACTCGCATTTCACCATGAATGGTGGCACATTAACGAGTAGTCAGGGTCATCTCTTCCACGTTACAAACACCAACGCCATCATCACCTTGAACGGCGTTAAACTGACGAACAACGACCCTGGGAAAGTGCTCCTTTCGGTATGTGCCGACGGATGGCAGGGAGCCGCTAACAAGGCTGCACTCAATGCCAACAGCCAGCAGTTGGAGGGTAACATCCTGGTGGGTAGCGACTCTGAACTCACGCTGATTCTTTCTGATGGCTCATCATTTACAGGCTGCATCGCCGGTAACATTACCAATGCTGCAGGCGACACTGTATCAACCGAGACAGGCAAGGTAGATGTAACGCTGGGCGACGGCTGCACCTGGAACCTCACCGCCGATACCCACATCACCTCATTCACAGGCGATGTATCATGTATCAAGTCAAACGGTCACCGCCTGTATGTAAACGGCAAGCAACTCAGTATTGCACAGTGAATATCATAACAAATTATCAATAATCATTAAAATCCCAAAGCATAATAGCACTGCTTTGGGATTTTTTGTTTATATTTGCCGGCGTTATGACTACAACATTAATCATAGGATTGCTTATTCCGCTACTGGGCACCATGCTCGGTTCGGCTTTTGTGTTCTTTATGAAGGGCGAAATGTCGGACAGACTGCAGAAATCCTTATTGGGATTTGCTTCGGGTGTGATGGTAGCGGCATCGATATGGTCGCTGCTGATTCCGGCGATGGAGATGGGAGCCGATAGTGGCAAGTGGAGTGTGATGCCTGCAGCTGTAGGATTCCTGTTGGGTATGGGATTCCTGCTGCTTATCGACGAACTGACGCCACACCTGCACATAGGCACCGACAAGCCTGAGGGTATGCGCTCACATCTGTCGAAGACGGCCATGCTGGCCCTGGCAGTAACCATCCACAACCTGCCTGAGGGAATGGCTGTGGGCGTGGTGTTTGCTGGAGCCGATAGTGGCATCACCAGTATCTCGCTGGCCAGTGCGGTAGCCGTATCATTGGGTATCGCCATCCAGAATGTGCCCGAAGGTGCCATCATCTCTATGCCTATGCGTGCAGCAGGCAACAGTAAGCGGCGCTCATTCCTGATAGGCTCGTTGAGTGGAGCCGTTGAGCCCATCGGTGCCATTGCCGTATTGTTGCTGGCATCGCTACTCATGCCCATGATGCCCTATATGCTGGCCTTTGCCGCAGGCGCCATGTTCTATGTGGTAGTAGAGGAGCTTATCCCCGAAGCCTCAAGCGGTCAGCACTCCAACCTCAGCACCATCGGTTTTGCCATTGGTTTTGTGCTGATGATGGTGCTCGACGTGGTGATGGGATAATCAGTTTTTACCGTTTGATTTCATGTATTCGGCAGGACGGATGCCGAATTGCTTTTGGAAGCATTTGGAGAAATATGAGGGATTTGTGAATCCTACCATATACCCCACTTCGCTAACCATGTGGCCACCCTCGTGCAATAGCTGGGCGGCACGTTTCAGACGCACAATCTGTATCATCTCGTTGGGCGTTACATCGGCCAGGGTCCTAATCTTAGCAAACAATCCGCTACGACTGATATTAAGGCGCTCGGCCAGGAAATCAACATTTAGTTCGGAGTTGGAGAAGTTCTCCTCGATAATCTGATTCATCTTCTTAAGGAACTCGTTATCGGTGGAGTTCTGAGCAATCTCTGTTACAGGCTCAAGCGGCTGTGTAGAGAATTTCTCCATCAACTGGCGACGTATCTGAAGGATATTGCGGATACAGGCTTCGAGATACTGCACAGAGAAGGGTTTTTCGATGTAGGCGTCGGCACCAACATCCATACCCTTCACCTTCGAGTTGTCGTCGGTCTTGGCAGTAAGCATCACAAACGGGATATGACTAGTGAGCGGATTCTGACGCACACGACGGCAGAATTCGGCACCATCCATACGGGGCATCATCCAGTCGCTGATGATAATACTTACCTGGTGTTGCTGTAACAAGTGGAGCGCCTCGATACCGTCGCCAGCAGTAATAATATGGTACTTATCCTTGAAATTATTCTCGAGGAACTGGCGCATGTCTTCGGAATCGTCGACGATTAACATAGACTGTTGATTGTTGACAGTTGACTGTTGATAGTTGATAGTTGTGTTGGACGATTGAGCAGGAGCGGTGTGATCGTCGATCGCCTTTGGCTCCGACGGATTTGCAGGCTCGATGGGCTCGGTAACGGTCTGGATTACGGGCAGAATGATGGTAAAGGTACTACCCTTGCCTATCTCTGAATCAACACTGATGGTGCCGTGGTGCTGGGTAACGATATTCTTAACGATATTCAGTCCGATACCTGTGCCGGGCTGGTTGCCCTCGGCCTGAAAGAAAGGCTGGAAGATGCGCTCCTGATCGACCTGCCGGATGCCCACACCATTATCGCTCACACTGATACGTAAGTGCTCGCCATCGGGGTCTTCGCTACATGATAGGCGTACCTGGTCCTTCGTATATTTGTTGGCATTAGTCAGCAGATTACTGATGGTCTTGATGATGGCCTCCTTATCAACAATAGCAGTGAAGTGCTCGCTGGGGTACTCCACGGTGAAGTGTTTACCATTCTGCTCGAAGGTGGGAGCAAAGCGCTCGCTCACCGACACCATCAACTGGTAGATATTATGTGTAGCAAAATGCATCACCAGACTTTGCTGTTCGACCTTACGGAAGTCGAGCAACTGGTTGACCAGCTCCAGCAGGCGATGGGCATTGCGGTCGATCACCTTCAAGTCGTCGGATGGTGTGCCGTGTTTCAGCATCTTCTCCAACGGTCCGATAATCAGCGAAACGGGCGTACGTATCTCGTGGGCTATCATCGTAAAAAAGTTCAGTCGGGCCTCGCGTACCTCTTTCTCTTTCTGTTCGTTCAGCAACTGCAGTTCGCGCTGGTGCTGTCGTCCGGCACGTTTCAATCGCAGCTGTACATAATAGTAAACCGCCATAACCATCAGCACCAGATATAGCAGTTTGGCATACCAACTCCACCAGAACGGAGGATGCACGATGATTTTAAGTTCGGCCTCGTTGTCGCTCCAGATGCCGTCATTGTTGGTGGCCTTTACACGGAAGGTGTAAGTGCCTGCGGGCAGGTTGGTATAGGTGGCGCGGTTCTGGTTGCCCACGTAGTTCCAATCACGGTCGAAGCCTTCGAGCATATAGGCATACTGAATCTTCTCGGGCGAACAATAGCTGAGTGATGCAAACGACAGGGTGACCATCTTTGAATCGCTATAGCCTATTGTTATCTGCTTGGTCAGCGTCAGGTCGATGGGCAATCCATCGGCATTACGCTCCTCACAATTCAGAATCTCCAACGAGGTGACATAAACAGGTGGCATCACACTATTGGTCTTGATCTGATAGGGATAGAAACTATTAAAGCCTGTTGTACTACCAAAATAAATACACCCATCTTTGGTCTTTAGACAGGCATTAGGCTGAAACTGCTCGCTGACGAGTCCGTCATGACGGGTGAACCGTTGAGTCTGTGGCTGTGTCAACGGATGCTTCTCCGAATCCACCTCGCCGCTACCAGGTTCAAATCTCACGATGCCCCGCTCGGTAGAAAGCCACAACGCCCCCTGATCCTCGATGATACCCATCACATCGTGGTTGGGTACGTCGAGCTCCACATAGGTAAAGTCATCAGTTCTGGGATTATAGCTGCACAGGCCATCAAGGGTTCCCACCCAAAGTTTGCCCGCCTCATCAACTAAGCAGCAGTTCACCTGATTGTCGGGCAGCGACTGCTTATCAGCATCTTCGTGTTTGTATTGTTTCAGTTTCTTAGTGGCTATATGGTATTTCCACAAGCCATTACCTTGGGTTGATATCCAGAGGTTGCCCGCCCGGTCTTTGTCGATATCGATGACCATCGCGTTCAGATTAGCAATACGCTCAAACTGGTTTTTAGTACGGTTATACAGATTCAATCCCTCCATCGTACCTACCCAAATCCACCCACGCTCATCGCTGTAGAGGGCATAACAGCTCGAATTATCAAGCGAGTTGGGACTGCTGGTCTGGGTGTACTGGTGCAACTGTCCCGTTTCCAGATTCATCACCTGCACACCATTCGTATAGGTGCCCACCCACAGCTCGTTGCCACTCAGGCAGAGGGCGTGGACATTATGTTTTCTCAGGATGTCCTGATGGGGATAATCGCTGAATCGCTGCTCCTTGGGCAGATAGCACATCAGTCCACCATCATCGCTGGCAATCCATATACGTCCCTGCCTGTCTTCGCAAAAACGTGAGATAACATTACCAGGCAAACCATCAGCCATCGAGAAGCCCTCGAAACGCTTACCTACAGGTGATATGTAGCGAACACCATTATAGAAGGTGCCGATCCACATACCGCCCTCGGTATCGCTGGTGATAGCATAGACAAAACGATCATCAAACTTGCGCCAATCGCCTGTCTTGGGATTCAGGATAATCAAACCGTCATCGCAACCGATACAGATGCGTCCATCATTCAGTTCGAACAGGGTATGTATGTGCCAGCCTACTTTGGTACGCTGCAGATCCAGAACCTGTTCCAACTGGCCATCGCCATGCATCAACAGCAACCCTTGCTCCCAAGTTCCCAGCCAGTAGCGGCCATCGCGGGTTTGCAGCATACTGAGCGCACTATAGGCAGCGGGGAAATTCAGACTAACGGGTTCGAACTGATTATGCAATCGGTTCAGACGCTGTACGTAAGGCGCTCCCCAATTAGTTACAGTCCATATCTGGTTATTATTATCCACCAACACTTGGGCCACCACGTTTCCGGCGGTATGAATAGGATATTGCTTATGCTGTCGGCTCTTGATATTATATTGCCATACCCCCTGCCCCATCGTTGATATCCAGAGTGCCCCCTCTTTATCCATCGCAAACGAGGTGACGGTAGTGCGGATGCCCATCGGCAGTTTCTCGAAAGTATGACATTGGTAGTCGATATAGAACACACCGATGGAAGTGCCTACAAAAAGTCCTTCATCAGCCACTTGGAGTGCTGATATATACTGGTTGAGCCCCAGTTCATTGATACGAAATGGCAACACCCGTCGGCCATCGTAACGGCATAAGCCATTATCGGTACCAAACCAGATGTAGCCATTCCTATCTTGTACAATATTGCGCACTGCGTTAGCCGTCAAACCATCATTCATCGTCAGGTTGCGAAAACTAAAATCGCTCTTGGCTTCTGAAGTCAGAATACCAAGCAAACAAACTATCAGTAGCAATAACTTTCTCATCGGGTGGCAAAAATACGAAAACTATATGGAAACTCCAAAAGTTTTTGTGGATTTTTATAATTTTCGTCTGTAGGCATCGGTATGTGATAGTGCTGCAAAGGAGCTCCCATCACAATGAGATAGAGGTGAGAAAGGCGTTTTGATTTTGGTACGACGAACTCTGTGGCATTCACATCGCTATAAACCGACTGGTCATCGGTAGTTATGCCTACAAAACCATAACGCAGGTTATCGCCCTGTATATTCAGTCTGAACTTTCTGGCATTAAGGTTTACCTTATCATCTAGTTTGATGGCGTTGAATCCGTATTCCTCAGGATAGTTCTTGGGGCGCAGCCACTTTCCGCCTTCTGTCTCGGTATCGAATGTGCAGGCATATTGGCGGGTTTCTTTACGGGCATGGTTGAAATCGAAGTTTACCAGATGCTGATAGCCGCGGAACATCTCGTCGCAGAACTGCTTTTGACTCATATTGTACATGCGCTTATAGGTCATCACAGGATCCTCGCCTATCCTACCCTGGCGATACAGTTCGGCTATCGACTTGCGCCCGTGCAAATCGCTCCACCACTGGATAACAAAGGGCGAGTGATAGATATTATCGAGATGCAGATAGGCCTTGTGGGTGAGCTGCTTGAATGCCTCGAAGTGGTAGTTCTCATCGGTTAACCAACCAGGATTAACCTGCCACAGCATCCACTGCGATGTCATCTCGAAAAAGCCAGATCCTCCCCATGCGTCACCTACACTATCGGCGGGTATCTGCAACTGGAACGAGTGTCCCAGTTCGTGCGCCATGCAGTTCATCTTGGCATCCTGTATACGGTTGGGGGCCACCCATAGGGCGCCAATAAAATTGTCGTAGGTGCCACCATAGGCCGTACCGTCGAGCGAGTAATTTACCATCACCATCATCTTATACTTATCGGCCTTAGACCCAGGCAACGAGAAAGCCAGCGTATCGCGGAAGAAGTGATAAAACTCCTGCACACGGTCGCGCAGATTAGTGAGGTTGAAACTCATAGGTTTGCCCTCAAGCATCGGCGGATTGCTTGTATCGCTGCCAAAACCTCGCTCCCACATCAGTATCAGATCGTCGGTCTCGATACTACGCTTAAACGACCACTGCGAGGTATCAGCCTGCAAATCCATCTTTCGCAGGTCCTCAGGGATGTATATCTTCTTCTGGGCGTGCAATGCTGTATAGCTTGCAAATACGCACGATGCCAATAGTATTATTCGTTTCATATCAGTTTCCACTTGGATAGTTGCTTACAATATTGTCCATATAAACAGCTCTTGAGTTGAGCCATTTCTCCATTCGATTGATTTCTGTAGTGTATTTCTTGTCGATGGGCCAGCGCTTAGCATCGCGCTCCATCGCCTCGGCAGCAGCGTCGGCATAGCGCTTGGTCTCTGCCCAGAACTCAGCGATAATACGCGGTTTTATTTCCTTCCAACGCGCCTTTACATCGCTGACGAATGCCTTGTTCTTCCACATGTCAGTAAAGAAACTCGGCACATAATCGTAATTGCTGACATGACGGGCAGGATCGGTACCAAGAACCGTCTCGCGATAATCAGCGAAATAGCCGTGTCCATCGTACATATGTCCCCAGTCGAAATCAAAACCGGCATCAAAGTCCCATAGCGGTCCGAAAGTCCAGAGTGCATCACCTTTATCTTTGTGGATGTAGATGCTACGCGGTGCAGACACTTCGACATTGTAAACGTACTCCTGAATCAGCAGATAGTCAATCATCGACTGAACATTCAGCACCTTCTTAAGTGCTTCGTAGTCGTGACTATGTATTACGTTTTCAAGGTCGCCAAGTGCCTTTTTTGCATCATCTAATAGGGTTTCGGGGGTAGCATAATCCTCAGCTTCAGGACTCTTTACACATACTGGCATACGGTATACCTGCGACCAGAAATTGTCGCCTGCGGTACGAGCCTCAGCAGGGCCGTCGTCGACATCAAGTGATAGTAGCCATCCTTTCTTCTTACCAATATCCACACGACTCTTTCCTACTTCTATCTGCTCCGTCAACTGATACAGACCGATATAATCGCCATTAAGCGTAACCTCTACATAGCGTGTATGATTGGTAAAAGGCATATTCAACCCATACCCCATCTCGAACACAAAGGTGTTCATCAGATGGGTTGGGTCGCGATAGTTGGCCAGCAGCACCCAGTCTTTATTAGCATCAAGACCAAGTACTGATGCCTTTTCGTCGAGTTTAATACGGTATGGTTTCTTGGGATACCAGATCCATGTTGAGTTACCTCTGCCGCGAATACGTCCACGGCCCTCGTAGTTCCATGCTGCCGTATCACTCTCTATTTTAATCGTACAATTGCGATAATCAGCTTTCTCTTTCGAGTCGACAGCCTGCTGTCCATCCGTTGTAATCTGCATCTTTGCCACTCGATACTTGGCAGCAAACTTCACCGCAACAGGATTCTGATCGGTTTTTGAAGTATCTACCTTAGTTGTATCAACTGTCGACGGCGTAGGTACAACGGGGCTTGGCTCCGGCACATCGCCTTCCGACGAACAGGCAACCATAAACAGCACTGTCAGACCCGAAAGAAAAAACTTCTTCATCTTAGCTTATCGAAAAAATTAGAATTGCATATTCAGTGTGAACGTAGCTTTATACTGCTTGCCACCCTTGGTATAGACCAACACAGGTTTCAAAGTATATTTCTCACCAACTTTGCTTACGCCGAAACGGTGACCGTAAGTGAGCGTAAAGCTGTCTTTATCGTACTCCACATAGACGGGAGCCGTATCACCCCAGTTGTCGAGATCGCCCTTGGCATTACACCAGAAGCCGACATTGGCCGTATATTGATAGGTAATCTTACCATCGGACTGAATAAGTCCGAGGGCTACCTTGCCCTCTGCGGGCTCTGCTGTCTGCCCTGCGGCGATAGGCAGTGTGGCTCCACTGAGAACAGAAGGCTGCATCACGAAGGCCTGAGCCATTTTCTTCAGGTCGCTGCCCTGCAACTGGATGCTCCCCTGGATATAGTCTTCGGAAGCAGCATTGCACTTCACGTCGAAGGTGAAAGCGACATCTGCAGGATCCTTGGTCTCGTCGATAGAGAAGTTGCCGTAGAGGTCGGTACCATCGATCTTGAAGCGATAGGGGCACTGCATATCGGTCTCCTCCTTGTCATCCCAAGGGCACTGACGATAGCTCTTTGGAGCGCCCTGCACGACGAGATAGAGCATCTTGGTCTTGGCAGGCACCGTATAGACGGCCGTACCTTTGGCATCGGTGAGGCTCATCTCGCTATAGTCGCGACTACCATCCTCTTTCAGAGCCACGAAGCCGTAGGCGATGGCCTGATCGCTACCCACCTTATTATAAGTAGAGGTATTGCCTACTACCTGGAAGTCGCCATTAACCTGATTACCAGGATCGGCATCGGGCAGCTTGCTGCCAGCCTTCAGCGCCTCCATGCTCACCGTTACCTTGGTGCCGGCGGCAGGCACTTCGAGGTTGATCACATTGAAACCAGTAGGCTGCGGACATTGCTCATAGCCAATCTGATAGTAACCATCCTGGTTGTAGAGCGTGGTCTTATAGAGCGTGTTCTGGTTCGTGAAATAGCTGCGTGTGCCGTCGAAGTCGAAAGTGACACAGCGCTGGGCATAAGCGAAGAGTTGCTTCTTGTAGTTCTCATAGTTGACACCGAAGATGCGCATATAAGCGCCTGAAGCATCCTCAGGATATTTCGACTCGTTCCAGATGCGGCCCAAGGTCTTATCGCCGTGGAGTTCTGTCCAATAGTACTGCAGATAGTAAGAAGCATAGCGCTGCCACTCATGCTCGAAATGGCGATGGCACTGCTGATACCACACAGCGTTCCAGTCGTCGTTGAGAGCCTGCTGCGGATAGTCCTGATACGACTGCCACTGGGCGCACTGCTCCCAGAAGCCACAGCCGCCGTTGGAACCCTCGTAGCCGTAGCGGAAGCCCGACTTGAAGTCGTTGGCAGCACCGTTCTTCACGTTGTCGCAATAGGTCTGATACTGGAAGGAGTGACCTATCTCATGTCCAATGACACTGCCGACGGGTTTGCAGGTAGATGGTGTCACCCAGAGGGCGCCAATCACATCATCGTAACCAGAACCCGTTGCCACCCACCACTCAGGTGTCGGGTCGAGCAGATAGATCTCCATCTTATACTGGTCGAGATAAGACTTGCCCTGACCAGTGACCACCATACCGAGACGGTCGATGTTGGTCTTGTAGAACTGCTCTGCCTTCTGTAGCAGGTCATCTACATCGACACGGTCGCCCTCAGCCAGACTGCTGCTGTTAGGATCGTCACCGAAATAGGCATCCCAGAACACAAAGAAGTGCTCACTCTGCTTAGAGCGGAACCACGACCACTTAGCATCGTTGCGCAACATGTCGAAGTTGAACTCTTTTGGCTTATAGTACTTGTCGAAGTCCTTTACCTGACTCTGATCCATAATCTCGATGGTCGTCGGACCCTGCGTCACTTTCAGGTTTGTGCTGGCTGTGCCGCTGGTCACCGTGATGTTAGCCACACGGGGCTGCTTGGTGGTGTTGCGCTTCATCTCGAAACTCAACTTCTCAGAACCGCCCACTCCCTTTGCATCCTTCAGTGTCAGCCAGTCGCCGCCATTCTCTACCTTCGCACTCCATACGGCACGCGAGGTAACGGTCAGACTGTACCAGGTGACATCATACTCCACATTGACTTCTGTCTCAGAGAGTGTTGGAGCCACTGATACCGGTTCGGTATCATCGCTGCTGCTGCAAGCGGCGATAGTCGCCGTTGCAAGCAGCAGGAAGAAATATCTGAAAATTCTTTTCATCACTTATTATCTTTTACGAGCAGCAGCGGCTGCAGTCACGTCATACGTGATGTTATAGGTAGCCGTCACACCATTCAACTCAATGACATACTTGGTTTTCACCTGGCCACCATTGGGCGAGAAGTTCTCCGGGTGGTTACCAAAAGCGAGCACAAGGCTTTCTTCGCTGCTGTGCAACTCACCATATACCAAGCCATCTCCATACCCTACAGCCTTTCCGTTGGCATCGAGCCAATAACCTGGGGCACCACCAGTGTAACCAGGAGTTCCGTTTTCATTTGCAGGTGATCCGACCTCGTCAATCCACATCTTCAGGTCGCCACTCTTGATAGCACTGAAAATCTGATAGGTAGTCATCTTGAAGGTCTGACGGAGTTCTTCCTTAACATCATATTCTACTGCAGCATAAGTGTCGTTCCATGCCTGAGTTACCGTTATGTCCTTAGATGTTGAAGCGGGTTCTCCCTCAGGAGCGGTCTCAGGATCTTCGTAACCAATGATGTTCACGGTGATGATGTTCTCAACGATCTTGCCATTGTACATGGCGCTGAAGTTGATGGTGACAGAAGAACCAGCCGTCATCTGACCAGGCATCTGTCCCACGAGAATCTGACCCTCCTGGAAGGTAGCGAAGACACTGGCATTGTCGCCCCAAGATCCTGCGAAGCCCTCCTTGTCGTACCAGAATCCAGGTGCATCGGCACTATACTCCTGAGCGTAAGAGCCGTCGGCATTGGTAGCTACCCAAGCTACATCGGCCCAAGAACCTGCACCAAGGGCAGAGAGGGCAGCGGCAGCATCGAAGCCTTCTACGGCAACGGTAGCATAGGCATCGTTAGGAGCCGTCTCAAGGGTCAACTTGTTGGAAGCCACTACAGTTGCTTTTACTTCTTCGCGTGCCTTACCTGTAATAGTGATGACAACGGCCACGCGCTTGTCCTGATACTTCAGGGCATCAATAACCTTGATGGTCTGTCCTTCTGCCAACTTCCCTGGATATTGTCCTACGGTCATAATTCCCTCTTCGGCATTGAACTCGGTGAAAACTGTCGGTTTATAGTCGGGCCATTCTGCCTCATTCTTCCAAGATGTGACATTGCCATCAGGATTCCACCAGTGTCCCCAAGGTGCACCAGAAGTGGACATTGTCAGATTGTCAGCATGGTTAGAACCTTCGATGGCAAAGCCAGAGACATCCACACCGTTATCCTTGCCCGCAAGTTTACCAGTAAGCAACTGTTCTGTGGTAATGCCAAAGAAGTCGGCAATCCTATTGCAGTCAATCGCAATTTCCACACCATCGTATGAACTCGCACTGATGGTAATATCAGCCGTATATTCCAGTACGAGTCCCGCGTCAATGCTGTTACGCAGAGAGTCTCTAATATGTTCTTGACGGGCCAGTTCTGCCGCCTCGTCATCTGTCAGCTGGTGCGGTCCCCAGAAATCCTCGTTGTCTCCACAACTGCTGAAGATGGCCGAAGTGCCTAACATCAGCAGACCGCTCAAGATATATGATAACTTTTTCATATTCTGTCTTTTTATATTACGTTATACCTATATATTATTCGGCACCAGAATAGCCAGGATTCTGCTTGAGGGAAATGTTGGCTTTCATGGCCTCATCGGGGATAGAGTAGATATCATAAGTGGTCGTGCTGGTAGCATCTTTGCAGAACCAAGACTTTCCATCCCAAACACTACGTCCGTCCTTCATCTTGAAACGGAGCAAATCCTGACGGCGATGCAACTCGCAGCAGAACTCCCAGCCCAGATCATCGAGCAGACCTCCGAGTTCAATATCGGCACCGCCTTCGTAGGTAGTGATGTGGTTCGACCAGTCATTATAGCCAGCGGGAGCATCTTCGGCTACGGTATATTCATCATGTCCGTATGCATAGACAGAGCCACCTTCGAGGTCAGCCACGGTGCGGGTGGCCTTGGCAGTAGAGTCGAAGGAACGGGCACGTACCTGGGTCACCAGTGATGCTGCCTCATCCTTGTTGCGTCCTAAGCGCAGCAGGCACTCGGCCTTCATCATCAGGACATCCGTATAACGGAAGATGGCCACGTCATCGGCCGTCGTACCGTCGTCGGTACCACCGATAATCTCGTACTTGTGCAGGCGATAGCCCTCCTGCTGGTAGGCACCGGGCTTGTCGATGGAGTGTACGTTCAGGTTGTAGGTCAGGATACCCGTACCTGTCCAGTCGTCAGCCTCGAACATGATGGGATTGTCCTTGTCGCCATTAGGGATATAGGTATCACCCTGCTTCAGGGCCTTATACTGTGGACCGCCAGCCCAGGTATCAGCCAGACGCTTGTCTGCCTCGTCATAGGTACGGATCCACTGAGGGATGGCGCAAGAACCATTATATCCGGGAGCGGTGGAGCCGTAGGCCTCGATACCCGACTGCGGGAAGCAGTAGCTCTGCAGACCGAACTGCACGGTGTGGGTACGGTCGCCGGGCACCACGAAAATCACCTCTGGATTCTTTGACAAGTCTTCTGCAAAGTTCTCCTTATAAGTAGGAGCAAGACTATACTTGCCTGAGTTGATAATGCTTTCCACCTCTGCCAGACAAGCCTCATAACCATCGTTACCGCTGGTGCCGAGATAGACATTCTTATTCAGATACATCTTGGCGAGAGCCATAGAGGCGGCATACTTGTTGCCATAACCCCAGAACTCACTGTCTCCAAATCCTTCCTTGCATGCTATCAACTCCTGCACGATGAAGTCATACATCTCCTGCGGACTCACCTGCTGAGGCAAATAGCCAGCCTCTACATTCTGAGTGGTCTGCAAGGGTATGTTGCGGAACATGTCAAAGAGGTGATAATAGAACATCGCACGGAAAAAGCGAGCGTGAGCCAGACTACTGACCATTGCAGGGTCATCCGGGTTGATGGCATCAATCACGGAGTTGGCGTAGCCGATGCCACGGTAGGCAATCTGCCAGGGGTTGTAAATCTGACCAACAGAGGGTCCCCAGTTGTGCTTATGCAAATTGATGTAAGCATCGCCCCATCCCACACCAGGACGAGCAGGCACCATATACTGGTCGCAGCTCTCTTCGAGCAGGTGATACATGCCGAACCAGTCTTCTACCAAGTAGCGATATTGGGCGGTAACAGCACTCAGCAGCAGAGACAAATCCTTCTCATTAGAGAGGTCAATGTTGGTCTCGTTAAGACGGTCATAAAGCGTCTCGTCGAGGTCAGTACACGATGTGAGGCTGATGCTTCCTGCTGCAAAGGCGATCAGAACCTTACTAAATATCTTTTTCATATTGCAATCTCGTTTTTAGAAGTTCAATGAAAGTCCTACGGTATAGTTGCGGGTCACGGGGTACTTGTCTCGGTCGTCAATACCCGGTGTCATATAGTAGTTGCTTACCTCAGGGTCGATGCCACTATAGCCCGTGATACAGAAGAGGTTCGTGGCGTTCGCATAAATACGAGCCTTCTTTACATAGTTGGCCAGCGTACCCTTCGGCGTGAAGGTATAGCCAAGCGTAATATTAGTCAACTTCAGGAAGTCGCCGTTCTCCAAATGGTCGCTCCACCATCCCTGTGGCATAGACTGGGAAAGTTTCACCATCTTCTGGTTGCCATTCTCATCAAGCACGGGTGTGCCGTCGGTATTGATGGCGGGGTGCAAGTCGGCAGCCGTCTTCAAACGGTTATAGGCAATCGAATTGTTCTCGTAGTAAGCGCGAGAGAGGTTCAAAATCTTGTAGCCGAGTTGGCTGGTGAATTGCATCGAGAGGTCGAAGTCCTTATACTTGAAGGTGTTACCCCAGCCGAGGATGACCTTTGGTGTACCGCTACCCAGACGCTGGCGGTTCTCTTGTACGTTCAGATTTGTATTAAAGGGCATTACTGTCCAGTTGCCATTGGCATCCTTTGCCTCAACCAGTACAAAGCCGTCTTGGTCAACACCAACCGACTTCAATCCCCAGAAGTCGCCAAGGCCTTTCCCGACCTCCATACAGTGGGTAGGGGTGCCGATGGGGTCGCCAGCCCAACCCTGCTCTTGGAAATTGTCTGTCTCGTAGAGGTCATTACTGAGTTTGAGAAGCTTATTGGCATTATGTGAGGCCGTCAGTGTGGTAGTCCACTCAAAGTCCTTCGTCTGTACGGGAATGGCCTCAATCATAAACTCGATACCAGTATTGCGCATATCGCCCACGTTTACTAACGTCTCGCTGTAGAGGTTGGGCGGCATGGGAACACGATAACTGAACAGCAGGTCGTGGGTGGTTTTCACATAGACATCCAGTGAACCGTGGATGCGGTTGTTCAGTACGCCGTAGTCAAGACCGAAGTTCCACTCATTACTAACTTCCCATTTCAGGTCGGGGTTAGGATTTTGCTTCACTTCAAGACTACGTACCCACTTGCCATCCATCAGCATTACATCGCCGTAGTCGGCATAGCCGTATATATTCTGTGCCAGATAATTGTCGCCCGGTGTGATACCCGTTACACCGTAACCCACACGGAGGCGCAGGTTGTCGAGCCAAGAGCGAGTATCCTTCATAAACTCCTCGTTCATGATGTTCCATCCAAGAGAGAGTGAGGGGAAGGTGGCCCACTTGTGGTTGTCACCAAACTTAGAAGAACCCTCGTGGCGGATGCTGATGAGTGCATTGTACTTGTCGGCATAGCCATAGCTGATACGTCCGAAGAAACCAACGAGTTTGCTGTCATTCTTATAACTACCCATCCAAGCATGGTTGTCCTTGTCATTAATCCAAGAACCGTTACCGAGGTTGTTCCAGAGGAAGGCCGTCGTGGAGAAATCACGGTTGCCAGCGTTGAAGCCGTCTGACTCTTTATAAAGGTAGCTGTAACCCACGAGAGCGTTAAAGCGATGCTCATCCCACTGGGCATCATAACGGGAGGTTAGTTCCAGATTCTTGTCAACCCATGTTCCTTCGCTCTTGTTGGCGACACCATTGTCACCTGTGCGGACGATAGACTGGTGCAGAGGTGATGTCCAGTTCTCATACGAGTCCACGCCCTCGCCCCAAGAAATCATCAGGTTGGTCTTCCAACCATGTATCGGTTCCACGGTCACGTTACCTACTAATTGTGAAAATCGGCGGCGGTTATCACCAAAATTCTCATTAATCAGGGCCACGGGGTTATAGTACTGAAGTTTGTTGAAGTTCTCGTAATAGCTACCGTCCTCATTGTAGACAGGCTCCGAGGGGTTGTGAATCAAAGCCTGGCGATAGGGATTCTCATGGGAATAGGTATTCAAGTTATCGTTTGAATACTTCTGGCGGGTTACCAAAGCATTCAGGTTGAACTTTAGCACATCGTTCCACATAAACTGTGTGTAGTCCATCTGCATCTTGAAGTTCTCGTTGAATGTTTTACGAATCATACCTTCTTCCTTTGCATACGAGATGTTGGCAGAATAGGTGGCATTCTTTGAACCGCCACTGATGTTCAGGTCGTGGTTGTGCTTGAAACCTGCCTTGCGAGTTACGGCCTTCACCCAATCTGTCTCGTAGCCGAGGTAGTCCTGAGCCGTTTTACCGTAGATGACATCGTGGACATCCATAAAGTCTTGCTTCTTACTCCATTTAGAGAAAGAGGCGTATCCGTTGTATGAAACCTGTGCAGGTGTATCTCGGCGTCCGCTCTTGGTGGTAATCAGGATGACACCGTTGGCACCACGCGTACCATAGATAGCGGCTGCGGAGGCATCCTTCAGCACATCGATGGAGGCGATATTCTCTGCGGCAACGGTCGTCAGGTCGCCTTCGATGCCATCCACAAGGATGAGCGGTGTCAGACTACCGACCAGTGTGGTCACACCACGCAGACGGATAGAAGAGGTGGCCTTCGGGTCGCCACTTGAGTTGACCACCGTCAGACCGGCAATCTTACCTTTCACCAGTTCGGCAGCGTCACCTATCTTACCTGCGTTGAAGTCCTCGGCCTTCACAGAAGCGACGGCAGAGGTGATGTCGCCCTTGCGCTGGGTGCCGTAACCGATGACGACCACCTCGTTCAAGAGGGCATTGTCTTCCTGGAGTGTCACGTCGCCGCCGGCCTTGATCTCCTGCGAGGTAAAGCCGATGTAGCTGACGACGAGGGTTACATTGCGGTTAGCAACTCTGAGAGAGTAGTTACCGTCGAAGTCGGTAACCGTTGCGTTCTTGGTGCCTTTCTCAGTCACCGTGGCGCCGATGATCGGCTCGCCCTTGGCGTCCTTGACAACACCCTTCACTAAAACTCCTTGCTGAGTGACCTCAGCAACGGCTGGAGAAGTGCTTTCTGTGGCCTGTGCGCCAAGAGCGCCGCCCAGCAAAAGCAAACATAAGAAATGTTTCTTCATACCAAATTGTTTTTTAGGTTTGTTAATGTTTTATGTTATAATGAATTATTTGTTCACTTTCCATTCGAGGACACCGCCCGACTCGCCCTTCTGGAGCTTGGCGAGAATCTTCAGCCCCGTCGTCTTCACGGGCGTGAAATCGACACTGTTGTAGCAGTCCTTGCGCACGGTATAGGCCGTGTGACCCTCGACCTCCTGCCACTCGCCCTTGGCGTCCTTGTAGTAGAGGCTCCACGACTCGGGCGTGCGGAAGTTGCCGTCATAGTGGTCGAAGTCGAGCCAATACACCTGTACGTTCGATACCTCGTATGCCTGGTCGAACTGATAGGTGATGGCTTCTGTCGTGCCCTGCTTCAGCCACCAGTAGTGGTAGGGCTTCGAGGTGTCGGAGGAACGCTTGGGCTCCCACTGGTCGTTGGCGCCGCCAGCCCAGGAATCGACGGGGGCCGTCTCTGGGGCATCGTTCTGGATAGGACCGCGGTTGCAGAAGGTCTGGGCCTTCGAGGCAATCGTGGGCAACGGGGTGGCGACGGCTGCCATCGGGGTGTTGGCAATCCACACCTCCATCTGCTCGCTTCCCCGGTTGTTCCAGGTGGAGTAAGGGATGGCGCGGAACTTCACGTCCTTCACCTCGCCGTCCTGCTGGAGCTCCTTGGCCGAGCCTTCGAGCACCATCACGCCGTTGAGCAGGTCCTGCTCGAAATGGGCGCTGACGGGCGCACTGTCCAGGATATACTTGTTGAAGACCTTGTGGTCGGTCTGGTCTGCACCTTCGAGGCAGAACACGATAGGACCACGCTCGAAGGCCACCTTGCCGCGATCGTCCTCGGCATTGTCGTTAGCCACGATACGGCGCACGTCCATCGGGAAGTCGAGCTCGATGGTGTCGCCCTTCTTCCAACTGCGCGAGATCTCGATATAGTCGCGGTTCTCTGGATAGAGCGCCTTGCCGTTCACGCTGACGCTGTAGGTCTTGGCCTTGTCCTGATACTGATAGAGGTCGTTGTTCGTGGGCGACGTCTTCAGCCATGAGGGGACACGGAGCTTGATGGCGAACTTGCCGCTGCCCTTCGTCACCTTGATACGGATCTTGCCGTCCCAGGGATAGTCGGTGGTCTGCTCCAGTTCGATGTTGCCGATCTTGGCCTTGCCCTGGGCATAGAGGTTCACGAAGATGTCCTTACCCTGACGGGCATAGATATAGCCAGGCACGGAGGCCACGAACCGCGTGATGTTACCTGGACAGCAGGCGCAACCGAACCACTTCTGGCGCTCGTGCTCGCCGTCGCTCTCCAGTGGGTTGTCGTAGAAGAACTTGTCGCCAGAGAGTGAGACGCCGCTCAACACATTATTATATAAGGCACGCTCGCACACGTCGATATACTTCGACTCGCCCGTAGCGAGGAACATGCGGTAGTTCCAGTACACGTTGGCGATGGCTGCACAGGTCTCGCAGTAGGCGGTATGGTTGTTCAGCTCGTAGTCGGGGCCGAAGCCCTCGCCCTGCGGACGACTGCCGATACCGCCCGTGATGAAGAGTTTCTTCGACGACATGTTCTCCCAGATACGCTCCAGGGCCTCCTGATAAGCCTTGTCGCCAGTGAGTGCTGCCACATCGGCCACACCACTGTACAGATAGCCTGCACGCACGGCATGACCTACAATCTCCTGCTGCTGCAGGATAGGCATGTGGTCCTGCGAATACTCTGAAGGGCGATGACCATCGGTACAACGCCCCGTCTCGTCCACAAAATACTTGGCGCCTTCCAGATATTTCTTGTTGCCAGTTACCTTATACAGCTTACAGAGTGCCATCTCGATGATGGGATGTCCGCCTGGACGATGAATCTGACCTTCGTTTGGTCCAAACGTCTTGCAAACCAAGTCGGCATTCTTGATGGCCACATTCAAGAAGGTCCTCTTGCCGGTAGCACGATAGTGGGCTACGGCACTCTCGATAAGGTGACCTGAGTTGTAGAGCTCGTGCGAGTTAATCTTCTCCCACTTGTGGGTTCCCCACCATCCACTCAGGCGCGTACATTTATTAGTAACACACGTAGTCAGGTAACCATCTGGTTCCTGAGCCTTGGCGATGATGTTGATAACTGAGTCAAGATAATGATCTAGTTTGGCATCGTAGTGTACAGCGAGTGAGTAGCTGGCACCTTCGATAACCTTGTAAGGGTCGGTATCGTCGAACGAGAAGTCACCTTTGTGCTCGCCCTTGATGAGTCCAGCGGCGATGGCAAAGTTGTCGAAACGTCCATTCACCTCACACTCATGAAAGGCAGAAGGGATGCTGACGGTACGATTGATCTCGATACGAGGCAACCAGAAACCATCATTAAGATGTACCTGCGTGAAAGGCACCTCTTGGATCTGTGTCTGAGCTACAGTCGAAAGACTGATGCTTGCAACCCCGATAACGGATAACAATAGCTTGTTCATATTATACTTATTTATTGTTAGTAATCGTTAGAGTTTCGACGGCAAAATAACAAAAAAACAACGGAAACGGATGAAAGAATAGTCCAAGATACTAACAAAATAGTCTAAATATGGATAAAATGGGGGCTTTTGGACTATTTTTACATTGAGATTAGACGATATTTTTATTCTGTTTTGCCAAAAGTTACTATCTTTGCACCTGAAATCAAAACTCTAACGAAAAATGAAGATGAATCGTATCTTATCATTCGCCACCTTATTAATAATATGTGGTTCGCTACAAGCCAAGAACCACATCGTAACTTCGCCCAACGGAAAGAATGTGGCGACGGTGGATGATGGACTTAATATCACAGTTTCACATGATGGAAAGCAAGTGGTAACGGTAAAGGCAAGCATTCGCGATGGATTAAAAATTGCTTCTGTTAAATCCAAAAACATCAACGAAACGATTCAGGCGCCGTTTTACAGGCAAAAGGAGATTCGTATCGCAGGCAATCAGATGGATGTTAAACTTAACGATGGATTTAGTCTGCAGATAAGAGCCTACGATGAAGGGGTAGCCTATCGATTCTGTACGACCAACAAGAAGCAGACGGTCATCTTCGACGAGACGGCCGATTTCTGTTTCCCTGAAGACAGCAAAGCCTGGCTAGCCTACTCTACCAACGACGAAAAGCCCTTCGCTATGGCCTTTCAGAACTTCTACGACGAAACGCTGCTAAGTAAGGCCAAGGATAAATACATATTTCTGCCAGCCACTATCCAGAGCGGCGGAGTAAAAGTAACAATACTCGAGAGCGACCTGCGCGCCTATCCAGGCATGTTCATGAAAGCCGACGGGCTAAAACTGAGAGCCGCCTTTGCAAAATATCCCAAGACTCTGGACCGCTACCCATGGCGAGGCATGACCTATGTAGCTGATACAGAGGATTATATCGCAAAATCGACAGGCGCCAGGACTTACCCTTGGCGAGTGATGGCAATCACCGAAAAGGATACAGAGATGCCAGTAAACAACCTGGTTTATGCCCTCGCCACACCTAATCAGATTGGCGATACCAGTTGGATACGTCCTGGCAAAGTGGCATGGGACTGGTGGAACGACTGGAATCTAAAAGGTGTCGACTTCGAGGCAGGCATCAACACGCGTACCTATCTATATTATATAGACTTTGCCGCCAAAAATCATATCCCATACGTGGTGCTCGACGAAGGTTGGTACGACTCTTCGAAAGCAGACATAATGAATCCAATTGCCGCCATCGATCTGCAACAGCTGATAGATTATGGCAAGAAGAAGGGCGTAAACATAGTGCTTTGGACTGTATTCAACGTGCTCGACGAACATCTGCGAGAGGCTTGCGAAAAATATACCAAGATGGGCATAGCTGGTTGGAAGATAGACTTTCTGGACCGCAACGACCAGACGGCTGTAGAAATGGCAGAACGCCTGGCAAAGACTTGCGCAGAATACAAGTTGTTTGTAGATTACCACGGATTCTACACCCCAACAGGCATGAACCGCACTTATCCCAACATACTGAACTACGAAGGCGTGTTTGGTATGGAGGAAGCCCGCTGGGCCAAGAAGGAAACCGATATGCCGCGCTACGACGTAACATTCCCATTTATCCGTATGATGGCAGGAAGTGTAGACTTTACTCCTGGTGCCATGCGCAACGGCACCAAGCACAACTGGGTGGAGTGCTATCAGAACCCTGTTTCGATGGGTACACGATGCCATCAGTTGGCCTGCTACGTAATGCACGACTCACCATTCACCATGCTCTGCGATGCGCCAACCAACTATGAGCGCGAACAGGAGTGCGTAGACATCATCACATCGATTCCTGACACATGGGACGAAACAAGAATCCTTTCAGGATATATTAGTAGTTATATGATAACAGCCCGCCGCAACGGTAGCGACTGGTATGTAGGCGGACAAACGAACTGGGACGAAAGGAAAGTCGATATATCTCTCGACTTTCTACGTCCTGGCGAGTCATATCAGGCTACAATCGTTACAGATGGAGTCAACGCAAACCACAATGCCGAAGACTATCGCATAGAATCAAAAACACTCTCCACCAACGACAAACTCAACATCAGAATGGCCAGCGGCGGAGGCTTCGTTGTGAAACTCATAAAAAGGTAAAAACGAGATATGAAGAAACTACTGACTATAGGGGCACTTGCCTGTTGTACGCTTAGTATTAGCGCACAACAGAAAGCCTATAATGCCCCATCTACAGGCAATCCCATATTGCCAGGATACTTTGCCGATCCTACTGTAAAAAAGTTCGGCGACACCTATTATATATATGCCACCACAGATGGTAGCGGCGCAGGATTCGGACCAGCTCAGGTGTGGACAAGTAAAGACTTCGGCAACTGGACTCTGATGCCGATGAACTGGCCCGACAGTCACTGGATCTGGGCGCCCGACGTGATGCACGATGCCAAGGATGGCAAGTATTACATGGTGTATTGTCAGCCCTGCCAGTTGCACATGGGTGTAAGCGATACGCCTCGCGGACCATGGAAGAACGTCCTTGGCAAGAGCGATGCCGTACTGGTGCCCGACCGCTTTGTAACCAACGCAATCACACTCGACGGACAGACCTTTGTGGATGATGATGGTAGCGTGTATATGTACTGGGGCACTTGGGGCATATACAAAGGTTTTGGCTGTGGTGCAGGCAAGTTGAATGACGATAAGAAGAGTTTCTCTGAGACACGATTGATTCCAAACACAGAGGTAACTGATTTCTTTGAAGCCCCATTTGTATTAAAGCGCAATGGCGTGTACTACTTCATGTACTCATCGGGTTCCTGCCACGATCATACCTATCGTGTGCAGTACGCCACCAGCGATAAGCCGCTTGGTCCTTATAAATACCAAGGATGCATACTCGAGACCAATGCCGATGGTACCATTCATGGTCCAGGTCATCATAGCGTATTGCAGGAGGGCGATAACTACTACATTGTTTATCACCGCCACGACAACCCGCACTCCAATCGCGGTTTTCATCGTCAGGTATGCATCGATAAGATGGAATTCCTGCCCGACGGACGCATCAAAACAATTACCCCTACTCACGATGGCATTGGCTTGTTGGCACCATCAGTTATACGTTCAAGAAATCTGGCCTTAGATTGCAAGGTCGAGGCTTCATCGTATTACGATGATGACTTTAAGCCATCCTATGCTGTGGATGACAATAACGGCACACTCTGGCGCCCCAAAGGCACAGGTAGCGAATGGCTGAAGATTGATTTGGGCAAGACGCAGAAAATCAAAACCATCATGACGCAGTTTGAATATGGTACACAATTCTACCAGTATCTGATAGAAACATCTACCGACGGACATAACTGGAAGGTGTTTGCTGATAAGAGTCAGAACCGCTTGGCGGGCAGTCCGATGGTAGATTTTGGTAACGCTAAGGCCCGCTATGTGCGACTGACCTATCTTGGCGGACAGAAGAACGGCTTTGGTGGTGCCATCTGGAACATCAAGGTTTATCCTGAGATTGAAGATGCCTTACCCCAGCAATGGCTCGGCCTGACGCCTGCCGACTGGAACGGGCGCGAGTGGCTAAATAACGAAGGTATGCTTGGAGGTAGTTTTAAGTTAAAAACGGGCTCCGTATTCCGTCAGCATCAGGAGGACAAGGATATATTGGTACTACAGCCTGGCACCGAACTGGAATTTAAGAGTGCTGTTTACTGTCAAACCATCAAGGCCGATAAAGAGCCACTCACCCTCACCAATCTGCGCCACTACAGCTGGCAGCAGGCCGAGGCCGAGAAAGCATACGATGCCCAAAACGACATCGTACGCCTGCCAGTGGCCGATAATCAGAAGAAAGGTCTGATTGTTAGCATCACAGCCGATGATTTCCTGACAGGCGACACCATTTCCTATATTGAGAATCATGGCGTGGATGGCTATTTTGAAACGCTGACAGCACCTTGTATTGTTGAAGAAATCAAGGGCAAGAAAGCCCTACGATTCGACTCGCTACAGGTGTATCAGTCGTCGTTTGCCCTGCCTGCCACTATGCGCGATAATGCACCTTATACCCTTGAGGCTTGGGTGCTGAATCCCCAAATGGCCATGAACGAGTGTGTTGCTGATTTTACCACCACTCACGACGAACTAGAGAAGATTATGCTGATTAGCGGCACAGAGCCTCGTTGCGGCGTAGTGAACCACTATGGATGGTACGAGGATGCTGGCTACAAAGATATCAAACAGCTGGAAGGCGAATGGCAACACATCATCGTGACCTTCGACGGACGTATCGAAACTGTCAGCATTAATGGAAAAGTTATCAGCCGTAAAGACATCCAACTGCTACTGAAGCCTTCGCAGTATGTTACTCTAGGCCGAAACGCCGAACGTGAATGGCTGTTTAGCGGCTATCTGCACAGTCTGAAACTTTGGGACAACGTGATAATTGATAATTGACAATAGATAATTTATGAAGAAACTTATGACTATTGCGCTGGGTGTAGCCATCATGCTCCCCATTAGCGCACAGAAAAAACAGACAGCGACTCATGGTTATCCCATCAGTCCTGTACCCTTTACCGCAGTAAAAGTAACACCTGGCACCTTCTGGGGACAACGATTGGAAGCCAGTCGTAAAGTAACCATCCCCTTGGCCTTCGCGAAATGCGAGGAGACTGGACGTTACACCAACTTCTCGAATGCAGCCCAGCACCTGAAAGACCCATCAAAGGTATTCAAGGTGAACGGTGTGGGCTACTCGTTCGACGATACCGACCCCTATAAGACTATTGAGGGTGCCAGTTACATCTTGCAGACCTATCCTGACAAGAAACTGAAACAGTACATTGATTCGGTACTCGATGTCATCGCCTCGGCACAGGAGCCTGACGGCTATCTCTATACTGCCCGCACACAGAATCCTGCCGACCCGCACCACTGGGCTGGCGACAAGCGCTGGGTGAAGGAAGAGGACCTGAGCCACGAGCTTTATAACCTCGGCCACATGGTTGAGGGGGCAATCGCTCACTATCAGGCCACAGGTTCAAGAAAGTTCCTTGATATAGCTATCCGTTATGCCGATGTGGTATGCAAGGAGGTGGGACCCAACCCTGGTCAGGCTTGTGTAGTACCTGGTCATCAGATAGCAGAGATGGCACTGGCAAAGCTTTATCTTGTTACTGGCAACAAAAAATATCTCGACGAGGCCAAATTCTTCCTCGACTATCGCGGCAAGACCACTATCGTACATGATTACTCTCAGGCTCATAAACCTGTGATCGAACAGGACGAGGCCGTAGGTCATGCCGTTCGTGCAGCCTATATGTATGCAGGTATGGCCGATGTAGCAGCGCTGACTGGCGATAAAGATTACATCAAGGCCATCGATGCCATCTGGGACAACATCGTTACCAAGAAACTCTACATTACTGGTGGCATCGGTGCCACTAATAATGGCGAGGCCTTTGGCAAGAACTACGAACTGCCCAACATGAGTGCCTACTGCGAGACTTGCGCTGCCATCGGCAATGTGTATGTGAACTATCGTCTGTTCCTGTTGCATGGCGAATCCAAGTACTACGATGTATTGGAGCGCACACTCTACAATGGACTCATCAGCGGCGTATCGCTCGAAGGCAATGGCTTCTTCTACCCCAACCCACTGGAGTCGATGGGACAGCACCAGCGTCAGGCTTGGTTCGGCTGCGCCTGCTGCCCCAGCAACATCTGTCGCTTCATCCCCTCGCTGCCCGGTTATATCTATGCCGTTAAGGATCGCAATGTATATGTCAACCTGTTCCTCTCTAACAAGAGCAACCTGACTGTTGCAGGCAAGAAGGTTGGTTTGAGTCAGACAACTGCATACCCTTGGAATGGTGATATCACTGTAAATGTTGACCAGAATGCGGCAGGCCAGTTTGCCATGAAAATCCGTATTCCAGGTTGGGTGCGCAGCCAGGTGGTGCCCTCTAACCTCTATCAATATACTGATGGCAAGCGTCTGGGCTATACCATCACCGTGAATGGCCAGACTGCAGCAGCAAAGGTAACAGAGGATGGCTATTATACCATCAATCGCAAGTGGAAGAAAGGCGACAAGGTGCAGATTCACTTCGATATGGAGACTCGCACTGTACGTGCCAACAACAAGGTAGAGGCCGATCGTGGTAAGATTAGCGTAGAGCGCGGCCCGCTGGTTTATTGTGCCGAGCACCCTGACAACACCTTTGATATCATGGGCGCCCTGATGAATCAGAATCCAGAGTTCAGTCTGGGTAAGACCGAGATTGCAGGAACTACCGTACAGACCATCGTCACCGATGCTCAGACGCTAAGTTTCGATAAGCAGGGGAAACTGCAGACTACCGACCACAAACTGACACTCATCCCCTACTATGCCTGGTGTCATCGTGGTAGTGGAAAAATGCGTGTTTGGTTGCCTCAGGACCTGAATGCTACTAATCCATCGCAGCCAGCCACACTGGCCAGTGAGAGTAAGATCAGTAGCTCTACCGAAAAAATGCCAGCCCTTACAGCCATCAACGACCGCCTGGTGCCAAAGGATGAGAACGACCGTAGCGTACCCTATACCCACTGGTGGCCTAAGAATGGCAGTACCGAATGGTTAGGTTACGAATTCCCCGAAGTAGCTACCGTACAGAGTGCCACCGTTTATTGGTTCGACGATGGTCCTTGGGGCGGATGCCGCGTACCGCAGTCGTGGCGCATCCTGTATCAGGACACCCAAGGCAATTGGATTCCAGTAACAGGCGCCGATGGATACCCCACCGATAAAGGTACAGCATGCACAGTAAACTTTGAGCCTGTTACAACCAAAGCACTTCGACTTGAGGTTGTATTACCTAACGATAATTCGACAGGAGTGTTTGAATGGATAGTTAAGTAAAAGAATCATATAATCCCAAAGCTTTTTCGTTTTGCTTTGGGATTTTTTATATCTACTGACCTGTAGCTTGTTTGTACTCCAGGAGTTTGTTCTGATAGTCGGCGAAGGCATCGGTATGCTTGTCGAGTGCTTGCTGATAAAGCAATTGGGCTTCGAGCAAATCGCTCATCTTTGAGGTGCCGGCACGATAGTAGTTGCGGTTCAAGCGCAGGTTCTCGTCGGCCTGTTCGATGCTGCGTTTGGCCAGTTGCAACTGCTGATAGCTCTCCTCTACCCCATTCCAGGCATTCTGCATGCGGATTTTCAGCAGTTGGGCATTGTCCTCCAACTGCTCAACGGCTTTCTGATGTTCAATCTTCTTACGCTTGATGGCATGAGAGCCACTCCACCAATCGCTGATGGGCACAGTAACAGTGGCAAACACCATGGCAAACGAGTGGTTATTATCTAACAAATTGTGGTAGTTATAACCGGCACCCACAGCTACGGTTGGCAGCTGCTGTCCTACAGTCAGTTTCTTCTGCAGATGGGCGGCCTCAACCTGCTTATCCAGGAGTTGATACTCGGGCAAACATTGAACATTCTTGCCTTGCAAGCCAGCAGAGCTGGAGCGGAACATTGACAATTGACCATTATTAGCCTTCTCCATTTGCGTAGCAGAATGGTCAATGGTCAATGAAGAATGGTCAATGGCGAACGACGTATCGCGGAGGCCGCAGTATTGCGACAACAACAAACGAACGATAGAGATGCCATTCTGCAACTTCAGGCGCTGACTCTGAATATCGTTCTGGCGCAGTTGTACCTGCAACAGATCGTTACGCATGGCCACACCTGCACGCACGGCCACATCCACATCTTTATGGATATCGCGCAGCAACGTATCTACAGCATTAATGGTGTTCATCTTCTCCTGCAACGAGGCTAACTGCCAGAAGTACTGTTCGGCTGTCTTCTCCACCTCGTTTTCCGACAGTTGTAACTGCAGCTTACTCACCTCCTCGCCTACTTTAGCCAGTTTGTTGCCGTTGACAATCTGTCCGCCAGCAAATACGGGCTGCACCGCCATCAACGAGCCAATGGTACCATTCTTCATCATCGAGATGCTGATGGGATTAGCTAAGGCAGCCAATGCCTCTTGGGGCAGCGACTGAGCCAAAGCAGCACCCAGCTCGGGTGATATACTAGCCGAAGGGTTGATGGTGGTCTGCGCCATACCCTTGTTGGCATTAAACCACACGCCTGTACCACTCACACTAGGGAAATACTTGGTAAACGCCTCTTTGCGCTGCTGTTGGGCAGCCTCAACGCCATATTTGGCGCTGCGGATGGCAAAGTTGTTTTGTAAAGCAGAATCCTTAATCTGCTCTAGGGTATAAGTCTGAGCCGAGGCTGACATTACGCAGCCTAAGGCTATCAGTGATAATATCTTTTTCATAATTACTTAGTACTTACTTTAACTACGTTGAGCTTTCTCACGTTCGGAAGTGAGAGCAAGCTCTTACTTCTCTCACTTAGTCGAAACCTTCCAATAAATAACGGGTAGCATGGTGACTACCATGATGAGCGAGCCGATACCACCTGCAAAGATGGTTACACCCACGGGCATCCAGAACGAACTCTGGGCGATAATCATCGGCACCACACCAACGGCAGTGGTTGCCGTAGTGAGGAAAATGGGCACCATACGACGCTTACCGGCATCGTAGGCTGCCTGGCGCACAGCGGCGTTATAAGCCTGGCGATCTGTTTTCCAGTCGCCATGTTCGGCCACATGCTTCTTAATCAAGTCAATCGCGTGCTCGAAAATCAGGATTTCGTTACGCATAATCATTCCCATCAGCGTGATGAGTCCGAAGATAGAGGTCAGACCAAGGGCGCGATTCATCAGTCCGAGACCAATGAGCGCTCCAGGAATCATCAATCCCAAAGCTGCCATACAAACGGTGGTAACACCATACTTCTTGAAGTTGAACAACAGGAAGAAGTACACGATGATCAGTGCAATGGTGATGCCACCAATAATCTGCGGCATGGCCTCGTCTCCATATTCTATCTCGCCGCCCACCTCGGCACGGACGCCCTGTGGCAGTTTTATCTCCTCGTTCATCATACGGGCAATCTCCTTCTCTACAGGTGCGGTATATACGCCTTGTGCAAACTGGGCAGTAACGGTGATACAACGTTCGCCACCACGATGCATGATGCGACTCTCGCTCCACTTGGGTTGCACCTTGGCTATCTGGCGCAACGGAACGGTGGAATTGGTACTGCGCAGACCTCCCGACACCATTGATGCGGGCGATGCGATACCCAGGTTCGCGATGTCTGAGAAGGTCATATCAGCATCGTCCTTCACCACAATGGGTAGTTCATAATCTTTCTCCCAAATCTGTCCCACACGCAGGTCGGAAGATGTGGCACTCAAAGCCAGCTGGGCGGTGGTACGGGTGATGCCTAACTGGGCCGAAGTAACAGGATCGAGTTCGACATTGATGATGGGGTACGGCTGCAGATAGTCGGTATGTACCCACTCCAGTTCGGGCATCTTCCGCATGCGTTCCATCAGTCGCTCGACTACCACATGCAGCGAGTCGAGGTTGTCGCCATAGAAGCGATACTCCAGTTCGGATACTTCGAGATAGTCCAAACGTTTGAACTTGACGTAAGCGTTGGGGAACGCCTCGCTCAATTGGGGCTGATATTGCGCCAAGAGGTCGAGCGTAGCCTTATTGCTCTTGGTATTCACGATAAACTGCGCATAGTTATTACCAGCCATCTGGGGTGCATAGGCATCCATGAATCGTGGCGACGAACAGCCGATAAAGCCCGTGATGCCTGTGATACGTTCGTCCTTTGCCAACACATGCTGCACAGAATCGGCAATCACCTCGGTCTCGGCCATGCCCTTACCCTCGGGTAAAAATATCTCTACGGCAAACTGGTCGCGATCGGCATATGGGAACAGACGTATCTTCAGCGTAGGAGCAATCAACGTCGACAGCAGAATAACGCCAATACCACCACCAATGGTTAACCAAGGGTGTGCAAAGGTAAAATCAAGCACCTTATTGTAGGTTTTCTGCACCCATTTTGTTATCGCATTACCATCGGTGCTCACCTTGCCGGGCTTGATGATACGTGTTTCGAGGAACGGAATCACCGTTACGGCCAGCACCAGCGACACCATGAGGTTGATGGTAATGGTAACGGGGAAGTCCTCCAAACAATCGTGGAACATACCCTTCATGGTGATGAGGAACGGATAGAAGATGGCACAGATACAGATGGTGGCCAGCAGCATAGGCATGAAGTACTGTCGGGCCGACTCGATGGCGGCATCGAAAGGCTTGAAACCTTTACCCAGATATTCCAGATAACCATCAATCACCACAATCGAATTATCAACAATCATTCCTAACACCACAATGAGCGCTGCCAACGTCACGATGTTCAGTTCGATGCCCATAATATACATGATTGCCACACTCACAAAGGTACTCAAGGGAATGGTGATGGCCGACACGATAGCCGAACGCAGAGGGAACAGTACCATCATCACCAGGATGATGATAGCCATCGATATCAGCAGATCGCGCAAGAAATCGCTCACACTCATCGCTACCACTTTGGGCTTATCGGCAATGCGGGTAACCTTTACGTCCTCGGGCAGTTCGTTCAGACTGAACTCCTTCAGTACTTTATCCACCTGCTCGCCATACTGCACCACATTGTTACCAGGCGTCATCTCCATCGAGAGCAGCACGCAAGGGTGTCCGTCCTGCTCAATACGACTGGCGTTTGGCTCATACTCGCGCACCACACGGGCCACATCGCGAACACGTGCCACCTTACCTGTCACTGGGTCGCTGAAGATAATCTGGTTGGCTATCTCCTCCTCGGAGTTTTCCTGAGCCTCAACGTGGATGGGTATCTGCTGGTCGTCGTCGCTGATAGCGCCACTCATGGTGGTGATGCCCTGTGCCTGTAGGCGCGAGAAAAGCATCTGCTGACCAATACCATAGGCCTGCATGCGCTGGCGATCGATATAGAGCGAGATCTGCTCCTTCTGTTCGCCAAACAGTTTCACGTTGGCTACCGAGGGGATGCGACGCAGACGATCGCTCAGGTCGTCGCTATACTGTTTCAACTCACGATAGCTGCGCTGGTCGCTCTCGATGGCGATGAGCAGGGCCGAGGTGTTGCCAAAGTCATCGTTCACCACGATGGCCAGCACACCACTTGGCAACTGCGCCTTAAAACCATTCAGTCCATGTTTGATTTTGCTCCACACCTCGTCCTTATTGTTCACGTCGTCGTTCAGTTTCACCATCACGATACACATGCCATTCTGACTCTGTGTGGTGGTTTTTACACGGTTCACCTCACCATAGGTAAATAGGTAACGCTCAAGCGGACGGGCCACTTGCTGTTCCACCTCCTCGCTGGTGGCACCAGGATATACTGCCACTACCACACCCTGACGGATGGTGGCATGGGGGAATTCGTCCTTAGGCATAATATACATGCCGTAGATGCCCATCACAAACAATATGCCGATGATGAGCAATGTTATCGAGTAATGCTCCAAAGGCCATCGGAGCCAATTCACATTTTTCATTTACAATTTCACTATTTTACAATTTCACTATTTAATTGTCCAATCGTAAATGGTCCAATTGTCAAATCAATAAACCACCTTGGTGTTTTCACTAAGTTTCTGATAACCCTCGGTAACTACACGAGCACCTTCGGTCATGCCATCAGTAATGGCAATGCGGTTGCCCATCGTTTCGCCCGTGCGTACGATGGCACGGTGGGCGGTACTGTCGTTGGCAATCGTCCATACAAACAGCGAGCCATCAGCCTTGCGCTGCACAGCTGTTACGGGCACGCTCAGCTCCTTGGTGGGTTTCTCTAAATTGCCAAACTGAACCGATGCCACCATACCAGGCAGCAACTTGCGATTGCCATTGGCCACGTGTATGCGTATATCATAGGTATGTGTGAGCGCATCGGCCTGCACACCTTTTTCAATCCGTCCACCAGTAAAACTGCCATTCACGGCCTCGACCTTGATGGTCGACGAGGTGTTGGCACCAATACCACTGATTTCGGCCTCGGGGATGGCCACCTTTACCTTAACGGTTGAGATATCGAGAATGCTGACTACCGCCTGCGAGGGCATAGCCGTTTCGCCAGCACCTACCAGGCGCTTGCCAACGATACCACTCACAGGGGCTACCAATCGGCAATCGGCCAGATTCTTCTTAGCCACCTCCAGTTGCGACTTGGCCTGAGCCACCTTGCTCTGTATCTCAACCCACTGCACCTCGGGTAGCGATCCGTTATCGTGCAGCATCTTGTAGCGTGTCAGGGCATCATTGGCTTGCGTCATCTGAGCCTCGGCACCACTTAATAGGTTACGCGCCTGCGTGTCGTCCATCTCGGCTATCAGCTGTCCGCGACTCACTGCCTGTCCTTCGTTTACCAGCATGCGCTTTACCACGCCCATGCCCGTAAAACTAACGGCAGTAGCCTCACACTCCTCTACCATACCTACATACGACTGTCCACTTGCATTCATAGCAGTAGATACCACTTCTGTTTCAACTCTCGTAGGAGCCTTTGTGTTCTGCTCCTTCTTACTTGTGCAGCTACTTATCAGCATCACGCCCAGCAGCATCAAAATACTCTTTTTCATCATCAAATATTTAATTCTGGTTGCAAAGGTAGTGCAAAATCAATCATTATCTATATCCGATTTCACCACTTATATTACCAAATTAACCACACACCACCAAATAGAACATAAAAAACACTAAATAAAACACCAGATATGCGAAATTATGATTAATTTTGCCACATGAAACAACAAGAAGAGATTACAATTCAGTCATTAGCTAACAACGAGGACGTACAGATTGGCTATTCGGACAACGAAATTGTGGTTGTGGATAGTATCCAGCAGTTTACGCAGATAAGCAGCGCTCATGTGGGCATGAACACCATTGTGATTTGTACCAGCGGAAAAGCGCAGGCACAGATGAACGGCATACAGATGGAACTACATAGAAATCAGATTGCCATTATCCCACAGAACGTAACGGTGACCGATGTGATGGTAAGTCCCGACTTCGACGTAAAAGGTATGTTCCTTACCAACCGTATTCTGCGTAGTTTCCTGAACGAGAAAATCAGCGTTTGGAACGACATGATGTATATCCATCGCCAGCATATCGTAACGATGGACGAAGACGAGATTCTATTCTACACCCACTTCTACGACATGCTCACGCTGGCCATTGAGAAAGGCAAGGAGAACCCTTATCACACTGAGATTATCCAGGCTTTGCTCCGTTCGGCCATCCTTGGTCTTTGTGGCACCATGAAGTGGATGCTGTCGCAAAATGATAATCAATTGTCAATTATCAATTATCAATTATCAACTGGAAAAAGTCACTTCCAGCGTTTTCTCGACCTGCTGCACTCTACCGATGTGAAGCATCGCACCGTTGAGGCATATGCCAACGATTTGTACATCTCGCCCAAATATCTTACCACCATCTGCAAAAAGAATTCGGGTAAAACGGCCAACGAGTGGATTACCGAACATGTATTGGAGGACATACGCTACTATCTGAAGCAGACCGACCTGAGCATCAAGCAGATATGCAACCAGCTTGGATTCCCTAACCCATCGTTCTTTGGTAAGTACGTAAAGGACCACTTCGGCATGACACCGATGGAATTCAGAAAAGGCTAAAACAATAAAACCAAACTAAAGGATAAGATGAAAGTAGGTATTATCGGAACAGGATGGATTGCTGAGAAGGCAGCCATCACCTTAAACGGACTGGACAACTGTGAGGCCTATGCGGTGGGCTCACGCCAACAGGAAACGGCAGACGCTTTTGCTGCCAAGTGGAACATCCCCAAAGCTTACGGCAGTTATACTGAGTTGATAGCCGATAAGGATATCGACCTGGTGTATATCGGCACCCCGCACTCGCACCATTACGATGTAACGCGCCAGGCCATCATGGCAGGCAAGCCCTGCTTGGTTGAGAAGGCATTCATGGCCAATGCCACCCAAGCACAGGATATCATCCGATTGGCACACGAAAAGCAAGTGTTCTTAGCCGAAGCCATCTGGACACGCTACCAGCCTGCCGTGGGCATCGTGAGGAAACTGATGGCCGACGGACGTATCGGACAGCCACGAATGGTGACAGCCACCCTTGGCTATTCGATGGGTAACAAGCCTCGCATCATGCGCCCCGACCTTTGCGGCGGTGCCCTACTCGACCTGGGCGTGTATGCCCTTAACTTTGTACGCATGTTCTGCGATGCCGATATCGAAAGTATCGACGGCCACTGCGTGAAGAGCGATACAGGGATGGACCTGACGAACGCCATCACCATCATTCTCAAGGATGGCATCCTGGCCAACGTGCAGTCGTCGGCCCAATGCGTGGGCGACAATATCGGTGTGATAGCAGGCACCCAGGGCAACATCATCATCGACAACATCAACAACCCCCAAACGATAACCCTCAACGGTCCCGGCCGCACGTTTGTTGAAACCATCCACGTGCCACAGCAGATAACAGGCTACGAATACCAGTTCCTGGCTTGCCGACAGGCACTCATCGACAAGCTGACTGAACCCCGCGAGATGCCACATACCGAAACACTCTACGTGATGCAACTGATGGACGAGCTACGCCGTAAATGGGGCGTGCGCTATCCGATGGACAACTGACAGCATTCTCGGGTTCGCTGAAGAACTTAAGCGCTTGGTTGATTAAATTAGGCGGATAAGGGCAAATGCATTACTTTTGCCACCGCTTATGACAACAATCAACAACATACTGGGCACCTTTGCTCCTATCACACTCGAGCAGATGAGCAGCGTAAAGCTCATGAATCGCACCGATACCAAGTTTGTTACAAACATGGCTAAGCTGCGCTTGCTGCTGCAGATGGCACAAGCCGATTATGATGTGCAGGAGATAGATGGCGAACGAAATCCGGAGTACGACACCACGTACTTTGATACCTATAACTTCGACATGTACAACCAGCACCAGTGGAACCATACCAACCGACAGAAGATACGGTTCCGCACCTACTGCGTAAGTGGTTTGCAGTTTATGGAGGTTAAGACCAAAAACAATCACGGGCGCACCAAGAAAAAACGTATAGAGGTAAGCCATATGGATGTTACCGAGCAACAGTGCCGCCTGTTTCTCGGTCGACATCTGCGCTACGATGTCGATACCTTACAGCCGGCACTCAACAATCATTTCCGTCGCATCACTCTCGTCAACAAAGCCAAGACCGAACGCCTTACCATCGACCAGCAGCTGTGCTTTCATAACCTCATCAGCGGCGTTAACAAACAGATGGACAACCTGGTGATTATCGAACTGAAACGCGACGGACTCATCTACTCGCCTATTCTCCACATGCTGCGCCAGCTGCGCATCCATCCACACGGATTCTCCAAATACAGCATCGGGTCGGCACTCACCAATCCGCAACTGCAGGTAAACCGCTTTAAGTGCAAACTCATCGAAATAGGAAAACTAGTAAACAATTCATAATATGCAAGACATTTTTTCGAACGGCTTCGGCGACACACTTCTCAGGTTC
Organism: Xylanibacter ruminicola 23; assembly: GCF_000025925.1. Taxonomy (NCBI): domain Bacteria; kingdom Pseudomonadati; phylum Bacteroidota; class Bacteroidia; order Bacteroidales; family Prevotellaceae; genus Xylanibacter; species Xylanibacter ruminicola. The sequence continues at coordinate 305,720 of NC_014033.1, read as the reverse complement.
GCCATCTGTGTTTTAGTTAACTGGGCTATCGTACACTTCCTGTACTTCAAGAAAAGCAAACGACAGGATTTTTACTTTACCTTCATGGTCATCTCGGTAGCCATCTATTTCTTAGTGTACCTCATGATGGGTATGGATCGCGGTAAGGCTACCATGGGCGTAGGGTTAGGCCTTTTTGGTATCTTTTCCATTATGCGCTACCGCACCGACTCCATGCCTGTACGCGAAATGACGTATCTGTTTGTGGTCATCTGCCTGTCGGTAGTTCATGCCATGGCCGACTCGCTGGGTATCGATGTCAACGGGCGACTGATTGGCACCCCGGTGATGGAGCTGGTGGTGATAGATGTGATTACCATGCTGGCCATCACGCTGTTAGAGCGCACGCTGAAGATGGAAACCTCCAAGTTGGTGCAGTACGACCGCATCGAACTTATTAAGCCCGAGAAACGAAAGGAACTGATAGCCGATCTGGAACTGCGCCTGGGCATTGCCGTAACCGATGTAAAGGTGGGTGCCATCGACTTTCTGCGCGATATGGCCGTGCTGCGTGTGTACTACACCGCTAATGGCACCGAGGCCGACGAGCATACCTACAGTGGCAAAGGCAAGAACGTGTGGCGTAACCGCCTGCAGGCCAAATATAAGCTTGGCAACCTGTTCCGCCCCTATGCCAATGTCGAAACCTACATGTCAAACGGATGGGATAAGATTCGCTATGCCGTAGGTACCGAGTTACGCCTGAACAAGCAGCACGCATTCGATATCAAATACATGTACCAGCATCCCTTTGGCCAGGATGATACCGACGGCAACCGTCACATCCTGGGTTTGGGATACACGTATAAGTTCTAAGCGCGCAGGGTACGCATCGCATTCAGCACGGCCAGCACCGTTACGCCTACATCGGCAAACACGGCCATCCACATGGTTGCCACACCAAAGGCAGCCAGAACCAGCACAGCCAACTTAATACCGATGGCCAGCCATACGTTCTGTCGTGCAATCGCCAGAGTTCTGCGGGCTATACCGATGGCCGTAGCTATCTTCGATGGTTTATCGTCCATCAGCACCACGTCGGCTGCCTCAATGGCCGCATCGCTACCCAGTCCGCCCATGGCTATACCAATATCGGCACGTGCCAATACAGGGGCATCGTTAATGCCGTCGCCTACGAAGGCAAGAGGAGTTGCTTGTTGATAGTTTACAGTTGATAGTTCTTCAACTTTCGAAACCTTATCAGCAGGCATCAACTCGGCATGGTACTCGGTCAGTCCCAGCTGCTTGGCCACGTTATCGGCCACCTCCTGGCGGTCTCCGGTCAGCATCACCGTACGGTTCACACCCAGTGTATGCAGGGCAGCAATGGCCTCGGCACTATCCGCTTTTATCTGGTCGTTAATCACAATATGACCCGCATAGGTACCGTTTATGGCCACGTGGATAATCGTACCCGTATGGTGACAGTCGTGCCACTTGGCACCGATGGCATCCATCAGTTTGGTGTTACCTACAGCCACCTCGCGATCGCCCACCTTGGCTATGATGCCCTGTCCGGCCATCTCGCGCACATCGCTCACCTCGCAGCCATCCGTAGCCTCATCGGGGAATGCATCACGCAGGGCCGCACCAATGGGATGAGTAGAAAAGTGCTCCACATGAGCCGCCAGGTGCAGCAGCTGGTGATCGTCGATAGCATCCGGATGCACGGCCGTTACGGCAAATTTGCCGTGAGTGAGCGTACCCGTCTTGTCAAACACCACCGTACGCACCTTCGCCAGCACATCCATGTAGTTCGCACCCTTGATTAATATTCCACGACGCGAGGCACCGCCGATACCACCAAAGAATGTCAGCGGCACGCTGATTACCAGCGCACAGGGGCACGATACTACCAGGAACATCAGCGCTCTGTACAGCCAGGTGCTGAAGGTCCCACCCAGCAGTGTAGGCACAACGGCCAGGGCGATGGCGGCAAACACCACGATAGGCGTGTAGATACGGGCAAAGCGGGTAATAAAGGTTTCGCTTTGCGACTTATGTTCGCCGGCATCCTCAACCAGCTTGATGATTTTCGATACCGTACTCTCACCGTAGGGCTTGGTCACGCGTACACGCAGCACGCCACTCAGGTTTACGCATCCCGATATCACCTCGTCGGCCTCGGCCACATCGCGGGGCAACGATTCGCCTGTCAGCGCCACCGTATTCAGCGCACTCGTACCGTCGATGATCACACCATCCAAGGGCACTCTCTCGCCCGGCTTAATAATAATCGTATCGCCCACCTTCACCTCGTCGGGCGCTACTGTCATCTCCTTACCCCTTCCTCCTTCGTCCTTACTCCACAGTGTGGCATAGTCGGGTTTTATCTCCATCAGGTGCGCAATGCTGTCGCGGCTCTTACCCTCAGCATAACCCTCAAACAGCTCACCCACCTGGAAAAACAGCATCACAAACACCGCCTCGGGAAACTGTGTTTCAGCCCCTGGCAGGAAACCTATACACAAGGCGCCGATGGTGGCAATACTCATCAGGAAGTGCTCGTTAAACGGCTCGCCCTCCAGCAAACCCTCAGCCGCCTCCTTCAAGGTATCATGACCTATTATGATATAAGGTACCAGATATACCAACAGCAGCTGCCAGGTTTCGAGTGCAAACTGGTGTTCTACTATTACCGCTCCTATCAGCAGCACGGCTGTGATAATAATCAGCCTCAACTGTTCACGAGTGTTATGCTCGTGGTGGTGCTCGTGCTCATGATGCTCATCATGATGTGCATGTACACCGCAATATTCGCAATTCTTTTCCATATTCTTATTCCTTTTTATTGTTTCGCGCTGCAAAGGTACGCAGTATTTTCTGCAACCAAGTTGCAAACTTACGCATTGATAAAGTTTACCCTATGCCGATTGTCCTTGGGCCGCACCGCAAAATGTACCCATACAGCCCCATATCTATTACGTTCTATCAACAATTCGTCAAACTCCTGCTGCGACTCTTTGGCATAATTAATCAGGATGGCCGCATAAACTATCGCTTGTTCATAGCCCGAAGTACGTATATCCACCGCGCACCCCGTTAAGTGATTCGAGTTCGCCGCCCCTCCAACCTTCCTGTTAAGCTGAGGTGATCGATAACCAGCTATCAACATTGGTACATTAGTTCATTAGTTCATTTCCGATTTTTTATGTAATAAATGCCAATAATCGGGGAAAGATGCTGGCATTTAAGGATTTCTTATTAATTTTGCGGCGAGATATTTATGACGAAGAGTATACATACATCGGCTAAGATAAACTGGATATCGGCACTGCAGGGCATGGCTATTGTACTTGTAGTGATGAACCATGTGCGACTGTATGATGCGTCAATTGGTGACGACTATGCTTTTGTGCATCGGATACGCGATGTGTTTCAGCCGTTCTTTATGGCAACATTCTTCTTTATTAGTGGCATGCTGCTATACTATACCAGGATGAGTAGCGAGTGGAGAACGTTTCAGCTGTATAAGGATAAGACGGCAAGACTGATAGTTCCGTTGCTGTTTTGTACGGTACTGGGATGCGCCAGTCAAGCGGTGTTTAACGGTGTGGTTAAGCATCCGAAGGTGATAGGGATAGATACACTGCTATACGCCCTGCTGGATTATGACACTACGCCTTGGCCTCACAGGTGGTACCTGGTGTCGCTAGTGTGGATAATGGCGCTGTACCCATGCTATCGGTATATATCTGATAGGGGAGTGAAGGCTGAGGTAATGGCAGTTGCAGCGACCATCGCAGTTTATCTGGTAGATTTTACCGATTGGGTAGACACCAACTGGTGCTATGCATTTACGCTTAACAAGCACTTGCCTTTTTTTCTTCTGGGCATCATTACATACAAGTACAGGCTGTTTCGATATCTGCGGTCTGCTTTGGCTATGTGCACCTGCTGGGCTGCATACTGCACGATGTATATGTTGACACCGCACGGCGAACCATGGTGGCTGCTGATGAGTGTGGTGGGTGTGATGGCTATGATTAGCACCAGCATGATCATAGCAGACAGAATACCGCAGGCATTGTCGTCGATACGCAATTATGTGTTCCCTATATATCTGTTCGGTATTGCATTTCAGGCGTTTGTGGAGTTGATATTATGGCGAAGGCTGGGATGTCCCAGCGGGTATGTATATGTATTCTATGTGCTGAACATTCTAGCTGGATTGTACCTACCCATACTGATGAGTAGGGTGATTGAGCGTATACCGTACCGGTGGATTCGTCGATGCTTCGGATTAAATGCATAAATGGGTTGTATCTCGCAAATACAAAGAAAAAAACGTTTTTCTTTGGTATTTCACTCAATTTGCACTATCTTTGCAGGCAATTATGGACATTACAGAAAGATTTATAAACTATACCCAGTTTGACACACAGTCGGCTGAGGATAGTGACACCGTACCGAGTACGGCGAAACAACTGGTGTTTGCCGAGTACTTGAAGAAAGAACTGGAACATGAGGGACTGAGTGATGTGGAGATGGACGAGAAGGGTTACATCTACGCTACACTGAAGGCCAACACGAAAGATGAGATTCCTACCATCGGATTTATTTCGCACTACGATACCAGCCCCGACTGCTCGGGTGCTGACATCAAGCCACACATTGTACGCAACTACGACGGCAGCGATATTCTGCTTTCGGAGGGTATTATGATGAGTCCCACCAAATTCCCCGAGCTGCTGCAGCACACAGGCGAGGACCTGATTGTGACGGATGGTACCACACTGCTGGGTGCCGACGACAAGGCAGGCATAGCCGAGATAGTAGAGGCGATGTGCTACCTGCGCGACCACAAGGAGATAAAGCACGGCGATATTCGCGTGGCCTTTAACCCTGACGAGGAGATTGGTATGGGCGCGCACCACTTTGATGTAGAGAAATTCGGTTGCGAATGGGGCTACACCATGGATGGCGGCGATGTGGGCGAACTGGAGTTTGAGAACTTTAATGCTGCCAGCGCCAAGATATATATAAAAGGTGTAAGCGTGCATCCTGGCTATGCCAAGGACAAGATGGTGAATGCCAACCTGCTGGCGATGGAACTGGCTGCGATGCTGCCTGCCGATGAGCGCCCCGAGACTACCGAGGGTTATCAGGGATTCTATCACCTGCTGGGTGTACAGGGAAGTGTTGAGAAGGCGAGCATGCACTACATTATACGCGACCACGACCGCGACCGTTTTGAGGAGCGCAAGCGCACACTGGCCAGCGTGGTGGCTGCAATGAACGAGAAATATGGTGAGGGTACTGTAACACTTGAAACAAAGGACCAGTACTACAATATGAAGGAGAAGATTGACCCGCAGATGCACGTGATAGACCTGGTGCTGCGCGCCATGCAGGACTGCGGTGTGGCTCCGAAAGTAAAGCCTATCCGTGGTGGTACGGATGGTGCACAGCTGAGTTTTAAAGGATTGCCCTGCCCTAACATTTTTGCGGGCGGCGTGAACTTTCATGGACCTTACGAGTTTGTAAGTATCCAATCAATGGAAAAAGCAAAAGAGGTGATCATTAAAATCTGCGAACTCACTGCCGGCTTTAATCTTTAAACATTAAACATTAAACATTAAACATTAAACATTAAAGATTGATGTTTAATCCTTAATATTAAAGAGGGCGTCGAGCGAGTCTTGCTCGCCTACCACCCAGATGATATCACCTGCACGGAACTTACGATTTGGACTATAGGGGGAGAGACTTTCCTTTCCCTCTTCTAATCCTACCACCATACAGCTAAAGCGATCGCGGATACGACTCTCGATGAGGGTCTGACCCACAAACGGACTGTCGGTACCGATAATGAGTTGGCGCAACTTCATCTCGCGCATCTCTACATCTACATCGATACCCAGCACCTCGTTCTCGATGGCATCGCGGAAAGCGGTGAACTGCTGGTCGCTACCGATGACCTGAAGTACATCGCCTGGGAACAGGATGTTATAACCATCGGGGATGTTTATACGACGGCCTCCACGCAGAATACTACTAACATGCACACCATACTTGGTACCCAGCTTGAGCTGAGACAATGACTGTCCCATCCAAGTGGAGTTGAACGGCACCGTGAAATCGGCAATATGGATATCGCGATCGAGCAGCTTGCCCTCGTAGAGCGGACGTTTCTTGCCATGCACCTGGGCCTCGATATCGCGCGAACGCAGGTTCTGGATAAACAGGCGCTCGAGTGTAATGCTACGGTGCTTGGTACGGCGTGAGAGGATGATGAGCACGATGACTACGAAACCGATGGTAATCATCAAGGCATTGGTGAATCGGCTGAGGAAATTGCAGATGTAGAAGATAAAGCTGACTGCAATGAGGAAACGCACCAGGATGGTGAACAACAATGGCAAACGGTTGCGATTGCTCTCGGCCCACAGGGCTTTCCACTCCTCGCTGTGATTCTTCTTCATGACCATGGCACGCAGGAATGGTGCGATGAGTGCCACGGTGAGCACACCGGTGATGGCGTTGGCATACCAATGGAGCTCCCAGCCGGGCAGCATTTTGCGGGTTACGGGCAGCACAAAGGCAAACATCATGGCAATGGATGCCGACGAAAGGATGGAGTAAACAATGGTGTTGATGGTCATCTGCGTGAGCAGGCGTTTCCACTTGCTCTCCTCCTGACTATGCGTATTGCCCATGGCCAACTGGTTAAGCGACTTGATAAGCTTACCAGGCAAACGCTTCTCAAGGTTATTATAGGCTGGCGTGGCCAGACGAATCATATAAGGGGTTAAGAAGGTAGTGATGACAGATACGGCTACCACCACGGGGTAAAGGAAATCGCCAATAACGCCCAGCGACAAACCTAACGAGGCGATGATGAACGAGAACTCACCAATCTGCGCCATCGAGAAGCCGCAACGCATGGCCGACTTGAGCGACTGGCCGCCTAACATAAACGAGATGGTGCCGAACACGCTCTGCCCTACAATAATGGTGAGTACCAGGCAGAGAATAGGTATGGCATATTCGACCAGAATCTTTGGATCGACCAGCATACCTACCGACACGAAGAACACGGCACCGAAGAGGTTCTTAACAGGCTCGACGAGTTTCTCGATACGCTCGGCCTCGATGGTCTCGGCCAGGATGCTACCCATGATAAAGGCACCGAAAGCTGAGCTGAAGCCTACCTTGGTTGAGAACACCGCCATGGCACAACACAAGCCTAAGGCTACGATGAGCAGCACCTCGTTATTGATGAGTCGGCGCACGCGGCGCAAAAACAGCGGGATGGCAAAGATACCCACCACCAGCCATAGTATCAGGAAGAAACCGATACGCATGACCGACTGCAAAAGCTGTCCGCCACCCATATCAGAACCGCTGGCCAGGGCACTCAGCATCACCATCATGACAATAGCCAGGATATCCTCGAGTATAAGCACACTCATAACCATGCCGGCAAACTGCTGCTGGCGCAATCCGAGATCGTCGAAAGCTTTATAGATAATGGTGGTACTCGACATGGCGAGCATACCTCCAAGGAAGATGCAGTCCATCTTACCCCAACCGAACACATGGCCCACCACGATACCGAGCATCATCATACAGAAGATAATGGTGATAGCGGATATGACGGGCGAGGCGCCCATCTTAAGAATCTTCTTGAACGAGAAATCCAATCCCAACGAGAACAGCAGGAACATCACACCGATATCGGCCCACAGGTGTACGTTGGCCATATCAACAGCCGATGGCGTATAGGTCATGTTAGGACTAACCAGGAAACCTGCCACGATGTAGCCCAGCACAAGGGGCTGCTTTAAGCGTTTAAATATGAGCGTAACCACACCTGCCACCATCAGGATGAGTGCCAGGTCGGCTATCATTGGGGGTAATTCTGCCATAGCGTACTAAGTTTAGTACCACTGCACAGCGTTTGAATAACTTGAGCGCTTGTCGTACTTAAGCGCATCGGTAAGCGTTGACGCGTTACAGCGGAATGAGAAGTTATAACTAGTGTATGGTGCCAACACTACCGAGCACGACATATTGAAGCAATGGAGGTCGCGATTAAGTGAGGCCGTTGTCATAGATATCTTCTTATTATCGAAATCGTAACCAGATGAGAACGAGATGTTCCATCCGTCGCTGATGCGCAGGTTACCACTTATATTGAGGTTCTGACTAAACTTATAAGGATAGCGCATGGTGTTGTAGTTGAACTTTGAGAGGGTCTGGTCCTCACGCATGGTAACACCATAACCGATACTCAGGCTCCAAGGCATCTGGAAGGCCATATAGCCATCCTCGTCGGTCTCGGCTTTCGAACCGCTACCTTTACGATTAGCCCCATGCTTGGCTTTCTCCATATCCTTATCTACGTTCGACTCGAGGGTGTCGTCCCACTCGTCATCGTCGTTATCGTCGTTCTTACGTTCTTTCTTATCCACTTTCTCGCCACGTAAGCGCTTAAAGAAGTTGGCAATCTTCTCGTTGCTGAGGGTATAAGAAAGGTTCTGCGAGATACCCTGGAATCGTCCGAGTTTACCCATACCCCAATAAGTCTTGTGTTCAGATACACGTGGTACGGCACCCACGCTATCGGCCTCGTAAACATACGATGCGAACACAGCGTTGAGGTTCAGGGTATAGTTCTTAGAGAGTTTGAGTCGCAAACTGGTTGACAGGTCGCTCCAAGGACGGATATCGGCAGCAAAGTTATACGACATCGACATGCGGAACTCGTCGATGAGCGAAATCTTCTTAAAGCCTGTAGAGTCGTCGTCGCTCTTAACCTTCATTTCGAGGTTCTGCGAAAGGTCCATCGAGAGGCTACCGGTTTTACCCTTGCCAGGCACACCATAGGTACCAATCTGATAGGGTGAGTACTCAACCATGGTTACCTTACCATCGGCATCGGTTTTCTGATAGTAGTCGTAATAGCCATAGCGCGATGCACTGAAGTCAGGTGCATAGCTGAAGCTAACGGTTGGGGTAACCACGTGGCGGATAGCATTAATCTTATCGCCGAATATCTTACGGTTGGGCACCCACATACCGTAAAGCTTGGTAGAGGCGCCAACACTGAAGTTCCAGTTGTAAACGTTATAGAAACCACTCAGGGTATCTACTACCTCGCGCTGAGCAGCGGCATCCCAGCCCTTGTGTACCTTACTGAAATAGGTACGGTCGGTAAAGTTGAACGAAGGGTTGAGGTTGAGATAGCCGAACAGGGTAAAGTTACCGCTGATAGGTATATTGTGCTGCATGCCGTTCTTCCAGTCCTTTGAGAGCGACGAGTGCAGCAGTTTATCCTCTTTAGTGGTTATCTCGTTCTTGATCTGACCCGTGTACTGCATCGAGATTTTCTCGTACCAGCGCTCATTGCCTGCCCTCTTTTTGCGCTTGAAGGGATAGAAACGGGCGATTGAGATATTCAGATCGGGCAGTGTGAGCGAGATAGTACTATCACGCATGTTCTGGTTTAAGTTGGTGGTTGAGCTCAATGTCATACCGATACTCGAGAATGTGGTGCTCCACGATACTGATGAGGTACGTGTTGACTGTGTGAGCGTTTGCGGATTGTACATCGAGGTAAGGTTATTGCGCTCGTAACTGCTAGTGGCAAAGTTTACGTTTGCCGAGAGCTGCGAGTAAGGGTTGGCCTTAGCATCCTGGCGATGGCTCCACACTACCTTAAAACTGGTTTGCTTGGTGTAGTCGGGCATATTCTTCTCGCCGTTGATGGTGTTCTGATAGCTGGCCATGAACGAACCGCTGTAGCGATAACGCTTGCGATAGTTAGAGGCTGCCGAGAGGCCCCACGAGCCCTTGGTATAGATTTCACCTATCAGCTTCAGGTCCATCTTATCGTTGATGGCAAAGTAGTAACCACCATCGCGCAGATAGAAACCACGCTCGGTCTCATCACCATAGGTAGGCATGATGAGTCCGCTTGAGTAGCTCTTGGTGAAGGGGAAGAATCCGTAAGGGATAGCCAATGGCAGAGGCACATCGGCCACAACCAGATAGGTAGGACCGAACACCACATCCTTACCAGGGCGCACCTTGGCACGCGACATGGCGAGGTAGAAATCGGGATGCGGATCGTCGCAAGTGGTATAACGACCGTGCTGCAGGAACATCTCGCCATCAGCACCGCGCTTCGACAGTTCGCTGGTAAGGAAGCCTTCTTCCTGCTGCGTATATACGCTCGAAATCAAACCTTTCTTGGTCTTGAAATTAAAGGCCATGGTATCGCTCTGGTACTCATCGTTACCCATCTTGAAAACGGGGGTACCTTTGAGTCCGTTGGCTGTAGAATCGAAACTACCTGTGGCATGTACCAAACTGCTGTCAAGACTCATATAAATCTTGTCGCTCTGCAGGTCCATATTCTGATACTTCACCTTCGAGTCGCCATACAGATGTGCCAAACCCGAAGCTGCCTCGTATGTAAGCGAGTCCTCAGCCGAATACTCTACTGGTGAATCGATACCATTTTTGCGGCGCTTATTGATACTATCCTGCGCCAACGAATCGTCGATAGCTTTGTTGTGACGATATATGGCGAGCTGAATAGAGTCCATCTGAGTGGTATCGATGGTAGCCTTAATGGTGTCGAAGGCTGCTTTGATGGTATCCTTTACGATGCTATCTGTGGGAATACTATCATTGTTACCAGAGCCTTGCTGAACTCTGGAAACCATCTTCATGGGCACTTCCGCCATCACCAAAAGGATAACGAAAGCGAACACAATCAATACCGATTTTCTTTTCACGGGTGCAAAATTACAAATAATTCTGCGATTTTCGCCATAGATTAACAGAGATTATCACAAAAATTTTACTTTATTCGAACATATCCACCCATTTCAGGAACTTCTGCACGCCTTCGGCACCGAATTTCTCCAAACTCTGTGCTGTTTCTACTACCGAACGCTCGTGGGCTACATGCGACTTTGAATAGAACTTATCGGCATAGCACACCACCTGCTCTTCGAGTGTCTCAGGCTCGTAACTACGGTCGAGAGGCAATGGCAGTTGCTGGCGCTCAATCTGTGTACGGGTAAGACCGGTACCGGTATGACGTTCGCATACCAGCGCGTGGCGCAAAAAGCCCTCGTTGCGCAGTATCTCGCCACCTAAATAACCATGACAGATGTAAGGTTCGGTGCCTACACACTGGATACTGGGGGCATTACAACGAAAAATGCCGATATCGTGCAGCATGGCTGCCTCTTCCAAAAACTCGGTATCCAGACGTAGTTCGGGGTGCTGCTTGGCAATCTTCAAGCATCTATCCGCCACCTGACGAGAATGATGCATCAGCAAACGCTTAAGCTCATTATCCTCAGGATAATATTTATCAATAATCTTTTCGTAATCCATAGAAAAAAAAATTTGGCACGGATGGAAATAATAAATTGGCACGGATTAACGCGGCTCTTTTATAAGAAACACTGCTTTTTCACTACAGCCGTGTCTTTAATAAAATTAAAGCCGTGTAAATCCGTGCCTAAAACATATCCGTGCCTAATATCTTAAAGTTTAAGCTTCGCGCTCAATCCAGGCGATGGTGTCGCCCTGACGAATGTTCTGACCAGGCTTAACGCTGATATCAACCAGCTTACCACCCATAGCGGCAGGGATTGATACAATCTCGCCCCACTTGGTCTGCAGATAACAGAAGGTGTCGCCCTCCTTGTACTTCTGACCGATGAATGGCTCAACGCATGGTGCCAGTACACCTTCGCCACCGAAGCCCCACAACAGCTGACCAGCCAGAGGAGCCTTTACAGCGTCGGCCTTAGCATGCTTGATAGCGTCGATCTCTTCCTGCGAAATCTTCTGACCACCACCCAGCTTGGCATCCTTAGCCTTCTGGATATCAGCCAGCAGCTGCTTCTTAGCCTGACCGCTCTTGAATGGACGGTACTGCTCAGGGTGCATAGCCAGCTCGAACAGCTCCTCGTCGTCCTGTCCGTAGTCCCAACCGTTCTCGTCCATCTCCTTACGGAAGGTGTCGAGTGAGTTCTCCAGCAGGGTGTGAGGATCGGCATCGGTAAACTTCAGTCCCTTCTTCTCGGCCAGCTCAACCAGCTCGGGAGCGATTGTTCCGGGCACCTTACCGCTCTTACCAAGAATCATACCCCAGATGGCATCGTCCATCATCACGTAACGACCCTTACCCTGCTCCATGGTGAGGAGGTTCATCAGAGCGATATTCTTAGTGTACTGAGAGAATGGTGTTACCAATGGGGGATAACCTACCTTTGGCCATACGTACTCAACCTCGTTGAACAGCTTAACCAGCATATCGTCCATAGTGAGTGCGTTCTCACCCTTCTTCTCGCGTTCCTTATTAATCATCTTCTGGATAGGACCAAGATCGGCCATCATAGATCCCATCATACCACCAGGCAGACCGCAACCAAGCAACAGTGATGACATGTGCTTGTTAGCAGGGTTGATGAAGCAACCCAACCAGTCGTCGATAAACTCCTGAGTGAGTGTACGTGCCTGCATATAGGCGTTCATATCCAGATCGGCCACCTCGAAGCCCTCGTTCTTCAGCATAGAACGAACCGAGATGATATCTGGGTGAACCTTACCCCATGACAGAGGCTCGATAGCAGTATCGATTACATCGGCACCGTTGTTACAAACCTCGAGGATAGAAGCCATAGACAAACCAGGACCTGAGTGACCGTGGTACTGAATGATGATATCGGGGTGCTTGGTCTTGATAGCCTTGGTAAGAGCACCCAGCATAGCAGGCTGACCGATACCAGCCATATCCTTCAAACAGATCTCCTCGGCACCAGCAGCGATTACCTCATCAGCAATAGCAGCATAGTACTCAACGGTGTGAACTGGCGAAGTGGTGATACACAGTGTAGCCTGAGGTGTCATGCCACCCTCCTTGGCCCACTTGATACTTGGAATGATATTACGGGTATCGTTTAATCCACAGAAGATACGAGTGATATCTACACCCTGAGCGTGCTTAACCTTATACATCAGTGCACGAACATCATCGGGTACAGGATACATACGGAGTGCGTTGAGACCGCGATCCAGCATGTGAGTCTTAATGCCAACCTCGTTGAAAGGCTTACAGAAAGCACGAACAGCCAGGTTAGGATTCTCACCTGCCATCAGGTTCACCTGCTCAAAGGCACCACCATTGGTTTCTACTCGGGCAAAACAGCCCATATCGATAATGGCGGGCGCAATGCGTTCCAGCTGGTCTTTACGAGGCTGGAATTTGCCTGAACTCTGCCACATGTCTCTGTAAACGAGACTGAATTGAATCTTCTTTTTTGCCATATTTTATAAGCTTATTTTCGAAATTTGAATGCAAATATAGCACTTTTTCTGCACATAGCGGCAAATATCCTACAAATTTTATAATTTTTAGTAGTGGCATAGGCTTTTCTTTATTAAGTATGCAGAAGATTTTCATTTCTTTCGTCACCGAAAGAAACGAAACAAAGAAAGGTGCGAAAACGTCCTGAGCTCGGAGGCCGGAACACAAATTCTTCAAATCACTCAAAGAACTCGCTCCGCTCAAACAGCTTTTCGTATTTCGTTGCTCAGATTGCGTTCCGCAATCAGAGACTCAATGTTGATTCAAAGAATTTGCATTCCTCTAAAGACCTCCTCATGCGGAATGTTTTCGAACGAACGCAGTGAGTGAGGAAACATGGAGCGCGAAGTGCGGTAATCGCGAAGCGCTTGGCACAGCCAAGAATGTTTTCGAACGTTTTATCCCAACGAAGAAGTGCGAGGACAAAGAAATTAGAGAAAAAGAAAGTAATCCCAAAAACATTCCGCACGAGGAGGTATTTATAGGATGTACTATTATCGGAATCATTTTCGATTCTTGTATCGCGTGAGCGAGACAAGCAAATCGACATGAGGAGCTGTTTGAGCGAAGCGAGTTCTCCGAATGATTACGATAATCGGACATCCGGCCTCCGAGCCAGGACGTTTTTGGGACTACTTTCTTTTTCGACCCACGCGAGGACTACTTAAACGTGTGGTTCATCAGTCTTTGTTCGGCGAGGGCTTCGAATTTGGTGCCGGGGCGACCGTAGTTGGCATAGGGGTAAATGCTGATACCACCACGGGGAGTGAAAAGACCGATTACCTCGATGTACTTGGGATCCATCAGGCGCACCAAGTCCTTCATTATCACATTCACACAATCCTCGTGGAAATCACCATGGTTACGGAAGCTGAACAGATAGAGCTTCAAACTCTTAGATTCAACCATCTTCTCACCCGGAATATACATAATCTTGATCTCAGCAAAATCAGGCTGACCCGTGATTGGACACAGCGATGTAAACTCAGGACAGTTAAACTGTACCCAGTAATCATTCTCAGGATGCTTGTTCATAAACGTCTCAAGCACCTCGGGTGCATAATCGCTCTTGTACTCAGTCTTCTTGCCGAGTGCCTGCAAACCTTCTACTTCTCTGTTCATAATACATTAAACATTAAAGATTAAACATTAAACATTCTTGGCGATGCCAAGCGGCAAAGCCGAGCGAAACATTAAACATTAAAGTTCCTTGACCTTGAAGATGTTGTACGTTACATCCTTGTCGAACACATCCTCGTGGTCGTGCTTCTTGGTAAAGTTTACCACACGGATGGTTACAGGAAGTGCAATGATTTCGTAAACCGTCTTCAGTGTTACCTGTGTGATAACCAGCGATGGCATCTCCTCCCAGGGGATAACACCACCCAGCGCCAGGGGGAAGAAGATGATTGAGTCGGTAAGCTCACCCCAGACAGTACTCATCACGGCACGGGCCGAGAAATTCTTACCGTTCGAGCTCAACTTCATCTTACTCATCACGTAGGCATTCATAAACGATCCTGCCAGGAAAGCCAGGAACGATGCACCGGCGATACGAGGTGCCAATCCGAAGATCTGATGGAATCCCTCCTCGCCATGCCAGTACGAGGCACCAGGAATCCAGTCGGCGATGGCACCAAACACCACAAACATAAAGTTCATGGCAAAGCCCAGCCAGATGAGCAGACGCGTACGACGGTATCCCCACACCTCGCAAACCACATCGTTGATGATGTAACTTACGGGGAACACAATGAGTCCAGCCGTCATGTTAGCAGGTCCAAACGAAATCTGTTTTGTCTCCAATACGTTTGCCGTAATCAGGCACACGCAAAACAGTATGCCGTAAAACATAAACAGCACACTGATCCTCTGATTGTCTTTTAATTTTTCCATATTTCTTGTTTTTTTAAAGGGGGTGTTCAAGTACCCCTGTTATCCATTACAACAGATACAGCAACCAACCCATGTAACCCATAAAGGTAAGTATCAGTACCCATCCCTCGCGGCGCGATACAAAATACTTGGTGATTGCGAATATCCACATCAGTCCAATACTAATCAGCATCATCATCAGGTCGACGATGGTGATACCCATAATGCGCATGGGGTGAACCACCGAAGTGATGCCGAGAATAAGCAGAATGTTAAACACATTCGAGCCGATGACATTTCCGATAGCCATGGCCGAACGACCCTTGTAAGCAGCCACCACGCTGGTAGCCAACTCGGGTAGCGACGTACCGCCAGCCACGATGGTAAGACCTACCACACTCTGACGGATACCGAAACGATAAGCCACATAAGTAGCACCGTTTACAAAGATATGACTGCCCACGATTAAGCAGCCCAGTCCGAGACCAATCCAGAACAGGTTACGCCACAGGTGCGTATAATCCTTCTTGGGCTTTTCGCGCTCCACACCCAGCTCCTCGTCAAGGAAATCCAACTTTCCATCTTTTGCAGCCATCTGGAAGGTGTAAACCATAAAGGCCACAAAGCCGATGAGCAGGATGATACCATCCGAACGACTGATTTCGTTACCCCACAGGTGTACCGAGCCCATATCGTCGGCACACAGCATAAAGAGCAGCAACGAAGCACCTATGGCAAAGGGGATATCCTTCTTAACCGTGTTGGGTGCCACAGCGATTGGTGCTACTGCAGCCGAACAACCCACAATGAGCAGGGTGTTGAAGATGTTAGAACCTATCACATTACCTACGGCCAGATCGGGTGTACCCTTCAGGGCCGACATCAGACTCACAAACAACTCGGGCGCCGAAGTGCCGGCAGCTACAATGGTAAGACCTATCACGATTTCGGGCACACGCATGTCGCGGGCCAGCTTTGAGGCTCCATCCGTCATACGATCGGCTCCCCAGATAACGAGGATGATACCTACGACGATCAGTCCGATGTTAAATAATGTCATAGTTTTCTCGGTTTTTATTCCATGTCGCTGATAAATGCATCCAGACTGCGACGATCCTTCTTGGTGGGACGACCGGTACCACGGGCACGATCAACGAAACCACTGATACGCGTCATCTCCAGCAGTTCGTACTGCTCGGGAGCCGTCACATTCTCGTAGATTTCGGGCAGGAGTTTTGCTCCTACACGCTGTTCGATAGTCTTCAGAATACGGAACGAGTAGGTAATGGGCGGTTTGCGCACGCTTACAGTCTCGCCTACCTTTACCATACGCGAGGGTTTTACGTTCACCCCACCGATGGTAACGCGACCGTTCTTACAAGCATCGGCTGCAATAGAGCGGGTCTTAAAGATACGCGATGCCCAAAGCCACTTGTCAATTCTTGCTTCTTCCATAAACTATTTCTTGCCCAGTTTGTTAAACTGGTTCATAGTAATATCAATACCAGCCAATACAAAGCTCTTGATAATTTCGCAAGCAGTATCGATGCTTGGTGCGAGGGTTTTCATATCCTCCTCGTCGTACTTGCCGAGCACCCAATCCACTTGCATGCCGCGCGGAAAATCATTGCCGATACCCATACGCAGACGGGCATAGTTCTGACCGATGAGCTGCTGAATATGTCCGAGACCATTATGACCTCCGTTCGAGCCACTGGACTTCAGACGAAAAGCACCCAACGGG
Organism: Xylanibacter ruminicola 23; assembly: GCF_000025925.1. Lineage (NCBI taxonomy): Bacteria > Pseudomonadati > Bacteroidota > Bacteroidia > Bacteroidales > Prevotellaceae > Xylanibacter > Xylanibacter ruminicola. The sequence continues at coordinate 288,723 of NC_014033.1, read as the reverse complement.
AGCGCCACATCATCGCTGATAACCAGCAGTCGGCTCTGTTCGATATTTTCCTTGTTCAACCAGTAACGAACGGCGTTACCGCTCAGGTTCATGTAGGTGGATGGTTTGAGCAGGATAACTTTACGGCCCTTCAGCGATGTTTCGGCCACAAAACCATAGCGCTTATCATCAAAATGAATATTGGATGCCTTAGCAAAAGCATCCAATACCATAAAGCCTGTATTGTGGCGGGTGTTCTCGTACTCGTCGCCGATATTTCCCAGTCCAACAATCAAGTACTTATCCATTCGCAAACGAATTAGATAAATTACTCAGCAGCCTGGGCAGCTGCAGAACGAGAAGCACGTGTAGCCTTAACTGAGCATACTACAACCTGAGCAGGAGTAGCGATCTGCAGACCATCGAAGTTCAGCTCAGCTACCTTGATAGCCTTACCGAGCTTGAGCTCTGTAACGTCTACATTCAGAACCTCAGGAATCTGCTTGTAAGGAGCTGTTACGTTCAGTGTGCGAACAGCCTGGCTCAGACGACCACCATCACGTACACCCTGAGCGTGACCAACGAGCTTAACAGGGATACCAATTGTGATTGGCTTCTCCTCGTTTACCTCATAGAAGTCAACGTGCAGCAGAGCATCTGTTGTTGGGTGGAACTGGAGCTCCTTCATTACAGCCTTGTGAGCCTCACCATCGATAGTCAGGTTTACAACATAAACATCGGGTGAATAAACAACACGACGGAGCTGTGAAGCAGGAATAGCAAATGACAGTGATACGGGCAGACCGTTCTCACCCTTTGCCTCACCGTACATGTTACAAGGTACAAGACCCTCCTTACGCATTTCCTTGCTGGCCTTCTTACCAGTTGTGGCACGCTTCTGGCCACTTACGCTAATTTCTTTCATAAATGTGTTACTCTAAATTAAGTTTAAAAATTTACGTTTTGCTTAATTCGCCATCACACGAATCTCGGCACGAAGCCGAAAAAGCGGTGCAAAGGTACTACTTTTTTTGATACCAACCAAATATTTGGCTAAAAAACCTCAATTTTCTGTATTTTTCTTGCTTATTCCGACCTTTTTTACTAATTTTGCAGCCGATTTAAACGAAAAGTTTATATATATAATAGGTATAATAATAAAAAACATCAAGTGAGATGATTAACAGAGAAATTATCAGAATTAAGATTGTTCAGTTAACCTACGCCTACTATCAAAACGGTAACAAGAACATCGACACGGCTGAAAAAGAGTTATTTTTCAGTCTCTCGAAAGCTTATGACCTCTACAACTACATGCTGGCCCTGATGGTGGCCGTAAATAAAGAAGCAAGCCGCCGTATGGAGGTGATGGTACAGCGTGCCAAGCGTGAAGGCACACCCGAGCCATCGCAGCGTTTTGTATTGAACCGTTTTGCCATTCAGTTGGCCGAGAATAAGCAGCTTAACGACTTTGTCAGCACCCAGAAGAGCGGTTGGGACGAGAATGCCGCATTTGTAGCATCGCTGCTCGAGAAGATTGAGCAGAGCGAGGTTTATCAGGATTACATGAATAACCCCGAGGATAACTACGATGTGGACCGCGAATTCTGGCGCAAGATATATCGCACCCTGATTCAGGACAACGACGAGCTCGACGCTATCCTGGAGGACCAGAGCCTGTACTGGAACGACGACAAGACCATCGTTGATACATTTGTACTGAAGACCATCAAGCGTTTCGACGAGGCTAACGGCCCCAAGCAGGATTTGTTGCCCGAGTGGGACAGCGAGGAGGAGAAGGACTTTGCGCGCAAGGTGTTCCGTGCAGCTATCATGAATGCCGACGAGTACCAGCGCTACATGAGCGAGGCTTCGCGTAACTGGGATTTCTCACGTCTGGCTTACATGGATATCATCCTGATGCAGATTGCCATCGCCGAGATGATGACCCTGCCCAACGTGCCCATCAGCGTAACCATCAACGAGTATGTTGAGATTGCCAAGTTCTACTCTACCCCAAAGAGTGCCGGCTACATCAACGGTATGCTGGATGGTATCGCCCGCAACCTGGTTGAGAGCGGCCGCCTGGCTAAGTTCATCGAACCTAAGAAGGAGAGAGAATATAAACCCAAAAAACAAATTATAACAAAGAAACATGACTAATTTTGTACTCGCTGCACAGGCAGCACAGAACGGTAGCGGTATGAGCATGATTATCATGATGGTGGCTGTATTCGCCATCATGTGGTTCTTCATGATCCGCCCACAGCAGAAGAAACAGAAGGAAATCCAGAAGTTCCAGAACGAACTTACGGAAGGTACCGAGGTAGTTACCGGTGGTGGTATCCACGGCACAGTTAAGAGCATCGACCTGGCTAAGAACACAGTCGACATCAAGATTGCTCGCGACGTGGTTGTTACCGTCGAGAAGACATCGGTTTACAAAGATATGGCAAGCACTCTGCAGAGCAAGTAAATGAAGAATTATCTGGGAAGCATTGCACGATTTCTGCACAAGCTCCTTTTTAGCAAAACTAATAAGGAGCTGCTGATTTTTGTGTTCTTCCTGGCACTTTCGGGCATCTTCTGGCTGCAAACCACACTTAACGAGGTGTACGAGCGCGAGTTTGCCATCCCCGTGTCGGTAGTAGGTATTCCGAAGAATGCCGTGCTTACCAGCGACGAGACCGACACGGTGCGCGTAACCATCCGCGACAAGGGCATCACACTCCTTACTTATATGTATGGCGACATACTGCGTAAGGTAAATGTGAACTTTAAGAACTACTCGCACGGCAACGGTACTGGTGTGATTACACAGCAGGAGCTGCAGAAGCTGGTTTACCAGCAGCTGGCCAACGGATCGCGCATCACGGCCATGAAACCCGAGAAGCTGGAGTTCTATTACAACTACGGCGACAAGAAAACGGTGCCCGTACGCTGGAGCGGACGTGTAATTCCCGAGGAGCTGTTCTTTATTTCGCGTGTGGCTTACAGTCCCGATAGCGTTACCATCTACGCTTCGCCCGAAAAGCTGGATAGCATCAACGTGGTTTACACCGAGCAGCTTAACTACGCCAACTTCCGCGATACGCTGCGTGCTAACTGCGAACTGGCCAAGATTAAGGGCGTAAAGATGATACCCGACCATGTGCGTGTAACCTTCTGCACCGACGTACTTACCGAGGAGAGCATCGAGGGTGTACCCATCAAGGCCATCAATCTGCCTAAGGGCAAATCTATCCGCACATTCCCATCGCGCGTAAACGTAACATTCGTAACGGGTGTTAGTGTGTACCGAAATCTTAAGCCAACCGACTTCTACGTAGTGGCCGACTACAACGAGATTAAGGACCACCCGCAGGAAAAATGCCACATTTATCTTAAGAGCGTACCACGCGGCATTTCCAGAGCACGTTTGGAAACCAGCATGGTTGACTATCTGATCGAATCCGACGAAGAATGAAAGTAGGTATTACGGGCGGCATTGGTAGTGGTAAAAGCTACGTGTGCCGTGTGCTGAAAGAGCTGGGCATCGAAGTTTTCGACTGCGACAGCGAGGCCAAACGCCTGATGCGTAACTCGCCTGAGCTGCGCCAGCAACTTACAGCGCTGATTGGTCCCGAAACCTATACTCCCGAAGGCATACTGAATAAGGCTGCTGTAGCCAAATTCCTACTGGCATCGCCCAGCAATGCCAAGGCCATCGACGCCATCGTACACCCTGCCGTGTTCGAGGCTTTCCGCCAAAGCGGGTTGGACTACATGGAGAGTGCCATCCTGTTCGAGAGCGGAGCCAATGTTCTGGTAGATAAGGTGATAGTGGTGATAGCCCCCAAGGAGATTCGTCTGCAGCGCGTGATGGAGCGCGACGGTATCAGTCGCGAACAGGCGCTGCAATGGATGAACCGCCAACTGCCACAGCAGGAGGTGATACGTAAGGCCGACTTTGTGCTGATTAACGATGGAGAAGCTGATATAGATAATCAAATTAATAAAATAATAAAACAATGCAACAAACCATTTTAGCAATTGCCGGCAAGCCCGGTTTATACAAGCTTGTTACCCGTGGTAACAACAATCTGATTGTAGAGGCTCTGGATGCTACTCACAAGCGCATGCCTGCCTTCGCAACCGATCGCATCACATCACTTGGCGATATCGCCATGTTTACCGAGACTGATGATGTGCCCCTGACAGATGTTCTCGACAACCTGAAGAAGCTGGAGAACGGTAAGCGTGCCAGCATCAACGAGAAGAAGGCTTCGAGCGCCGAGCTGCGCGAGTACTTTACAAAGGTACTGCCCGAGTGGGATCAGGATCGTGTAAAGGATAGCCACATCAAGAAGCTCATCACTTGGTACAACATCCTTATCGAGGCCGGTATCACCGATTTTAAAGACGCCGAGCCCGAGAGCGCTGAGTAATTTATTTTCTTTTAGGCACGGATTAACACGGCTTTAATAAATTAAAGACACGGCTATAGTTGCAATGCTAAAGCCGTGTCCTTTTTTATAAAAAAAGCCGCGTAAATCCGTGCCTAAAAAAAATCCGTGTAATCCGTGTCGCTCGGCTTTGCCGCTTGGCTCGTCCAAGAATCCGTGCCTAAATCTTCTTTGCTTCGAAGGTTTGTTTGATTTTCTGTTCGCGATGTTCTACGCGAACCTCGATACCAAACTTTTCGTGGATATGCTCGGCTAAGTGCTGAGCCGAATAAACCGAACGGTGCTGACCACCTGTACATCCGAACGAGAACATCAGACTGGTAAAGCCACGCTGAATGTAGCGGCGCACATGCGCATCGGCCAACTTATAAACCGAATCCAGGAACGTTAGTATCTCACCATCATCCTCCAGGAATCGTATTACCGGTTCATCCAGTCCCGTCAGCTTTTTGTAAGGCTCATAACGGCCGGGGTTGTGCGTGCTACGGCAGTCGAATACATAGCCACCACCGTTACCGCTCTCGTCCTCAGGTATGCCGTTGCGATACGAGAAGCTGAACACCTTAACCACCAGCGGTCCCTGCGCATCGTACTTCGAGAACGTAGCCGGTCCGTCCTGTGGATGGGCCTTATAAGGGTTCAAATCGGTCGTCTTATAACCATCGGCACGACTGGCCACCGTCTCAATCTGCTGGAACTGTGGCAGCTCTGTCAGCTTCTGCAGAATCTCCATCAAGTATGGATAATGCCAAGGCGTGCTGCTTGCCAACAACTCGCGAAGGTTCTGTATGGCAGGTGGAATGCTCTCAATAAAATGCTTTTTCTGCTCAAAATAGCCGCGGAATCCGTAAGCGCCCAGCACCTGCAAGGTACGGAACAGCACAAACAGCGACAGACGATTTACAAAGTGGCGCACCGTGGGCACCTCGATGTAATTCTTCAGCGAGTTGTAGTACTCGTACACCAGTTCACGGCGCAGCTTGTGTGGATACTTAGCCGAGGCCTGCCACAAGAACGAAGCCACATCGTAATAAAACGGACCTTTTCGGCCGCCTTGGTAATCAATAAACCAAGGATTGCCATCGTGGTCTAACATCACGTTGCGAGCCTGGAAGTCGCGATACAGAAACGAATCGCTCTGTTCCGAAGTCAGATCCTTCGCCATCAGTCGGAAGTCGGCCTCCAGCTTCAACTCGTGGAAATCAATCTCCGTAGCCTTCAGGAAACAGTACTTAAAGTAGTTCAGGTCGAACAGCACGCTATCCACGTCAAACTCCGCCTGTGGGTAGCAGTTCTCGAAATCCAGATCGCGAGCCCCCTGCATCTGCATTTTAGGCAGTTCGCGTATGGTGCGGCGCAGCAGTTCCTGCTCTTTCAGGGTATAACGTCCGCCCGCTTCGCGACCACCACGGATGGCGTCGAAAAGCGACATGCTACCCAAGTCGGTTTGCAGGTATCGCAGCTGGTCGTCGCTGGCAGCCAGAATCTTTGGCACCGGCATCTGCAATCGCGAAAAATGCTTGGTAAGATAGATAAACGCATGGTCCTCGTCGCGACTGGTGCCTATCACGCCTATCACACTCTGTCCCTGCTTGTCGGTCAAACGGAAGTAAGTGCGGTTACTACCGCCCCCGGGGATCTGCTGAACATTAGCCGGCTCAGCTCCCCTCCATTGGGTATATAATTCAATAAGTTTCTCCATAATGCCTGCAAAGATACGAATAAGCGAGCAAAAAAACAAATTTATTTGTATTTTTTCGAGCGGGAGTACCTTCAAGAAGGGCACAAAAAGGTCCGAAAAATATCAACAAAAAACGAGGGGTTCGCAGCATCACGCGGCGAGCCCCTCTTACCAATAATATTAACCTGTGATTTTTTATACTTCCCAACCGATGGCTGAGGCACCGAGAACGGCTGCACTTGCGCCATCGAGACCTGAAACGAGGAACTTGGCCTTGTTCTTGAAGATCTTAAGAACGTGGGCATCGTAAGCCTCGCGGATAGGTTTCATAATCAGCTCGCCGGCCTTAACCATACCACCAAAGAAGATGAATGCCTCGGGTGATGAGAAGGCAGCGAAATCGGCACAAGCCTCGCCAAGCATCTTACCAGTAAACTCGTAGATATCCTTAGCCAGCTCGTCGCCCTTACCAGCAGCGATTGATACATCGAGCGATGTGATATCCTCGGGGTTCATGTCGCGCAGCAGTGATGGACGATCGGTTTTTGCCAGCATCTCGCGAGCAGTACGAGCCACACCAGTAGCCGAGCAGTAGCACTCCAAGCAGCCTGTACGACCGCATCCGCAAGCGCGACCTTCCTCGCCACGAACCATTGTTACGTGACCCAGCTCGCCAGCAAAACCATCGTGACCGTAAAGCAACTGACCGTTAACAACAATACCCGAACCTACACCGGTACCAAGAGTGATAACGATGAAGTTCTTCATGCCACGAGCCACACCGTAAACCATCTCGCCGATAGCAGCGGCATTAGCATCGTTGGTAAGGGCTACGGGAATGCCTAATGCATCGCTGAACAGCTTAGCCAGGGGCACTACACCATTGTGGGCCCAAGGCAGATTAGGAGCAAACTCGATTGTGCCGTTATAATAGTTGCCGTTAGGAGCACCAATACCCATGGCCTTGATTTTCTCGATACCGCCAACCTGCTCGATGATAGGCTGCAAAGCCTCGACCGATGCGGCTACGTAATCATCTACATTACTGTAACCACCAGTTTTGATGGCTGTGGTGGCCTTGATATCGCCACGGGCATCAACAATACCAAATACCGAATTGGTACCTCCTAAGTCTAAGCCAATAACGTAAGGCTTAATTTCTGCGTTCTGTTCGTTCATAATTATAATAAGTTTATTAGTCTATATTAATATCGTATTTTGATTTCAAGGCACAAAATTACTAAAAAATTCGGCATAACACTTGACTTTTTACGGAAATTAACCATTATTTTATAAAAGAATGACTAAAATCAGCCGTAAGCGGAAATTTTTTCGTAACTTTGCACCCGTTATGCCAATTCATATACCAATAAATATATTAGACTTCATCTTCAAGGGGATGTTGATCGGTGTGATTGCCAGCGCACCGATGGGACCGGTAGGTATTCTGTGCGTACAGCGCACACTGAACAAGGGCCGATGGTTCGGCTTTGCCACTGGCATAGGTGCCGCTGTGAGCGACATTATCTATGCGGCATTTGCTGGCTTCGGAATGTCGTTTGTGATGGATTTTATCACCAACGATCAGAACAGATTCTATCTGCAGATAGGGGGTAGCATATTGCTGCTGTGTTTCGGATGGTACACCTACCATACCGACCCCACGCAGAAAATGCACCAGAGCGGTAAGCAGCAGGGCACACTGTGGTACAACACGTGGACGGCCTTTCTGGTTACATTCTCTAATCCGCTCATCATCTTCCTGTTCCTGGCCATGTATGCCCAGTTTGCGTTTGTGCTGCCCAACCATCCGTTCGAGATGATTGTGGGTTTTGCCAGCATTGTAGCAGGCGCGCTGCTGTGGTGGTGGGGACTGACATGGCTGGTAGATCAGATACGCACTAAGTTTGATACTAACGGTATCAAGATCATCAACAAAGTAATTGGCGTGGCAGTAATCGTGGGCAGTATCATTATGCTGCTTGGACTAACCACCAACCTGGTAAGATTTTTTTAGCATAAAATATGTTTATAGCAAACGAACTTAGAAAAACCAACATTGCCGAGTATCTGCTGTATATGTGGCAGATGGAAGACACGGTGCGAGCATTCGACTGCTCGCTGCAACGCATCAAGCGCGAGTATATTGAGCGCTTCGACTATAACGACGAACAGAAGGAGGAAGAGACCGACTGGTTTGGCAACCTGATACGCATGATGAATCAGGAGGGATGCCGCGAGCAGGGACACCTGCAGATTAACAAGGTTACCATGCAGATGCTGATTGAGCTGCACCAGCAGCTGTTGCAGAGCAGCAAATTTCCCTTTTACAACACGGCTTACTACAAAGTGCTGCCCTTTATCGTAGAGCTGCGCAACCGTGGTGCCAACAAGGAGGAGAACGAGATTGAGACATGTTTTAACTCGCTGTACGGTGTGATGTTGCTGCGCCTGCAGAAGAAGGACATTTCGCCCGACACAGCACATGCCGTAAAGGAGATAACAACTTTTATCGGCATGCTCTCAGATTATTATAAAAAGGACAAAGAAGAAGGATTGAAATTTGAATAATTATTAGGCACGGATTTACACGGCTTTTAATAAAAAGACACGGCTGGCTGCGCAAAAAAAGCAGTGTTTCTCTAAAAGAGAGCCGCGTAAATCCGTGCCAAGAAAAAAATAGAGCGTCATGAGGATATTGATAACCGGATGTAACGGCCAACTTGGAAACGAGATGCAGCTGCTGGAAAAGGAAAACCAGCAGCATACCTATTTTAATACGGATGTGGCTGAGCTGGATATTACCGACGAGGAAGCCATCAACCGATTTGTAACTGACAACGAGATTGACGGTATTGTGAACTGCGCCGCCTACACAGCCGTGGACAAGGCTGAGGAGAACCAGGAGCTGTGCCACAAGCTGAACGCCACCGCCCCAGGATTGCTGGCCAAAGCCATCGAGAAGCGTGGTGGATGGATGATTCAGATTTCTACCGACTATGTGTTCGACGGTACCAATCACCGCCCTTATACCGAGGACGAAAGTGTATGTCCTAACAGCACTTACGGTCGCACCAAGCTGGAAGGCGAGCAGGAGGTAACCAATGGTTGCAAGCGCTCGATGATTATCCGCACGGCATGGCTGTACTCTACATTCGGCAATAACTTTGTAAAGACGATGATTCGTTTGGGTAAGGAGAAGCCCGAGCTGGGTGTTATCTTCGACCAGATAGGTACACCTACTTATGCACGCGACCTGGCTGTGGCCATCTTTGCCGCCATCAATCAGGGCATCGTGCCAGGCATTTATCACTTCAGCAACGAGGGTGTTATCTCGTGGTACGACTTTACCAAGGCCATCCACCGCATTGCCGGTATCAACACTTGCCATGTGCGCCCTCTGCACACCAGCGAGTACCCTACTCCCGCCGCCCGTCCGCACTACAGCGTATTAGACAAAACAAAAATAAAGCAGACCTACAACATCGAAATCCCCTACTGGGAAGAAAGCCTCGCCGAGTGCATCGCTCTTTTAGGCACGGATTAACACGGCTTTTTTTTAAAAAAAGGACACGGCTATGTTATACGAAGATTTATCAAAGAAAATTGTACATGCAGCTCATCTTGTACATGATGAGTTAAAATTTGGTTTCCTCGAGGCCGTGTATGGTAACGCTTTGTATAAAGAGCTTAGTAGAATGGGCCTGAAGTGTGAATGTCAAAAACCATTAGATGTTTACTATAAAGGCGATAAAGTTGGGCACTATGTTGCCGACATGGTAGTTGAAGATAAGATTATTATAGAATTAAAGGCTGTAACTGATTTACGACCAGAGCATGAATGGCAGCTAATAAACTACTTGGCAGCCACCCATATGGAGTTGGGACTATTGATCAATTTTGGTCGCTCAGTGAAAGTTAGACGTAAGATATTAACAAAAGAAGGGCAAACGGACGAAGAATAAGCCGCGTCTCTTTTAAAAAGAGCCGTGTTAATCCGTGCCTAAAAAAAAGAATATATGAATCAGGAAATAGAAAGAAGACGTACATTTGCCATCATTTCGCACCCGGACGCGGGTAAGACTACACTGACAGAGAAGTTTCTGCTGTTCGGTGGACAGATACAGGTGGCTGGAGCTGTAAAAAGCAACAAGATTAAGAAAACTGCCACCAGCGACTGGATGGATATCGAGAAGCAGCGTGGTATCTCTGTATCGACCTCTGTGATGGAGTTCGATTACACCCCCGATGGCAAGGACATCGAATACAAGGTGAACATTCTGGACACCCCAGGTCACCAGGACTTTGCTGAGGATACCTTCCGCACACTCACCGCTGTAGATTCAGCCATTATCGTAGTGGATGGTGCCAAAGGTGTTGAGACTCAGACCCGCAAACTGATGACGGTGTGCCGCATGCGCAAAACACCCGTTATCATCTTTATCAATAAGATGGACCGCGAAGGTCGCGATCCCTTCGACTTGCTCGACGAACTGGAGCAGGAACTCGAAATCAAGGTTCGCCCACTGTCTTGGCCTATCAATCAGGGTGCCAAGTTCAAGGGCGTTTACAATATCTACGAACAGAAGCTCGACCTGTTTACTCCCGACAAGCAGCGTGTAACAGATAAGGTAGAGGTTGACATCGACAGCGAGGAGCTCGACCAGCGTGTAGGCGAGGAGAACGCCGCCAAGCTGCGCGAGGACCTGGAGCTGGTGGATGGTGTTTACCCCGAGTTCGATGTAGAGACCTATCGCGAGGCCGAAGTGGCCCCCGTATTCTTCGGATCGGCCCTGAACAACTTTGGTGTGCAGGAGCTGCTTAACTGCTTTGTTGAGATTGCACCATCGCCCCGCCCCACCAAGGCCGAGGAGCGCGATGTACAGCCCGAGGAGCCCAAGTTTACAGGATTTATCTTTAAGATTACCGCTAATATCGACCCCAACCACCGCTCGTGTATCGCATTCTGTAAGGTATGCTCTGGTAAGTTCCAGCGCAACCAGCCTTACCTGCACGTGCGCCAGGGTAAAACGATGCGTTTCTCAAGCCCCACACAGTTTATGGCGCAGCGTAAGAGCACCATCGACGAGGCTTGGCCAGGCGATATCGTAGGTCTGCCCGATACAGGCGGTATGTTTAAGATTGGCGACACACTGACCGAGGGCGAGAAACTGCACTTCCGCGGACTGCCATCGTTCTCGCCCGAGTTGTTTAAGTATATCGAGAACGACGACCCCATGAAGGCCAAGCAGCTGCAGAAGGGTATCGACCAGCTGATGGACGAGGGTGTGGCACAGTTGTTCGTAAACCAGTTTAATAATAGAAAAATTATCGGAACCGTAGGACAGCTGCAGTTCGAAGTTATCCAGTATCGTCTGGAGAACGAGTACAACGCCAAGTGCCGTTGGGAGCCCGTACATCTGTATAAGGCCTGCTGGATTGAGAGCGACGATCCACAGGAGTTGGAGAACTTTAAGAAGCGTAAGTACCAGTACATGGCTAAGGATAAGGACGGCCGCGACGTGTTCCTGGCCGATAGCGGCTACGTGCTGAGCATGGCCCAGCAGGACTTCGAAAACATCAAGTTCCACTTTACATCAGAATTCTAAATGATAGGCACGGATTAACACGGCTTTTTAATAAAAGACACGGCTGGCTGCGCAAAAAGCAGCGTTTCTCTAAAAGAGAGCCGTGTTAATCCGTGCCAAAAGAAAAAAGCGTATGAAACAAGAAGACGATATTAAACAGGCAATTGAGACGATGCGTAAGGGCGGTGTAATCCTCTACCCTACCGACACCGTTTGGGGTATTGGTTGCGATGCCACTAATGCCGAGGCCGTGAAGCGTGTTTACGAGATTAAGCAGCGCGAGGATTCGAAGGCGCTGATTTGCTTGGTGGATAGCGATGCCCGCATGCAGCGCTACTTCCGCAATGTGCCAGATGTGGCCTGGCAGCTGATCGACAGCTTGAAAGAGGCTACCGATGCCAAGCCAACCACACTGATTCTGGATGGCGCTATCAACCTGGCACCCAACCTGATTGCCGAGGATGGCAGCTTAGGTATCCGTATCACCAACGAGCCTTTCTCGAAGGAGCTCTGCTTCCGTTTCCAGAAGGCCATCGTATCAACATCGGCCAACATCAGTGGCGAGCCTGCCGCACAGAACTACTGCGACATCGACCCACGCATACTCGAAGCCGTGGACTACGTGTGCTGGAGCCGTCGCCAGGAGCACAAGCCCCACACCCCCTCGAGCATTATCAAACTGAAAGAAAACGGCGAAGTTACAGTAATACGAAAATAATAATTAGGCACGGATTACACGGATTTTTTATAAAAAGACACGGCTGGCTGCGCAAAAAGCAGCGTTTCTCTAAAAGAGAGCCGTGTTAATCCGTGCCAAAAAACAAAAAGATGGAGACAACAGTTGTAGATAGAAGACCGGAGTGGCTGAAGCGGTTGCACGACTGGCGCGTGGAGCACGTGAGCGAGAGGATGTTTATGATTATCCTTGCCCTGCTTGTGGGCTTTTTCGCCGCCGTGGCTGCCTTTGTGCTGCACTGGATTATCAACCAGATTGTAACGCTGCTCACCAGCTCGTTCAACCAGAGTCGCGCCAACTGGCTCTACCTGGTTTACCCCGTTGTGGGTATCTATCTCACGTCGCTGTTTGTACGCTATATCGTAAAGGATAACATCTCGCACGGTATCACGCGCATTCTCTATGCCATCTCATCCAACCGTTCGCGACTGAAATCGCACAACTGCTGGTCGAGTGTGATAGCCTCAGCCATTACCATCGGCTTTGGTGGATCGGTAGGAGCCGAGGCACCTATCGTGCTTACAGGTTCGGCCATCGGTTCAAACCTGGGTCAGCTGTTCCATCTGGATCGAAAAATGCTGATGACGCTGGTGGGCTGTGGTGCTGCAGGTGCTATCGCCGGTATCTTTAAGGCCCCGATAGCCGGACTGGTGTTTACGCTCGAGGTGCTGATGATTGATATGACCATGTCGGCCCTGCTACCTATTCTGGTATCGTGCGTAACAGCCACCGTGTTTACCTATATCTTTAGTGGCGACTCATCGCTCTTTACCTTCCATCTGGATAGCGAGTGGAGCGTGGAGCGCATACCGGCCTGCATAGGCTTAGGCATTGCCTGCGGACTGGTTTCGCTTTACTTTATCCGCATGATGGGCGCCTGCGAGGATGTGTTCTCGAAATTCAAGGATAAGCCATACGTAAAACTGGCCATCGGTGGTACCACGCTTAGTTTGCTTATCTTCCTGTTCCCCGCGCTGTATGGCGAGGGCTACAGCAGCATTAACCTGCTGTTGAACGGACAGAATGCCGACGACTGGAACCGCATACTCAACAACTCGATGTTCTCGGGTCAAGGGTCGCTGTTGCTGGTATATATCGCCCTGGTACTGTTTACCAAGGTAGTAGCCACATCGGCCACCAATGGCGGAGGCGGCTGCGGTGGAACATTCGCACCATCGCTGTTTATCGGCTGTTTTACCGGCTTCCTCTTTTCGCGACTTTGGAACATCAACTCCATCGGTGTGTATGTGCCCGAGAAGAACTTTGCGTTGCTGGGTATGGCAGGTGTGATGTCGGGTGTGATGCACGCGCCGCTTACGGGTATCTTCCTGATAGCCGAGCTGACTGGCGGCTACTCGATGTTTATGCCGCTGATGATTGTGAGCGTGGTGGCCTATATGACCATCAGCATTTTCGAGCCTCACAGCATCTATGGCTCGCGCCTGGCCAAGCAGGGAAAACTGCTCACCCACCATACCGACCACGCTGTGCTGACGCTGATGAATCTCGACTCGGTGATTGAGCGCGACTATCTGGGTGTCGAACCCGATATGGAGCTGAACGAGATTGTACACAAAATCAGTCGCAGCCACTCCACAGTACTGCCCGTGCTCGATGCAGGCGGCAAATTGCTGGGCGAGATCGACATTATGAAAATCAGAAACGTAGTATTCAGAATAGAACTCTATCACCACTTCAAGGCGTCGCAGCTGATGACCGATCCCAAAGCACTGCTCACGGATGGCATGCAGATGCGACAGGTGATGCGCACCTTCGACCGCACCGGTGCCAACTGGCTCCCCGTGCTCGATGCCGAGAACCGTCTGAAGGGTTACATCTCGCGCCAGCGCATCTACACCATGTATCGCAAAATGGTTGCAGATATGAGTGAAGATTAAGATTAGGCACGAATTACACGAATTAACACGAAATAATAATATTGGTGCGAAACGATAATAATTCGCGAAAATTCGCGAAATTCGTGCCAAAAAATATATAGAATGATGGAAAAGAAGGATTTAAGGATTGTATTTATGGGAACACCCGAGTTTGCGGTGCCAACACTGCAGGCTCTGGTTGAGAACGATTATAATGTAGTGGCTGTAGTAACACAGCCCGACAAACCCGTTGGTCGCCATCAGACTGAGATGCAGCCATCGGAAGTTAAGAAGTATGCTCTTGATCACAACTTGCCCGTACTGCAACCCGTAAAGATGAAGGATCCCGAGTTTGTAGAGCAGTTGCGCTCGTATCAGGCCAACCTGCAGGTGGTAGTAGCATTCCGCATGCTGCCCGAGGTGGTTTGGGATATGCCCGCCTACGGCACCTTTAACGTACATGCCGCTTTGCTACCACAGTATCGCGGTGCAGCCCCCATCAACTGGGCGGTGATTCACGGCGAAACACAAACAGGCGTAACCACCTTCTTCCTCGACCACGATATCGACACCGGTCGCATCATCATGCAGAAGCCCTTCGCTATCCCCGACACAGCCGACGTAGAGTATGTGTACGACGGACTGATGAACCTGGGTGCCGAGATCTGTCTGGAGACACTCGAAAAAATTATCGCTGCCGACGGACACCCCGAGAGCATTCCTCAGGAGCAGATGATTCCCGTAGGTAGCGAGCTGCACGCAGCACCGAAGATATTCAAGGAGACCTGCCAGATTAACTGGAACCAGCCAGCCAAGCAGGTTTACGACTTTATCCGCGGTCTTTCGCCCTACCCCGGCGCCTGGACCACACTGGTATCGCCCGATGGTAAGGAAACGGTGCTGAAGATTTTCAAGACCAACAAAACCGGAAATACCACCGGCGAGCTCGGTCACACCGCCATTATCGACCGCAAGCCCTGCATCAAGGCAGCCGACGAGTTGCTGATGATCGAGGAGCTGCAGTTGGCTGGAAAAAAGCGCATGAATGGCAAAGATTTCCTGAATGGCATTAAAAATTTCGATAATTATATAATAAAATAAGGTATATTTGCGTTACTATAATAGGTAGAACAATAAAAACAGATTGCCTATGAAGATTTTTACTCCAGACGACAACATGTTCAGCGAGAAGACGTACAAGCCGCGCAAGCAAACGCTCGACCTCATTCGTCTTGTTGCATACACCTATCGTAGTAACTGCAACAAAACGTCGAACCAGAACTAACTTAAAAAATTATGGCATTAGTATCACCATCATTACTTGCCGCAGATTTTCTGCATCTCGACCGCGACATCGACATGATTAATCGCAGTGAGGCCGATTGGCTTCATCTGGATGTGATGGACGGATCGTTCGTACCCAACATCTCGTTTGGTTTCCCCGTACTCGAGGCAGTAGCAAAAGCTTGCAAAAAGCCACTCGATGTACATTATATGATAGAGCACCCTGAGCGTTACATTGCACAGACAGCCAAGTTGGGTGCCATGATGATGAATGTACACTACGAGGCTTGTGTACACCTGCATCGCACCATTCAGGAGATTCACCAGGCTGGTATGAAAGCCGGTGTAACACTGAACCCCGCCACGCCCATTAGCGTGTTAGAGGATATTATTAACGATGTGGATATGGTACTGCTGATGAGCGTGAACCCAGGCTTTGGCGGACAGAAGTTTATCGAGAACACCATCGATAAAGTAAAGCGCCTGCGCCAGCTGATCACCGAGAAAGGCAGCCACGCACTCATCGAGGTTGATGGTGGTGTACAGGGCCAGACAGCCCCACGCTTGGTCGAAGCTGGTGTTGATGTGCTGGTAAGTGGCAGCTACGTATTTGGCGCAGCCGATCCCGAGGGCATCATCAAGTCGCTCCGTTCACTCTAAGCTGAGATTAAGATTGTATTCGCGCGAGTATTTGCGCATGTTGATCAGGGCGTAACGCATACGTCCTAACGATGTATTGATGCTGCATCCCAACTCCTCGGCTATCTCCTTGAACGACATATCCTGGAAGTATCGCATATACACCACCTCGCGCTGTGGTGCAGGCAGGGCATTCATCAGCAGCACCAACTGCTTCAGCGTGCGCTGGTTGGTAAGCTCGGTTTCGCGATTCACATCTATCACCTCTTCGCCCTTCACGGCACTCAGATCGTTCTCCTTAGGCGCATCTACCACAAAATTCTTCTTCAGGTCGCGATAGTAGTCAATCACCGTGTTATGTGCCACGCGAATCATCCACCACTGCAGTTTACCTGTCTCGGTATACTGGTGGTTCTGTATCTTGCTGATAATCTTCAGGAACGTTTCCTGAAACAATTCGTTAGCCAACTCCTCATCCTTCACTACACGTATAATGTAGCTGAAGATATTGTCCTGGGTGCGTGAGAGTAACTCGTCGAATGCATGGTTATTACCATCTAGGTAAGCCTGAACCAATTCCTGGTCAGTCATACTTGTAAATGTACTCATAAGCTCAAAAATTTAAAATTGAGTAGAGTTTGTTTCGATAGGCAATAATCATTTAAATTGTTAATAATCTGCGGCAAAAATAGATATTTTTATCCAAAACACCAAAAAAAATAGTCAAAAACTTAACATTGTGACATTTTTTTACTACTTTTGCAGTATCTAAGTAACCTAAAAAAGGAAAAAATATGAAACTATTCGTACCAGGACGCCTGTGTCTGTTTGGTGAACATACCGACTGGGCGGGACACTACCGAACAATGAATGCCGACATTAAACCTGGAGCAGCTATCGTGACGGGTATCGAACAGGGAATCTACGCCGAAGTAGAGAAGTCGAGCATTTTTGAGCTTTACAGCACAGCCGATGAGATTAAAAATGTGTGGCAGGATTTCAGCTGTCGCATGGACGAGACTGAACTAAAGCGTATTGCAAAAAGTGGATCATTCTTCTGCTACTGTGCGGGTGTGGCATCGTACATGCTCGAGTGGTATAAGGTAGGCGGTGTGCGCATTCGCATCACCGATATGACGCTGCCCATGAAGAGTGGCTTGTCGTCGTCGGCCGCCATCTGTGTGCTGGTGGCACGCGCTTTTAATCAGTTATATAATCTGAATCTCAACACGTTAGGCGAGATGAACATTGCCTACTTAGGCGAGTTGCGCACCAGTAGCCGTTGCGGCCGCTTAGACCAGGCCTGCGCATTTGGTGTAAAGCCTAACCTGATGACCTTTGATGGCGACGAGATCGAGGTACGCTCGCTGAACGTCAAGAAACCCCTTCACTGGGTGTTCGCTGATTTGTGCGCCGAGAAGGATACCATCAAGATTCTGTCGGATCTGAACAAGGCCTACCCCTTCCCCAATAGCGATGCCGAACGTGCCGAGCACGAAGCTCTGGGACAGCTTAACCTGGATATCGTCGATCGTGCCATCAAATACATGGCTGCCGGCGATGCCGAGAGCTTAGGAAAACTGATGACCGAGGCCGAGGCGATGTTCGACGAGAAGATTGCGCCTATGTCCGAAGCCCTGCACTCGCCCAAGTTGCACGCCACGTTGAACGATCCCAACATCCAGCCTTTGGTTTGGGGTGGTAAAGGTGTAGGTTCGCATGGCGATGGTTCGATACAGTTCCTGGCACGCGATGCCGAGTCGCAGCAAAAGGTGGCCGATTATCTCAATGCGCATGGCATGAAAGCCTACACGCTCACACTCAAGCCCGTACACACCGTGCGCCGTGCTATCGTGCCCGTGGCAGGTTTCGGTACACGTCTTTACCCCGCCACGCGTGTTATCAAGAAGGATTTCTTCCCCATCCCATGTCCCGATGGCATGGTACGCCCAGTGATACTCATTCTGCTCGAGGAGCTAATCCAGAGTGGTATCGAGGAAATCTGTCTGGTATTAGGTTCCGAGGAGGAGCGCCAGCAGTATGCCGACTTCTTCGAGCATCCCCTGCCCGATGAGCATCTGCGCAAGCTGAACCCCGAGGCCCAGGAGTACGAGAATCATATATTAGATATAGGTAAGAAGCTGCACTACGTATATCAGCGCGAAAAACGTGGCTTTGGTCATGCTGTTTACCAGGCAGCGCAGTTTGCAGGTAACGAGCCCGTATTGCTGTTGCTGGGTGATACACTGTATCGCAGCGATTCAAATAAGCCTTGTGCCTTGCAGATGATCGAGGATTACGAGCGCTACAACCGATTGATGGTAAGTATCCATCCTATCCCCCTGGCCGAAGTGAGCCGCTATGGCATTCTGCACGGTGTTTGGGAGGATAACGATCACACCATCCTGAACGTGAACGCTATGTGCGAGAAACCCAAGGCCAGCTATGCCGAGGAATTCTTAGGTGTGCGCAACAAGAAAGGCGACAAGGAGTACTACAGCGTATTCGGACAGTATATCCTTACCCCCGAGGTATTCTCGCAGTTGCACGAGGACATCATGCAGAAGGAGATTGAGGGCGACCACGTAACCGAGATTGAGCTTACCGCAGCTCTCGAGGCTGTTCGCAAGCGCAGTGGCATGGTTGGTGTAAGGCTACGCGGACGTATGTATGATATGGGTAACCCGCTATCACTTGCCAAAGCAACACTCGAGTACCCACAGCAATAACAAAAAAGAATCCCGCACTTAAAAATGCGGGATTTCTTTTTTTATTTTACTAAGCTTAACAAGTACTTGCCGTAATCGTTCTTGGCCATCGGTTTGGCCACTTCCTCAAGCTTCTCCTTGCTTATCCAGCCACGCTTAAAGGCAATCTCCTCCAAGCAAGCCACCTTCAGGCCCTGGCGCTTCTCAATCACCTCGATAAAGGTCGAAGCCTCCGAGAGCGAGTCGTGTGTACCTGTATCCAACCAGGCAAAGCCACGCTGCAAGGTCTGCACCTTCAGTTTCTTCTGTGCCAGATACTCCTGGTTAACGGTGGTAATCTCCAGCTCACCACGAGCCGATGGCTTGATGTGCTTGGCAATCTCAACCACGCTGTTGGGGTAGAAATAAAGACCTACCACGGCGTAGTTCGACTTGGGGTGCTCGGGCTTCTCCTCAATGCTCAGGCAGTTACCCTCGGCATCAAACTCAGCCACACCGTAGCGCTCGGGGTCGTTCACGTAATAACCGAACACAGTGGCCTGATTGCGCTTTTCGGCATTCTCAACACTCTCCTTCAGCAGGCCTGTAAAGCCCGAACCGTAGAAGATGTTATCGCCCAGCACCAAGCAAGCACTGTCGTCGCCAATAAACTTCTCGCCTATGATAAATGCCTGTGCCAGTCCATCGGGTGATGGCTGCTCGGCATACTCAAAATGCACACCGTAATCCGATCCGTCGCCCAGCAAGCGCTTAAAGCCTGGCAGGTCGTGTGGAGTCGAGATAATCAGAATCTCGCGGATACCAGCCAGCATCAGTGCCGATATGGGGTAGTAAATCATCGGTTTGTCGAAAATAGGTATCAGCTGCTTACTGATGCCCTTAGTAATGGGGTAAAGGCGTGTACCTGAACCACCTGCTAAAACAATTCCTTTCATACGTTGATATTTAAAATTTGGTGCAAAGATACAGTTTTTGGCACGGATTACGCGGATTACACGGATTTTTTATATAAAATTATTATTAATCTGTGTTAATCCGCGTAATCCGTGCCTAATTTTTATTAATTTTGCAGTCGATTTGTAATTATAAATAGATTTTTATGGGATTTTGGAATAAATTATTTGGCAATAACAGCGAACAGAAGGTTGGCGGCATGGAGGATTTCATGACGCTGATTCGCGTATATTTCCAGGCAGCCATGGCAGCCGACTTGGGAATTACCAACCTCGCTGCCCTGCCCGACCTGCGTGTGTTTAAAACCACACTCAAGGTAGCTACCGTAAACAATAAGTTAGGTGTTGGCGAGCGCACCCGTTGTAAAAAGATGCTCAAGGAGATGTACGGCATGGACGACGATTTCTTTAAGGAGATCGACTCAAGCCTGCGCAAGCGTTGCAAGAAGGTTCAGGATGCACAGACCTACCTGCTGCAGTTCCAGGGCTTTACTCAGGACATCATGATGCTTACCGGCAACCTGATGAAGTTTAAGCTCCGCCTGCCCGGATTCATGAAGAAAGCACTCTACACCATGACCGAGAAGACCGTGAACGACATCTTTACCAAGAACGACTTTACCGACCCCGCTGTGCTGAAGAGCGTGGTAGCCGTTCGCGAGTATAACCGTCGCTTAGGTTTCTCACAGAAGTGGGTAACCGACTTTGTGTTCAAGGTGGTGATGCTGGCTAAGAAAGAACCCAAGCCCGCACAGGACGACAAGTAAAAGATTTAAAATATCTTAAAAGATAGCTAATACGCTATACTTTAAAAGATAAATTATATAACTTTGTACACCAAATAGTTATATCATGAGTGCAAACGAGCAAACGATATTGGCGTTCGAAACGCGTGTAAGACAGATGATTCTCCACTTCAAGCAGTTGAAGAAGGAGAACGAGGATCTTCTGGCACAAATCGAAAAGGGTAAGCAGGACATAGCCGACCTGCAGGCCAAATTGACTCAGGCACAGAATGATTACAATTCACTGAAGATGGCTAAGATGATGCAGATTACCGACGGTGATCTTGAAGGCGCAAAAGCCCGCGTCACCAAGATGATAAAAACGGTAAATCAGTGCATAGCCATTCTGAGCGACGAACAATAAATAAAAGGTGCCCACAATGACAGAAGTGAATAACGAGAAACTACATATCAGGTTGCACGTCTACGACGAAGAAATCGAAGTAACCATCAAGCGTTCCGACGAGGAATTCTATCGTAAGGCAGCCAAACTCATTACCGACCGTTATAACGCCTATTCGCAGGCTTATAAGGGTAAGAAGGGCGAGCATACCATAGCGCTCATGACGCTGATTGATATCGCCCTGATGTACGAGCGTGAGCGCGGCAACCACGACACTGATCCCTACAATAGTATTCTCACTAAGTTGACTTCTGAAATAGAGGAGGCACTTAAGTGAGAATATCATTTTATTAACATAGATTTATATGGATATCATTATTGTACTACTGATCGCTGCAGGCGCCCTCGCATTAGGAGGAGTCTGCGGATACCTTGTATTCCGCTACGTTCTGAAGGGGAAATACAATGAAATGATCGACACTGCCACCAAGCAGGCCGATGTCATCAAAGAGAAAAAACTGCTCGAGGTGAAGGAAAAATTCATCAACAAGAAGAGCGAGCTGGAGAAGGAGGTGCAGCAGCGCAACCAGCACATCCAGCAGAGTGAGAACAAACTCAAGCAGCGCGAGATTTCGCTCAACCAGCGCCAGGAAGAACTGGGCCGCCGTAAGAACGAACTCGACAATCAGCAGCAGCGCATCGAGAACGAGAAGAAGCTGCTCTCTGTAAAGGCCGAGGAGCTCGAGAAGATGCAGCTCAAGGAGCGCGAGAAGCTCGAGGAGGTATCAGGTCTCAGCGCCGAAGAGGCTAAGAACCGCCTGGTTGAGTCGATGAAGGACGAGGCTAAGACTGCCGCTGCCAGCTACATCAACGAGATTATGGACGAGGCCAAGCTGAACGCTAACGCACAGGCCAAGAAGATAGTTATCCAGACCATTCAGCGTGTAGCTACCGAAACCGCTATCGAGAACTCGGTAAGCGTGTTCCACATCGAGAACGACGAGGTAAAGGGTCGCATCATCGGTCGCGAGGGTCGTAACATCCGCGCACTCGAGGCCGCCGCAGGTGTTGAAATCGTTGTCGACGATACTCCTGAGGCAATCGTTATCTCTGGTTTCGATCCTGTTCGCCGTGAGGTTTGCCGCCTGGCACTCCACCAGCTGGTGAGCGATGGCCGTATCCACCCCGCACGTATCGAGGAGGTAGTTGCCAAGGTTAAGAAGCAGCTCGACAACGAGATTATCGAGACTGGTAAGCGCACCGCTATCGACCTGGGTGTTCACGGTCTCCACCCCGAGCTCATCCGCATCATCGGTAAGATGAAGTACCGCTCATCATACGGTCAGAATCTGCTGCAGCACGCGCGCGAAACAGCCAACCTGTGTGCCGTTATGGCCAGCGAGCTTGGCTTGAATCCAAAGAAGGCTAAGCGTGCCGGATTGCTGCACGATATCGGTAAGGTGCCCGACGAGGAGAGCGAGTTGCCACACGCTATCTACGGTGCTAAGATTGCCGAGAAGTTCAAGGAGAAGCCCGATATCTGCAATGCCATCGGTGCTCACCACGACGAGATGGAGATGCAGACTCTGCTGGCTCCTATCGTACAGGTGTGCGACGCCATCTCAGGTGCCCGTCCTGGTGCACGTCGCGAGATTGTAGAGGCTTACATCAAGCGTTTGAACGACCTCGAGGCCATCGCTATGAGCTATCCCGGTGTTACCAAGACCTACGCCATCCAGGCTGGTCGCGAGCTCCGTGTGATTGTAGGTGCCGATAAGATGAACGACGCCGAGAGCGAGGCCCTCAGCGCCGATATCGCTACAAAGATTCAGAACGAGATGACCTATCCTGGTCAGGTAAAGATTACCGTTATCCGCGAAACACGTTCTGTAGCTTATGCTAAGTAATCTTTAAATAATCTGTTTGATATCAAGTAAATCAGATACTGTGTAAGTGGGGGCCTCAGGGTCTCCACTTTTTATGTCGTATCCCCAACGGTTAAACAGCAGCGCATCTATGCCCACGGCCATCGCACCCTTAATGTCGGTTTGCAGGTTGTCGCCTATCATCAGCGTTGTTTCGGGCTTGGCTCCTGTCTGCTTAAAAGCATACTCAAAATAGCCCGCAGCAGGCTTGTTTACCCCCGCATCCTCGCTCAGCACAATCGTATCAAAATAGTCGCGCAAACCGCAGGCAGCCAGTTTTTTGTACTGCACCTCGTGGAATCCGTTGCTCGTCATGTGCATACGGTAGCCCTTTTCGCGCAGGTATTGCATCAACTCGTGTGCACCCTTCACCGTGCCGGGCTTGTTGCTGCAGTACGCCAGAAATTGGTCGCTCATCTCCAGGCAGTACGCCTCGGTAGCAGCATCACCCATGCCCACACTCAAGGGTCGGCGGAATCGCTCCACTATCAGGTAGTCGCGCGTAATCTCACCCTTCGAGTAGCGACCCCAAAGGTCGATATTCGCCTCCCAGTAAGCATCGTAAAACACCTGAGGGTCAGCAAAATAGCGTCCCAGCTGGTAATACTCGAACGTTTCGCGTATGGCAATCTCCGAGTTGCCATGGGTGTCGTAGAGCGTGTCGTCAAAGTCTACAAACAAATCCTTATATACCTTATTCTTTTCCATACGCTGGCAAAGGTACGAAAATAGTTGCAAAGTTACGTACTTTTTTAGTGCGCAGTTTGGAATATTGCCAAAAAATCACTAATTTTGCAGCCAAAGCTCTATAAATGCCCTAAGCAATGAAACGTCTACTCATATTTTTCATCACCTTAACAGCAGCTTTTGCAGGCGTTAAGGCACAATCGGTGGAAAAGGAATTGCAGGCCGACCCTAACCGTGCGGCAGGTATGTTCTATGCCCTCCCCATAGGCAAGATGCCTAAGGATACCCCCGCGCCCGCCGGTAAAAGGCCATTCTACATCAACCACTACGGCTGCCCGGGTTCGTATTATCTCGATAAAAAGGATTACTATACCGATACCTACGCCACCTTTGCAAAGGCCGACAGCTTAGGCAAGCTTACCAAGCTGGGTAAGGATGTGTTCCGCCGTATCAAGTTACTGTGCCAGGATGCGCAGGATCGCGATGGCGAACTCACCCCTATCGGCGCCCAGCAGTCGCGCGACATGGTAAAGCAACTGGTTGAGCGTTACCCCGATATGTTCACCCCCGATGGCTACTACAGCGTGCGCAGTATTGTTGAGAACCGCTGCATTATGACCATGCAGGAGGGGCTGCTGCAACTCTCAGCCATGCACCACCCCATCATTGCCCGTAGCAAGGCTTCGGTACAGGAAAATCGTTTTATGTGTCCCGAAGATAAGATACTAACCTCGCAGCGTACCGATTCGCTCACCCTGCTGCATTACAATCGCTTTGTATCGCTCAACTCGAGCGACAACCGCCTGATGCAGTCGCTCTTTAACGATCCCTTCTACGTGGTTTCAAGCATCGATGTACCCAAGCTGGCCCGCCAGTTGTTTATTCTGGCAGGTAACGTGCAGCATGCCAACATCAATAAAAAAGTTACCCTCTGGGATATTTTTACAGATAAGGAGATTCACCAGCACTGGCGCAAGCAAAACGCCTGGCACTATATTAACTATGGTGGCTGCACCCTTAATGGCGGCTATCAGGCCTACCTGCAGCGCGCCACTCTGCGTAATATGATGCACATGGGCGACAGTGTGCTTAAACGTTATAGTCCACTGATGCACCTGCGCTACACCAACGAGCAAGTTATCATGTCGATGGCCTGCCTCATGGAGCTCAATGGCTGCGGTTTGCATACCGACAACCTCGACTCGCTCGAAGCCTATGGCTGGGCCAACTATCGCATCGCCCCATTAGGTGGCAGCATTATCATGATTCACTATCGCGCCAATCACGACGATCCCGATGTGCTGGTAAAAGTACTGCTCAACGGCGAGGAGGCACGCCTGCCCATCAAAACCGATTGCGCCCCCTACTACCACTGGAAGGATGTTAAGCGCTACTATCTGCGCAAAATCTATCGCTACGAGAACCGTCGATTCAGCCACAAAAAAAGATAACATTTCATGAACACCAAAATCAAATACACGCTCCTGTTGATACTGGCCGTAAGCAGCTGTAGGCTGTCTGTGGCCCAAAGTGTTATCGACCTGATCAAGCAGCGCCCATCCTACGCATCATGCAATTACGATGTGTATCCCGATAGCATCACCGCCAAGCTCACACCAGCCCCCGCTGGCAAAAAGCCGTTCTATATCTCGCACTATGGTCGCCATGGTTCGCGCTACATCAGCAATCGCAGCGGATTCGACACCCCCTACTTCATGATGCTGCATGCCGACAGCCTCGACGAGCTTACACCTACAGGCCAGCAGGTACTGCGCCACATGAACAATATCATGCGCAACACCGAAGGCCGCTGGGGCGAACTTACCGGCTATGGCAAACAGCAGATGCAGAATATAGGTCGCCGCATGGCCGAACGCTTCCCCGAGGTGTTCCATCCAGGCGCCAACGTTACCTGTATCAGCACCGTTGTGCCCCGTTGCATCGAGTCGATGGGCTCTTTAGCCATGGAGATGCTGCAGGTATGCCCGCAGCTGCACATCACCATGCAAGCCTCAAAGCGCACCCAGTGGTACATGAATTATCAGGACAAGAAATTACGTAATAGCTATATGACCCCCGAGGCTCAGAAAGCCTTAGACGCCTATACCGCCACCCGTATGGGTAACACCCGACTGATGGAGCTGATATTCAAGAATCCCGATATCGCCGAAGAGTTTGTAAACCAGGAGGACTTCAGCTATTATCTCATGAAGATGGGACTCTTCCAGCTCAACACCAACTTTAATCGCAACACCAACCTTATTGGTCTTTTTAATACCAACGATCTGTATCGCATGTGGCAGGTCGACAACGCCTACTGGTATCTGCAGCATGGCGCCTGCAAACTTAACGGTGGCAACCAGCCTTACACGCAGCGCCACCTGCTTAAGAAGATGATTGCCGATGCCGACAGCTGCATCAAACTACCCGATCCTGGTGCACAGTTGCGTTTCGGTCACGAAACCGTACTGCTCCCATTGGTATGTCTCATAGGTGTTAACGGGTTTGATTTCTCTACCGACAACCTCGACGAGCTCGAGGGCCATGGCTGGTGGTGCAGCAGTGTGTTTCCGATGGCCAGCAACCTGCAGTTCATCTTCTACCGCAGCAATCCCAAGGATAAGGATGTGCTCGTAAAAGTACTGCTCAACGAGGTCGAGGCCACCCTCCCCATCTCCACCGACTGCGCCCCCTACTACCACTGGTCCGACTTCCGCCAGTACTGCCTCAACAAACTCGCCGCCTATAAGCAATAACTGCTTATATCATTTATACTACGCTTGTATAAACGCTACTTTTCTACGATTATCTTTGGGGCGCACGGCGAAGTGCAACCACACGGCACCATAGCGATTTTTTTCTATCAGCAGTTCATCATAGTCCTGTGCCGATTCATTGGCATAGGCTATCAATATGGCTGCATATTCTATTGCCTGCTCCATACCATTGGTGCGAATATCCACCGCACAGCCCGTTAAGTGATTACTGGTGGGGGCTCCCCCCACTTTGCGATTCAACTGCGGACTGCGATACCCAGAGTTAATACGGATAGGATCTTCTCCCTCTCCATATTTATCATTATAACGCTTGCGCAGCACTTCCAACCACTCACACAACCGCTTCAGATTTGCAATAACCTCGTGACTGGGAATGTTATACACCTCAGGATACTTGCTCCTGGTGAACTCCTCGAGCACGAAGTGCTGGGAGAGGTTTGCTTTACTATTTAACTGTACTATCTGTTCCTTTTTCTTAATGTTAGTTTGTTAGGATGTTAGGACGTTAGATCATGAGCAGACCGGTTTTACGATAGCGCACCTTGGCGCATCCATCTTCAACATAGTCTTCGGCCTTTTCTATTAGTCGATCCTTGGTCAAACGACTTATTCGCATATAGGCTGTAGCAGCACTCTTTAGCTGGAAGCAACGAACCACATCGTCGGTTGTAAACACATCGGGCAGTCGCTCGAAACCTTCGTAGGTTTTCTGACGACGCTGCACGTTTACGCTGGCATCCTTCAGTTTGTTGTCGAAGTAGGCTTCGGCCATCGCACCAAAGTAGTATCGCTGGCAGGCATACTGTATGTTTACTATCAGTTCAGCCAGTCGCCAATCTATTTCGTCCGTCTCGAATGTACCACACCAGTAGTTGCCTTCCTGATGCAGATCGCCCCAGTGGCGCATCACGATAAACGGAGCCGAGAAGTTCAAGCCATGGTAGGCACAACGTTTCAGCAGCATCTCGTCGGCTTTGCTGTCGTTCTCTTCTGCATCGGCCATTCGACGGGCTGTCCAGTCGTAGAGTTCATCTACCAGCTTCTGAACTGAGAGTTCGCCCTTGGTACGGTCCAGCTTCTTAGCCCATTCCTTTAAGCGGTTGTCGCTATCGTAATCCACATTACTTTCGCGCGTCATCATCTTAAAGTTGGTAGCAGGCAGCGGAATGCAGGTCAGTCGGGTAGCCAGTCCTGAGCCGAAGTTCTGCGCGTTCACCTTCTTTTTCAGCGCGATGGGCGTACCTGTGTAGATGTAGTTCCAGGTCACGAAGAAATCCTGCAGGATAGAGTCGTTGTTCGAGTATGCCTGTCCATCTTCCTCGTTATGGAACGCCTTCAGTTCCATGCTCTGCTTGTCGATCCAGCTACCACCCTTCTGTACACAGATAGTGTTATCCAACTCGGTATCAAACGTCAGCATGTGCAGCTGCATGGGCTCGCCATCCACCTCCTCTACACTGTTCACCATGTCCTGTATAAACTGGGCATTACTGGTTCGTGCAGGGTGTACACGTACGATAACCTTAGGTTTCTTAGGCTTCTCCTTGTTAGCGCCCTTGGTGCGCATCTGCTCGCGATAGGCATTAATAGCCTCTTTACCTACTTTATCAGCCTCAATAATAGGTGCTGCCAGCAGTTTAAACAAGCGGGTGGCAAAACTCTTACCACTGGCAGGATCGCCAATTATCAGCGTTGAGTTGTTCAATCGTCGCAACTCTTCTGGTCGATGGTAAAAGCGGTACGTGCAACGTGTCATCAGCGTCATCAACAGGCCGCCTGCTACAAACAGGGCCGCTGGGTACTGGTTGTGCTTCAAGCCCTTGCACACATCCTTCAGGGCTGGATAGTACTCACTCAGGGCCTCAATCTCTTCACCCCATTCCCACAGCATCTGTGCCATGGTATCATCCTTCAGCACCGCCGCCGTTGACGCTTTCGTGCCCTTCGTAATCTCCTGGCACGTCTTACCCGTAACCTCCTGGATAGCCTCAAGCATGGGCTTACTGGGCAGCTGATTAAGGAATTTCTTCTCCTTATCGCGTTTGTGCTCAACGGCACTCGATATGGTATTCTCCACCCTTTCGCCCTCGCTGATGAGTTCCTGTACCCACGTCTGCTTTTCGAGCACTCGCTGCACATCAACCCTATCGCCGTCGAGTAGTGTGAGCAGATCAGAGGCCAACTTGAGGCTTTCGTTATGTCTGTTTCTATCCTCTCGGCATGGCAGCTTATCGCCATAGCGCTTATCAATAATACACTGTACATCATATCCACGCCACATTACAGGTTCGTTACTATGCTCGATGGGAGTTGATGTTTCTGGAAGATTCGCACTCTCGCTCTGTGAGCGACCGTCTCGATATAGAGCAGTATATCGCTCAGCATACTCTTGGTTCTCATAACTAAACAGTTCTTTATCAATAAATAAAATATCGGTATATTTGCAAATGTAACTCATTCTCGACGAGTCCTTGCAGGCCTCATCCACTACCACCTCGTCGCCCAGCAGTTTGGCCATAGCGTGCTGATTATCAATCAGGTTGCCCCAATCCAGTCGGGCCTTGAACACAATCTTCAATCCCTTTCCACTGGGTGTGATATACACGAGCACAATGCCCAATGCCTTCAGGTCGAGGCCTTTATCTATCCAGCCCTGATACAGGGTTAACGGGTTCTCGATATGGTCGAGATCCATCACCACCAGGCCCGTTAAGCGGGTGGCTGCCTGTTTGCGCCAGGCACCTAATCTACCTTTGGCCGATGTTGTTTCGTCGAAAGTAGCCTGAAAGATGAATGCAGGCAGTTTGCGTTTCAACGCTGCATCGCCCGTTTCGCGATACTTATCGATATTCTCGTTCCACTTGGTGGCCTTAACAAGAGCCCAGAACTGAGTCTCATCTACCGGCAAGGTGGGGTTACTAAAGTTTTTCTGATAGCAAAACATAATCTTAAATTTTCAATTATCAATTTTGAATTAAGCCTTAGCAGAATTCAATCAGTTCACGTTCTATCATCGCATTCTTGGCGTCGCGATGGTGATCGTCCATCAGCCCCATCACTGCTGCAGCACCCAATTCTTTGGGGAAACTGCCATACACCTTGATACGCTGTATACTCTCCTTAACCCAGCCCCATGGCAACTTTTTTACCAGGCGGTCGTTCGCGCAATTACGCGACTTACGCTTATAGGCATTAAATGTTATCACTCCCGTAAACTTGTCACGATGTAGTGAACCCTCTACGCGCTTTCCTTCAACGAGGCGCACAAGAACCTCTTCGTCAATAGCAATATATTTTTTCATAACTTGTCGAATTGATGAGTGAAGGGTTGTGTTAGAATTTGGCCATTTTCACTACGTAGACTTCCTCCACCACACTTCGACTCGGTTATTTACTTACCTTTCTTAGATGTTACCTTTCGCAATTTCCCTTGCAGCCTGTTTCTTGTATTCCTTCAAGGCATCATAATAGTTATCACGTATAGCCTTCTCCAAGTTCACACCATCAAACATGGCGTTAACCGTTATACATGCCAGCATGTTGGTAAAAATAGCCACCAGCACAGCCTGATCCCAGGGGTTACGGATGTCGAGCTTATCGGCTATAGCTGTAAACTCATCACCCCAAGTCTGTACATCATTAGCAAACTGCTTTTCAATATCGTCGGTGCCGCTAAACATGCGCACCATCTTTTCAATTTTTGTCATTTTCTTCATAACTCTTTAATGTTTAATCTTTAATGTTTAATGTTTAACATATTACTATTTCTGTAGTTCCTTTCAGGCGAACCACGGCTCCCTTTTGCAAGCCTGCATTACGCAGACAGTCGTTCATTTCCCACTCAGGGCATACCGATTTCGCCTCTACTATCTGCCCCGTCTTAGTGCACTGCCTTGTACCATCATTCTGGCTTTCCTTATGCTTGCACGATGCACAGCATTTGTTCACCTTAATGTGATAGGCATTAACTATCTGTTCCATCACGCTACACCTCCCTGCTCTTCCTCTATCCATGCGTAACACGTTTCCAATACGTAATCAGCCGATGGGCATCCCGTCATTCGTATCACATCGTCGCACACATAGTCAACCATATCCATTGCCAGTTCTTGTTGCATCTGGCTGCTGAACCCTAACAGCTGTTGGTTAAGCATAAACAGCAACGGTTGGCTTAATTTGTTCTCCAGTTGGCACATCACGCTCTCGGCATCATGTTCCAAGCACTGTACTCTCATCAGGTCTTCATCTTCGAAGATGAACTGACCGCCTTTTCTCTTTTCAAAAATACTTTGTCTTACCATAACTTTTAATTTTAAATTTGCGTCGTTTTTTCCTTTCGACGATGCAAGGACAGTGCAAACCGAATGCAATCGAGCTCGCTCGAATTGCTGAGGTGCAGCCTGTTCTCGCTGATTTCATCGGCAAAGTTCGCAATAAAAATTCACCCCACGATGGCTTTATTTTCTATTGTCCGACGTATCGTCCGACACCTTTAAGCTTCGTCCGACCAACCGTCCGACTTATTGTTTTGAGCCCTCATAAAGGCACTCAAAAATCGCTTCACCAAGTTCTTTCTGCGCAGTGCCTCGCTGGCTTTGGGGCTATCGGTAAACGTCCAGTCGGGGTACTTTCCTTTTACCTTAGCTATGGTATCGTAGATGGTGGTGCGACCAGGCAGATTATCAAAATCAGATTGGTGCATATAGTCGATAAAATCTTTGGGGGTATAGAAAAAGGGCAATCCTTTTACCACGCTCTCGTTCATAGCCACCATCAGGTAAGCATAGTCGCAGGGGTTCTTAAAAGCCAGGGCCTGTCGCATTTCGCGTATGGCCGATGCCACATAGGTATCAATGGTAAGTTTCTTGTCGCCAGTGCTGCAAACATTCAGCACCTCAACCATCGGGCATAGATCTACCATACCCATAAACTTCTCAAAAGCTGCGTCGTCGATACGCAATACTACTTGTTTCATCTTTTCCAAGTGTTTTGTGAGAAGAGCATGATTGCTGCAGCTTTTCACCTCAGAGGACTCCCACCCCACTCGGATTAAACATAAAATTCTTATCGACGGCAAAGGTACGGCTATTAAAACAAAAAAAGCCCCTATATAGGGGCTATAATAGGGGCTATAGTAGGGACTATATAGGGGACACTTATATTGATTATCAGGCAGTTATATTAATCTTTGAAAATCATATCGATAACATCAGAGCGGGCAGGTAACTTGCCTAACTCTGTGCATTTATACTTCTCCTGGGCCAGATTGTTGATACCCCAGAAGTCTTCAAAAGTTTTCCATTTGTCTTCCAGTTCCAGCGTTTCTGCAAATAGTTCTGCAATATACATTGCTTGCTGGCGAGTAGTGCTTGCCAATAGCATGTAGTGCTGGTCAACAAACTGCTGTTCTACCAGTTGTTTCCAGTATTTCACCGCTTTTTCTGAGGCTAAAACTCCCGTCAAAGTACGCGTATGGTAGTCTACATCAAGTCCGTACTCTGCAGCATGGCCGTTAATCACATCTGTCAGGATACAAAGGATATCCAGCGTTTCAAAAAACTCATCTATTTCTTTCTCCCTGTCGGCATCGTCATAGGGTATGTTTTGCGAGAACACACGCCAAGCCTCATCATCGTCTTTCATCTGATACCAGCGGCTGGCAAGTTTAATACGCGCAAAATTCTCAATCAACCGCTCGCGCTCCTCAATAGCTTCTTGCAGCAGATATTCGCTCATGCACCCCTTTGCCCATTGTACCAGTCTATCGTTGGTAGATCTATAGGTAAGCGTAAGACTTTGCGCAAAGCGATACTCCCTATTGTTAGATAGCTGAGTGCGCAGATCTACGTATGGTTCTGGCTTAAGATTGGCGTAAAACTGCACTAAAGCCTGCTGACATCGCTTTCGAACTGCACCCAATGAGAATAACCGATCGGCATCTTGCTTTAACCGGTTAATCCTATCACGTACTACTGGCGAATAGTCGCCACGTGGTATTAGTGGTTCTTTATTCAAGGCGGTAATCATCGTAACAATAAATTGATTCCAACCAATACTTAAGATAACTCAACGGTAGACTATGTTCATCGTCAAGTTCCATGTCAAGATTGTATTGCTCTGCAATCGGCAGAGCAATTTTAAGCATATCGTTAACGAATAATTGATAATTCTCTCGATTCCTGCCGCCATCACAAAAACTATCACGAACAGGCTTTATCTTCTGCCAAATCTCCTTAGTTGCAGCTAAATAGTCTTTATGGTAGGTATGATTCACATCACCCCAAAGTGAGTCAATCAGCCCAACTTCTTCGATACAGAGCCCACGTTGTGCACCTTCCTTGATATGGGCGTTTACATTATTTATTATATCAAGCAGGCTATTGATATACGAATTACATTGGTCTACATTGGCCCAATCAGGGATAAAGCCATGTAGTTTCTCCCATATATAATCATAAACAGCCGAAGATATTCTCTGGTATTCGAGCATAGTTATACTTTCTACCATCTTGGCGACAAGCGCAGCTATTCTTCTATATTCCGTAACCTCCAGCCAATACAAAAGTTCTTCGTTTTCTGGTGAGAACTGATACGGATCGTCTCCAGTTCCAGCCTCAAACCTAGAGCTGAGCCATCTTAACGAAAAGCACTTTCCCCAAGGGTTCTGCCCCATCAAGCATCCCATCAGCCTTACCATATCAAGAAGCCAGCCATCCACATTCTCCATAGGTATAAACGGGAATGGTTCGTCTAAATCCAACAGTTTTTTCTCACCATATATTTGCGATACGTACTTCTGGGCTGCATCACCATTTGGCTGCTGACCAATTATCTTTTCTATATTGTAAAGCATAAACTGCCTGCTATCGCTTTCATTAATGCCTTTAAAAATAGTAAAGTCAGTACCTTCAAACACCTTTTTCCTAAGGTCAGTCTGCTGCAGACGTTTCATATACTCAGAAGAAAACAGCTTTGTTTCCTTCTTAAATCTCCATAAGCGCTGAATCTCTTCAAGCAGCCTACCATACTCCTTCTTCAGTTTTTTGTTTTCATACTGAAGTTGTTTTATGTCTTTTGTTTCCATATATTACATATCTTATTATAACAGTCCAAATATTATTCCTAACTGGTCACATTTTGTGACCGGTTCAACCTCTATTTGGTTTTTGTTGTTCTTAGCCATTGATTAATTCAAATTAATTTAAGTACACAAAAGTACAAATAATCCTGCACCTAACAAAAGATGCAGGAAATATATTAAGACAATTTAGCACATGGGCTTGCTAAGCAAGAAAGTTCATTTTCAAAGGTTTTCCGTAAAAAATCGTTAAATTGCACTATTTTAGTGCACTTTTCTATTGTTTTATGCACTACCATAGTGCATTTTTATTATATTTGCAGCAAAAAAATATAACGATTATGGATATTTCGCTTATTGAATTCATGGAGAGTCAGTTGAAGTTAACCACTTCAACATTCCATCGGTATATGTACGATCAGGTGAGTTGGGAGTCGAGAATGTTTGGACTTGTTGGCCCACGTGGTGTGGGAAAGTCAACAATGATCCTGCAATACATCAAGGAGAACAGAGACAAGCGGCACATGCTATATGTAGCTGCCGACCATCTGTATTTCTCAACCCACACACTTATCGCCACTGTAGATGAGTTTGTAAAAGACGGTGGTGAGCAGATATTCATCGACGAGATTCATAAATACGAGAACTGGTCGCGAGAATTGAAACTCATCTATGACTCTCATCCAGACTTGAAGGTTGGATTCACAGGCTCATCCATACTTGATATCACAAAAGGAGCATCCGACCTGAGCCGACGTACGCTGATATATACCATGCAGGGACTTTCTTTCCGAGAATATCTGGCATTATTTCATAACATAAACGCCCCGGTATATACCATCAACGATATCCTGGAGCATAAAGCGAAACTTGATGCCATCA
This sequence comes from Xylanibacter ruminicola 23, assembly GCF_000025925.1. Taxonomy (NCBI): domain Bacteria; kingdom Pseudomonadati; phylum Bacteroidota; class Bacteroidia; order Bacteroidales; family Prevotellaceae; genus Xylanibacter; species Xylanibacter ruminicola. Next base: position 254,356 of record NC_014033.1, on the reverse strand, counting down.
ATCATCCTCTACCACTATTCAGGGATTATCTAAAAAACGGCTACTATCCATTTGCAAACGAGGGTGGCTACGAGATGCGTATGCGCCAGGTTATCAACCAAACAATGGAGGTAGACATTCCCCAATATGCGAATATGAACGCATCAACAGGCCGCAAACTAAAGAAGCTACTGGCCGTGATAGCACAGAGTGTACCCTTTAAACCTGTCATGGAGTCGTTGGCCACAGTTATAGGTGTAAGTCGCAACGTGCTACCCGACTACTTCCTCTACATGGAACAGGCTGGTATGATAGGACAACTACGCGACGATACTGGCGGCATACGTGGCTTAGGAAAGGTAGAGAAAGTATATCTTGACAACACGAACCTGGCCTATGTACTTGGACATGAGAGTACCGACATTGGCAACATCCGCGAGACTTTCTTCTACAATCAGATGCGTGTAACTACTGATGTCATCAGTTCACGAATAAGCGATTTCGAAATAGACGGCAAGACCTTTGAGGTGGGCGGAAAAAGTAAGAAGCAGAAACAGATACAAAATGCAGCCCAAGGCTACGTAGTGAAAGACGATATCGAAACAGGCCATGCCAACATCATCCCCCTTTGGCAGTTTGGACTAACGTATTAGCAATCCACCTAACCATCTAACCACCTAACAAACTAACATTTGGTATTTTGTTAGGTAGTAACTAACGTGCTTATTAGAATATATATTATTATATTATATATTATAATATATAATATAATAATATATATTTATAGAGAGTATTGATAGGTGATGGGATAATTGAGAAATCGCAATGTTAGAACGTTAGGACGTTAGGTGCTCGGTAGTGGTAAATCTATGTAGAAATAAATTAAAAATAAAATGAACAAACGCTTGTATATATGCTGAATTTTTCGTACCTTTGCATTGTCAAATTGAGAGAGTAAGAGCAGCGGCATTAAGGCTAAAAATTGCGAGAATTAAATCTAGAAATTGCGCGCATTAATAGTAACAATTGAAAGTACTAATAGCGGTTGAAATCTGCACTCCAAGGCGGCAAAGCGAGATTATTGAAAATATCAAACATTAACCATTAAAAATTTTAGAAGTATGGCGATTAAAGTAATTGCTCAGCGCCGAGAGCTTAAAATCGGCAACAAACCTGGTAAGCGATTCATTATGCGTCCTGAGCTGTATAGCCCTATCCAGGAGAAGAAAGTGTTCGCAGAGGCAGCCACCCACTCGGGTATCTCTGCAGGTGTAATTAAGGCAGCTTGGGATGCTGCAGGTGAAGTAATCCGTACGTGGGCCACCGAGGGTCACTCAGTACCACTGCCAGGTCTGGGTACCATGCGATTCGGAGTGCGCAGTAAGGCCGTTGAGAACCTGGAGGACGTAAAGACTGGATTGATCAGTGTTCGTCGCATTATCTTTACCCCTAACGTGGACGTTAAGGACGAGCTGAAGAATACCAGCATCCAGATTACCTGCCTGGACGAGGATGGCAAAGTGCTGAAGCGTGTGACCAGCGGTGATAGCGGCGATATCGAGGATCCCGACCAGCCATCGAACGGTGGTAATACCGGTGGAAACACTGGTGGCAATACCGGTGGCGGTGGAAACCATAATGAGCCCATCGGAGACTAAGGGTTTGGGGCGAAAGCCCCACCCTATCCATTGACCATTGACCATTAAACATTAAACATTAAAAGCTATGACAAAGAAAGAAACATTAAAGTTTATCGTGCAGATGATTGCCAGTATCGCTACAGCGATTGTAACGGCCCTGGGCGCGACATCGTGCATCGGGGCTTAGCCCCGAAGCGCCACAAGTTCTTGGACAAGCCAAGCGGCATAGCCGAGCGGCATGGCAGGTTGAACAACAACCACGAACCATTAACCATTAAAAGAGATAGAGCCCACAGCATGGTCTGTGAGCTCTATATTTGATTGTAATACGCTACGGCGATATCGGCATAGCAGTAAAGGCGGGTGCTGCGGGTTTTGATAACATCGGTGTGGTAATGGCGGTGGTGCTGCATTTTGCGTATCTGACTATAGGAGGCGGTAAAGGAGCGGTTATAGGCGGTGGCTAAGAATCGCACCTGGTCCTTGTGCGACAAACGGGACAACTGGGGATGGCGCTGCTGTTGTAACAAGATAAAAATGGCCAGATAACGGCACTGGCCTTGCATGGTGGAGAGTCGGCGAATGCGCGAGCGACGGGCTTGGTTGTTGGGCTGCAGGTTGAACACAAAGCCGTATTGCTTGGATAACGAAGAACGGTTCCACGCCTGCTCTACCTGCTCGGCAAACGAGGGTTTCATCTGGAACCGACCAATAGAGAAGTCGGCACCCTGACTGCCTTTGGTAACATAAAGGCCATTAACGGCGGCTCGCTCTATCTCGTCCTGCCACATGGAATAGCGGATAAGCTCTGGAAACACGATAGCCTCGGCCAAACGTGAATCCACACCAAAGGGCGCAAACTCCTGCTGCCACTCGGCGTGGTGATCGGCCACATAACGTGCTGCCGAGGTCCAATCGCTACCAAACACTTTTTGATAACGTGTGGAAAAAACAGTGGTGCTGCCCATAAAGAGCAGCAACCACAGTATGAGATAGCGCAAACCTACCATTTTACAGTTTGTAAGTACACTTTACAATCTTACCCTCATCGAAGATAATCCACTCTAAACGATCGGGGTTAGCAGTGAAGGCCGCTGGAGCGTAGGTGGTCATACCATTCAGGATAATCTCGCCCGTTTTAGAGTACTCTACAACGCGCTTGCCACTACGACTCTTATAAACACCATAAGGTGGGTTAGTGCCTGAATTAGCGCCCTTCTTCAGTCGGGCATCGGCCTTTTTATTAATGGCCTTCAGCTCATCCTCGTTAATCTTGCGGAACTTGCCATTCTCGACTACTGCATACTCGCCAGCCTCAGCGCTCTGGGCCAACAAAGGCCAGTTGCCACCAGGTGATTTAAAATCGTTTACGCCACCAATGTAGCCACGACACTCCCAGGCACCAAATGTCCAGCCTTTTGGCAGTTCGTAGACGGTTTCCTGACAAACGGGCGATGCCTGCAGCTCGGGCAGATCCTTATAGGCCTGGTCTAAGATGTTGCCCACGGCAATCACGCTATTCAGGTCGGCACGACCGATGGCACATTCTGGCAGATCGCCACTGGCAACCACCTCACGCGACAAGCGGGTATATTCGGCAGCAAACTTCTTGTGCTCGGAAATCAGGCGCAGCAGCGAGGCGCGATACTCCTTGGCAGCCTCTAAACGATAGTTGTACAGCAACTGATCGGCCTCATCATAAAGGGCATCAATCTTGGCTGCATCATCTATACCACATATCTGCTCGTAAAGCTTCTGCAACTTACTATCGTACTTTTTGCCAATGGCACTGTAATCGTGATTGGCCTCGCGCGTAATCACCTTAGCAAAGTTTTGAGCCAGCTGTCCCACCTTAGCCTCATAGCCTGTAAGGGCACCTGTAGTTTGCTGCATCTGCTTGCTAAAGTTGCCAGCATTCATGGCCATCTTCTGCATCTTCTGTACAAAATCGGGGTGAGCCTTGATGTAAGCCTCTTGCTCTTTCTCGCTCATCTTCTCAAAGCGTTCCATCTCGCTCATGTTAACATTGCCACCCATGATTTTAGCCATCACTTTTTGCTGGATGGGCTCCTTCTTCGAGTCGGGCGCGTTCTCATCGTTCAGGATAGCCATCTCCTCTTTGGTAAGGCCAAACATATCCTGCACTTTGCGCTCCCACTTTTGGCGCAGGGCTTCCATATCGGCATCGGAGCATCCGTTGGCACCCTCCTGCAACTGCTCGGCACGGGCCACAACGCGGGCTATCTTAAGTGCATAGGCATCGCGCTCCTCCATGGTGCTGCGGGCCATCTTCTCGGCCGATGGCAACTGTGGCAGCTCGGCCATCAAAGCCGAAGCCGACGAGGCCGATGAGGGGGTAAAGGTTCCATCCCACGTAACTGTAGGGGTTTTACGCTTAGGCACGATATCGTCGCCAGCGGCCACAGCCAACTTAGATGGGTCGGCAGGCTCATCGCTCTCGTCCTGCACAGCCTCGCTTATCTCGGCAGTTGCTTTTTTACCGATAACGGCTTGCTGTGCCTTTTGTTTTAGTTTGCCCAGAAATCCCTGAGCATTGGCGCCTGCTGTGCCCATCATGAGCAAGGCAGCCAGCATTACTAAGTGTTTTTTCATATCGGTACTTGTTATTTCTTAATAAACTCCACACGGCGGTTCTGGGCGCGGCCGGCATCGGTCTTGTTATCGGCTACGGGTTCGTGACTGCCTTTGCCTACGGCACGGAGGTTGAACTCGTCGCAACCTAACTGAGCGAGTGCCTTAACAACGGCCTCGGCACGCTGCTGCGAAAGGGGATCGTTGATTTTATCGGAGCCCTGATTATCGGTATGGCCCTGCACCTCGAAACGCACACTGGGGTTCTTCTTCATATAGTCGGCCACCTTCTGAATTTCCTCCATCGACTCGGGCTTCAGGGTAGCCTTGCCCGTTTCGAACAGGATATTATTGGTGACGAACTTACCCGTCTCGGCGATGGCTTTCTCTACAGCTGAGAGATCGGTAGTCTGGCGCTGATAGAGCTCTACTGCACCCTTGGCAAGCACCACATTGGCAACGCCACGATAGGGATTCTCGTCCTGGATAATGAACTCGAAACGAGCAGGGGCTGCTACATTAGGCAGATTGATGATGCGCGTGCCATTGAGGTAGAACTTAAAAGCACGCTTGTTGAACGAGATGGCGAAATGATTCCACTGACCAACCTTGGTGTATTGCTTTAAATGATCCCAATCCATGCTGCCACCAACATTCTGATCGATACCACCACCCTTCTTAAAGGTATAGTTGCCATAACAATCGGGATTGCCTGGGCGATAGCGCAGATATATATGGCCCGTCTGGTTGCCACTTGCATCAAGGAACTGGAACTCGAAGGGGAAATCGGGGATATCGCCAGCCTTACAGAAGAACTCATCCCACTCGAGGGTGAACACATCGGGCAGGTACGACTTCATATTCTCCATCAGCGGCGAGAATCGTGAGTCGGGGGCATTACTGTGCGCATACTTCTTACCATTAATAGAGGCTGTCTCCAAGCTACCATCACTGACATCCCATTTTGAAGGGAACTCACCCATCTGCTCGTTAGCAAAGTCGTCCTGGAACAGAATGACGCTACCACGAACAAAGTCGCTCTTCTGGTTCTGACCTACGGCATCGGGGGTGTCGTCGACCGCTTCGGCTGCATCCTCGGCTTGCTTTTTAGCTTTCGATGTTTTCTCGGATTTTTTACCGTCGAGCACTGCATCCATCTCCTTATCAACGGTGCGCTCAACCTTGTTCTCAATCTTGTCTTTTGCTTTTTCGAGGGCTTTATCCTTCAACTTCTTCAGAAAGCCCTGCGCATCGGCCGTTGCACTAAAAGCAACCATAGCCAACAATAGTAATAATAGTTTTTTCATAAGCTTTTAGTTTTAGTATAAATAATATGTTAACGATTAGATTGGGGCAAATATACGAAAGATATTTGAAAGTTGCAAGTAATTGGCGCTAAAAAAACAAAAACGACTTTTTCTTTGATTTCTCGGCTTTCTTGGCGGCTTTCTCGGCTTTCTTGGCGTCGCGCTTGGCCTGGCGCTCGGCTTTACGGGCCTCTTTGCGCTCGCGTTTGGCCTGCTTGGCCTCGTCGGTCATCTTATGAAACTTCATACGACCACGACTTACCTTGAGCTTGTGCATCTGGTTGGTATCGGTAAACGAGAATGAACAGGAGATGTCGCGCCAGTTGCCACGCTGGATAACATCGCCTGTAGCCTCAGCGCCATTGCTATTTACAGTAACGGCCACATTGCGCACATGAACGCCTTTATAACTGCAATCATCGATGGTGGCATTAACAGCACCTATAGGCAGTTTGCCACCCAACTTGCGACGCATGGCGGCGGTGCGGGGCTTGCTGATATCAATCTTGAAATCGGCCTTGGCTGCCAGGGGACCGACATCCTTCATGCCCATGACCTTACCAAAATGCAACTTCCGGGTGCTGGCATTACCTACGACATACTTGTTGCGCTCGTCGAGCCAGAACTGGAACTTAAGACTACCCACGGCGGTGCCAAGGGTGCCCCAGAAGCGCTCTTCCTTACGGATGACACGGAAACTACCCACATAGCTGATATTACCTAAGTTATGAAGCTGCGCCATCATGAGGCGCTTAACGGGGAACTGACTGATGATGCGCTCCTTGATACCACTCTTGGCCGTCATCCGGTTGACATGAAACAGCACGGTGAGCTTTTCCTTGCTCTTGAGGTTGGTGATATCGCCGGTGGCAGTGATGGCCAGGCGTTTATCGGCGGTGCCAACCTTTACCTGACGGAAGCTGAGCACATCCTGATTACCACTCATAGTACAGCTGAGCTGGAGGGGCAGCGTGAACTTACTGAGCACGGGGGCAAAGGCACGCGAGATATCCTGGAGATAAACGGTGCCAGCGATGGGGCCTGTACTGAAACTGAGGGGGATGCTATCGCGCTTACTGGGCAATTGCATAGCAGCATGGGCAATGTGCAGCTGGGTGTGCTTTTGCTGTACCTGCACATTGTTTAAAAGCAGCTTTTTACCTGCCAAGCGCACCTGGGCCTGCAGGTTGCGGATATCGATACCGGTAATGGAATCGCGGGCCTGCAACTCAGAGAGATTTAAGCGGAGAGTGTCTTTTTCGGTGGCATCGATAGCGGCCTTGAAATGGCAGGTGACATTGAGATGACCTACATCGAAGAATCCGCGTTTGGGCTTGCCTGCATTTTTGCGGGGCTTGTGATTATCGGTAGCCAGCTGCAACTGGGCTTGCGCCTGATACTTACCCTTGCGCCCCTTGATGAGGGCCTGGGCGAGCTGCAACGACAGCTGATTATAGGTTACCTGGATATCATTCAGGCGCACGCTGTGAATATCGAACTGGATACGCTTGCGGGGCGCCACAGTGGTATCACGTTTGGCCTTGGGTTGCTTTTTAAAGGCATCGATGATGAACTGGAAGTTGGATACCGAATCCTTGGAGGGCTTGAGCAACAGGGCGCGGGCCCCCGACAACTCGACATCCTTGATGGTAAACTTATTACCCAGCAGTTCGCTGATATCTACATCTACCCCAGCCTGGCGGACAGTGAGCAGGGGGCGCTGCTGTTGGTCGGCTACATGCAGTCCGTACAGGCGCAGCTGCTGTGCCATAAAGCGGATATCGACACTATCGATACTTACCTGCGTTTGCAGGCGCTCGCTCAGCATCTGGGTGGTTTGCTTAAGCACGCGCTGCTGGAAAGCCTTGGTATTTACCAGCACCACACCTGCACCCACCAACAATACTACCAGCAGCAGGAAGGCTGCCAGCAGCTTGAAGGCCAAGCGAAGGGGTTTCATGCTAAAAGGCTACTAGAACTGAGGCATGTTGGGCAAGCACACGGCCTTAACGGCCATGCACTCCATCTCGATGAGCCACCCGGGGCGGCACACCGGCGCATGAACGATGACACAGGGTTTGCCTGGGAACCGTTCGGCATAGAGACTGCGCACCAGCTGATAATCGGCCACATCGCGCAGATAAACAATCATGTGGGCTACATCGTCGAAATTGCAATCGGCCTCGACCAGCAGTGCCTCGACATTCTCCCACATACGTTGGGTTTGTTTCACGATATCGTTGGGATACATCACCTCGCCCTTATTATTGATAGAGGCGGTACCTGAGATGAATACATGGCGGCGATCGGCATAGCTTACCATGGTGCCTCGCTCGAACGATACACCATAATCGCTGGTGCGATTAAGATGGGTAGGCGCATAGAGATAATGCACCTGTTCGGGGCGCACGCCAGCGATGGCATAGTTATCCATCTGGGCGAGCACATTAGGATCCTGCTGGCGACCACCGATACCGGTAGAGGCAATGAAGTGGGTATTGACAGTAAGCCCCTGGGTGAAGAACACCTGATTGCGGGCACGTACCACACCACCATAGTTCAAGTCGATATCGTTGACAAACAGCCAGGTACGGATACAGTTATCGGCCAGCGTACAGCGCTCCTGAGCCAGCTGCATGATATACTCGTTGAAGAGCAGGCGCATCTGATACTCGGAGTTGGCTGCCAGGTTATGAGCCGAGGCATTAAACAGATGGCGGAACTGGCCGTGACTAACCTCATAGAGCTCACTCTGCGTCATAGAGGTTTGCACATCGGTCATGAGCCACACCCACAGCGCCACCTTGGTACCATCCAAAGGAGCCTGCTGGATAATGCTCTTGGCACAGTCGGTAACATCGTTTACTACTATAGCGTCGGCCTGATTGGCTGCATCGCTTAAAAAATAACGTTTAAATACGGCTTGCGCACCAGGCAACTGGGCCAGCAAGCTGTTGTAGGCATTCAGCACAGCCTCGACCTGCTGGGCAAACGGAAGGCACGCCTGCTGCACGCGAATGATGGCATGATACTCGCGCACCTGCGTTCCGTTATCAAAACAGAACACGTCGGCCCCAGCCTGTTCGAAATCTATGTGAGATAGTTTCTGGTTCATATAGTTACTTACTTTTGGGCACAAAGGTACGAAGAATAATTGAGAAACGTGCAGCAAGCAGCAAAAAAATACCTAATAATAAGTATTGTATATATCGAAAAATAGTATTAATTTTGCACCCGTAATCATTAATAGGCATACAGGTAAGGAAATGAAGAATCAGAAGATGTATGAAGCGGACGATAAAATGATATCACTGATCCGCGATAACTACGATTTGTTGCAGGCACTTGGAAGCTTTGGCATAAACCTGGGTTTTGGAGATAAGACGGTACGCGAAACCTGCGAAGACAATGATGTGGACACCTACACATTCCTGGCAGTGGTGAACTTCGCCATGAACGGTTATGGTGAGTTTGACAACGACGAACAGATCAGCGTGCCTACCCTGCTGCACTATCTGCAGGCCAGCCACGCCTATTTTCTGGAGTTCCAGCTGCCTTACATTCGCAGAGAGCTGAGCGAGAGTCTGGATGAGAACGACTCGCTGGGCCGACTGATACTGAAATTCTACGACGAGTATGCCCACGAGATACGTCGCCACATGCAGTACGAGCAGAAAACCTTGTTCCCCTACGTACAGCAGCTGATAGATGGCGAGCCTGCCAATGATTACAACGTAGAGACATTCTCGAAGCACCACGGTGCTGCCGACAAGAAATTGCGCGAGCTGAAACTGCTGATTATTAAATATCTGCCACAGGACGGACTGCACAACAACCAGCTTACCGCCACACTGCACGATATTTACGAGAACGAGGTTTGGTTGCGCCAGCACGCGATGGTTGAGGACCATATTTTTGTGCCTGCCATCCGCCGATTGGAGCAGATTACCAAGCAGCAGGACGTGACACGCAACATTTCGGGTATGGTGTTTGGCAATGCCACCGCACAGAATCCCGATGCGCTGAGCGACCGTGAAAAGGATGTGATTATTTCGCTGGTGCAGGGTATGTCGAACAAGGAGATAGCCGATCACTTGTGTATATCAATCAACACGGTGATTACCCACCGCCGCAACATAGCCCGCAAGCTACAAATACATTCACCAGCCGGATTGACCATCTATGCAATAGTCAATGGGCTGGTGGACATATCAACTGTAAAGTTATAAAAGGTGTAGTTGTTTGCTTAAGAATGTAACAACAGCACAAAGCGTGTACCCTTGGTGAACTCGGGATCGATATCGAGGTCACCCTTCATCTTGATGGCCATCTGCTTACAGATAGGCAAGCCAAGACCGTCGCCCTCGGTAAAGTCCTTCACCTCGGTAAATGGCTTGAATACGTCGTCGCGCTTATCCTCGGGGATAGGCTCGCCGGTGTTAGATACCAGGAACTGGTGAACGTGTGCACCACGCTTCTTGTATTCCAACCAGATAGTACCATCCTTTGGAGCATAGATAGCAGCATTAGCCAGCAGGTGCTGCAGGATATGCTGTACATACTCCTTATTCATATTAACGCTCAAGGCGGGCACGTTAGTTTTTACTACCACGCCTGGGTTAACCTTGCTCTTGATAGCGTCGACCAGCTCGTTGCAGAATGGGGTGAGCTGTACATCGGCTGTTTCTACCCCCTGATCGATGGTGTTCTCAAGATCAGAGAGGGTGGCGATATGCTCAGAGAAATCGAGCAGGGCCTTAACCTCGGGAATCTTGGCATCGAGCTTGTGGAGTGTAGGATTAAGCTGGGCTGAGATATTGCTGATGAACTTGGCCTTGAGGGCATTGTTCTCGTTGGCCAGGTTAATGAGCTTCTTCTGCTTACGGGTAAGCAGGATAAAGCGCATCAATACAATACCACCCAATACCAAACCTGCAGCCAGAGCTACTGCCAGGATGCACAGACCTACGATAATGGCCTGGCGCGCTGTGAGCGAGCTGGCCTGATCGTCGATCTTAGCCTCGTTGTCAGAAATCTGCTTTTTCAGTGCGCCAATCTCATCGGCATGCTTCAAGGTGTTAACCGAATCTTTCCAAGCCAGATAGTTGCTGTACGACTGTGCCACCATATTGGCATTGCCACTACGACGGGCATTGGCAATCAGGGTTTTGTAAACCTCGTCAACCTTGTCGTACTGCTTAGAGGCGGTAAGCTTACCGGCCATCTCCTTGAACACCTCATTACCCTGGGCATTCTGTCCGAATGAGTAATGATATACGGCTTTATTATAAAGAAGGTCGTTCTTGAGTTCTTCGTCGGCAGCGTAGGTAACCTGGGTCTCCATCAGGCCAAGCTGATCCTTGGCGCTATCACTCTTGCGCAGCTTGATGTACATGGCCAAGCGCTCTTTAGTGATGATGTAATGGAGGGCAGCCTTCTCCTTAGCATTCTTGCTACGTGCATCAATCTCAGCATCGGCACGGCGAAGCAAATCGAAAGCCTCTTTCCAATAGTTATCCTTGTAATACAAAGCAGCACCACGAGTGGCACACTCCATGCCAACCTTTAACTGGCCCTGACGGGTGTACTCTTCGAAAGCGCGGATAAAGCTAAAGCGGGCACCTGCCACACTACCTTTCTGCATTTCGCTCTCGGCACGCTGATGTAACTCACTCTTCGTGGCTTGCTGAGCCTGGGCAATGCCCACACTGAAGCACACGACTAACAGAAGAACAAAAACCTTTTTCATAATATGCGTTAGATTAGATTAGAACTTTGCCATCTTGATGGCTACAACGGCACACTCATCACCCTTATTACCCAAGCGGCCACCGGCACGGTCGAGTGCCTGCTGCTGGTCGTTGGTGGTGAGCAAACCGAAGACTACAGGGATATTGCTTGTTGCATTAAGACGAGCCACACCCTCGGTAACGCCCTGGCAGATGTAATCGAAGTGAGGAGTCTCGCCACGAATCACGCAACCAAGAATAATGACGGCATCGTAACCATCATTAAGGGTCATCTGGTGAGCGCCATAAATCAGCTCGAAGCTACCAGGCACCGTCTTAACATGGATATTTTCAGGCAAAGCGCCATGCTTTTCGAGTGTGCTAACACATCCGTCGAGCAGGGCGCCAGTTATTTCGGGATTCCACTCGGCCACGACAACTCCGAAGATCATGTTCGAAGCGTCGGGCACTGTGGTAATATCGTATTCCGATAAGTTTTTAGTAGCCATGGAGATTATTTTGATGAAACACGCTCAATATAGCCATCGATAGTCTGATAAGCCATAGAGTTGAAGTACTTCTCTTTAACCTCCTGATACAGCTTCAGGGCCTCATCGTTCTTACCCTGGCTCTCGAGAATCTCACCAGCCTGGATAAGGAAGGTGGGCGACAAAGAGTTGTTGTCGGCCTTCTCGGCAGCGCTCTTCAGGTGTGATACAGCCTTGTCGAGCTGGTTCAGGTGTGCATAAGCGTTACCCAGAGCACCCTCGGCAGCTGGAGAAATCATCTGATCGTCGGCACCATCGAACTCCTCGAGGTACTTAGCAGCATCCTCCCACTTGTTAAGCTTAGCGTAGCAGAGACCGGCATAAAGGTTTGCCAGGTTACCAGCTGCTGTGCTGCTGAACTCGTCGGCGAGCTTTACAAAGCCCTTGAAGCTGGCGCTGTCGCCATTCAAAGCCTTCTGATAATCGCCTGCCATGAAGAGCTCCTGACCCTTGGCGATAGCTGTGCTAGCCTTAACCTCCTTAGGACCGCTAACGTAGGTCTTGTACAGAACCACACCAGCGATGATGATTACAATTGCTGCTACGGCAGCACCAATGGCCTTCTTGTACTTAAAGAAGAAAGCCTCACTCTGATTCAGGCTCTGCTCAGCTGTCTGGGCGGCCTGCTGTTGATTTGTTGTATTTGCCATTATAATATTTATATTTAAATTTCCAAAAATCGGGTGCAAAGTTACTAAAAAAGACACACATTTTATATTTTTTTGCGGAAAATATTTATTAATCTGTGTTAATCCTTAGCATCAATGCCCAAAAAACGCTACCTTTGCACTATGATTCTAGAAAAGTTATCGGTCATCAACTACAAAAACATAGCAGAGGCCACACTGGATTTCTCGCCCAAAATCAACTGTCTGATAGGACAGAACGGGGTGGGAAAAACCAATGTGCTGGATGCGATTTACTACCTGTCGTTCTGCCATTCGGCCAATAATCCTATCGACTCGCAAGTGATACGTCATGGGGCCGAATTCTTTGTGCTGGAGGGCGCCTACGAGGGCGACCTGCACATTTACTGTGGCATGAAGCGAGGCACTAAAAAACACTTTAAGCGCAACAAGAAGGAGTATCGCCGACTGTCGGAGCATATCGGACTGATACCGGTGGTGGTGGTATCGCCATCAGACACCCTGCTGATTGAGGGTGGCAGCGAGGAACGACGCCGCCTGATGGACATGGTGATTGCCCAATACGAACATGGCTATATGGAGGCCATGAACCGCTATAACAAGGCCCTGCAGCAGCGTAATGCGATGCTGAAACTTGACGAGGAGCCCAACCTGGATGTAATCAGCCTGTTTGAGGAACAGATGGCCTACGAGGGGGAGCGCATCTACAAGAGCAGAAAGGCATTTGTTGAGGAGTTGACACCTATCTTCCAGCGCATTCACGAAACCATCTCGGGTAATCGCGAACAGGTGGCACTGAACTACGTGTCGCATTGCCAGCGCGGTCCGCTGTTGGAGGTGATACAGCGCGACCGATTCAAGGACCGTGCCATAGGTTACTCGCTGCATGGTGTACACCGCGACGACCTGGAGATAACCTTAGGCGGGCACCTGATGAAACGCGAAGGCAGTCAGGGGCAGAACAAGACGTTTGTGATTGCCCTGAAGCTGGCACAGTTCGACTTCCTGAAGCGTACCAATTCGAAGACTACCCCACTACTGTTGCTCGACGATATTTTTGACAAGCTGGACGCCCAGCGCGTGGAGCAAATAGTAAAACTGGTGGCAGGCGATGATTACGGACAAATTTTTATTACCGATACCAATCGCGACCACCTGGACCTGATACTGAGCCGGCAGACGCTGGACTATAAGATTTTCCACGTAGATAAGGGAGAAATAACAGAAACGCAGAAAGATGTTTAAGCGCGACGTACATAATGTAAAAGATTTGATTCTGAAGAATCTGAGAGCACAGGGACTGGAGACGCCCTTGTTGCAGAAACGACTGATGGACTCGTGGGCCGAGGTGGTTGGCGAATTTGTGGCCAACTACACCGAGAGTATGTACATCAGAAACCAAACACTATACGTACATCTGACCAACCCTGCCATGAGGGCTGACCTATCGATGATGCGCAGAGAGATAGTAAACAAACTGAATGCCCATGTGGGCACTCAGGTAATAGCCGATGTAAGGTTTAACTAATCAAGCCATCCATACACACATCGTGTTCGTCGGCGGGAATCGCATCTACACGCTGGAAATCAAAGCAGACACCATAGAACACAGCGCATCGCGGCTGAGAGAATGAACTCAGGAAACGATCGTAATAGCCCTTACCGCGACCCAGGCGGCGGTTTTCCTTATCAAAAGCCACACCAGGCACCAGCACAACTTTAATATCGTTGTACTTCTCTTTTGGCATAACCGGACCCGTTGGTTCCATAATACCAAAAGCCCCCTTCTGCAGACTATCACGCCCCGTATATCGGCACAGCACCATCTCGGTATCGCTTACCACCTTAGGCAGGTAAACGTTTTTGCCTGCTGCCAGCAATTCGTCGAGCAACTGATGGGTACATACTTCGTCGGGAAGCGAGTAATAGGCCACAATGTTGTCCATCAACATGAGATACTCCCTCATATGGGATACCACAGTAGCAGACAGTTCACCCAACTGTTGTTGAGTGAACTGCTGTTTACGTTCGCGCATCAGGGCGCGAAGTGCGTTCTTATTAAGCATGAGCTATCATTTTACTGAGCAACCTGATTTCGCGACTGTCGGCAATCTTTGCCACCTGCTTGCCCTTGGTTTTGGGCATCGGTTTCTGAGGGAATGCGCCCTCGGAATGGAACAGTCTCAGAGTCTCATCAATCACAGGATCGTTCTGGTTGAGATACTCGGTCCAGGCCTGCTCGTTATGGATGTTATAGATAATTCGACTTACTACAAAGCGCTCGAGCAACTTGTACGACTTCTGAATCATCAGGTTACGACGCTTCAGTCCGTTCTTGTCAGCAAAGTTTACAAACTGCTCAACAATATTCTGGCGTTTCAGATAGGTTTCCATCTCCTTTACGTTGGTAATCGCACCCAGCTTGGCACGGTTATCGTCGGTATAGGTAAATGCAAACTGCAGGATAAGACCCGACATGGCAGCCTCCTTGTAGTAAGAGGTAACGCCAAGGGTATCCTCAGGAATAAAGATATCAGGAGTGATACCGCCACCGCCGTACACAATACGACCATTGTTGGTGTGGTACTCGGGACCTGTATTCTTAATGCTATCCTTTGAGAAGAACTCGCCATGCTGATAACGGGTCAACCAATCGTCGTCGTAATGGTTGCCATTGTTATAAGGCTTCTGGATGCAACGACCAGATGGGGTATAATAACGAGCAATGGTGAGGCGAATCATTGAGTGGTCGCTGAACTCCATAGGTTTCTGAACCAAACCCTTACCAAACGAACGGCGACCGATAATGGTACCACGATCGTTATCCTGAATGGCACCTGCCAAAATCTCAGAAGCCGAAGCAGAACTCTCGTCGACCAGCACTACCAGAGGCAGGCGCTGATAAGAACCACGACCATCGGCACGGTAATCCTGACGTGGGAAAGCACGCCCCTGGGTGTAAACAATCAGCTGGCCACGCGACAGGAACTCGTTGGCAATCTGCACTGCCGACTCTAAATAGCCACCGGTGTTGCCACGAAGGTCGATAACCAGATTGCTGAAACTCTGCTGCGACAGCTTGGCCAGTGCAATCAGCAATTCGGGATAGGTATTCTCGCCAAAGTTACGAATCTTGATATAGCCACACTCGTCGTCGAGCATGTAGCAAGCGGTAACGCTCTTGGTAGGAATCTCGCCACGGGTAATGGTAATATGACGGATTTTCTTCTCGCCATAGCGGATAACGCCCAGTTTAACCTTGGTATCCTTTGGACCCTTAAGGCGGTGCATGGCCTCCTCGTTGGTAACCTTCTTACCTACAAAGGCCGAATCGTCAACCTCAACAATCTTATCGCCAGCCAGCATACCGGCACGCTCGGCAGGACCATTACCAATCACGTTTTGCACACGGATGGTGTCCTGACGGATGGTAAACTCGATACCGATACCAAAGAACGAGCCGCGCAGGTCGTCGTTGGCAATCTCGCCATCACGGGCACTGATGTAAACCGAATGGGGATCGAGCTCAGCCAGAATCTGAGGCATGGCTTTCTCAACCAGCTCGTTGATGTTCACCGTATCCACATACTGATCGTCGATGATATGGAGCAGGTTGTTGAGCTTGTTACCACTCGAGTTGATGATATTCAGGCGGTTGCCTGAGAAATGGTTGGCATAAAACGTTCCGATAACAATACCCACAACCACACATACGGCCATAAGCAAAGGCATGAAACGATTAGTTCTATTCTTACTCATTTTTTATTTATCTTCTAATCCAATATAGATAACCTCGATGCCAGCACGCTCAAGCAGCTCGATGCCATCGGTGAGGCGGTATTTCTCGCCATAAACCACACGCTTGATACCAGCCTGGATGATAAGCTTGGCACACTCGATGCATGGCGAAGCGGTAATGTAGATGGTGGCGCCATCGCTGTTGTTATTGCTACGCGCCAGTTTAGTAATGGCATTGGCCTCGGCATGCAGCACGTAAGGCTTGGTTACGTTGTCGTCGTCCTCACACACGTTCTCAAAGCCGCTGGGAGTGCCGTTGTAACCATCGCTGATAATCATCTTATCCTTTACCACCAGCGCACCAACCTGACGGCGCTTGCAGTAGGAGTTCTCAGCCCAAATACGTGCCATACGCAGATAGCGTACGTCAAGTTTACTTTGCTTGTCGTTTTTTGATTCCATTTCGTTTAAGTAATGCGTCAATGGTGGGTTCGCCACCCTTGAAACGTTTATATAATGTCATCGGATTTTCGGTACCACCTTTCGACAGGATGTTCTCGCGGAAACTGCTGGCTGTCTTCTTGTCGAAAATGCCATGTTTCTTGAACACGCTGAAGGCATCGGCATCGAGCACCTCGGCCCACTTGTAGCTGTAATAGCCAGCGGCATAGCCACCTGCCATAATGTGCGAGAACTGCACCGTCATACAGGTATCGGGCAACTGAGGCAGCACCATGGCTTTCTCCCAAGCCTTCTTCTCGAACTGAATGATATCGGCTGTAAACTCATCCTTCTGGGTGTAGTAAGCCATATCCAGCAAACCGAAGCTAACCTGACGCATGCAAGCGTAAGCCACATTAAAGTTACGACTCTTTACAATGCGGTCGATGAGTTCATCGGGCAAAGGCTCGCCTGTCTGATAGTGGAAGGCAAAGGTGCGCAGGAACTCCTTCTCGATCGAGAAATTCTCCATAAACTGCGAGGGCAGCTCCACAAAGTCCCACCACACGTTGGTGCCACTCAGGCTCTCGAAACGGGTGTTGGCAAACATGCCATGCAATGAGTGTCCGAACTCGTGCAGGAAGGTCTCCACCTCGCCCAATGTAAGCAGGGCGGGCTTCTCCTCGGTAGGTTTAGTAAGGTTCATCACCACACTGACGTGGGGACGCACATTACGCATATTATCATCGCCAAAAGGTTTCTTCTGGTCGATACGTTCTTTCCACTGGCCCTGGTATTCGGTCATCCAGGCTCCACCCTGCTTACCCTTGCGGGGATGGAAATCGGCATAGAATACAGCCAGGAACGAGCCATCCTCATCAAACACCTCGTAAGCCTTTACATCAGGGTGATAAACGGGGATATCCTTGTTCTCCTTAAAGGTGATACCGTACAGACGATTGGCTAATCCAAACACGCCGTCAATCACCTTCGAGAGTTCGAAGTATGGGCGCAGCATCTCGGCATCGAGATTATACTTTTGAAGCTGCAGCTTGTGCGAATAGAACGAAAAGTCCCATGGCTCGAGCTTAAAGTTGTTGCCCTCCAGCTTGCGTGCCATTTTCTCGATAGCCTCTACCTCCTTGATGGCTGTGGGCTTGTAGGCATCAATCAGGTTGTTAAGCAACTTATATACGTTGCGCACATTACCTGCCATACGGTGCTTGAGCACGTAATCGGCATAAGTTTTATGACCCAGCAACTGAGCCAGTTCGCGACGCAGGTTGATGAGTCGCTTACATATCTCGAGATTATTCTCGGTATTATCGTGGATACACTCCGTATTCTTAGCCATATACAGCTGGCGGCGCAGTTCGCGCTGGGTGCTGTAGGTCATAAAGGGCGAATACGAGGGGAAGTCGAGTGTAAATACCCAACCCTCTTTCTGCTGCTCCTTGGCTGCCAAAGCTGCTGCCTCGCGAGCAGTATCGGGAAGGCCATCAAGTTGAGCCTCGTCGGTAATATGCAGTGTAAAGACCTTGTTCTCCTTTAGCAGATTCTGCGAGAACTGCAAGCCAAGCATCGAAGCCTCTTCGGTAAGCTGGCGCAGACGCTCCTTACCAGCGGCATCGAGCAGAGCACCACTACGCACAAAACCATCGTAGCAGTTATCAAGCAGCATTTTCTCCTCGGCAGTAAGCTTACGATGATGCTGATGAACATATTTTACGCGCTCAAACAGGCGCTCGTTCAAACGGATATCGTTGGCATGCTTGGTAAGGATGGGACTCATCTTCTGAGCCAACGCATCCATCTCGTCGTTGGTCTCGGCCGAAAGCAAATTAAAGAATACAGTAGAAACGCGACCCAGCAGATCGTAGTAGCCCTCCTTATCCTTCTCGTCATCTACACTGATAATGGTATTGTCGAATGTAGGTTTTGCAGGATTATTGATAATACGCTCTATCTGTTCATCGTCGCGACGGATGCCTTCCAACATAGCCTCTTCGAAATCTTCCATGCGGATACGGTCGAATGGGGCTGTGTCGTGAGGTGTGTTATAAGGTTCAAAGAACGGGTTCGTTCTAGCTTTCTTTTCGTTTATCATTATACTAACTCTTTTCGGATTGCAAGGACGGTGCAGCCCGTTCTCGCATTTTCGATGCAAAGTTACGACAAAAATCCGATACTTTACAAAACAATACATTAAAAAAGCTGAAAACGCAAAGAATAGGCGTTTCTACTTGGTATAAAGCAGGCGTTCGAGCTGAGGAATCTCTATTTTACCACGACTCAACTCTATCAGTCCACGGTGCTGCATATCGTTCAGAATACGCGACACATTGAGGCGACTATCGTTCACCTCCTCGGCCAATCGGGTCATCAGGATATTAAACGTTTTATGACCGGCTGGATACAAGCAACGCTGGGTAAGGAATCGTACCACACGGTCCTCGAGCGACTGGGGTGCACGGTACCACACCTGACGCATCTGCTTCTGCGTCTGAGTGGCAAAATGGTTAATCATATTCAAGCGGAACACCAGGAAATCTTCGGTAAGTCGCACTACCTCCTCCTTGTCGAGCGTCAGGAAGTTCACATCGGTCTGGGCTATAAAATCGCGGGTGTAGCGCTGGTTATAGCCAAACACCGCCTCCAACTGAATGATATAAGGAGCCGAAATCTGTTCCTCAACATGATAGCCATAGTCGTCGGCAAACGAGCGCACTTTCAGACTGCCATTTATCAGGAAATAAAGCTGATGACAGTTATCGCCCGATTTCATCACGGTCTTACCAGCATTCAACTTCAAGAATCCGAAACGGGTGTGACCAGCCACAATCTCCAAATCGTCGCGACTCATACCCTGGAACAAAGGGAACTGCAGCAGCTTATCAAAAATCTGGAGAACAGCCATACGCTTTTATTGCTGAATCTTATTCTTAAGCGAGGGCGAATACCAAACGGCATTCTTACCATCCTGATCGCTGTAAATCAGATAAGCCATCAGTTCAGGGTGCTGCGCAAGTACCTGCTTAGCCTTTTCTACACCCATCACCATAAACGAGGTGGCATAGGCATCGGCCACAGCACAGGTGTTAGCAAACACCGTAGCCGAAAGGATGCTATGCTGAACGGGATAACCCGTCTTAGGATCGATAGTATGGGCGTATTTCTTACCGCCCTTATAGTAGAAATTACGGTAGTTGCCACTGGTAGCCATCGCCTTATCGGTAATAGCCACAATGCTCTGAACCTCCTGACCTGCGCCCTGCACATCGTCCTCAGGCTTAGAAATACCTACGCGCCAAGGTTTCTGATCGGGGTTCAAACCACTGGTAACAATCTCGCCACCAATCTCGATCATAAAGTTATTAACGCCCTTGCTACGCAGCAGTTTGGCCACTACATCGGTACCGTAACCCTTGGCAATAGCCGAGCAGTCGAGCATGATGCGATCATCGGTCTTACTGATCTTACCTTTTTCGAGGGTAACCTTCTGATAGCCAATAATCTGCATCAGACTATCTACCTGCTGTTTCGAGGGCTCGATACCATTCTTAAAGCCGAAGCCCCAAGCATTAACCAACGGGGCAACAGTAATATCAAAAGCACCATCAGTCTCTTTCGAGATGTTCATCGCCAATTTGTACACATCGAGGAACATATCGTTAAGCTGCACATCCTGATTCTGATTTACAGCAGTGATAATCGATTGGGGATTGAATGGTGACAGCGAGGCATCTACCTTAGCCAACTCTGCGTTGATGCTATACGTCATATCCGAATCACACTGATACACAGCGTGATAGAACGTTCCGAATACCTTATCGGCACTTTTCTGATAAGGCATATTACGCTGCTGACGGATAATCAGCACCGTACCAACAATCAGCAGTACCAGAAATGGCAACTGCCACAAAAGCTTTTTGTTCTTGGGTTGCTGCATCAGTTTCTTAGATATCAATAATCACATTGAAGGTTCCACCCAGACGGGTATCGCCAAAGATTCCAAAGCCTGGCACATACCAAGTATTACCAAAATCGCCCTCTTCCTTATGGGCAATGCGGCGCTTATAGCGCAGGCTCCAGCCCAAATGCAAGGGACCATAAATCTTGGCATCAACACCCACTACAGCCTCTATCCAATGGTAGTTGCAAGGGGCATCTAACACACCATAACCAGTAGGCCACTTCCAAGTGGGATCGGTAAAATCAGGGCACGAAATATCAACCTTATACGATGTAAAAGCATAACGCAAACCACCATACAAACGGTTATCACCGTGTTTATCCTTCAATAGATTCTTATCGATACCAATACGGAAATAAGGAGCCGATGTGCTATAGTGAATCTTTGTTACATCATCGTTGTGATTAGCACGTCCCAATCCAGCCTCGATAATCGGGAACCACTCGTCGTGCAAATTAACACGCAGGGCACCTTCGTACTGACCATTATCAGTAAAAGCCATCAGTCCCGCTCCAACCAGATCGAACGAAACAGCAAAACCACGGAACATGGGCACAGAGTCTTTCTGGAACGAGAAAAACTTCTGAGCCTGAGCTGGCACCGATGCCGAAAGCACCAGGATACTAATCGTCGCTCTTAGGATAGAGGTAGAAATGAACCGTCTTAGAATCATAGGTTACTGATGGGTTATTAATCACAATTGAGTCGATGTAGTTGCGGGTATAGCGCACATTGGTGAGCGTGTGGAAAAAAGTGGTATTACAATCCACCGATTCGAAATGGGGATAGTCGTCCTTCTTAATCCATACGGTATCGCGTACCAGCGAATCTGTATTGGCTATTTCAAACTTGAACAGCAGCACATCCTCGGGATGCGAGTAACTGATAGGCAAGTTAAACTGACTAATGCCTACACCTTTATTATATATAATAGAGTCGCGACCACTGTAAAGCACCACGTTCTCATTATCGACATTAACGGTCGAAATGGTCATTGTATCAGTAATCGTTAACTCATTACCATCGCTGGTGCGTATCTGATAAAGAGTTGCCACCGTACGGTCGACAGGACAATCGACAGACGAGCAGGCTACCATCAGCGCTGCCAACGACAGATATAACAGACGTTTCATCATATCTTCTCCTCTATCTGATAATCATTACGTCCGCTCGACGAGCGACTAATCAGATCGCCCAGGAAGCCTGTCAGGAACAGCTGTGTTCCCATCAGCATCATGGTAAGCGCAATGTAGAAGAATGGTGAATTGGTTACCAATCGCTGGGGGATATGGTTAGCCAAGCACCACAGTTTATCAGCACCAATCCAAGCTGCAGAAATAAAACCAATAAAGAACATCAGTGTACCCAGGAAGCCGAACACGTGCATAGGTTTCTTACCAAATGTGCTCAGGAACCAGAGTGTGAGCAGGTCGAGATAACCATTCACAAAGCGGTTCAAGCCCATGAACTTCGACGAACCATACTTACGTGCCTGGTGCTGTACCACCTTCTCGCCAATCTTATTGAATCCAGCATTCTTGGCCAGATAAGGGATATAGCGGTGCATCTCGCCATACACCTCGATATTCTTTACTACTGCCTTGCGATAAGCCTTCAGTCCGCAGTTAAAGTCGTGCAGATTCTTAATGCCGCTTATTTTGCGGGCTGTAGCATTGAACAGCTTGGTAGGGATAGTCTTCGAAATGGGGTCGTATCGTTTCTGCTTGTAGCCACTCACCAGATCGTAGCCCTCTTCCTTAATCATGCGATACAACTCTGGGATCTCATCAGGCGAGTCCTGAAGGTCGGCATCCATGGTAATCACCACATCGCCCTGAGCCTGCTCAAAACCACAATACAGAGCAGGACTCTTACCGTAGTTTCGGCGGAACTTGATGCCCTTTACCACACCGGGCTGCTGCTTGTTCAGCTCCGAGATAATCTCCCACGAACGATCGGTAGAACCATCGTTAATGAAAATCACCTCATAGCTGAAGTTGTTTGCCTTCATCACACGCTCTATCCACGCATAAAGCTCAGGGATAGACTCATCCTCATTATAAAGAGGTATAACTACTGATATATCCATAATTTCAATTCAAATTTTCAATTCTTTTGCGCTGCATAATCAGTCCGATGGGCACACCAAGAATGAAACCCAACGAGATATTGATGGTAAGAATATTCAGCGCATAGTCGATAGGACGCGTCATAGCCATTTCGGCCAAACTCTCGTCCACCATTTGGGTCATACCATATTGCTCCAACATGGCCTTACCCTCCTCAGTGCTCATCATCTTGGCAAACGAACTTACCAGATAGCCATTATCCATATAAGCAAAATACAGATACTGAACCACTGCCAACAGCACGGCTCCATAAAAGAACACAAAAATAGTATAAGCATAACTACGGGCAAAGGAGATAATACCCTCCCTCCCCTCGTCGCGGAATTTGCGCAAGCGGTTGGCTACAAAGAATGGCGTCATCACAGCCATCAGCATAGCAGCCATAGCCAGAACCTGATTAGTCAAGCCAACAATGTAGCTTGCGAAGCTAGCAATCCAAAGGATAGCCAGAAAGAAACCATCCTGACGAGCGTAAGCCTTTAATTGTACATATTCTGGTGCGGTCATCTTTTAACATTTACCTCTTACAGGGTGCAAAATTAAGCATTTTCCTGCATATAACGGGGGCAATCCCTAAAAAAATAGTTAAAATCACGAAATTTTTCAATTCTCGATTCTCAATTCTCAATTAAAAGTAGTACCTTTGCACCCGCTTTAAGCAAATAGTTCTTTAAAATTACACGGGTAAGTCCTGTACGGCCAGCTCCCTTTGAATCCCCCAGGGTGGGAACGCAGCAAGGGTATTAGGTTGTAGCGGCGCGATGCAGATCGCTTACCCACCCGCCTCTTTAGCTCAGTTGGCCAGAGCACGTGATTTGTAATCTCGGGGTCGTTGGTTCGAATCCGACAAGAGGCTCGTTTTGAATATGAGGATTGACGTTAGTCAGTCCTCTTTTCATTTTCAGACGTATGGACGATAAGCGTTATATCCATAGCCTCATTCGTGAGGGCGAACACCAGCAACAGGACTTCAAGTACCGTGTGTCTGACGCCTGTAAACTGGCTAAATCTGTATCGGCATTTGCCAATACCGATGGAGGACGGTTGCTGATAGGCGTACGCGATGATGGAAATCTATCAGGCGTCCGTTCCGAAGAGGAAATATACATGATGCACCAGGCGGCTTACAAATACTGCAAGCCCGAAGCAAGCATTAAGTTCGACACCTATCATATTGAGGGACGTACCATTGTGATTGCTACCGTTCCGCCATCTACCCGCAAACCTGTTTGCGCCATCGATGCAGAAGGTAAGGCACGAGCATATATCCGCATCAACGACGAGAATATTGTGGTCTCTCCTGTGCACCTGGCCCTGTGGCGTGAATCACAGAAACCCCAAGGAGCTGTCATGACCTACGATGACACAATCCGTCAACTACTCGACGCCATGCCCACACAGCAAACACTTAACCAGATTGTTCGCCAATCACGCCTACCACGCCACAAGGTTATCACACTCCTGGCGCGACTTATCCGTTTTGGAACAGTCAGCTGGCAATATACTAACCAGCAGTTTCTGTTCAGCCTTGTATAAAGATTTTCTTAAAACTACACCATTTTCTTAGTTAATTTATTTATCTTTGCAACGTGAAACAAATTAATATTAAGCATTATGGATTTATTACACATTATTGCAGTAGTAGCACTCATCATCATTGGTGTAGCTATTTATATCAATAAACGTAATGGCTAAGGGACACTTAGCCATTACGTATAAGAATCTACATATCAAGGATTTACGGGCAGTCCCTGCATCTGCTTGATATGTGTATCAAGAATATGGAAGGCAGGATCTACCATACCACCATGACCATGACCATCTATCTCATACAAATAGGTTTGTTTGTGACCAACTAATTTCATCATACGGGCCAGATACTGATTCTCATCGTATCTACCATATAATTCCAACTCACGATCACCACAAATCAACACCAATGGTGGACAATCATTACGCACCCAATAAAGCGGCGCATACTGGTCGATAGTTGGCTGCAAAGGCTGAATGCCCTGCATCTTACGTACATTATAATGGGTAATAGCTTGACCACTAAAAGGAATATACTGCCAAACACTGTCAGCATCAACCTGATAGTTATTAAGCCAAGCCTTATTTAAACAAAGCATCATGGCGAGATAGCCGCCTGCAGAGTGACCTGTTACAACTATTTTTCGCACATCGCCACCATACTCTTTAGCATGACGAAAAGCCCAAGCAACAGCTTCGGCAGCATCATCAATCGTTTTATCAACAGTAACTTTAGGCAATAAACGATAGTTAGCACCTATCACCACATACCCTTTATCCTTTAATCGTTGTGGAATCTCTTTCTGGCCAGCCTCTAATCCGCCACCATGAAACCATACTATTACAGGACAATCTTTCTTGCCTTCTGGGTAATACACATCCAGTTTCAAACGCTCTTTAGCATAAGCATCAGTTTTTGAAGTATAACTGATATTTGAAACAGTTTTGTAATTCTGTGCACTGATGGCGACAACCATCAGAAGCAATACGGCTAATACATTTAATCTCTTCATAGTTCGTTAGTTTTTGAAAATAAAAAAGCCCTAGAGAAGTGTATCTCCAGGGCTATCGTTAAAATAAAGACGGCGGCTTCCTACTCTCCCGCATTGCATTGCAGTACCATCGGCGCAGGTGGGCTTAACTTCTCTGTTCGGAATGGGAAGAGGTGGGACCCCACTGCAATAACCACCTAATATAGGTTATTGACATTGTCGACACAAGAAACGTAGTTCAAGATTGCTCTTGGAAACAACTACATCTGATAATATCAGCATGAAGCGAAAGATTTCGGGCAATTAGTAGTGCTCGGCTTTGACGTCACCGTCTTTACACCTGCACCCTATCAACGTCATCGTCTATGACGACCCTCAATGGAGTCCTCATCTTGCGGCTGGCTTCGCACTTAGATGCTTTCAGCGCTTATCCAATCCAGACTCGGATACCCGGCGGTGCACCTGGCGGTACAACCGGTAAACCGGAGGTCTGTCCAACACGGTCCTCTCGTACTAGTGTCAGCACCACGCAAGACTCCTGCGCCCACGATAGATAGAGACCGAACTGTCTCACGACGTTCTGAACCCAGCTCGCGTGCCACTTTAATGGGCGAACAGCCCAACCCTTGGGACCTTCTCCAGCCCCAGGATGTGACGAGCCGACATCGAGGTGCCAAACCACCCCGTCGATATGAGCTCTTGGGGGGGATCAGCCTGTTATCCCCGGAGTACCTTTTATCCTTTGAGCGACGGACCTTCCATACGGATCCGCCGGATCACTATGCCCTAGTTTCCTACCTGCTCGGCATGTCTGCCTCCCAGTCAAGCGCCCTTATGCCATTGCACTCTATTAGGCCGGTTACCAATCGGCCCGAGGGCACCTTTGGAAGCCTCCGTTACGCTTTTGGAGGCGACCACCCCAGTCAAACTACCCACCAAACAGTGTCCTTGCATCGCAAGTTAGACCTCAGGCAGCAGAAGGGCCGTATTTCAAGGATGGCTCCACGAACGCTGGCGCGCCCGCTTCAAAGCCTCCGGCCTATCCTACACATCCGATGACCAAGGTCAGTGCTAAGCTGTAGTAAAGGTTCACGGGGTCTTTTCGTCCCATCGCGGGTAATCGGCATCTTCACCGATACTACAATTTCACTGAGCTCGCGGTTGAGACAGCGTCCGGATCATTACACCATTCGTGCAGGTCGGAACTTACCCGACAAGGAATTTCGCTACCTTAGGACCGTTATAGTTACGGCCGCCGTTTACTGGGGCTTCAATTCAATGCTTCATCTTGCGACTGACATCTCCTCTTAACCTTCCAGCACCGGGCAGGTGTCAGGCTGTATACTTCATCCTTCGAGTTTGCACAGCCCTGTGTTTTTGTTAAACAGTTGCCTGGACCTATTCTCTGCGCCTCCATTACTGGAGGACCCTTTATCCCGAAGTTACAGGGTCAGTTTGCCTAGTTCCTTAACCGCGAATCTCTCAACGCCTTAGTATATTCTACCCGACTACGTGTGTCCGTTTGCGGTACGGGTTCCATAATGGTTAAGCTTAGCGGTTTTTCTCGGGAGTCTGATTACCTGCGCTATCAAGTTCCTCCGAAGAGGATCCTGTACTGTCAGAGTTCAGCTCGGAGTGTGGATTTGCCTGCACTCCTCAACGCCTACATCCTTCAACGCGGACATCCGTCGCCGCGCGGCAGTGTCACTGCTCCGTCACCACAAATCGCCCATTATGGAAGTCACGGAATATTAACCGTGTCAGCCATCGCCCTCGCCGTTCGGCTTATGCTTAGGACCCGACTTACCCCGGGGTGATTGACATCGCCCGGGAAACCTTAGTCTTTCGGCGGGGGGAAATCTCATCCCCCTTATCGTTACTTATTCCTACATTTGCTTTTCTTGAAGCTCCACCACCAGTCATCCGATGGCTTCAGCGCCGCAAGAATGCTCCCCTACCGATACTTTTTAATGCTATCCCGCGCCTTCGGTACCTGTCTTATACCCGATTATTATCCACGCCCGGTCTCTCGACTAGTGAGCTGTTACGCACTCTTTGAATGAATGGCTGCTTCCAAGCCAACATCCTAGCTGTCATCGAGACCAGACTTCGTTAGACTAACTCAGACAGGATTCCGGGACCTTAGACGGCGGTCTGGATTCTTCTCCTCTCGGGCACGGACCTTAGCACCCATGCCCTTACTGCCGGACTGCAGACCGTGAGCATTCGGAGTTCGTCAGGTCTCGATAGGCGGTGAAGCCCTCTTGACCTATCGGTCGCTCTACCTCTCACGGTGACCATCCGACGCGGCACCTAAATGCCTTTCGGGGAGTACGAGCTATCTCCGAGTTTGATTGGCCTTTCACTCCTACACACAGTTCATCCGGAAGCTTTTCAACGCTTATCGGTGCGGACCTCCATCCCGTGTTACCGGGACTTCATCCTGACCATGTGTAGATCACTCGGTTTCGCGTCTACCCCCACCAACTTGACGCCCTGTTCAGGCTCGCTTTCACTGCGGCTTACGTATCTTAAATACTTAACCTTGCTGGTGATGGTAACTCGTAGGATCATTATGCAAAAGGCACGCCGTCACTAGATAAACTAGCTCCGACCGCTTGTAGGCGTCTGGTTTCAGGTACTATTTCACTCCCCTACTCGGGGTGCTTTTCACCTTTCCCTCACGGTACTGGTACGCTATCGGTCTCTCGGGAGTATTTAGCCTTACCGGATGGTCCCGGCAGATTCGCGCAGAATTCCTCGTGCTCCGCGTTACTCAGGATACCACTAAGTCTCGTCTCGCTTCGGTTACGGGCCTTTCACCCTCTTTGGATCAACTTTCCAGAAGATTCTCCTCACGATTCAAGTACTACGGCGTGGTCCTACAACCCCGTATATGCATTGCTACACATGCGGTTTGGGCTATTCCCCGGTCGCTCGCCACTACTGGGGGAATCATTAGTTTATTTTCTCTTCCTACAGGTACTAAGATGTTTCAGTTCCCTGCGTTTGCCTCTACACTTAGGTGTAGATAACTGGCCTTCAGCCAGCTGGGTTGTCCCATTCGGAAATCCTCGGATCAAAGGTTATTTGCACCTACCCGAGGCTTATCGCAGCTTATCACGTCCTTCATCGCCTCCGAGAGCCAAGGCATCCACCAGACGCCCTAACTTTCTTTCGCCTATTACTTTCGATATTGCTATCGAAAAGTAGCTCATACTATCAGCTGTAATTGAGATTTTCAAAAAATCTACTCAGTTTCTAAAAACAAAGTCTTTTACTTACAGTTTCTTGTGTATCAACATGTCAAAGATCGTTGTACATTAAACATTAAACATGAAACATTAAATTTCAGAGGTTGTCTGTACTTAGTGGAGAATATCGGAGTCGAACCGATGACCCCTTGCTTGCAAAGCAAGTGCTCTAGCCAACTGAGCTAATCCCCCAACTTTTCAGTTCCGGAGTCAGATGTAGTCCCAGGCAGACTTGAACTGCCGACCTCCACATTATCAGTGTGGCGCTCTAACCAACTGAGCTATAGGACTGGCTTCAAGCTTCGCCTCTACTAACGCTCAGCTTCATCTTTCTCTATATTATAAACTTCGGTAGTAAAGAAGCACTGGGTTTTGATTCAAACCAACTTCTTGTATTCTTTATTATAGTGTTCTCTCCAGAAAGGAGGTGTTCCAGCCGCACCTTCCGGTACGGCTACCTTGTTACGACTTAGCCCCAATTACCAGTTTCGCTCTAGGCCGATCCTTGCGGTCACGGACTTCAAGCGCCCCCGGCTTTCATGGCTTGACGGGCGGTGTGTACAAGGCCCGGGAACGTATTCACCGCGCCATGGCTGATGCGCGATTACTAGCGAATCCAGCTTCATGGGGTCGGGTTGCAGACCCCAATCCGAACTGAGGAAGGCTTTAAGGATTAGAACATACTTGCGTATATCCGACTCTCTGTACCCCCCATTGTAACACGTGTGTAGCCCCGGACGTAAGGGCCGTGCTGATTTGACGTCATCCCCACCTTCCTCACACCTTACGGTGGCAGTATCTCCAGAGTGCCCAGCATTACCTGATGGCAACTAAAGAAAAGGGTTGCGCTCGTTATGGCACTTAAGCCGACACCTCACGGCACGAGCTGACGACAACCATGCAGCACCTCCACCAGCGTCCCGAAGGACCTCATCATCTCTGAATCGTTCGCTGGCAGTTCAAGCCCGGGTAAGGTTCCTCGCGTATCATCGAATTAAACCACATGTTCCTCCGCTTGTGCGGGCCCCCGTCAATTCCTTTGAGTTTCACCGTTGCCGGCGTACTCCCCAGGTGGGATGCTTAACGATTTCTCTTGGCCGCTCACAGTATATCGCAAACAGCGGGCATCCATCGTTTACCGTGCGGACTACCAGGGTATCTAATCCTGTTCGATACCCGCACCTTCGAGCTTTAGCGTCAGTAAAGGCCTTGTTGGCTGCCTTCGCAATCGGAGTTCTTCGTGATATCTAAGCATTTCACCGCTACACCACGAATTCCGCCAACATCGAACTCACTCAAGATAACCAGTTCGCGACGCAGTTCAGCCGTTGAGCGGCTACATTTCACGTCACGCTTAATCATCAGCCTGCGCTCCCTTTAAACCCAATAAATCCGGATAACGCCTGGACCTTCCGTATTACCGCGGCTGCTGGCACGGAATTAGCCGGTCCTTATTCATATAGTACCTACAAACGGGGACACGTCCCCGACTTTATCCCTATATAAAAGCAGTTTACAACCCATAGGGCCGTCATCCTGCACGCTACTTGGCTGGTTCAGACTTCCGTCCATTGACCAATATTCCTCACTGCTGCCTCCCGTAGGAGTTTGGACCGTGTCTCAGTTCCAATGTGGGGGACCTTCCTCTCAGAACCCCTACTGATCGTCGGCTAGGTGGGCCGTTACCCCGCCTACTACCTAATCAGACGCATCCCCATCCTATAGCGGTAAACCTTTGGTATTCTTCAGATGTCCTCTAAATACAACATAGAGCATTAATCCGACTTTCGCCGGGCTATTCTCTACTATAGGGAAGGTTGGATACGCGTTACTCACCCGTGCGCCGGTCGCCAGCATCAAAAGCAAGCTTTCGATCTGATGCCCCTCGACTTGCATGTGTTAAGCCTGTAGCTAGCGTTCATCCTGAGCCAGGATCAAACTCTTCATTGTAAAAATTTGCATCTTTTACTAGATAACCTAGAAAACCTAGATTAACTAGAAGTTATCTGTCTCAGAACAACTATCCAAATTCAAGAAATTGAAACGGTTTGTTTCTTGTTACCCAAGAGCATTTCTGCTCTTGCTTCTTGTACTACTTCTGTCTATGTAAATCTTTCAAAGAACTCTTTCTTAGTGTGCTATCGTTTTTAAGCGAAAGCGGGTGCAAAGGTACGACATTTTTTAATACCATCCAAATATTTTCGAAAAAAAATTCCCAAAAACACGAAAGTTTTCGGGAATATTTACATATTTAGCATTTTTACCTCTTATTATATATAATGTACGCGAAAAGCCTATTCTCGACGTCCAAAAATACGCAGCAGATAAATAAAGAGGTTTATGAAGTCCAAATAGAGGGTCAAAGCACCCAAAAGCGCCATCTTCTGAGCAGCCTCTCCAGCATCGGGTGCCATCAAAAGCATATTTTTGATTTTCTGAGAGTCGTAAGCAGTAAGACCCACGAATATCAAAACGCCCAGATAGCTCACAATCATTTCAAGACCAGAACTCTTCAGGAAGATATTCACAACAGTAGCGATAATAATACCTATCAGCGCCATGAAGAGAATCTTTCCCATCGACGAAAGATCGGTCTTGGTTGTATAACCGATGAGTGCCATTACCGCAAATGTACCAGCAGTGATAAAGAATACGCTGGCGATACTCGACATTGTATAGACAATGAAGATAGACGAGAACAATGCACCATTAATAACCGAATACAGCACAAACAGCAACGTAGCTGTAGTGAGCGACAATCGGTTAATGGCAGCACTTACGCCAAACACGATGGCGAACTCGGCTATTACCAGTCCCCAAAGGAGCACACTGTTAGAGTACAAGGCGGTAAGAATACCAGGACTTGTAGCCACACCATACGCTGTAACACCTGTAAGCACAAGAGCCAGCGTCATCCATACATACACTTTCCGCATCAATGCGGGGAAAGCAGCCGACATAGAGAGCTCTCGCTCACGTGTCAGACCATCAAAGTTAAATTCGTTATAATTCATACTCATTATTTTATTTCGAGATTCATTAATGTTACCGCAAATTTAATGCCACAAAGGTAAGCATTTACTTTTAATAAAACATAAATAAGCAACAAAAATACCGATTTATTAGTATTTTTGGAAATTTTTCACTATATTTGCCCATGAATAACTAAAAAAACAAATATAATAATACACTAACGAAAATGAAGATCGGTTTATTTATTCCCTGCTATGTTGACGTGGTTTATCCTCAGGTAGGAATAGCCACTTACAAACTATTAAAGCATCTAGGGCTGGATGTGGACTACCCGCTAAACCAGACCTGCTGCGGACAACCGATGGCTAATGCCGGATTTGAGGGACAAGCTATCCCACTTGCCGAAAAGTTTGAAGAGAAATTCAAAGGTTTCGACTATGTGGTATCGCCCTCGGTTAGTTGTACTGCGTTTATAAAGCTAAACTATCCCCGCTTATTGAAAGGTAAAACGGAGTGCGAGACTGCCAAGAAAGCGATGGATGTTGTTGAATTCCTGCACGATGTGGTGAAGGTCAACCATCCATTAGGCACCTTCCCGCACAAGGTTAGTTTACACAACTCTTGTCACGGCGTGAGAGAATTGGGGCTGAGCTCGCCTAGCGAGGAGAATATCCCCAAGTTCAATAAAATCAAGGATTTGTTGAACCTTGTAGAGGGCATACAGGTATTAGAGCCTGAGCGCCCTGACGAATGTTGCGGTTTTGGCGGTATGTTCTCGGTTGAGGAAACAGCCATTAGCGAGCAGATGGGTATAGATAAAGTGCAGCGCCACAAGAAAACCGGTGCACGATTCATAACCGGTCCCGACTGCTCGTGCCTGATGCACATGGCAGGTATTGCCAAGAAGCAAGGTTTGGATGTGGAGTTCAAGCATGTGGTAGAGATCTTAGCAGCAGGACTTTAATAATTGAAAATTGAGAATTGAAAATTAAGAGTTATGAGTACAGCACATAGTAACGCAGCGAAGGAGTTCTTGAAGAACCAGACATACGCAAAATGGCACGACGCCACTTTCTGGGCAGTACGCACCAAACGTGACAATATGGCATACGGACTTGATGAATGGGAGCAACTACGCGAGAAGGCCAGCGCCATCAAGCGCCATACCATCACCCATTTGGACGAGTATCTTGACCAGTTTGCCACAAAGGCCGAAGAAAATGGTTGTATTGTGCATTGGGCCAAAGATGCGCACGAATTCAACGAAATCGTATATGGTATCCTGAAAAACCATAACGTCAAGAAACTCGTTAAATCGAAGTCGATGTTGACAGAGGAGTGCGAGATGAATCCGTACCTGGAGCAGCATGGTATTGAGGTGGTTGAGACCGACCTGGGCGAACGCATCATCCAGCTGAAAGGTCAGGCACCGAGCCATATCGTGATGCCAGCTATCCACCTGAACCACGACGATGTAGGCGAACTATTCGAGGAGAAACTTGGCAGCGAGAAGGGCAACCACGATCCCACGTACCTTACTTATGTAGCCCGATTGAGTCTGCGCAACGAGTTTCTTACCGCAGATGCTGGTATGACGGGCGCCAACTTTGGTATCGCAGAAACAGGCGATATCGTGGTTTGTACCAACGAGGGTAATGCCGACATGTCGACTTCATGTCCCAAACTGCACATTGCTGCTATCGGATTGGAGAAGATTATTCCTAATTACGATTGCTTAGCCGTGTTCCAGCGCATGCTTTGTAGAGCTGGAACGGGCCAGCCTACCACTACGTTCACCTCGCATTTCCGAAAGGCACGTCCTACTGCGAACCCCATGCACATTGTGCTGGTTGATAACGGACGCAGCGAGTGGATTGGTAACCCTGAGCATTGGGAAGCACTTAAGTGTATTCGTTGCGGATCGTGTATGAACACCTGTCCTGTTTATCGTCGTAGTGGCGGCTATTCGTACAGCTACTTCATCCCAGGTCCCATCGGCATTAACCTTGGTATGCTTCGCGATCCACAAAAGCATTCCGGTAATGTTAGTGCCTGCACCCTGTGTAACTCATGTCAGACGCTCTGCCCAGCCAAGGTAAACTTAGGCGACCAGATTTACATGTGGCGCCAGCAGTTAGACGAGTTCGGTACTGCTAACCCGCAAAAGAAGATGATGTGTAAGGGCATGAGTATGGTATATGGCAACGAGGGCGTTTACAATCTTGGTACGGCTTTGGCTCATTGGGCCAACCTCATTCCATCGCCACTTATCAACTGCGGCATGAATCCATGGGCCGAGGGGCATAAGATGATGGAATTCCCTAAGGAAACATTCCACTCGCTATGGAAGAAAGGAAAAGTGAAATAACTTTGAACATTGAATATTGAACATTAAGTTATGAGTAACAAAGACGATATTCTGAAGAGATACAGGGCGAATGTGAGAGAGAAATACGACATGCCCGATTTGAGTGATATCAAAGCAACCACCTACCCCAACCCACTGGTTCAGTTTGTGAAGATGACAGAGATGGTAGGCGGACAAGTGATAGAAGTTGATCCTGGCCGCGATATCAACGTGCTTATCAAGGAGTTGTTTCCTGACGCCAAGGAGATTGCCTCAAATCTGCCAGAGATAACCATCGCCACTAGAAATCCTGATACTGTTGGCAGAGCCCGCGATCTTAACGGCACAGATGTTGGCATTATCCGAGGTAAATTTGGTGTAGCAGAAAACGCGTGCATCTGGATTCCACAAACCATGAAGGAGAAAGCCGTTTGCTTCATCTCCGAGAATCTGATCATCCTGCTACCTAAGAGTCAGATTGTAAACAACATGCACGAGGCTTACAAGCGCATTGAGTTTGATAACGAATACGATGGATATGGTACGTTTATCAGCGGACCGTCGAAAACGGCAGATATTGCACAAGTACTGGTGATGGGTGCCCAAGCGGCCCGAAGCGCCACCGTATTACTACTGCCAGAATAAAGGTATAAGCATTAAACACATTCAGGAGGTCGATTATCACATCGACCTCTTTTTTGTGATATCAAAGTGACCATTTATACCAATCGTAGCAAATGCCACGCCCTCCAAAACCCTCCTTCTGATAAATCAATTGTTTATTCAAATATGTACCTTGATTTTCGGTTGAGATACCAAAATCAAAAAATCGATGATTACAAAAAGACAGACTGATCACCTGCTCAAACAATCCATCGAGTGCATGCAACTCTCTCCCCCTTGGGTTGGCTGCAATGTATTGCGAATGAACCACCTGATTAGTAAGATAAAGCACACAACCACCAATGGTTTCGCAATCTTCTTTTGCAACAAACAAACGTATTTGCTCAGGAAAACGCTCGTGCAACAACATTATTTCATCGAGTGTATGCACAGGTTTCAGGCTATATCGCTCTTGCAGATTAGCCGACAGAATTTTCCAGAAAGGCTGATAGTCCTCGGTTTCCTCGATCACCACACCTGCCTGCAGGGCCTTTTCTGCCCCACTTTTTCTGATACGATACCACGTATTTGGCTGCTCACGGGAGATGGTTGTAGATAAACTACGTGTAATACGCACATCGAAAACCTCAACGATAGCATAAAGATCTTCTTCCGAAGGTTGCTCGTGATATATCCAAGGCACAGGTTTATACACCACTTTCTTTAAACCCATTGAGCGCCATTTTTCTGCCAATAGTTTAAATATCTCAACAACATCGGCAGCTGTAGCCTTGCCGTTCATGAGCAGTCCGCCGTACGTTAAGCCCTGATGCGAATAAAACGTATCGCCATCCACATTACCGGGCAGCAACGCATAGAGTTTTCCTCGGCGATAAATCATCAGCGAGAAATCTGTGAATCGGTCAGCATGATAGTCCATATAGTTACGATCGAAGAGGAAAGTGCCGTTCTTCGATGTAGCCACGAACTGGTTCCATTCGGTGGCCAAGTCGGGTGTGTATCGTTTTATTTCGAACATCCGATGTATTTCAAGAATTCGTCGTAATCATAGATGTAATCATCCTCGTCGTAATGTTCCGAAGCCAGAACCAGACATACGCCGCCCGAAGAGAAATCATCAAGTGTTCGCCAGATATTGGTATCGATCAGCAAGCCTTGCCAAGGATGATTCAGTAACACAGTCTTGCGTTCGTAACCATTATCCAACGTTACATGAAACGAACCGCTTAGAGCAATCACAAACTGACGGAGCTTTTTATGCGCATGCCCTCCCCTACTCTCACCACCAGGTACATCATATACCCAATAGGCGCGCTTGATATCGAAGGGAATCATAGCCTGCGCTTCAGCAAACGTCAGATTGCCACGCGGATCAGTGATCCTGGGCAAATCTATGATTTTAACCTCTAAGCGGTTCATTCAATAGTTACACATGTTTAGTGTTCAAACTTAGTGTATGGATCGGTACCCAGTACGGTCTTAGCCAGACGCTTAGCTTTGTCGCGCAGCGCATTTACATCGTCGCCAACCTCACCGTAACAGAGTACTACACCCATACGACGACCCTTATGGGCCTCGGGTTTACCGAAGATACGGATACGTGTGCGATCCTCCTTCAGTGCCTCGTCGAAGTTGTAGTCGAGTAATGAGCGATCGACAGGCGTAGAAGCCTCCTTTGGTGAGAGAATTACAGCCGATGCACCAGCATGCTCAAGATGAATTGCGGGTATAGGCATTCCCATTACGGCACGGAAATGCAACTCAAACTCACTCAGGTTGGTGGTATGTCCGAGTGTTACCATACCAGTATCATGCGGACGTGGACTCAGCTCGCTAAAGATAACCTCGCCCTGCTTGGTCAGGAAGAACTCAACGCCCCAGATACCAGCACCAGTAAGGGCCTTAGTTACCTTATCGGCCATTATCTGTGCCTGCTTCAAAGCCTCATCGCTTATCTTATATGGCTGCCACGACTCACGGTAGTCGCCTGCCTTCTGTACGTGTCCGATTGGAGGACAGAACAGTGTGGGCCGACCATTCTTCTGTGTAACGGTGAGCAGGGTAAACTCCGAATCAAAGTCGATAAACTCCTCGATAATTACCTCTTTCACATCGCCACGACTACCTTCCATAGCCTCCTTAAAGGCCTGCTCCAGCTCGTCGTCGTTGTGTACATAGCTCTGACCGTGACCAGATGACGACATCAATGGCTTAACAACACATGGGAATCCAATCTCATCGGCTGCAGCCTTGAACTCATCAAAGGTCTTGGCATAGAAATATTTTGCTGTGCGCAGTCCCAGTTCCTTCGATGCCAGATCGCGGATAGCACGACGGTTCATTGTAAAGTTTACGGCGCGGGCAGATGGAACCACCTGGATACCCTGCTCCTCGAACTTAAACAGTCGTTCGGTACGTATAGCCTCAATCTCAGGCACGATGATATCGGGCTTGTGCTTGTTTACCACAGCCTCAAGAGCATCGCCATCGAGCATTGAGAATACTTCGCGCTCATCAGCCACCTGCATGGCTGGCGCATTGTCGTAACGATCGCAGGCAATCACATACTGGCCTGCACGCATGGCGGCTATCACGAACTCCTTACCGAGTTCTCCTGAGCCTAAAAGCAGAATCTTTTTCATTTTTCTATTGTTTGTTTCAACATTTGCCACTCGGGCGTTACAGCCAACTTGCGTACGCACTGGTCGATACGCGCCATAGCATCTTCCTGACTCATCTTCAGCTCCTTGGCTATCTCCTGCAACGATTTGCGTTCGCAGCCAAACAGTCCATAGTAATGCGTCACAGCCTCCTCTTCCTCAGGTGGCAACAAGTAGAGCAGATGCTCCAGATAGTGCTCCATCTGGGGAGTAACGCTGGTGGGATTGATACCAATACGCACCAGATACGAGTGGAGTTCTTTAGTTAAGTTATCTGTTGGCATACATATTATCGTAATACTTCTGATAATCGCCGCTGGTTACATTATCCAGCCACTCCTGATTGTCGAGATACCAGCGAACGGTTTTCTCGATTCCCTCTTCGAACTGCAGAGAAGGCTCCCAACCCAGTTCCTTCTGGAGTTTTGAGCTGTCGATAGCATAACGCAAATCGTGTCCGGCACGGTCGGTAACGAAGGTAATCAGGTCCATATCCTCGCCTTCCTTACGACCCAGCAAGCGGTCGACGGTCTTAATCACCACCTTGATGATATCAATGTTCTTCCACTCGTTAAAGCCACCGATATTATAGGTATCAGCAATCTTACCCTCGTGGAAAATCACGTCGATAGCACGAGCGTGGTCCTCAACATACAGCCAGTCGCGTACGTTCTCGCCCTTACCGTAAACAGGCAGAGGCTTGCGATGACGGATATTGTTGATGAACAATGGAATCAGCTTTTCGGGGAACTGGTAAGGACCGTAGTTGTTCGAGCAGTTGGTTACTACTACAGGCATGCCATAGGTATCGTGGAATGCACGAACAAAGTGGTCGCTAGAAGCCTTCGAAGCCGAATATGGTGAGTGAGGATTGTACTTGGTTGTCTCCAGGAAGAACTTATCGCCGTAAGCCAGATGGTGCTCTGAGCTTGATGCGGTAGTTGTGAATGGAGGCTCGATACCCTCGGGGTGTGTCAGTTCCAATGCGCCATACACCTCATCAGTACTGATGTGATAGAAGCGCTTACCCTCGTACTTCTCGGGCAGACTCTCCCAATACAACTTGGCAGCCTGCAACAGGCTCAAGGTTCCCATCACGTTGGTCTTGGCGAATGTAAATGGATCCTTAATCGAACGGTCAACATGACTCTCAGCAGCCAGGTGAATGATACCGTCAACCTTCTTATCCTGCATCAGCTTGTAGAAAGCATCAAAGTCACAGATATCCATCTTCACAAACTCGTAGTTGGGTTTGTTCTCGATATCTTTCAGGTTAGCCAAGTTACCAGCATAAGTCAACTTGTCGAGGTTAATAATGTGATACTCGGGATACTTGTTCACAAACAGGCGCACTACATGACTTCCAATAAAGCCTGCACCTCCAGTAATAACGATAGTTCTTTTCATATCTATATATTTTTTTAATCTCCTAATGTTATAACTTCTAAATCTTTAAATTCTTTTCCGTCGATGGTAAGGCGGACCAGGGTTCTGTCTTTATGCCATCCCTGTATTCCAGCGGCACCTGGGTTTATGTGCAGCAGATTCAGGGTTTTGTCATATTTCACTTTCAGTATGTGCGAGTGTCCTGCCACAAACAGCTGTGGCGGCATGGCATAGAGCGTAGAGCGAACACTGGGATCGTAGTTGCCAGGATAACCGCCAATATGCTTAATCAGCACATCTACATCCTCGCACTTAAATCGGTTCAGCTCGCGATACATCAGTCTCAAGTCGCCCCCATCACAGTTTCCACATACAGCTCGGAAGGGACGGAATGCAGCCAACTTCTCGGCCACCTCTACACTACCGATATCGCCAGCATGCCAAATTTCGTCGCAGGGTTCAAAGTAGTGCAGATACTTATCGTCCCAATAGCTGTGAGTATCGCTCAGTATGCCTATTCTCTTCATAATCCAAAACGCTTGCGAATAAAATCGGCAATCAGTTTCTCGGTTTCTTCAAGTCCCAGCAAACTGGCATCCACGCACAGGTCGTAGCTTTCAGCAGCGCCCCACTTCTTACCAGTATAGTAATTATAGTATTGCGCACGACGGGCTTCCACATGCTCAATCAGTTTACGGGCTTGCTCAGCATCCAACTGTTTTACTTTTGATACGATATCTACGCGGAAGTCCATCGAGGCGGTGATAAACACGTTCACCACATTCTCGAAATCTCGCAGAATGTAGTCGGCACAACGGCCCATGAACACGCAACTGCCCTCGCTGGCTGCCTTTTGGATGGCATCGCTCTGAAACTTAAAAAGGCTCTCCTGCGAGAAGTTCGAACCGTACAAGTTGCCACCCATAAAATGTGGTGTTTGCACATTCAGCAATCCACGCAAAAAGCCTTTCTTCTCATCGTTCTGTTTAAAGAACTTCTCTGAGAATCCACTCTCTTTAGCAGCCAAATTCAGCAACTCGCGATCATAATACTTCGCTTCAAAGTCCTTGGCCAGCATGCGTCCTATTTCCTGTCCGCCAGCACCAACCTGTCTGCCTACGTTAATAATAATATGTTTCATTATTCTTTAGTTATTCGCATTCGCAGCTTTAAATTTCTTCATATACCACATCAGCAAGGGTATTGTCATCGCAAACGACAGGAAGTCGCTGGCTGGCATCGAATACCACACACCGTCGAGCCCCCATATCAGCGGGAACACATACGCCATCGGTAGCAGCAAGAAGAGCTGTCGCGACAGCGAGAGGAATATCGAAACCTTTACTTTTCCGATGCTCTGGAAGAAATGTGTGATGGTAGCCTGCGCACCTACCACGAAGAATACCAGCATATCCAGTTTGATACCCGTGGCCGACAGTTCTATAAGTGTTTCGTCGGTGGTAAAGATGCGAGCAATCTCGCGGGGGAAGAGCATTGACAGTATCCAACCTACCAGCAGGATAGTTGTAGCACATCCGATGGCCATAAACAGGCATCGCAACATGCGGTCGTACTTCTCGGCACCGTAATTATAGCCCACGATAGGCTGCATACCTTGGCACACACCCATTACAAACATAAAGAACATCATCACCACCGAGTTGGCTATCGAGTAGGCACCCACAGCCATATCGCCACCATAGCGAACAAACTGGTTGTTCATGAAAATCACGATTACACACGATGTAACGTTCATCAGGAATGGCGATATACCGATAGCAATGATATTGCTTACCAATCGTTTCTTCAGTTTATAGATGCCGCGTTTCAGGTGCAGCATCTCGTTCTTGTTCGAGAATAGCCACAACTGCCAGCACATAGCAATCGTTTGCGATGTTACGGTAGCCAAAGCTGCACCACGGATGCCCCAACGGAACCACCATACAAACGCCAGCACCAGCAATATGTTCATGCCCACTGTAAACAGCACCGAGTACATGGCATGTTTGGGTTTGCCTGCTGCACGCAGCACAGCGTTCATACCAAAATACATGTGGGTCATTACGTTACCCAGCAGGATAACGGTCATAAACTCGCGTGCATAAGGCAGTGTTACTTCGCTGGCACCGAAGAAATACAGGATGGGATCCAGGAAAAGCAGACAGATAACCATGAACGAGAAACCAATAATCAGGTTCAGCGTCAGGGTATTACCTAACAGATTCTGCGCTGTAGGATAATCCTTCTGTCCCAGCTTTACGCTAATGCTGGCACTCGATCCCACACCTACTGCTGCACCAAAGGCTGCACTCAGGTTCATAAAGGGGAAGGTAATGCCCAAGCCTGCAATAGCCTCGGGGCCTACTATCTGACCAATCATAGCACGGTCGATGATATTATAGAGACTCGAAGCCGACATGGCCACGATTGCAGGCAGGGCATACTGCCACAGCAATTGCCCTACGGGTTTCGTTCCTAATGCCAAAGCGGCTTGTTTGTTATCACTCATTCGCGTACATATTTATTAAAACGCTGCAAAGGTACGAATATTTTCCGAGATAAGATGCACTTTTTAAAATAATCTTTGTATCTTTGCACTCGTAAAATCAAATTGAATGACCAATTTACGTTTGATAAACCTACTGATTGCCGCACTTTTCTGCGCCATAACAGCCAGTGCAGCCACACTTCCCAAGAGGAAATATCCTGGGGGCAAATGCTATATTTGGCGTTATACTTTGCAGGATAAACGCGAATCAAGTTATACGCTCGACCGCCCTCAGCGCTGGCTCTCGCACAAAAGTATTGAGCGCCGCCGCAAGCAGGGATTACCCTTGGATTCTACCGACCTGCCCGTAAGCAGCGGCTACTTGAAAGCCATCGATCGCATGATCAACGATGCCAATCGCAACGTTAAACGCTCACAAACCGAATCGATGGTTATCGGTACCAGCCGATGGAACAACACCGTATTGGTTCGTTCGGCCGACACCACTTTTTTGCGTCGTTTGGGCGAGCAAGCTTACGTAAAGAACTGCGAGATGGTGTGGGAAGCCCCCGATAGCATCGAGCGTCAAATCAAGATAAAGGCCAACGCAGGATTCAACTCATGGGACAGTCTGAAAGGATCTTTCTATGGTCATGGTCGCGAACAGATCGAGATGCTAAACGGTCATCGTTTGCATAATATCGGTTGTCGTGGAAAAGGCATCACCATCGCCGTGCTCGATGGCGGATTCCAGAACTGCAACGTTCTACCCACCTTTCAGCACGCTATCATATCAGGCGTAAAAGACTTTGTTTACCCCAATAGTCCCAACTTTTATCAGGAAACCGATCATGGCACCAAGGTCCTGTCGACCATGGCCGCCAACGAGCCTGAGGTGCTGATAGGTACAGCCCCCGATGCCCATTACTGGCTGCTGCGATGCGAGGATCAGGAAACCGAGCAGCCTGTCGAGGAGGATTATTGGGCGATGGCTGCCGAGTTTGCCGACTCGTTAGGCGCCGACATCATCACATCGAGCTTAGGCTACACCGAATACGATAACCGTCATGGCTATTACCACCAGCACGATCTGGATGGTCGCACAGCCCTCATATCGCGCACAGCGTCGATGGTGGCACAAAAGGGCATGGTACTGGTAAACTCAGCTGGAAATAGCGGCATGGGCCCTTGGAAGAAAATCACTTTCCCAGCCGATGCCGATAACTGCCTGACGGTGGGCGCACTGAATCATCAACGTGTAAACGCCCCCTTTAGCGGCGTTGGACCTACACAGGATATGCGTATCAAACCCGACGTGATGGCCCTGGGCAGTCCTGCCAACCTTATTTCAGGGCGTGGCGGTATTGTTCGCGATATGGGAACCTCGTTCTCAACCCCCATCGTAGCCGGACTGGTTGCTTGCTTGTGGCAGGCCTTACCCGAGAAAACAGCTCTCGAAATCATTAATCTGGTACGCCAGAACAGCGATAGTTATCAGAAGCCCGATAATATCTACGGCTACGGTACCCCTAATTTCTGGCGGGCGTACATGATTGGAAAGATAAAGTAAAACCGAAGAATTAAAAAGTTGAATACAGAGCGCCATATCACATTATTCGAGCTTAACCGCTTGGTACGCGAGGCTATCGAGGATGCTTTGCCCATGGAATACTGGGTAGAAGCCGAACTCAGCGAGTGCCGCGAATCACGTGGTCATTGTTATATGGAGCTTATTCAGAAGGATGAACAAACCGCCACACCTATCGCCAAAGCCTCAGCCAAATGCTGGGCCAACAAGTGGCTCACCATCCGTCCTTACTTCGAGCGCACTACCGGTCAACAACTGCATGCCGGTATGAAAGTGCTGCTACAGGTTTACCCGCAGTTTCACGAGGCTTACGGTTTCTCGTGGATCGTGACCGACATCGACCCCACCTACACCTTAGGCGATATGGCCCGCAAGCGTCAGGAAATCATCCAGAAGCTTAAGGCCGAGGGCGTGTTCGACCTGCAAAAGGAACTACAGTTACCCGTTTTCTGCCAGCGTATTGCCGTTATCTCATCGCAAACAGCCGCTGGCTACGGCGATTTCTGCAACCAACTGGCTGATAACCCTTACGGCTTTAAATTCGAGACACAGCTCTTTCCTGCTATCATGCAGGGCGAGGGCGTTGAACAGAGCATCATCAGTGCTCTGGAGCAGATTTACGATATGCCATTTGATTGCGTAGTGATTATCCGTGGTGGTGGTGCTACCAGCGATATGAGCGGTTTCGACACCTTGGCTTTGGCCGAAAATGTGGCCAACTTCCCAATACCTATCATAACAGGTATCGGCCATGAGCGCGACGAGAGCATACTCGATATGATATCGCACACCCGCGTAAAAACACCCACAGCTGCAGCCGCCTTGCTCATCGACCACCTGAAGGGCGTACTCGAAACCATCGAAGGAGCCCAGAGCATGATTACGCACTACGTTCAGCAAAAATTTTCAATTGCCAATTCTCAATTGTCAATTATATCCGAGGCTATCCCCCGATTGTTCTCGATTGTAAAAACCCGACAGGAGGCTAAGATTGATGCCCTCTATACCCGCCTGCCAATGTTGATAGAGCGCCGATTCACATCAGAGAGACATCGTCTGCAACTGATGGACGAGAAACTCAAAGCCCTCGACCCAACCCTGTTGCTGGCTCGCGGCTACAGCATCACTATGCATAACGGCCGGGCCGTAAAAGACGCATCGCAGCTGCCCCCCGGCGCCGAAATCGAGACCCGCCTAGCCAAGGGTACCATTCACTCAGTAATTAAATCCGTATAAAATACAATGGAAAAAGAACTGAAATACGAGGCTGCTATAGCCGAATTACAGTCCATCGTACACAAGATGGAGAACGACGAACTCGACATCGACCAGATGGCCGAGCAGCTTAAACGTGCCCAGCAGTTAATCAAGCTCTGCAAGGACAAACTTACCAAAACCGACGCC
Organism: Xylanibacter ruminicola 23; assembly: GCF_000025925.1. Classification (NCBI taxonomy): domain Bacteria; kingdom Pseudomonadati; phylum Bacteroidota; class Bacteroidia; order Bacteroidales; family Prevotellaceae; genus Xylanibacter; species Xylanibacter ruminicola. The sequence goes on along the minus strand of NC_014033.1, from coordinate 210,387 downwards.
GAAATCAAGAAAATACTTACAGAATAAAAGATTTTAGGCTAAAAGTTTTGCTAATTTGATATTAATTATATACTTTTGCATGCAAATTTGAAATTTCAAACATAGAAAAAAGTAATATGAAGAATTTGGATTGGGGTAGTCTGTCATTCGGCTACATGAAGACCGACTACAACGTACGTTGCTATTATCGCGATGGAAAGTGGGGCGAAATCGAGGTTTGCTCCGACGAGTATTTGAATCTGCACATGGCTGCAACCTGTCTGCACTACGGTCAGGAGGCTTTCGAGGGTCTTAAGGCTTATCGTTGCCCCGATGGCAAGGTTCGTGTGTTCCGCGTTGACGAGAATGCCAAGCGCCTGCAGAGCACCTGTCGCGGCATTTTGATGCCAGAGGTTTCAACCGAGTTGTTTACCGAGATGGTTAAGAAGGTGGTTCGCCTGAATCAGGAGTGGATTCCTACTTATGAGAGTGGCGCAACACTCTATATTCGTCCGCTGCTTATTGGTACCAGCGCTCAGGTAGGTGTTCACCCCTCTAAGGAGTACTGTTTCCTCATCTTTGTTACACCAGTAGGCCCATACTTCAAGGGTGGTTTCTCAAGCAATCCTTATGTGATTGTTCGCGATTACGACCGTTCAGCCCCTCTCGGCACAGGTAAGTATAAGGTAGGTGGTAACTACGCTGCCAGCCTGTTTGCCAACAACCTGGCTCACGAAAAGGGCTATGCTTGCGAGTTCTATCTCGACGCAAAGGAGAAGAAGTACATCGACGAGTGCGGTGCAGCCAACTTCTTTGGTATCAAGAACAACACCTATATCACACCAGAGTCGACCTCTATCCTGCCCTCTATCACCAACAAGAGCTTGATGCAGGTTGCTGAGGATCTGGGCATGAAGGTTGAGCGCCGCCCTATCCCCGAGGAGGAGCTCGAGACCTTTGAGGAGGCTGGCGCTTGCGGAACAGCCGCTGTTATCAGCCCTATTTCTTATATCGACGACCTCGATACCGGCAAGCGCTACTCATTCGGCGACAAGCCAGGTCCACAGTCAAAGAAACTCTTCGATACGCTCCGTGGTATTCAGTACGGCGAACTCGAGGACAAGCACGGTTGGACTACGGTAGTAATCGACTAATCGGATCTTTGAAAAGTATGAGAGAGTTACCTACGCTCGGATTTGCAGAGGCAATCAAACTGGCCTCTAGTCGTATTCTGGATTTCAAAGGCCGCAGCCGTCGCTCAGAATTCTGGTGGTGGATGCTGGTAATTATCGTGGTGGGATGGCTGATTACGCTGCTCACCTCCAACATTCTGGTTAGCGTGATTATCGAGATTATCACCATGTTCTTCGGTCTGGCAGTAACTGCTCGTCGACTGCACGATTCAGGCAAGAGCGCACTATGGGTTTATGTCAGCTATGCTTTAGGCTGTGTAGCCAATCTCCATGTGGCCACATCCAAAAGCATGAACATGCTGATAGAAGAATCAAGCTACATTTCTTCCAGCCAGCATGCCATAGAGAAGATTGTAGAAAACAACTTAGGCGAGATTGCCTCCGTTGGTTTTCTGTCCACCATCCATGGCATTGCGGCACTCATTGTAATCATCATGTGTCTGTTCGATAGCAAGCCAACCGCCAACCAGTACGGCGATTCGCCCAAATATATCAGCGAGACAGAAGCTTAAATAATAAAGCCCACTCAACATCGAGTGGGCTTTATTTTTATTTATGCATACCTACAATTTTCGTGGCAGGCTTTTCTTTGTTTCTCCTGTTCACAACGGTAACAACCGATTGTGCCAGATTGATGAATGCCAGACCGGTAGCCGTTTCGCTGGTGAGAGCAGCGGGCGTACCCTTGTCACCATTGTCGCAGATGCTCTGTACTAGTGGTATCTGTGCCAGCAAAGGCACCTGCATCTCCTCGGCCAACTGCTTGCAACCCTCCTTACCAAATATATAATACTTGTTCTCGGGCAGCTCTGCGGGTGTAAACCAGGCCATATTCTCAATCAAACCGAGAATGGGCACGTTCACCTTCTCGTTGCGGTACATATCGATACCCTTACGTGCATCAGCCAAAGCCACCTGCTGTGGGGTTGACACAATCACCGCGCCTGTAATAGGCAGTGTTTGCAGCAATGTAAGATGGATATCGCTGGTGCCTGGAGGTGTATCCAGGATAAAATAGTCGAGTTCGCCCCAATCGGCATCAGCAATCAGCTGCTTCAGCGCACTTGTAGCCATACCGCCACGCCACAGAGTAGCAGTGTTTGGCGATACAAAGAAACCAATCGACAGCAGTTTAACACCGTACTTCTCGATGGGACAAATCAAATCGCGACCGTCTTTCTTTACAGCGTAAGGCTGTTCATCCTCAACATTAAACATCTTAGGCATTGACGGACCGAAGATATCGGTATCAAGCAATCCCACCTTGTAACCCAAACGGGCCAAAGCGATAGCCAGGTTAGCCGATACGGTGCTTTTACCTACACCACCCTTACCCGAGCTAACGGCAATAATATTCTTGACGCCAGGCAGCATCTCGCCTACCTCTGGACGTGGTTTCGACTTGAATTCTGTTTCAATCTCTACCTCCACCTCCTTGCCGCAGTGGTATTTGATAGCCGCCTCGGCAGCTTTTACAGTTGATTTCAGGAAAGGATCGGTATCGCGTGGAAACTCCAGCACCACCTTTACTTTCCAGTTCTCACCATCCTTCTGTGGAGCAGCCACAGCAGGTGTATCAGCCACCATACCACTCTCCACCACATTCTTCTTGGTGCCTGCATACGTTACCGTAGCCAAGGCATCCATCACCATCTTGGGGTATATTACATTTTCCATTATTTCGCCTTATCTAATGAACTTCTTTTTGATCTGTGATACGAGCGATAGTCGTCCAGTTCAATCTCCACCTCGGGTTCAACCAGCTCGCCGTTGCGAGGCAGATTCCACTTCATATATTTAATATTCAGTCCGCGGGCAATCCACATACCCTCGTAATAAGTCTGAATAGCCAGAATCTTCTTCGTACCCTCGTCGATACGCTCATCGTGATACAAATCCTCTGTACGGAAAATTACGGGCAGCGCATTCTTCTCTACCATATAGGTACTATAAGTAAAGAGGAAGTTCGAATCAGTCTTCAGGTGTATCACGCCGCCATCCACCAGAAATTTACGATAGCGGTTCATAAAATAGGTGGATGTCAATCGCTTACGAGGATTCTTCATCTGCGGATCGCTGAATGTGAGCCAGATTTCCTGCACCTCGTCCTCTGCAAAAAAACGTTCAATTATTTCAATATTCGTACGCAGAAAAGCCACATTCTTCAGTCCCTCGTTCAGGGCCTGTGTAGCACCAGTCCACATACGTGCACCTTTGATATCCACGCCAATAAAGTTCATGTCGGGATACAGTTTGGCCAGTTCCACTGTGTATTCTCCCTTACCGCAACCAAGTTCCAGCACTATCGGGTTATTATTGTGGAAGTACTGCTCGTGCCAGTGCCCCTTCATCTCGAATGGCACATTCTCAATCACCGAAAACGGATACTGGAATACGTTCTCGTACGTTTCCATGTCCGCAAATTTAGCTAACTTTCCTTTTCCCATAATCAAAATTGTGCTGCAAAGGTACGAATAAGTAAGCGAAAAAACAAATTTTTTCGTTTTTTTATTAGCAACACCATACCACCAACTTATCTAAACTGAGCGAGAAAATTCAGAATTCAGTAATTCAGTTTTTTAGGAAGCTATATATCCACTGATAAAGAAACATCAGTGGATACAGAATACAGAATACAGGTTATTTGGAGAGGGATAATCTGTGTGTGACTCAGATATCAGATATCAGTTTTCTTGTGAGCTAATACAACTATCGCTTCACTCTCTAATTATCAATCTTATAAATATTATATATTATTATATATATTATAATATATATAATAATATATAATATTCTAATAGAGTATATTTAAAGTTACAAATGCTTAGCCAAATAAACTGATATCTGATATCTGAGTCATCTTTGTGCTCATGAGAAAACTGAATTCTGAATTACTGAATTTTTGGATTGACAATGCTCACAACAAAACTGTATTCTGTATTTCTGTATCCGCACAAATACAAAGATAGTTCATAATATTTTACATTATTCGTTACACAAATCGTATACAGTATAACCTTTACAAGCATAAAAAATAGCGCTCTCGTGTGGAAAAAATATTTCCCACGTGTGGGAGCAAAAATGCCAAGAAATATGCTAATGCCATATTTTTATGAAAAAATTTGGTAATTTCGGCAAGAAATAAAACCACCTGAACCTAAATTATCTATATAGCGTAATAGTTCCGCCATCGCTCTGGGCGTAATCGATAAGGAGTTTCTGAATGTATTCGGCATTGGCACGAACACGTTCTTCGTTACCATCGTAGCCGTTGATGAGCACAACGAGATGGGTAGTCCCGAGCGTCATTTTGGTGCGCTCATGGTCGCTAGTAGGCGTACCTACACCACCTTGGGCATCTCGATAAACGGGCAGTCCGGCAATGTTTAACGGACCGCGACCGATACCCTCGTAGGGCTCACCCTCTTTACCAACACCTAGCACCAGTTCGGGCCCCACAAACTTATCGGCATCAAATCCACCAATGCTGTAACCATAGGCAATCGAAGCCAGGTTTACCAGATCTACCAACGTATCAATCTGGTAAAGCTCCTTTCCCTGTAGCATTCGACGGATAAGCTGCTCAGAGGCAGGACGATAGCGTGAGGGATCCTTGCCACATAACTTATATACCGCACGTGTGGCGGCGATAGATGGCAACGACTTTACGCTTTCGGTAGTAAGCTCTTGGCGCAAACGTTCCTCAACCTCGTGGATAGCATGCCACAAACGGTCGCTATAAGGCGTATTTACCACCTGAGCCTCAACGCATGCCCCCACAAAATTGGGGCACACGCTGGATATTTCGGAAGACACACTTACCTGTATCATTGCTGCATATTCTGAATGGCGTCGCGGCACTGCTCCATCAACCAACGGGGCGTGCTGGTGGCACCACAAATACCTACACTCTCGATACCCTTCAACCACTCGGGCTCAATCTCCTGTGGGTCCTCAATCAGGTGGGTATTGGGGTTTACACGCAGGCACTCGTTGTAAAGCACCTTGCCGTTTGAACTCTTTCGGCCACACACAAAGAGTACCAGATCGTGCTTGGTGGCAAACTGCGAGATATTGGGCATGCGGTTGGCTACCGAACGACAGATGGTATCGAAACTCTTAAACGTGGCGTTGGGCGAGATATGCGTCTGGATATAATCGATGATGCGACGGAACTCGTCGAGCGATTTCGTGGTCTGCGAATACAGGTAGATATCGCGGGTAAAATCAAGCTTAGTCACCTCGTCGCTACTCTCAATCACAATCGCACTACTATGAGTCTGACCCACCAGACCAAGCACTTCGGCATGACCTTTCTTACCAAAAATCACAATCTGTGCCTCCTCACCTTCGGGAAGATTGGGCGAGGTTTCGTACTGCTCCTTGATACGCTTCTGCAGTTTCAGCACCACAGGGCAGGTAGCATCGATAATCTCGATATTGTTTTTGCGGGCCAGTTCGTAGGTTTCGGGAGGCTCGCCATGGGCACGCAGCAACACTTTGGCGTTGTGCAGTTCGCGCATCTGGTCGTGATTAATGGTAATGAGTCCCATCTCGCGCAGGCGTTCGCACTCCATACCGTTGTGTACAATATCACCTAAACAATAGAGTGTTTCGCCCTGAGCGAGCTCTTCTTCGGCTTTTTTGATAGCGGTGGTAACTCCGAAGCAGAAACCACTGCCGTTATCTATTTCGATAATCATGAATGATTAAATATTAAACATTAAACATTAAAGATTAAACATTATTTTTTGAGCAAAGAGAAATATTCGTCGAGAAGATCCTGAGCAGCTACGAACGATGTTTTCTGACCTGCGAGAACAGCAGTTTCGGCGGTGCCCAACTGAGCCTGGATGGCGGGATTGTTGTAGAAGTTGAGTCGCAGATGCTCGTTGATGCTCTCGTACATCCAGTATTTAGCCTGCTCATTGCGACGATAGGCAAAATAGCCGTTGGCCTTTACAAAATCGATATACTCGTAAATCATGTCGAATATCTCTTTTACGCCTGTACCGTAGAATCCACTGTAGCATAGCACCTTAGGACTCCAACCGCTATCGGGCATGGGGAAGAAGTGGAGGGCATTACGGAAATTGGTAGCCGCCATCTGGCAACGATCCACATTATCGCCATCGCACTTATTAATCACGATGCCATCGCTTATCTCCATAATGCCGCGCTTAATACCCTGCAACTCGTCGCCGGTACCAGCCACCTGAATGAGCAGGAAGAAATCTACCATCGAGTGGCAGGCTGTTTCGCTCTGACCAACACCCACGGTCTCAACAAATATCTTATCGAAACCAGCGGCCTCGCACAGAATAATCGTCTCGCGAGTCTTGCGGGCCACACCTCCCAACGAGCCAGCTGATGGGCTAGGACGTATGAACGACGACGGATGTTGTGCCAACTTTTCCATACGTGTTTTATCGCCCAGAATCGAGCCCTTGGTGCGCTCACTACTAGGGTCGATGGCCAGCACAGCCAGCTTTCCACCCTTCTCCTTGAGTACGTGCATACCGAACTCGTCGATCGAGGTACTTTTACCTGCACCTGGTACACCACTGATACCAATGCGGATGGAATTGCCACTATAAGGCAAGCACTTGTTGATCACCTCCTGAGCACGGGCCTGATGGTCGGGATTCACACTCTCAATCAGCGTAACAGCCTGCGAGAGGATGGTGACATCGCCCTTGAGGATGCCTTCTACCATCTCACCTACAGAGAGTTCGTGACGACGGAAACGACCACGCTTGAGGTAGGGGTTAACGATAGAGGGTTGCTCTACCCCACTGTTTACCTGCAAGCCTGCATATTCTGAGCTATTTTCGGGATGTTCCATATGACATTGAACATTGAAGATTGAACATTCTTTTTACTGCAACTTGATGTTGACCACCACTTTGGCGTGGTCGGGATCGTTGGTAATCATCAGGATACGGGGACGTGTACGAAGCTTCTGGAGCTCTTCGGCAATACCCGTAATCTTTAAGTTAGCACTCTGACCTGGGGCAATCTCACTCTTCGAGAGGGTAACCTTCAAGCCAGCCGTAAAGAGCTGGAGCGAGGTAATCTTCAAGGGCGAAACACCTGTATTCTGCAACGTAACAGTAGCCGTTTTCTTGGTCTTGCCGCCAAAGTCGGTAAAATCCACATCGGTAGCCGACATCTGCAACTGTGGTGCCAGTTCCTTATTCTCTTTCTCGAACTGCTTCATATCGGGCAACAGTACGGTAGCCACATCGATGGCGAAATCCTGACGAACCTTATCGCCTGGGTTATGGGCCATATAAAGAGTGGTCTTGGTCAAGCCATAATCACGCAGTTTCTCTGAGAGCAACTTCACGCTGATGGTAGCCGCACGACCAGGTAACAGATGGTCGGGACTGGTGATAGCGGTGAGATAAGGAGGCAGGTGCATCAGGTTAGGACGCATGGCCTTCTTTCCGTTATTCAGGATGTGAATCTCCTGCTCAGGCACATCGCCCTTGTTCACATCATCGAACTCAAGCACGGCCTTATCCAACAGCAGGTCGCCCATCTCGATAGGATACTCACCCGAGTAATCTCTGAAATCACTCTTAACCACACCCGTCATGGTAAGGTAGAACGGCTTTTTTGAAGCATTACTCTTTACCAGACACATCTTCTGGAAGTGACCTAACATACGGGCATCGTAAGTCATCTTAATAGTGAATCGCTCGCCAATACCCACCTCTTTGGGATATTCTATTTTGGTGCAACCACAATCGGGTTTCACACTCTGAATAACCAATCGGCGCAAACCCTTGTTACGCATCTCGAAGGTGGCTGTAACAGGCTGTTCGTAGCCCGTAGCACCCACATCGATGGTGGTTGTTTTTACGGTAAGACGCTGTGCATTCACCTGGAGAGGCGAAAGCTGAGAAGCGAGAATTGAGAGTAGTATTACTGTTAATTTCTTCATCAATATTATAATATTTAATGTTTAATCTTTAATGTTTCCGAGTGAGTAACGGCGCGGAACTCGGGTGCATAGGCACACTCTACGGTGGCGGTACCTGTTTCGTAGGTTCCGGCTCGATCGATATAATACTCGGTTTCGATCACATGGGTACCCTTCGACAGCATGCCGAAGAAGTAGCATGTGGCATTATCGCGAGGTGTGATATAAGCACCCGCATGATAACCACTCAACGGCTTAACGGGCTCCATGCAAGCCGCACGCTTATCAACCACCTGCACAAAATCGTAATCGCGATCGGCAGTGATGGTAAGGCGGACGCGGATACGGTCTCCGACCGTGAATTGATAATTGACAGTTGACAATTGACAATTATTTTTCAAGAACTCGCGCTTGATGGTGAGACCACTGCCGCTATTCTCAACCTGCTTGGCGGGCTGGAAATACTGGGCATAAACGGCACCCCATGAGGTTCCATCGGTGATTTTGCGGATGGTGAGTTGCTTACCCTTTGGCAATTCGGTCTTTACATAGCCGATAGCTGCTGTTGCCTTGGGCAGCGCAACGGTGCGGGCATCGATACGGACAGCAGGCATGTTTGAGCTTTGTGCCAAACGGCTCTCCTGACCTTTCAGGAAGGCATAAACGGCATTCACGCTGTTGATAGGTGTATCCCAAGCCTGGGTGCGCTTTTGCTGCAGCAACCAGCGCTGCATCTCATCGATAGTCTGCACATCATCAGGAGTTAACTGCTGCAGGGCCTCGATGGCGATACTCTGGGTTGGAATCTTATAATCAAACCAAGAGTAACCTGCACGTGGGGTATCGTAATAGCGTCCCATATCCTCGCGGTAAACGGTGTACTCCTTGAGCGACTGGGCATATTCCTGAGCACGCTTGGCATCAACCTTGGCAAAGATGACTGCTGCAAGGGCCTTATCGTAAATGCTCTGACGCTTGATATCTTTTTTAAGTAGCTCGATGAGATAGCTGTTGGCCTGCTGAACATCGGCTGGCAACTGGCGATCATCAAGGGTTACCAGATACAGCCACTGTAGCGCCTTATAACTTGGGAAGTAAACCTCGCCCTTCTTCTCGGCTTTCTTCAGTTCCTTTACCAGATCTTTTATCTCGTTGCCCATATAGCCAAAGGCCTTATTCAGCATGGTGCTGGTAGAACTCTGCTTCTGGGTGAGGGAATTCAGGCGTACCAGCATTTCGCTTACAGCTACAGTGGTATAGAACGAGCTTGGCATGCCCGGGAACCAGGTCCACGCACCCTCAGCGTTCTGCAGTTTCTGCAACTTCTCGACGGTGGTAGAAAGACGGTTGTTCATCAGATTCTCGTCGAAGAAGTCAACCAAGCGATGCTTCTGTTCAGTCTCGTTGTCGGCATCCAGCACCCAAGGAGTTTCGTTCAGAACAAGATTCTTCAAATCCTCATTCTTTTCCAGTTGAGAGGTGAGCGAGGCCTCGTTAGGCTCCTGCTTCCAGAGCTCGAACACGTTCTTGATCTGTGGATTCTGATTGATGATATATCGTCCCAGTCCGTTGGCATAGAACGAGGCGGCCAGTGAGATGGCGTTATCGTCGCTGGGCGAGCCTACTGCTGGCAGAGCCTGCACCATGAGCCAAACGGGATTGTTGGTATATTCGAGTGTAAGTTTGGTGTTCTTAGCATCAGCAGGAACCAACTTGTTCAAATCGATGGTAGCAGTACCAGGCTGGTGCTGGGTGATAGGCAGCGAAACAGTAACTCGCTCGGTAGCTGGCAATACAGGCAGATAATGCTGCTCACCATCGCTGAAGCCTTTACCGCTGATCGTCATTTTGACGATCAACATTGAACATTCTTGGACGTGCCAAGCGGCAAAGCCGAGCGGACCATGGACCATTGACCATTCAAACTCGACGGGGGTTGTAGAACCTGCGGCGAGCGATACTTGCTGCGACTTTTCGTAGACGATGGCGTTAGTCTCGGCATTGATGAGCTGCAGGGTTACCTTGCCTTGTGCCTGTTTCTCGCTAAAGATACGGGCAGAGATGGTGGCCTTATCGCCCTCGCGGATAAAGCGAGGCACGTTAGGCTGTATCATCACATCCTTCTTAGCCACAGCCTCACCCGCAATGTTACCATAATGTAAATCGCGCGTGTGCGCAAAGCCTAACATCTGCCAGGTAGTCAAACTCTCTGGCAAAGTAAACTTGATAGCCACGCGACCATTGGCATCGGTAGTAAGCTGGGGATAGAAGAAAGCGGTTTCATTGAGATTTTCGCGTACCTGCACATCTGATGCTGCAGTCTGCTCTTCATTAGCAGCCTCTTCGGCACCATTAGCGGCATAAGCGATCCCCGAATCGGTGCTCTGCTTCATCATCTTCATATCGGCAGCCATAGGAGCGGCTTCGGCCACTTCTAATATCATATCATCACCCACATGGCCACGACTCAAAGTCTTAACACCGCGGAACGAGTGGCGATAGAATGCCTGGGGATAAACATTGTGATCAAACAAGCTGAAACCTATCCCGTCAAAGCTAAAGCCCTTCCAATCGTGCGATGCAAATCGGCCAAAGCTACGGGGCGAAACATACTGCCAATTTACCGAAGGCATTGCTATCCACTGATAAGGACGGAAATTCCACTGATGCTTAGCCAACTGATCCAGACTCTGATCGTAGAGTGTAGCCATCAAGTTAGCGTCAACAGGGTTGCCTTCACAATCCTTGATGGTCAGTGTCCACTCTTCCTTCTGTCCTGGTGTCAGACGATCGCGGAAGGTGGCCCACTCCAGCGTCAATTTCTTATTGGGCATAGGGCGCTGTATCTGGGCGGTATGGGTATAACACTTGCCATTCTTTACCCAAGCAAAGGTAAGCAGCAAGCCGTTTTCGTACTCATCCTGATAGGTAAACTTACGGTTTATCAGCTCGTTACTCTTATCCACACTCCCCTGCTCTATCAGCTTATGCCCCGAGAAGATGCTATAGAAGATATGCACATTCTGATCCGAGCTACCCACCTGGATGGTAACAGGCGTGCCGTCGTTAGGAAACTGGGTAGCCGACTGGTAGAACCAATCATCTGTATCAGTAGCAGGTTTCTCATCATCGAGCGAGAATACCACGAAGGTTCGATCGATGGTCTGATCCTCATACGCAGCCTCTACACGATGCTTACCAGAAGCCAACTTAGCCAATGCTATCTGCTGATTTGTTCTGGCCATCTGCCACTCGCCTCCATCAATGCGATAACGTACTTCGGCATCGATATCCTTACCTGCGGCATTGCGCAGATGGAATGTGGCTTGGGGGTTATCTTCAACCAGCACTTTTTCGTCGAGATCGATGCTGAGTGCGGTTGGACGATTGCCCAAAGGCAACGTAAACTGTCCCTGGTGCGTTTCGCCAGCCATATCAGTTACATCGGCCTGCAACACAAAGTTGTAGAACATAGTGTACTTGGTTTCGGGCATCTCCAGTGGCATTTTTATCACAAAGTTACCATCGGCATCGGTGGTAGCTTCGCCCGAACAAATCTCGGTACCGTGATTGCTGTAGCCCAGAGCACCCTCGTCGTAATAGCGATTGTACGACCACCACCAAAGGGCGGTACGGCGCAATACCTTATACGCTACCTTGGCATCCTGAACAGGCACACCCGCATAGCTGAGTGCTGTACCTTTGATATCAAGCACATCGCCAGCCTTATAGGCATCCTTATATTCTGCAAAATCCACATGGAATGTGGGACGCTTGTACTCCTCAACACGAATGGGCCGCGAGGCATTCTCAACCTGGATGGTAAACAAGCCTGTAAGTCCCTTGGCAGGTAGGGTAAAATCTACTGCCCCCACACCATAGGCATCGCTCTCGGTCTGCTTCTCGGCCACCACCTTATGGTTGGCATCGCGCAGCACAAATTTTAAAGTCTGATGGGCACGAACGGTTTGTTTGATGCCCTTCTCCACCTGATACACCAATGCCGAAGCATGTACCGTCTGACCTGGACGATAAATGCTGCGATCGGTAAAAATAGCGGTCTGATTCACCGTACGATCAGCCCCGTAGAATTCGTAACGACCATTACCATACAGCACTGCACCCGCCTTGTCGGTATCGGTATAGGCAAATACCGAATATGGACGTTCCTTGATACGCAGATGGGCATCGGCGATAGGCTGACCAGTCGTAGCATTCACCACCTCGTAACGTGTTTTGCCATCGGGCTGGGCCTCGGCAATCGTAAAGACGTTGGTGACATGATACAGCGTGCGAATCACCTCGGTAGTGGGATTGCTCTTAAACTCCACCAGGTACATGCCTATAGGCAGACCCTTCAGCGTCATACTATCTTCGAAAATCTCGTAATCGGGGCGAGCGGCAAAATGTTTCGTTTCTGTAACCACAGGGGCTCCTAACAACGGGCGGATCTTAGTCCAGCCCTTTTCGCTTGATGGCGAGTGTTCGATATCACCTTCGCAACGTACGGGATACACCGTCATAGTGAGTTGCGACAGATGGCGTAAATCATTCAGCATCACCTGCTGGGCCTGCATGGGACGAACCACAGAGAGGGGATACGACAGGTGGAACTGGGGATTGGTGAGCTCTTTTTTGGCATTACGCAGATAGTTAATCTCAGGCCATCTACCCCACTTGGCAATGGCATCATCAATAAAAGCGATACGATCCACAGCGGGGGTGTTATAAGGCAGTGCATTATATCTGTCGATAGCCAGATGGGCATCGATAATGCTCACGGCCTTCTGGTTGCCTGTCTTCTGATAATAATCGCGCAACTGCTGATACTCACCCAACTCGGCACCTATCACACTCAGCATATCGTTGCCAAACACCGAAGCATCGGCACCCATCACCACAAAAGGCTGATACGAGCGCTCCTTGGTTGCAGCCAACAACTGGCACAGTTCGGGGGTAAGCTGGGGTTTCTTGATGCCTAAATCAATGCTATAGTTCTCGTTATCAATCTGCCAAAGCACCGTTTGGTAAACCAATCGCTGCACCTTATCGGTAGCCTTCTGATAGCGTGCCACAATGCGGTCCACCTCAGGTTTCAGCGAATCAGGGGCGATATCCACCATCGTTTGGGCGGCATAGAGTTCGGCCTTGAGCAGCTGTCCGTATTGTTGTTCCTTCTCGGCCTTCTTCACAATCTTCTGCAGCACCTCGTACTGGGTCTTGGGCAGATCTTTCTCTTCAGCCTCTGAAACCTGTTTCCAGAGTGCCGAATAGGATTGTCCGAATAGGAACATTGGCATGATCAAAGCTATAGTTATGATGAGAAATTTCTTCATAAAGCCCACTTTAATTGGTTTAACTATGCAAAGGTAGCTATTTATTTCCCAAATACAAAGAAAAATAACGTTTTTTATTTTGTATTTTGTTCGATTTGCACTATCTTTGCACCTATGATTAACCAACAATTATTGAATCCCAAGAGCATCGTCGTTATCGGCGGCTCTAACAACGTGCATAAGCCCGGTGGCGCTATAGTACGTAACATTAAGAATGGTGGTTTCGATGGTCCGCTGCACATCGTAAACCCCAAGGAAGACGAAGTGCAGGGAATCAAAGCCTATCATGACGTAAAGGATATCCCCAACACGGATTTGGCCGTGCTCGTGGTGGCCGCCAAGTTCTGTCCCGATTATGTGGACTATCTTTGTGCCGAGAAAGGGGTGCGCGCCTTTGTGATTATCTCAGCCGGATTTGGCGAGGAGACCAAGGCGGGTGCCGAACTGGAACAGCGCATCCTGGATACGTGCAAAAAGTTCGGAGCAGCACTCATCGGACCTAACTGTATCGGACTGCTGAACCGCAACCACCATAGTGTGTTTACGCTGCCCATCCCCAACCTGAATCCACAGGGTGTTGATTTCGTATCGGGATCGGGTGCCACAGCGGTATTTATTCTTGAGAGTGCGGTTATCAAGGGCTTGCAGTTTAACAGCGTATGGAGCATTGGTAACGGTAAACAGATTGGTATCGAGGATGTGCTACAGTATATGGACGAGCGCTTTAACCCCGAGACCGATTCGAAGGTAAAACTGCTTTATATCGAGAATATCTCTAACCCCGATAAGTTGTTGTATCATGCCAGCAACCTGATACGTAAGGGTTGTAGGATTGCAGCTATCAAGGCTGGTTCGAGCGAGAGTGGCAGTCGTGCTGCCTCATCGCACACAGGTGCCATTGCCTCGAGCGATTCGGCTGTAGAGGCGCTGTTCCGTAAGGCCGGTATCGTGCGCTGTTTCTCACGCGAGGAGCTCACCACCGTGGGTTGCATTTTCACATTGCCCGAACTGAAGGGTAAGAACTTTGCGATTGTAACCCATGCAGGCGGTCCTGGCGTGATGCTGACCGATGCCCTGTCGAAAGGCGGACTGAACGTGCCCAAGATCGAAGGTCCTGAGGCCGACGAACTGAAAGCACAACTCTTCCCAGGTTCATCAGTAGCCAACCCTATCGATTTCTTAGCCACAGGTACCGCCGAGCAGTTGGGTACCGTGATTGATTATTGCGAAAACAAGTTTGATCATATCGATGCCATCGCCGTAATCTACGGCACCCCTGGCCTCACCCATCTGTACGAGGCCTACGATGTGCTCGACAAGAAAATCAAGGAGTGCAAAAAGCCTATCTTCCCCATCCTACCCAGTCTGCACACAGCAGGTCCCGAGGTTGAGGAATTCCTGAAGCGTGGTCATGTTAACTTCAGCGACGAGGTGACGCTGGCCACAGCACTCAGTCAGATTATGCGCACCCCACGCCCTGCACCACCCGAGGTGCAGCTTTATGGCATCGACCTGCCCCGCTTACACATTATTATTAAGGGTATCGAGAACAATGGATACGTATCGCCCGAGGTGGTACGCGACATCCTCTCGTGCGCAGGCATCCCCCAGGTTCCCGAGATGGTAAGCACCAGCAAGGAAGAGCTACGTGCCTTTGCCGAACGTGTGGGATTCCCCGTAGTGGCTAAGGTAGTTGGTCCTATCCACAAGAGCGATGTGGGTGGTGTAACGCTGAACATCCGCACCCCCGAGCACTTAGAGTTGGAGTTCGACCGCATGATGAAGATTAAGGATGCCACAGGCGTGATGGTACAGAAGATGATGAAGGGTACCGAGCTGTTTATCGGTGCCAAGTACGAGACGCGTTTCGGCCACGTTATCCTGTGCGGCTTGGGCGGCATCTTTGTCGAGGTGCTGAAGGATGTATCAAGCGGTTTGGCCCCATTGAGCTATGGCGAGGCCTACTCGATGATTCACTCGCTAAAGGGCTACAAGATATTAAAAGGTACACGCGGACAGAAGGGCATCAACGAGCAGAAGTTTGCCGAGATTATCGTGCGCCTGTCAACCCTGCTGCGTTTCGCCACAGAGATTAAGGAGATGGACATTAACCCGCTCCTGGCCGACGAGAACGACGTAGTAGCCGTTGACGCTCGCATTCTCATTGAGAAATGAGAAAATGTAAAAATGTAAGAATGTAAAAATGAAGACTGCGATAGTAGGTGGAGGTGCGGCTGGATTCTTCCTGGCCGTTAACCTCAAGGAAATGTGTCCCGATATGGACATCACCATTTTTGAGAAATCCAAGAAGGTGCTGGCCAAGGTCGAGGTATCTGGTGGTGGCAGATGTAACTGCACCAACTCGTTCGAGGCTGTAAGCGATTTGCAACAGGTATATCCACGTGGGCACCGTTTGCTGAAACGACTGTTTAAAACCTTCGATTACCGCGATGCCTATGCGTGGTTCGAGAACCATGGGGTAAAGCTTACCACCCAGGACGACAACTGCGTATTTCCCGCCTCACAGGATTCGCATACCATCATTAATCTCTTCTTGGCCGAAGCCCGCCGAAAGAACATCGAGATATGCATCCAGCATAAAATCGAGAGTCTCGACGAGCTGAACGACTTTGATTTCAAGGTCATCACCACAGGTGGTGGTACTGCATCGATGGCTGGCGTACCCACCATCGAACCCGTTCCGTCATTGTTCACCTTCAGCATTGCCGACGAGGCCTTGCGTGCCTTGATGGGCACGGTGGTAGAAGATGCCACCGCCTCGATCCCAGGCACCAAGTTCCGCAGTAACGGTCCGTTGCTCATCACCCACTGGGGCATGAGCGGACCAGCCATTCTGAAGCTCAGTAGTCATGCCGCTCGCGATTTGCACGAGCATAACTACCAGATGCCTTTGGCTGTGAACTGGACCTCGCTCAAGGAGCCCGACATCCAGCAGGAGTTGCGCACCATCATCGCCCAGCATCCGCAAAAACAGATTGCCACCATCCGTCCCTTTGGATTGCCCAGCCGTTTGTGGGATTACCTCGTAGCCAAGACCCTTGGCGAACGTGCCCAGAACCGTTGGCAGAATCTGAACCAGAAGGAGCTGAACCGACTGACCAATGCCCTGTGCAACGATCAGTACCAGATAGCAGGTCGTTCGGCCTTTAAGGACGAGTTTGTGACCTGTGGCGGTGTCGACTTGGCGAGTGTGAATCCCAACACCTTAGAAAGCAAAAACCTCCCCAGCGTTTATTTCGCTGGAGAGGTTCTCGATATCGATGGTGTCACAGGTGGCTTTAATTTCCAAGCCGCTTGGACCACCGCTTATACCGTAGCTTGCGCCATTAGTCAACAAGCCCGTTGTAGTCAGTCTCCTTCTGAGGGATAACCCATGTCCATGCATTGGTCTCCTCAGGCTGGATGGTGATGTCGAACACACCCTCGTAGAAGCTACCACCCTGCTTGCGGTTCTTACGAACGATGGGCTGTCCCCAACGCTTGTAGTCGAACCAGTCGTTACCCTCGGCAAAGAGGTCGAAACGACGATACAACTTAATCTCAGTCATCAGGTCGTCGCCAGTCTTGGTGCTCTTGGCATAGGCAGCATCGTACTGCTTCACAGCGTCGAACAACAGCTGCTGTGCCTCAGTCTCCTTACCCAGGTGCATATCAGCCTCAGCCTCGGTGTAGAGCATCTCGGCTGCACGGATGATGGGGAACGAACCACCACCAGGATAGAAGTCAACCAAGAACTTAAACTGCATATAAGCATAGACAAGCGAGGTAAGCTTGCCACTCTGGTCGAAATACAAACGATCCTTGTACTCAGCCTTTGCGCGGTTGTAGAGCATACCAGTGCTACGACCAGCTGCATTACACTCGGCATACTCCTCTTCGGTTGGTACCAGATAGAGCGAGCGGCGCACGTCGCTGGCAGGAATCTGATCGATGAGCTCCTTGCTGATGGCTACAGGATAAGTGCGGCAGTTGCTGGCACTTGAGTTGGCACCGATGTAAGCAAAGAAGCTATAGTAAGAGATGTTCTGCTGTTCATCCTCATACACACCCCATATCCACTCGTTGTTAGGTGTGTGGAAACCGTCCTGATACTGCTCAACCGTCATCAGCTTGTGGCCCTCGCGAGCCAGAGCTGCATACTTGGCAGCATTCTGCCAATCCTCGCGGTTGAGAGCTGCCTTGGCATAAACGGCATAGGCCACATCGAGACCGGGCTGGAAGAACTCCTCGCGCTTGCGATCGCTCTGCTGATAGAGGGCAATGGCCTCGTCGAGGTCGTTGTAAATCTGCTGATAGGTCTCGGCCTGAGTAGCGATGGCCTGCTCGCCCAGACTCTCGTCGACACGCAGCACGATACCATCGGTATTACCCTGATGATCGCTCCAACGGTTGGTGTAGAGCTGAGCCAGACGGAAGAACGAGTAAGCACGGAAAGTAAGGGCCTGAGCCTTGATAAACTTCTTATCGTTCTCCTCACCCTCGGCAGCATCGATATTGTTGATGATGGCATTGGCATTGCTCACCAACTTGTAATAATAGAACCAAGGATAAACGGTATAATCAGAAGTTGGACGCAGGTGGTAGGTTGAGTTCCACACACCCTGCCAACCAGAGTTATTGCTCTTCTGAGCATCGTTACCTGTAAAGGTGCCATACCAGTTCAGGATGGTGCCCTCGCCATTACAGCCCTGCTTGCTCATATACTGAGTAGTCATGGCCTTGCAGATACCATTGAGTGCCATCTCGGCATTCTGGGTGTTGCTGAGCACGGTGGGAGTACCCATCTCCGACTCGGGAGCGGTATCCAGGAAATCCTTGCTACAAGCGCTGAGTGCCAGCGTTGCGATACCTATATATATATACTTTTTCATAAAACTATTCACTATTAACTATTAACTATTCACTCTTAAAACTTGATGTTCACCCCTGCAGAGAAGATGCGTGGTGTAACGAAGGTAGCACTCTGAGTGCCAGCAAAGTTCTGCTGTGGGTTCATACCCTTGCGTGCAGTCAGTGTGAAGAGGTTTTCGCAGGTCAGTGTGAGCATCACGTTCTCGATACCAGCCTTGCGCACCAGTTCCTTAGGCAGCTGGTAGCTAAGGTTGATGTTCTTCAGAATGAGATAGCTGGCACTGGTGAGCCAACGTGAAGAGGTAGAGTTGAGGTCGGCCTCAAGACCACTCACGATGACAGGAACGTCGCTCAGCATAGGCACACCGTTGCGGTCGATAGCATCGGTAGCAGTAGCCTGTTCGGCGGTCCAGCCCTTCAGCACGTCCTTATGCAGGGCGGTTGGGGTGCTCTGTGAGTTCATCAGCAGCTGATAGTTGCTGTCCATCACCTTACCACCCAGCTGATAGGTGAACAGGGTGTAGAGCGAGAAGGCCTTGTAGCTCACGCTGAAGTTGAAGCTACCATAGGCGGTAGGCATGGCCGAACCGTGGAACTCGCGCTTGCCATAGGTGGTGAGATAGCTGTAAGGTGTGCCATCAATCACAACCACAGCGTTCTTCTGCGAACCGGTAATCTCTGCACCGGCAGGGTTACCGTAGGTAGTGCCGCCATCGGTAAAGAAGTACTCATCGCCGTTGAACTTATAGAGCGAGAGTCCGTTCTTGGTGTTCACGCCCTCCCAGGTGTAGGTATAGAACTGATAGCGGTCCATACCCTCAACAATCTTCTTGGTACCATCGATGATACCATCGCGGTTCTGCTCGGGCAGCTTCACCACCTTGTTCTTCTCGAAGGTGATGCTAGCACCTACGTTCACGCTCCAGTTCTTCGACTTGTAAACGTCCATATCGCCAGAAATCTCGACACCGTGGTTTGAGATGGTACCCAGATTCATGGTGGTTACCGACTGAGGTGTGGTGGTATCAGTAGCACCCGCAGAGAGTGGGTTGTAGACGTTGAAGATAAGGTCCTTGTTGCGACGGTCGAAGTACTCGACATTGAAGTTGAGCTTGTTGAAGAGGCGACCCTCGATGGCAACACCCCATGACTGACCTGTCTCCCACTTCAAATCCTCGTTAGGCAGCTGAGAGATATAGTAGGCACCCTTGCCGGCATGAACATCCTGCTGATAGAGGGCCATATAGCCATAGAGACCAGAACCAGAGTCGTTACCTACCTCACCATAGTCGGCACGCAACTTCAGGTAGTTCACCCAGTCATACTGCTTCATAAACTTCTCGTTAGAGATGACCCAGCTGGCACCTGTGCTCCAGAAGTTACCCCAACGGGCATTCTTGGCAAAGCGCGACGAACCATCGCGACGGAACGAGAACTCGATGTTGTAACGGCTGTCGTAGCCATAGCGCACACGACCCAGGTATGACTCGAGGGCGTAATTGTCGTTGTAGTCGTAGAGCTGAGCAAACTGAGTGAAGTTGAGCAGATTGGTGAGATTGGGCACAATCTCTGAATCCTTACCCGAAGCCATGTAGTTGCGGGTGAGCTTGTAGCTCTCGTGACCCAGCAGAGCGTCGACAGAATGTACGCCAAACTCCTGGCGCCAATGCAGCTGCTGCTGGAAGGTGTAGTTCTTCTGGCGAACATCGGTACGGCGCAAACGGCCGTTGTTGGCCTTACCGTCGCCAATCACAGCCGAGTAGTACTTGTTCTCTGAGTCGTTGCTCAGGTTCAGACTACCCTTCAGCGAGAGTGTGAAGTTGTAAGGCAGAATGATATTGGCGTAGGCAATACTGTTAACGGTATTGCGGATAATCTTATCGGTGTTCAACTGGTTCTCCCAGATGATGTGACGATCGGGATACTGATTGCGGGTGTGAACCACCTGACCATCGGGATCGATATATGATCCGCCATCGTACATCAGGTTGCCCATACCGTCGAGATAGTACTCACCTGTAGTCAGGTTGTGGGCATGAACAGGATAAATGGGCGAAATCTTGCGACAGAAGTTGAATGGGTTGGTATTGGCATTACCAGTACCATAGCCGGCATTGAAGTTCTGGTGGGTAGCGTTAAGACTAACACCCACCTTGAGCCACTCAGCTGGCTGGATGTTAGCCGAGAGACGAGCCGACAGACGGTCGAAACCAGAGGTCTTCAGGTAGCCCTGCTCGTCGAGATAGCCTAATGAAACCAGATAGTCTGACTTCTCGGTAGCGCCGTTGGCGTTGAAGTTGTACTCCTGACGATAGCCGTGACCAATGGCCTGCTTATACCAGTCCAGATCCTCGCCATAGGTACCCTTTATGCGGGCGTCGCTCACCAGCTTGCCGTCGGCAGTAAAGAGTGCCTCGTCGGCCTTGTCGAAGATATTCAGCTGAAGTCGGTCGGCAATCAGGTGCTTCGAGGCGTATGCACCAGCTGTAGCAGCATCGTCGCCAGCAGCCATGCGGTTGTTCTTCATGTTGAGCCACTGAGCCTCCATCCACTCGCGGGCGCCCAGACGGTCGTACTCGGCAATACCGCGTGAATAGGTACCCTGCTTCACATCGAAGGTGATGTTCATCTTACCCTGCTTACCCTTCTTGGTGGTAATCAGGATGACACCGTTAGAGGCACGGTTACCATACAAAGCAGCCGAAGCAGCATCCTTCAGTACCGACATCGACTCGATGTCCTGTGGGTTCAGGTCGCTGATGCTACCGCTATAAGGCACGCCATCAAGAATATAGAGTGGTGACGAAGAACCATTGACGGTTCCCACGCCACGAATACGAATCTGTGGGTCTTCACCAGGTGCGCCAACGGTGCTGTTCACCTGAACACCAGTTACCGAACCTTCCAGAGCCGATGCTACCGAAGTGGTAGGACGCAGCTCGATGGCGTCGCTCTTTACCTCCTGAATAGATCCGGTAAGCGATGTCTTCTTCTGTGTACCGTAGGCCACAACCACTACCTCGTCCAGGGTGTGTACATCATTTCTTAACTGAATCTTTAAAGTTTTTGTGCTTACTGCCACCTCAAGTGGTTCCATGCCCACATAGGTAATACGCAGTGTTTTCATACCCTCTGGTACTTCGAGTGTGAAGTTACCATCATAATCGGTAATGGTACCAATGCCTGCATTGCCAACCACCTGAATGGTGGCACCAATAATAGGCTCGTTATCCTCATAACTTACCACTGTACCAGTAACCGTTGTTTGTGCCAGCGCCATCCCCACACTTAGGAACAGCCCAGCCAACATCATACTGAGTCTTTTCATTTAATTTAAAAGTATAAAAAATATATTAGTAATTACTATTCAACTTAATAAACCAAAATTATCGACCTAATCTTCTTCTTTTTTCTAAAATTTTAATCAATATCACTGGAATGAGGGCGCAAAGTTAAGAATTTTTTTTAATACTCACAAGTTTTTTTCAAAATATATGGTATTTTATGCTCAATTCTTGCGCTAAGTTGCTCCAACTATTGTACGTTTGTGCAAATTTCGTAACTTTGCATCCGCAATTATTGATTACTATCGTTAATAAAATATTTTTCGCATCATGGAACAACAGAAACGCTACGGTCATTTCGACGACCAGCACCGCGAGTACGTGATTACCGACCCGCAGACTCCTTGGCCCTGGATTAACTATCTGGGCAACGAGGATTTTTTCTCTTTAATTTCTAATACCGCCGGTGGTTACTCATTCTACAAGGATGCCAAGTTCCGCCGTATCACTCGTTATCGTTACAATAATGTACCAATGGACAATGGTGGCCGATACTTTTATATCAAGGATGGCGACACCGTTTGGAACCCAGGATGGAAGCCCTGCAAAACTCCACTCGATTTCTACGAGTGCCGTCATGGTATGAGCTACACCCGTGTCACTGGTCGTAAAAACGGCGTCGAGGCCAGCGTGCTGTTCTTCGTTCCCCTCAAAAAATGGGCCGAGGTACAGAAGCTCACACTCACCAACCAGAGCAACGAGGTTAAGAACCTCAAATTATTCTCGTTCGAGGAGTGGTGCCTGTGGAATGCTGCTACCGATATGGAGAATTTCCAGCGCAACTTCTCTACTGGCGAAGTCGAGATCGAGGGTAGCACCATCTATCACAAGACCGAGTACCGTGAGCGTCGCAACCATTATGCGTTCTACCATGTAAACACCCCTATCCAGGGCTTTGATACCGATCGTGAAACCTTCGTAGGTCTCTATAACGAGTTTGCCGATCCCCAGGTAGTGATCGAGGGCAAGCCCCGCAACAGCCACGCCCATGGTTGGAGCCCCATCGCCTCGCATTACATCGAGGTAACCCTGCAGCCAGGCGAAAGCAAGGATTTCGTGTTCCTGCTGGGTTACATCGAGAACGAACAGGACAAGAAATTTTCTGCCCCTCAGGTCATCAACAAGGACAAGGCGCATGCGCTCATTGCCGAGCTCGACACCACCGAGAAGGTGGATAAGGCCTTCGCCGAGTTGTGCGAGTATTGGGATGCCCTCCTTAATATATATAATGTACGTACAGGCAACGATAAGCTCGACCGCATGGTTAACATCTGGAACCAGTACCAGTGCATGGTAACCTTCAACTTCTCTCGTTCGGCTTCGTTCTTCGAGAGTGGTATCGGCCGTGGCATGGGCTTCCGCGATTCTAACCAGGACCTCGTAGGCTTTGTACACCAGATTCCATCACGCGCCCGTCAGCGCATCATCGATATTGCCTCAACCCAGTTCCCCGATGGCGGCTGCTATCACCAGTATCAGCCCCTCACCAAGCGCGGTAACAACGATATCGGCGGTGGATTCAACGACGATCCCTGCTGGCTCATCTTCGGTACCGTGGCTTACATCAAGGAAACAGGCGACTTCTCAATCCTCGACGAGATGGTACCATTCGACAATCAGCCAGGCTCTGAGGTAACCCTCTTCGAGCACCTCAAGATTTCGATGGATCACGTTATCAACAACCTCGGTCCTCACATGCTGCCACTCATCGGCCGTGCCGATTGGAACGACTGCTTGAACCTCAACTGCTTCTCATGGGATCCAAACGAGAGCTTCCAGACCACCGAGAACGTATCCGAGGGCACCAAGGCCGAGAGCCTCATGATTGCCGGCCTGTTCGTAGTAACAGGTAAGGATTACGTTGCCCTGTGCCAGAAACTGGGTAAGACCCAGGAGGCCGAGCGCATGCAGAAGGCTATCGACGCTATGATCGAGGCTGTGAAGAAGCACGGCTGGGATGGCGAGTGGTATCTGCGTGCTTACGATTTCTATGGTAACAAGATTGGTAGCAACGAGTGCGACGAGGCTAAGATCTTCATCGAGAGCCAGGGCTGGTGTACCATGGCCGAGATTGGCGCTCAGGAAGGTATGGTTGCCAAGAGTCTCGACTCTTGTAAGAAATACCTCGAGTGCGAGCACGGTATGGTGCTTAACAACCCCGCCTTCACCAAGTATATCTACGAGTACGGCGAAATCTCATCATACCCCGAGGGCTACAAGGAGAATGCTGGTATCTTCTGCCACAACAATCCTTGGGTCATCATCGGCGAGTGCTTGGCAGGCCGCGGTAACGATGCCTGGAGCCACTACGCAAAGATTCTCCCCTCATACGTCGAGGAGAAGTACCAGACCCTGCACAAGGTTGAGCCATACGTTAACTGCCAGATGGTAGCCGGTAAGGATGCCTTTAAGCCAGGCGAGGGTAAGAACTCATGGCTCACAGGTACTGCAGCTTGGATGTGGTACACCGTATCAGAGTTCATCCTGGGTATCAAGCCCGACTACGATGGTATCCGCATCGATCCCTGTCTGCCACAGACAGCAACCGACTACACCGTACAGCGTAAGTTCCGCGATGCCGAGTACGAGATTACCATCCATCCAAACGGCGCCCAGAAGGGTGTTAAAGCCATCACCCTCGATGGCCAGCCCGTTGATGGCACCGTTATCCCCTACTCTGCTGGCAAGCACGTAGTCGAGGTTACTATGTAATCAGGATTACATACATCTATCCAAACCAATCCCCGCCCATCACTGAGCGGGGATTATTGTTTTAAACAATAATAAATGCAACCTTACGTCGATTATCTTTCGGTCTCACTGCAAAGTGCAACCACACGGCACCATAACGGTTCTTCTCTATTAGCAGCTCATCATAGTCCTGATTACTCTCTTTAGCATAATCGATAATGATGGCCGCATAGCAGATGGCCTGTTCATACCCAGATGTGCGAATATCTACCGCACAGCCTGTTATGTGATTACTGGTGGGAGCTCCACCAACCTTACGATTGAACTGCGGTGATCGATAACCTGAGTTGATGATAATAGGATGTGAGGCTTTCTCCCTCAATACTTCCAACCACTCACACAATCGCTTAAGGTTAGCGATAGCCTCATGGCTAGGGATGTTATACACCTCAGGATACTTGCTCCTGGTGAACTCCCCCAGCGTGAAGTGCTGGGAGAGGTTTGCTTTACTGTTTAACTGTACTATCTGTTCCATACTCTTTAATGTTTAATGTTCAATGTTTAATGTTTAAAATGTACCATTGTACCAATGTACCAATCTTAGAATACCAGCACGGCCTTTTTTCTATAACGATGTTTGCATGTGCCATTCTCAGTATATTCACCACACTTCTCTACAGCACCATCTTTCAGTAAGCGCTTAACGCGCATACGAGCTGCATTGATATTTATGTGGAAATTGTTCGCTACATCATCAATCGTAAACTCTTCAGCCAGTCGATTGTACTCCTCGATGGTTCGCTGATGATGGCGACGATTGGTTGATGCATCACGCAACTTGTCGTCGAAATACTTCTCAGCTAATGATCCGAAGTAGTGGCGCTGACAGGCAAACTGGATGTTTACGATTAACTCAGCCAACTGGTCGTCAATCTCGTCTGTCTCAAACTCACCGCACCAGTAGTCACCCTCTTGGTGCAAGTCGCCCCAGTGGCGCATCACGATAAAGGGTGCCGAGTAGTTAATGCCATGGTAGGCACAACGTTTCAACAGCATCTCATCGGCCTTGCTCTCATTGTCCTTGGCATCGGCCATGCGACGTGCCGTCCAGTCGTACATCGTTCGAACAATGCGTTTAATGGATAGTTCGCCCTTGGTCTTATCCAACTTCTTGGCCCATTCCAGTAGGCGGTTGTCGCTGTCCTCATCCACTTCTTCATCAAGGTCCATCATTTCAAAGTGCGTGCTGGGCAGAGGGATGCAGGTTAATCGGGTTGCCAATCCAGAACCGAAGTTCTGTTCGTTCACCTTCTTTTTCAAGGCGATGGGCGTGCCGGTATAAACGTAGTTCCACGTCACGTTAAAATCCTGCATGATAGAATCCATGTTCGAGTACGCCTGACCATCCTCCTCGTTGTGGAAAGCTTTCAGCTCCAGGTTCTGCTTGTCAATCCAGCTGCCACCCTTCTGTACACTCAGGGTATTATCCAGCTCGGTATCAAACGTCAACATGTGCAGCTGCATATCCGTGCCATCAACATTCTCCACAGCATTCACCATGTCTTGGATAAACTGGGCGTTACTGGTTCGCGAGGGGTGAACACGTACCACTACCTTAGGTTTCTTAGGCTTCTCCTTGTTAGCCCCCTTGGTTTTCATCTCCTCGCGATAGCGGTTGATGGTGTCCTTACCTGCTTTATCAGCTGCCACGATGGGGGCTGCCAGGAACTCGTACAGGCGGGTAGCGAAACTCTTACCACTGGCAGGATCGCCGATAATCAATGCCGAGGCATTCAGGCGGCGCAGCTTCGAGGGGCGATGATAAAAGCGATACGTGCAGCGTGTCATCAACGTCATCATCAGGGCTCCAGATACTATCAAGGCCGCAGGGTACTGATTGCGCTTAAGACCCTTGCAGGCATCCTGCAGCGCAGGATAATAAGGGAACAGCGCCTCTATCTTCTCACCCCAATCCCACAGCCACTGCTCAATCTCTTCCTCACCTATGGTGGCGGTGTCTGTCGTTTCGCCCTGCGTAATCTGTTTCCATGTTTGGCCGCACGCTTGGCTAATTGCCTCTTGCATAGCCTTTGAAGGGCATTGGGTAAGGTACTTCTTTTCGCGATCCGCCATGCGTTCTGCTGCCGATGCCACCGTCTGTGCCACATTCTCGTCGCGCTCCTCGATAATCTCCTGCACCCACGATTGTCGTTCAAGTATCCGCTGCACCAGCTTTCGGTCGCCATCAAACAGCACCAGCAGGTCGCTTGCCAGTTTAAGACTTTCGTTGTGTCGGTTGCTGTCGGCTGCACAGGGCAGCTTTGCGCTATAGCGCTTATCAATAATACACTGTATATCATAATCCCTCCACTTTATTTCCACTTCATGATTATCCACGTCCCCACTCTGCTCAGCTGCTTGCTGGCCATCTTGGTGGGCCACAGTATCAGTTTGAGTAACACCACTGTGACCAGCCCTATACTCAGCATTGTATTTCTCGGCAAATTCTTTGTTCTCATACGTAAACAGTTCTTTATCAATGTATAATATATCCGATTCCTTGCAGATGAACGACATGCGTGATGCGTCCTTGCAACTTTCGTCAACCTCAACACCCAGGATTTCAGCCATCCGGTGCTGGTTGTCGATGAGATTACCTACCGCAGCATCAGCCTTAAACACAACTTTCAATCCCTTACCGCTGGGTGTGATATACACCAAAAGTATTCTCCTAGCCGCGTCTTTATTTATAAAGCCGTGTTCATCCGTGCCTAATCCCCATTTGTCGAACACCCCTTTGGGGTCTTCCACGTGATCGATATCCATTACCACAAGTCCCGTTAACAGGGTGGCAGCCTGTTTGCGCCAGGCACCTGTTTTACCAGCCTTCGATGTTGTTGCATCAAACGTAGCCTGGAAGATAAACGCAGGCAGTTTACGCTTTAGACTGGCATCGCCCGTTTCTCTGAACTTATCAATGTTTTCGTTCCATTTCCCTGCCCTGACGAGCGCATAAAACTGCGCTTCGTCAACGGGCAAAGTAGGATTACTGAAATTCTTCTGATAACAAAAACTCATTCAACCTCCTTTTTTATTCGTTATTACTATCTTCGTGGGCAAGCATATTGTCGATTGTTTCTTTAAATCTGTCGCCATCAACTTTGTGACCACCAAAAAAGAAATCATAACCTATCTGCATGTGGTCGTGCTTTACCCATCGCCATGAATCACCATAGAATAATTTATCAAAATCTTCTATCAGCTTCTGTGCCTCCTTGCCAGTAGTCATAGGCAACGCAAGTTTCAGGTAATTATAGCTCTGCATAATGCCAATCATGGCTATTACCAGGCCTTCAGCATCTGGCTCAACATTGTCAATTATCAGTCTAAAGATGTCGCGTGCCAACAGGTCACCTTTACGGGCAGTCAGCATAATCGACTTATCTTTCTTACGACGATAGAAACTCCAATGACAATAAAAGTCAATTACCTTGTATCCAAGTTTCTTTACTTCTTTATACAGTTTCTTTTCCATATATTCCAATTTTTAAGTTAAACTCTATCTACAATCTCTCGATCCATCAGGTGGCTGCTGGCCACGCGGTTTTCACGTTCCATGGCAGCAATCATACGCGCTGTTCCGATGGATTTCTTTAGTGAGATGTAGTACTTCACTCTCTTAGGGCTCTCTTTCAGCCAGCCGTGCTCCAGGATAGCAATTACCTTATCCTTCAAGCGTTTCTTACGCTTATAGTGGTTAAAGTCGATACGCTTGGCCTGCTTATTATAGTGCAACGAGCCCTGCACATACGTTCCTTCCATGATGCTTTTAAGCACCTCTTCGTCGATTTCAATGTATTTTCGCATAATCAATTTGTTTTTAGTGAGTCGTTGGGCCCATTTGACTCGGTTAGTTACTATTGTTTAATAAATCTCTTCATCAATCAGTCGGTAGCAGTATGCCAGCGCCTCGTCTGCGCTCTGATAGCCAATATCCTGCACTGGCACATCATTCACATAATCTACTATGTTTTCTGCCATATCCTGCTGAACCCTGCTTGAATAAGGCAACAGAATTTGCAACAAGTATTCATACAAGCCACTACTTATTCTATGCTTTACATAGCGCATTACTTTTGCAGCTGTACCATCTACATCGTAAAGTAAGTATTCCTCTGCCATTATATTATATATCCAGTAAAATTGTGGTACCATAATCCGTTTCATACTCACGTCTGATGCTCTCGATCGTTCTTGACTCAGGCTCAGGTTTGCCTTGCTTTTTGGCTTTCAATGCCTCAACACTCTCACCTAATCGGATGGCCAGTGCAAACATCAGATATTCCTTTTTGTGAACGCGACCTCGGCACACGCCTGCCTGCGATGTATTGTAGTCCATCTGCCACTTTTTGCACACATGGCCAGACTCCACAAACAGGTTATGGATGGGGCACAATCTCATGCCATCGTTATCTACTAACTTGTTGATACAACTGGCACAACACTTCTTTACTCGCAAACCACAAGGGTTCAATACTGTTTTCACTTTCTTCATTTTTTCTTATTATTTTAATACTTAAAAATCTACCTTTGTCGCTTATCGACGATGCAAAGGTAGATCATTAAGCATTACTCTCGGGTTGATTCCGTATTTCCGTATCAACTCCGTATTTTTCTCCGTATTTTTTAGATTAACTCCGTATCGGCTCCGTATTTTACCGTCAATAATTGCTGCATCAGCACCTCCCAGAATATATCACAGAGCTCACGTTGCGGATTGTCGGTCATCTCGTAATAAGCATCATCGGCATCCATTATCTTGATGCCATGACTGAAGTTCTTTATCACACTCTCGCTTATCTGCAGCCGTTTAGGCCATCCTGAAGGTGTGGCCTTAATCGCCATCACCAGAAAATCCATTTGCGATAATCCGTAATCCAATCTGTCTCTCATCACCAGATAAATGCCCTGCCACTGGTTCTTAAACTTAAACAGTTTGGGATAGTTTGCCATCATTACCAGCAGGCACTGGCTTAGCAACTCCTCGTGTTCGCTAGCCGTCATCTTCAGGTACAGCCTGCGCACCTTGGTGCCCATGTCACACTTTTTAGGTTTAGCATCCTCAGTAAAGTTGTTTTTGGGGGCAGGTATGGGAGCCACACCATAGAACTCGCGCACCTGGTTTACCTTATTTATATAGTCAGGTAAATGGTGCATCACGCCATGGGCCAACAGCGACAACAGATAATGTTCTGCCACATGATAGCTACCAGCATTCATGGCTAAAGTTACAAGTTGAGCATCGTTGATTCTGATACCATCGTGCCATACATACTCCTTTTCTTCATTTCTCATATCCTTTATAAGAATTATGAGTTCAGTCTTAGGCCTAATCCCTCCCTCGGGGTTATACTTTTAGGTTCTTGCTTCAGCGGGGACAAATATACAGAGTTCTACAGAAATAAACGAAGCCAAGCTCGGAATACGAACATGGCCTCGCATACATTTCCGAGACTTTCGGCAAATCCGAATGTTCCGAAAATTCCGATTTTATTTTAGCCTATAAGGCAGTAAACTCTTGTATATTTTCTTATATAAAGGATCGTCGCTATAGTCGGTTGTTACATTAAGGTAAGTACTGTACGAGCTACTATCACGACCTTTCCCGCTACCAAACTCGTCAGTAAATACCGGATGCGGTATGGCATCGTTTCTCATTTTCAAATCCATCAGTACACGTTGCCCTATAATGGCCCGCTTGGGCTTATCTGTTTTATCAGCATATTCGTGCAGAATATACAACACCATCTCCTTATCACTGGCCTCAATATAGTCGATATATGCTTTTCGTGTTCTTTTCATAGTAGTGTGCTTTTGGTGTTTCAGTTTCTCCCGTAGCCTCACCTTCTCCATCATGGGTTTAATTTTTTCATAGCCACTCCTAAGTACGGGCGCTTCAGGATGTTTTCTCTTAGCAAGAATATGTGCATCCGAATAATCCGAGTTCCACATGGCTTTGATGCACTCCTGCGACAATTCCCAATTCTCGAGCACTACCCTTACCCCCTTATCGTTCAACGCCCAGTTAAAAGCACGTTCAACAATCTCGACCAATATTTTGTCGTTAGCAAATGATTTTTCATAGTCAACCAATACCACATATGGCGGATTTCCACATTTGTTTAGGTGTAGAACTATCGAGGCATAATCGTTATTTTTCCTGAATCTACCCACATGTAGTATCACCATGCCCTCTACCAGGCGGAATACGTAGTGCCGTTCATATATAGTACCATTTTTTGGATTTTCAAATCTTAATTTTCGGGTTTCGTTAATATCATTTTCAATGGCGTCAACAAACACATCCAACTGATCCGAATCAAGATCTTCGAACCCGCCAAATATGGATCGTTGACAACTGGTTAATCTTAGCCTGTACAATTTTTGTTTGTACCTTACGTCCTCCATTATATATTTGTTGATATCTTATAAAAACAATCTTTTAGTTTCAGAGTTGCAAAGGTACAGCATTTTCTGTTAATCACCAAATTTTTCCAACGCAAAACAAGCACAAACAATAAAGAGGAATGAGCATCACTGCTCACTCCTCTTATAATGAAAGACGGGATTACAATACTAAGTATGGTGTTCTATTTTAGTAGTTGCCACTCGCCCTTAATTTTCGAGTGTTCCTTGTTGATGTATCCTAGTTCCTTCAAATCGCTAATGGCACGTTTTATTGTTGCCTCACTAACTCCAAGATTATCCTGAAGCCACGAGTATTTTGCCTTACGATTTAACCTAAGGGACTTGTACACCTGCTCTACAATAGGAGCTGGGAACTTAGAAACCTTCATTTTAGGTGTTTTTTGTGATGTTTTCCGGTCACCCTCATGACCATTTTTGTGACCATTTTTGTGACCATTTTTATCTTCAGAAATGGTCAAATCTGACCGTTTTTCTCCATTTTCCGTCACAAAACCTCGAGCTATTGCTTCCTGCAAGGCCCGCTCACCGAGAGGTGACTTCATTTCTTTCACCATCACAGCCGTCTGGTAACTAAAGTCATACTCAGCCTCGCCATTCTCATTAGCCATAAGTTCCCTTTGTACCCTCTGCACTCCTCGGCTATGACGATTCACAAAGCCTAGCACCTTCATGCCTTCGGCCACAATGATATTGCGATAATCATTAACCTTTGGAAAATTCTGTTCGTTTGCTTTTCCATACAGTCCACCATGATTCATAATTTCGATGCGGTCATCATACTGGTAGAACTGTATTGGACCATTACTGGTATAGTCGCGATGACATATAGCATTCATCAACAGCTCACGAGTTGCCCAGTAAGGATAATCTACAAAAGGATCTTCACGGGTGGGGCTTACTGGTATCGGACGACGATTGGCAATAGTTGTCTCCACAAAAGTATCCAACTCTTCCAAGGTTGTACACAAATTGCTTTTAAACTCATGCTCCGTCATAATATCGCCCGCACGATCTTTACCTGCAAAGCGCACATACTGGATATATGCCCCAGGGATAAACCTTCGCAGATTCTTGGCAAAGAAAAGCATACCCGCATTCGTAGGGCAATCATATTTTGTATCAAAGAAACCGAACGAAGCCATCTGCTCTTTCACAGTTCGTCCTTCCTTGCGATCTTCCTCTATTTCGTCATCCGTCATTGCTTTGGGCAGATAGTAATGCTTAAACTTCTGCAAATCCAAATCGTCGATGGTCGCATTGATGCAGGGTGAAGCGTCAAATGAAGTAACATTTGTGCGACGTTTCTCCATCAGGATGCTTTCATCATCTTCGTTAGCCACACCCTTACGTGGACCAATGCGAATCCATATTCGCCCCTTATACCTGACAGGAGGAAACACTGATGGTTCTACCCTTACCATAACAATATCACCTTCGTCCATCGATACTTTCTCAACAGTCATTGATGGTTGCGGTTGAATATTGCCATCAGTACGTATAGCAGCAATATTCTTCAATAGTTCATCCGTTACGTTAAGGTCTGTTACAGTTCCATCATCCTTTACGCCAAGGAAAAGATATCCGGGCAAACGATGGTCAGGCAAATCATTAGCAAATGCACAGATTGCCTGTCCAAACTTATCAGTGTTAGTAGTCGAAATTGTTCGTTCAACTCTATCACTCTCAATATCATTGAGCAAAGCTCTTATCTCTTCAGTTGTCATAATCGTTTGCAAAAATAATGCTTTTTCTACATATAAGTATGCAGAAAACCAAAATGTTACGGGTTTAGAAGTGTAATTAATGTTAAAACCAAAATTATATGCACGATGGTACATTGGTACATTAGTACATTTTCAAAATCTGATGCAAAGTAAAAGAGGGCGGCACGCTGGCAATTGTTGCACAAAGAAGATATTCTATATATTATATATTAAATTTATATATATTAAAATATATATAAATTATATAAAGAGATAAAAGCCACAAGTTGCACTACTTAATTTTACAATTTGTACCAATGTACCATTGTACCAATCTTTGCCGCCAGCAGGGTGTTTTAAGCGGTACGGCAGAATCTGGTAGATAGTTAACGAGATTTTTGCAAAATCTGCCGAACTTTCTTTTTGATTGCAAGGTACTATCTTAAAGATTGGTAATGGAGCGCCATATTTTAAAGTAAGATTTATTTACACACAAAAACAAGGTTCAAAAAACGTTTGGAGGGTAACATTTTTCTTTGTACCTTTGCATCGTCAAAAAGAAACAAAGTGCACACGTGGATTGAGACACACACGAGAGTAATTAACATTAGTATTAACCATTAAAATTAAAAAGTATTAGAGTATGGCAAAGATTTTTTATGAGTTGCGACAGAACAAAAACAACAAGTCGCAGGTATTTGGCAAGTGGTTTGCCCACAGCAAGAGTATTGAAATCCTGAACACCCGCAAGCTGGCCAAGCACATCAGCGAGCACGGTAGCGTTTATACGCAGGATGTAGTGTTTGGTGTGCTGGAGAAGTTCCGCAGCTGTCTGGTGGAGATGCTGCTGGAGTCGAAGCGAGTGAAGATCGACGGTCTGGGCACCTTCTTCACTACCCTGGAGAACGAGCCCGGTGGTGCTCCCAAGAAGGAGGAGTTTAATGTGGGTAAGAACCTGAAGGCTCTCCACATCCGATTTATGCCTGAGCAGGAGCAGGAGATGAATATCTCGAGTCGAGAGTTCCTGAAGAAGGCCGAGTTTGTAAACGCCGAGAGTCTGCTGAGCGGCGATGGTGAGAAGACCACCAACGGCAGTGGTAGCAGCCAGGGCGGCAATACCGGTGGAAACACCGGAGGCGGCGGGAATAGCGGCGGTGGCAATACCGGTGGTGGAAGCCACGAGCCTATCGGAGACTAAGGGTTGGGGCGCAAGCCCCACCCTTCACATTAAACATGAAACATTAACCTATAACCATTAATAATTATGACAAAGAAAGAGACATTGAAGTTCATCGTACAGATGATTGCCAGTATCGCAACTGCGATTGTAACTGCCCTTGGTGCCACGAGCTGCATGGGCCTATAATAGAATCAGGGAGTGTTTATGCACTCCCTGATTTGTTTCGCAAGCTCTATACGCTTTTTTTAAATCATCCACCTCACATTCCGTTTCTGAAATTAGTGATACCAATTTGCTAGCGTCAGCAAAATGGTCCTCAGAATACCATGAGCTATCCCATAGCATCTAGGCATTGGTATCGTTTTCCTGACGTCAGGAAAATGGTCTAAAACACTATAGACGACTTTTCCATCTCATATTTCGGGACTGTGAAGCCCTGCGAACAGCCAAGGACCTGCACTTGCGCGGCCCGCCACGCATACTGCAGCAGGCATAATCACCCCCAGGTTTCCAACACGAAGCCTGAGGGTATTTATTATAAAGCCAGGCAGATCATTCATCAAACTTTATCTCCTTAATCACTTCCATATGGTTAAATAGATGTTTCTTACCATTCACCACCACTGTATCTTTATGCTTTTTACTGACGCCATAGATGGTACGGCCAGCCCACTTTAGTTCACCTTCAGGATATGGGCATGATATTGTTTTCTTCTTAAAATCAAACTCAGGGTAGTCGGTCATACCAAATCCCCAGCCATCCTTATTATCATTATATGGAGGATAGTCTATGAGCACAGGACGTCCTTCTACAATACGATACACATCGTAACCATCGTGATATCTAACAGCCATAGACTTGTGCACTATAACCAATTCCTCTTTTCCGTCGAAATCCAAGTCCATAAAGAAGAATGGTGTATACATCGGCATCAACTGATCTTCATCTTTATAATAATGATAATTAGCCTTTATAGTCTTGTTCTTATACTTTTTGAATAACTTTGGATTCTCAAATTGGAAGTCCAGCCTACCTTTACAGAACGCTGTATCTCCAAAGCATTGTGTATGGAGCTTAAATGATTGTCCGCCTTTCGTAAAAGTAAAATCTGCAGAGATAATATCATCATCAGATACAGCCAACTTGGCAATAGCTTTCACTTTATATCCATTAACCGGCTGTCTATAGACAACGAGGATACTATCCTTGCTGTATCTATCTACTTTCAAACTATCTGCAAACTCTTTTGGAATTCGATGACAAGGTACAGACTTCCATTTTACAAGTTTCCTTGAGTTTTGTGGACTGAGATCATTGCTATCTGTAAAACACAAATCGATGAACAACTTAACCCTTGCAAAATACTCGCGGATTGTGGTAAGAAACGCCCGTCTTGCTTTTGGCATTTCTGCATTATATGCCTGAATGTTCTCCACATCCAGCCCAAGATGCTCTGCCTGGTAAATGGCTCGCTCATTATGGAACTCCTGAGATATTATCGTAAAACTCTTCAAACCAAACACCTTGTTAGCATCAACAATAGAGTTTATTGTCCTATACCCCTTACCATCCAAGATTATTGCACTCGATGGCACCCCCCTCGCAACCAACGAATCCCTCATACATTCAGGCTCATTGACACCATCAAGACTATTCTCATCGCCACTAATCAATATCTGCTCAATCTTCCCTGCCTTGTACAGCTGCTCAGCTGCATCAATACGATAGGTAAAGAACTGGTTTGAAATTCTTGTTATGCGAGCCTGCGGAGTGGTACCCAACAATAGTCCCACCTTATTATACTTGATGCTATCGATGTTAGAGAACACCTTACCCTCTGCATTGTTCACAACGATCTGATTGCATATCAGCATTAATGCCAGGCAAGTTATCATTATAGCTACAACGGCAACTATGATAAACTTTATCTCCCTCTTCCCCATAATTAAATCTAATTGAACGTCCTTATAATTAACATATTAAAGACCTCTCTTGCCCTTAGGATGCTTTATTATCCCCAGAAGGTTTCTTGACATATCTAAAGAATAGGCATTTTTACTTAACCAACTAGCAGCCTCTTCAAAATCTGTTATAGATTCCAAAAACACCTTCAAATCATAATTCTGATCAGTACCATCAATAACTTCTTGCGTCAAGCATTTTAGTTGTTCAACTGTAATTGATGAACTATCTTTTATACCAAGTATGTATTTAATCAAGGTACTTTTTGTAGCAGCTTCGTTTTTGTTCAATATAAGTTTTGACCAATAAAATTTTTCCATCTTTTCTTGTCTATTATATTATTATCAGTTTCTTCTTTTTTTCACTAACCTACTACCACGAACCTGATATGTCACACGTCGTTCGCTATCAGTTTTCGTGTATTCCTTGATAGAATCTAAAACGAAAGGTGAGCCAAGTTCCTTGTTATATTTGTCAAAGTCAAAATAACTTGCACTGGCTGAATAGAATTTTGGAATATCTTTAATTGCAACTCGCCGCTTCTTAAATGAGAAAAAGAATTCAGCTTCATCATAGGCTCCATCATTCTGATAAATCGTTATGGTCTTATTCTTAAGATCAATCTTGTCCATATTCGTCAATCCGCCTAAAGGCATATAGGTCACTTTCTGCAAGCCATCCTTAGAAAGTTTATACACCTCATAATTGTTGCCAGCCCGTCCTTTACACATATCAGATATGAGAAGTTCATCATTCCCATCAAAATCTACATCTAAGAACTGAAATGACGAGTAATAGCCAATAGGCGAGTTATCATTATACTCCTTGTATATATCAATCGTATCAGGGGAAGTATAGTTGAAATAGTGTATATCTCCATTTTTATGCCCTTTGAAATCCTTGGCAAAAGAAATATCATCAGTATCGAATGAATGGTATTTTTCGCCAAAGTACTGAAATTCAGTTCCTGTTTCCTTATGATGGAAGTTGACAACCACATTTCCTGTTTCTGCTAACTTATCGTATGGCATCCATCTGCCTGTCACCTCATATCCCTTGACTGCCTGGGTATATTTGAAGTAAACATCAATCAAAGAATCGCCCTGCATATAATCCGGGAGTGGTATATCGTTCAACCTCTCCACCCAGTGTGGTGTAGAATCAGACACATATTCCTTCTTGAACGAACAATCTCCAGTTGTTTTCGTCTCTTTCTGGACATCTCGCGCTTGCTTGTTATTACCACAACCAAGGAGAAGTAGGAATACTAAATATATCAAAATCTTCTTCATCTTTCATCTATTATAATCTATTACTAATTCCCTTGGAAGTGTTATATTTTTCAATCTTTGATACCATATGCGATCTGAACCAGAAAACTGTTTCTGGGTATGGCTACTAATTATATAATAACTAGCAGTATATACATCCATAAGATCAAGAAACACCTTTTTGATACGTGAGCACTTCTCGTTGATGGCATTGTCGAGAGGATTTACTAGATGATCTACACTTTCTATCACCTTCTCCTTATCCATCATCTTGCCTGTTGCCATATAATAACGAAGTAACTCATCACGATAATCAAACAAACGTTTAAATTCAATACCTTCAGGATGCGCTAGGAACAACAGATAGACAGCCTTATGAACAGGCTGCAGCTCCACCTCCTTTTGATAATCCTCTAAGATGAAACGATAATCCTTTGTTATTACCAGTCGACTCAAACGCCCCTTGGCTGCCTCAATCCTCAGTTCTTCAAGCAAGGGCACACCAATGGCATGTAGCAAAAGGTCTGTCCTACCCTCTGCCTGCAGCTGGTTCACGAGTCTTTTTACCTCCAGTGCCCGCTCTTCTGGTGTTAGCAGCTCATTCATTCTGTCACATCCTTCATAATGTTATTCAACCACGTTTTCCATCTACTAACCGTAGGCGACTCTGTTATCACCTGTTCTTTCACAGGTTCTAGCTCAGATTCTTCCTCCACTTTTGGCTCCTCCACAGCTGGTTCTGGCTCAGGGGCAGGTTCTACCTCAAAAGGTAATTCCTGAACAAGAACTTTCGCTGGCGTTGGCTTTTTTGCAGGCTTATATAGCATTGGAATCAATTCCTCATAGAAATCATCATCAGTACGATGTACATTCGATTTCACCTCCTTGCGCATATCATCCTCCAATCCAGTAGCTAGAATCGTCACCTTGGCATCTTCACCCAGGGTATCATCCGTTGAAGTACCCCAGATAACGCTGATATTAGGATCCAGCTGATCAAAGAAGTCATCAATCTCCTGCATCTCCCTCACGAAGATGGGATGCTCCTCACTGGCATAGATATTAAATAGGATACGTTTGGCCTTGCCAATGTCATTGCCATAAAGCAAAGGGGAATTCAGTGCATCAAGAATCGCTTTTTCCACACGATGATCACCACTAGCACGTCCCATTGCCATGATAGCTCCTCCTCCATTCTTCATCGTAGCTTCCACATCACGGAAGTCAAGATTGATAGAGCCCTCACTATGCACTGTGATTAACTCCGAGATACCTTTTACGGCATCCTTCAAAATATTGTCAGCCCTACCAAATGCCTCTTTCAGCGAGATGTCAGAATCAGAATAGACATCACACAGACGTTCATTATTGATAATCAAGATAGCATCCACATATTTCCTCAATTCATCCACGCCCTTCAAGGCCTTGACAATCTTCTGTTTTTTCTCAAAATAGAAAGGAATCGTCACCACACCAACAGTAAGCAAATTCAACTCTTTTGCCACCTGGGCAACAACAGGCGCAGAGCCTGTGCCTGTACCACCACCCATACTGGCAGTGATAAACACCATCTTAGTACCATCGCTTAGAATCTTCTTAAGAGAGTCCAAGCTCTTTTCAGCCTCAGCTTTGCCGATTTCAGGATCACCGCCAGCTCCCAAGCCTTCACCCATCAGGACTTTTACTGGAACAGGCGAGCCTTTCAACGACTGACTATCCGTGTTGCAGGCCGCAAAAGAAACACCCACCACGCCCTCGTTGCACATATTACGTACAGCGTTGCAGCCACCTCCGCCAACGCCTACAACTTTGATGATGCCTTGCATCGTATCTTTAATCTCGTTCTCAAAAAATGGTAAAGTATCACCCATAATCCAATATATTTAATTTGGCTACAAAATTACAAAACTATCTCCACACTTCCAAATCTCCGCAAGGCTTGCGATTAGAAAAACATGGCAATGGGCATCCCTTTGAACACTGAGTATTTACTCAACGACTTTGTTTTCAACCAATTTTAAGGAGTCATTAATCAGCTTATATATTTCAACATGCTCTGTCCCATCAGCCCACCAATCGTGATGTACTTCCTTGGTGATCTTTACTTTTGCTTCATTACCATAATTGTCTCCTTCAAAGTATTTTGCCCATGTTTCATAATAGGAACAGCATCCCATAGTTTCCTTTATGTAGATTTCTTTTTTCTTTCGGTCAAAGACGGTATAGGATGGCTGTTCATAAATACCAGAGACAATATTATTGTAAGGCGGTTCATTGTTTGATTCGAGAAGCCCAGGGCACGAACCATATCTGTTACCATTAACTAAATCGAAACAGGCATAATAAGTCCTATTATATCCTTCATGTGCAACAATAAAATCTTCTTCTCCATCAAAGTTTACGTCCATAAAGAACATATCAGGAGCATATTTAGTCCCTCCCAATGTATCTAATCTTAAAACCGGGATGTTCAACTCGGTTTGGAAGACTCCGATTGAGTCCTCTTCATAATATCTTAGGTCGAAAGGGAGCTTATGAATTGCACAATATTGGCTTATAGAATCACCTCTTTCGAAATGTATTAAGTCCAACTGCTTATTGTGGATGATTGATATTTTATACCCATTTTGCAAGGTATTCGCCATAAAGACGGCAGTGCTATCTCCAAAGAACGATGATTCGCATTTTAAGATACCTTTTTGCATAGGGGCTTTTTCCCCTGGCACACACGCAGTGATAACTACGGCCACCATCACAAACAATACAATGCTCGTTCTCATAATAATATTTTTAATTTTAAGTATACTATTTTTTCGCAACAACTATTCAAATTTAGGATACCAATTTGTGTCTTCACAATGTTTTGCCCATACTATATCGAATCCAGGATACTCCAATATATCCACGATGTGTTCATTTATATATGGCAATAACAGTTTTAGATGCTTTCTTGGAACATTCAGTGAGGTTTCTACTGTAACATTTCAACTCCTGGCACCCAATTCTAGAATATCCTTAATATATTGGCTATTCAGCAAAGGTTCTCCACCACCAAAGGTCACTCCGCCTTTAGTAGCTAAATAAAACATTTCGTCTTTTCTTAATTCGTCCATTACTTCTTCTGGAAGCAAACGTCTTACTTTCTTACTCGTATTTAGGCATTCAGGATTTAGACAATATCTACATCTAAGAGGACAGCCATTAAAGGCAACCAATGTTGTTATACCATGCCCATCAGTACCCATTCTTAAACGACTGATTCCCAGAATTGATGTTTGATAGATATAGTCAGGAACAATCTTGTAGTTTAGGGATCTTAAATGATCCTCCAGACTAGAATCATCATTTCTTTTTTTATATTTCCCATATTATCTATTTGCTATAGAATTTTCTAACTTCTAAGAATTTTGAAACTTGCCATCTTCCCATTGTCTTTGCTCTATAAGCGAGCTTTTCTCTTTCCTGTTTTTCTTTAAGAGCAACAGGATTCTCACATTTTCCTTCTTTATTATAGGTAATCAACTTATTAAATATATTCATAGCTATTCAAATGCATCATTAATTTGTTCTTCTGCCTTCTTGTTGAAATATTCTGGAGTCCAAGGCTCACTAGGTTTATCAAAGAGTTTATATTTTCTAGGTTCTGGTGGTAGTATGAAGGATCTAACCTTAAGAAATGTACATATACCATTATTATTTCCACTATGCATAATACCTACAACTTCATTATCTATAAGTAAAGGACTGCCACTACTACCTTCAAACCTATTAGCTTCACACCATAGATAGTTTTCTGTACCTTGATTCTTTAGTATAACTTCTTCTACAGACAGTTCATTGTAGTAAAGGTTACTCTTATCATCATATCTGACAGACATACAATAGCTTCTTAAAGTGTCTTCAAATGTTACCTTTCTTGCAGATAAATGCAAAGGACTTGGAACCTTATTAAACTTATACATAATAACATCATGCTGAGTCTCATCATTCCAAATATCCCTTTCTCCTTGAAATACTGGAGTAAATTCAATAGGCTTATATGTAATACCTCCAATTTTGACAAAACACTTAGGACAGTCCTTAATAATATGTGCTGCTGTTATAAAATAACCATCAGCCAAAAAGCCCTGTCCTACATCATCAATCCCATCCATAATTGGATAAATACACTGATTTATTAAATAGTTCATATTCAATAAGTTTTTTATGACATAAACAATTCTTTCACATCCACGTCGAGGTGGCGTGCAATCTCATAGAGTACTTGTTCAAACAGGCATTGTATTTCCATATCCATTCGTTTTAGCTATTGGCGCCATTCATTAGACGTATCGTGTACAAATATACGAAGAAATATTAAATGAAATGTGTTTTTGAACAGAAAAATATATATAATTGCACAAAACTGGCTAATTGTGAAGTAATTATGCTTAATCTGACTCTATCAACAATGGTACATTGGTACATTAGTACATTTACGAAACAATAGTTTATGCAAGGTTTAAAAAGTAGTAAAAACTTTGGTATTACAAAATAATGTTTTATTTTTGTACCATAAAACAAAGCGCAATGAAAGAAAAAAGATATCCACAAATCGAAGAGGAAAGCAATACCAACATGGCATGCGAACCTACAGCTGCAGCAGCAAGCGTTGCTTCGAACTCGGTAGATGGCATTACTGCCGTCCACGACTGGATTGACGATCTGAACTGGGAAAAGTATCCCATCATTGGCCCTTCATCAGAAAAAGAGGCTATTGAAAGTATAGATAAGTTTGAAGAGAATTTAAGAAACGGACAGGTACATTGGACTTCTTCCGAGGAGTTTGATAGACAGCTTTTTGAGGAGAATGCGTAACTTTGCCAGCGATTTTTCGGTAAAGACAAATAACAGACTATTTATGAAACGAAACACGATTCTTGCCGTCGTTGCCGGCATTATGTTAGCCATTGGCTTTGGACCGTACTTACTGTTGCTGCTGGTTATCGCCCCCTTCGCTTACTTCATCATCAAGCGCAAGGAGCGGACGGCTGTTCCAAGGGTGACCTACGCCACGGTGGAAGAGGCAAAACAGAGATACGGAGAACCCGACGGCGTGGTGGTGCTGGATGCCTCGCGAGCCAACGAGCTCCCTGCCCTTATCCTATTCTATCCCAACCATGACATTGCGATTATCGCCGGCGAAGAGCTGAAACTCAGCAGTCTGGAGTGCGTGATGTCAAAGAACATGGCCACGCCCTACACCATAGACGAGTATGCTGTGATCATCGGTACCAACGACCCGCTTCGTCCCACTATCGAGCTCCGTGTGGGCTACGGTGCCGTACTGGCTGGCGACATTGCCGCACAGATAGACGCTTACATACAATAAAGGGAGTACATAACTGCACTCCCTGACTTGTAGTTGTATATAGGATTAAGTTTAATCCTGGAAATAAACGCGTTTTACACGGTTGCTGATGCCGGTGAGGACCTCATAGGGGATGGTTTCGAGCACATCGCTGAGCACGGTAACGGGCAGGTGCTCGCCAAAGATCTCTACCTGGTCGCCCTCCTGACAGGGGATGTCGGTGACATCAATCAGGGCCACATCCATACAGATATTACCCACATACTCAGCTTTCTGACCGTTGACCAGACAGTAGCAGTGGCGATTGCCCAAACGACGGTTCAAGCCATCGGCATAGCCAATAGGTATGGCAGCGATGACAGAATCGCGAGTCAGCTTGCCCTTGCGACTGTAGCCCACGGTTTCGCTCTTGGGCACTTGGTGCATCTGCAGAATGGTGGTCTTGAGGGTGCTGACGGTATGGAGAATGCGGTTGTCGCGCGAATCGATACCATACAGGCCAAGACCCAAACGACACATATCCAACTGGCGATCGGGGAAGTGCTCGATGCCGGCAGAGTTGTCGATATGGCGCAGAATCTTGTGCGAGAAGGCGGCCTGAAGTTTCTGACTGCCCATCTCGAAACGCTTGAACTGCAAGGTTGAGAAATTATCGAAATCGTCGCTGTCGGAACCAACGAAATGACTGAATACGGAACGGGGAATAACAGCCTGCTGATGGGTGAGGCGATCGATAAGCTCATCCATATCCTGCTCGGGATCGAAGCCTAAGCGGTGCATACCTGTATCGAGCTTGATATGTACAGGCCAGCCGGTGATACCCTCCTTGCGGGCTGCCTTGATGAGGGCATCGAGCAAGCGGAAGCTATATACCTCGGGCTCCAGGTCGTAATCGAACATGGTCTTGAAGGCGGTCATCTCGGGGTTCATAATCATGATATTGGCGGTGATGCCAGCCTTACGGAGGGTAACACCCTCGTCGGCCACTGCCACTGCGAGGTAGTCAACACGGTGATCCTGCAGGGTCTTAGCTATCTCGACGGCTCCTGCTCCATAGGCATCGGCCTTGATCATGCACACCATCTTGGTTTCGGGCTTCATGAACGAGCGATAGTAGTTGAGATTCTCGACCACGGCATTGAGGTTGACCTCGAGGATGGTTTCGTGAACCTTCTGCTCGAGCTGCTCGGTAATCTGATCGAAACCGAAAGGACGGGCACCCTTCAAGAGAATCATCTCGTTGCGCAAACCGGTAAAGGCATCGCTACCCAGGAAGTGGTTTACATCGGCAAAGAACTGCTTGTCGGCAATCTGGATTTTATCGGCCTGGGCAGTGAGCTGGGCGCCGATACCAATAAACTTGGTGATGCCACGCTTAACAGCCAACTCGGATACCTGGGCGTAGAGTTTTTCGGGCGAAAGACCCGACTGGAACATATCGCTAAGGATAAGGGTACGCTTCTTCAACTCCTCGCGGCGATTCATGAAATCGAGGGCGATATCGAGTGAGTTGATATCAGAGTTGTACGAGTCGT
Source organism: Xylanibacter ruminicola 23 (assembly GCF_000025925.1). Taxonomy (NCBI): domain Bacteria; kingdom Pseudomonadati; phylum Bacteroidota; class Bacteroidia; order Bacteroidales; family Prevotellaceae; genus Xylanibacter; species Xylanibacter ruminicola. Next base: position 166,553 of record NC_014033.1, on the reverse strand, counting down.
TGATGAGGATGCAACCACGCTGGCCTTCTTTAACCTCGAGGCGCATGGCCACGGGTTCGAGCTTAGGCATGCGGTCGGCCAGATCGCCAGGGGTAAGACCCAAGCGCAAGGCTACGGCTGCACAGGTGATACAATCCTCGATTGAGGCCTCGTCGATAAATGGGATATCGAAGCAGTTCTCCTCTTCCTTCCAAATATAGGTGATGTGCGAGTTCTCGACACTCTTAACATAGAAGGCGGCCTGCTGATCGCAGGTGCTCCACGAGATTTTCTCGCCTTTATAGTTCATGCGACGGATGCAACGGCTCACGATATCGTTATCAGAGCAATATACCATGGCCTCGGTATCGTGCATCAGCTCGAGTTTCTCCATGCACTTCTCTTCCATCGAACGGAAATTCTCCTGATGGGCGGCACCTAACGAGGTGAGCACGCCGATGGTGGGCTGGATGATATCACGCAGGGCCATCATCTCGCCTGGCTGCGAGATACCAGCCTCGAAGATTCCAACCTCGGTCTGCTCGTTGAGCAACCATACCGAGAGGGGCACACCTATCTGTGAGTTGTAGCTGCGAGGCGAACGTACAATACGCTGCGAGGGCAACAGCAACTGATAAAGCCACTCCTTGACCATGGTTTTACCGTTAGAGCCGGTGATACCTACGATGGGCAGCGAGAACTCGTCGCGATGGCGCTCGGCCAAACGCTGCAGGGCTGCCAATGTGTGAGGCACTCGCAAAAAGTTGGCCTGCGGATAAAGGGTTTCGTAAGCCTCGGGCACCTGTTCGACTACGAACTGACGCACACCACGGTTATACAAGTCCTGAATGTAACGATGACCATCGTTACGCTGTGTTTTCAGGGCGAAAAACAATGTTTCTTCGGGGAAACAAAGACTACGGCTATCGGTGAGCAACCAGCTTACCTGAGCCTCAGTGTTTCCATATCGTCGCGCTCCTATGAGCGTGGTAACCTTTTCTATACTGTATTTCATACTGCAAAGTTAGGGTATTTTTTTTGCAACTCGGAAATTTTTAACATAGTTTTATCCATAAATATGCGATATTCATCCGAATCGGGATTGAACGGCTTGTGATTAAGCGCGGCCTTGAGGGGTTGCCACTCCTTGAGGAATGCCTTGGCCTCGGGACTGAGATACACTTCGGAGAATCGCTGCCAGATATACTCTACGGCCTGCGATGAGGGGTGCAGCATATCATCGGCATAAAAGCGGTAATCGCGCAACTCATCGTTGATGATTTCGTAGGCGGGAAAGTAATGAACATTGAACATTCTTGCCTTGCAAGCCAGCAGAGCTGGAGCGGAACATTGAACATTCTTGGACGAGCCAAGCGGCAAAGCCGAGCGGAACATTTTTATCACCTTATTGACGGCCAAGAGTAAAGTAGCTTTGGAGAGCTGGGAGCCGTGGTAGCCGTATTTGCGATAGCGGATGGGGCTAACGGTGAGCACGATGCGCATATCGGGATTGGCGGCATGCAGGATGTCGATGGCCTGCTGCAGGTAATCGGCACACTCATCTACCGTGAGTTCCTTCTCGGTAAAGAGCGACTGGGGGCGCTTTTGGCAGTTATCTACTATCTCGCCTGTTTCATTGAGAATATAAACGTGATTGGTGCCGAGGGTCAAGAATGCAGTCTTGACGGATTTCAAATCGGGCTGAGCGGAGAGGCGCTGGATGGTATGGAGGATGGAGGCGGGATTATACATCACGCCAAAGGGATTAACGATGGTGCGGAACTTCTCATCAGTAAAGCGTGCGCCTATCTTATCGGCAAAGCACGACCCTACGAAGAGCATCTCCTCGCAAGCCCCTATCCTAAACCCAGGGTCATCTATATCAACTATCGTTCTAAACTCCATATTTTCTTTTTGCAACGGATAACAGGACTAACAAGATGATTATCGCGGGTAAAAATCCTAAAGTCCTGTAGTCCGTTGCTAAATATCAACTTCTACTTATTTGCAAGCCTGTTGTGGATAGTGCCATATCAACAAATCTTGCGTTCTTACGGATGCTGTTTTCAGAAAGAATCTGCTTGATACGTGCGGCGGCCTCGGGATCCTTAGCTATCATATACAGATAGCCGCCACCACCTGCACCAGGCAGTTTGTAACCTAAGCAGAGGTCATCGATCAAGCTGGTGAGCTTAGCCACATCGGCTGGGTTGGTACCTGCATCGAGGGCCTGATTCTGTGCCCACGTTTTACGTACCAGCAAGCCCATTCGCTCGAAGTCGTTCTGCTGGATAGCCTCGTACATGTCGAGGGTATGCTGTTTCATCTGGCGCAACAGGCGCAGCTCGCCACCGTGGTTCAAGAACATACGGCGCACAATCTCGGCCAGGATGCTCTTAGCCGTACGCGTGATGCCTGTATAATATAATAGGTGACAAGGGCGATATTCGGGTTGCGTCCACAGATCGGTGGGCAACCAGCGCACCTGTGGGTTCTGGGCAAAGCCCCTACCCGTTTGCAGCAGTTTTACGCCACCCAGCACACCACCGAACTGATCCTGCCAACCACCACCTGTGGTAAGCATCTGTTCGAGCATCAGGGTGCGATGACCAATCTCGTTCTTATCCCAACCCAAGCCGCAGAAATCGTTGAGCGCACCCAGGACGGTAGCAGCCAGGATGCTGCTGGTGCCTAAGCCACTGCCTGCGGGGATGGCACTGAGCAGGGTGAGCTCGATACCTGCGCCAAAGGCAGCTAACTCATCCTTGAGCGAACGCTGACCAAAGCCAGCCAATACCAAGGCGGCCTTGGGGATTGAGAAGGGTGAGCCTACGTGCATAAAATCACGCAACTGCTCGCTGGTTTCTACTACCTCCATGGCACCCAGATCGATACTACGCAGCACAATACGGGGCTCCTGGCAGGGGCGCACATAGGTTTGCAACGGGGGCTGACCATTGAGTTCGATGGCCAGGTTGATGACATTACCACCCTCCATCAGACAGTAAGGAGGGGTATCGGTCCAACCACCTGCGATATCGATACGCACGGGTGAACGACCCCAAACAATCTGGTCGTCGGCCACGCTGAGCTGGGGTATCTGCTGATAATCGTTGGTATCGAGTAAGCCCTCACGTAAAAGCGCAAAGGCCTTTTCGCTTTCGCCACGGAACATGGCATCGTGGATGCGCGTCATCAGGGGTGCATCGGCATCGAGTGCAGGGGGCATCTCGATGTGCTGTTCGTCGAACTCGCGCTTGGCATCGGCCAGGTCGAGCTGGTAGAACACACTGTGGTTCCAGTTCTTGGCCAGCGCACTCCAGTTGAGTTTGCGGAAAGCCTTACGCTGATCGAACAAGCGATGCAGATTGGCCTCGGTACTAATCTCCTCGGCCGAAATCATACGACTGGTAACGAGTGCCAGGCCATCCAGTGTTTGCAGCATGCTCAGGGCCTCAAGGTCGGCCACTACAGGGAACTGCTGTTTCTGCTGTTCGGCACCAGCAAACTTATCGTCGATATGATACAGGCGCACAGCGTATTCGGTATCGCCAATGGGCACTACATCGATACACTCGCCTGGGGCCAGGTTTACCTTCCAGTGGTTCTGGGGTACACCTGTTATAATATTGTCGTGACTCAGGGTCCAGCCCTCGCTCACGTCGCTGTTTTCAATCCATATATTGGTATTGTCCTCGGTAAACTTGTACTTGCAAACGGCATTCTGCACAAACAAGCTGGGGTGCGGTTTGCGATCGTGGTGCATAATCTCTCGCTGATCGTTTACCAGATTCTGAATGCGGAGGGTAGATGAGATCATCTCGCGCGAAGTACCGAAGTGGTAGAACTCGCCACCCTGCAGGGGTACGATGGCCACCTTAAGATCCTTCAGATCGTCGTCGGGCAACGAAGGGTTGGTACCCAAAGCACAACCGAACTCAGAGTACATATCGTACTCTTTTAATTGACCATTCTTGCCTTGCAAGCCAGCAGAGCTGGAGCGGACCATTGACAATGGACCATTTGGATCTGCCATTGATTTTTTAGCCAATAGTTCAACGGCCTTGTCGCTCAGCATCCAGATACCGATATCGGTAAGGTAATAATGATCTTTCTGAAGCTCGTTCAGGGTCTCGATGCTGGGTTTCTGCAGCATATGCTTAAGCACCTGGGGCGATTTGCGCGAACTTACGAACACACCGTGGTTCTTGGCCACTGAGGCATCGAGCCACAAGCCATAGCACACCACATCGGCATCGGGGATGGGTTGCAGGGGCTGTGAGGTGCGCACCAGCACATCGCCACTTACCACCATGGTGTGGATGCCCTCGGGAGCCATATCCATCATCTGCTCGTAAAGGGGCAGCTGCAGACTGAGCAAGTCCTGTGAGAGGCGCTGTCCACGCTCCCAACGGAACACGGGTACGGGGGTAAGGATTTTACCTGATGGGGCATACGAGGGCAAGCGACGACTCTGTCCGCCGGCATGCAGCAAGATACGCTTTTCGCGGGGCAGCCACTCGGCAAGCGAGGTGCCATCCTCGGTAGTCATACAGGCCTGTAACAGCCAGGTGGTTCCGCCACCACTACCCAACTTATGACCAACTGGATCGTTGGTACAGAAATACTCCTCACGACTCAATCCGGTTACATCGTGGAAACTGTCCACCAAGTTTGGTGGCAATGAGAGCAATTTTTTCATTGAACATTGAACATTGAACATTGAACATTCAGCTCGCCAAGAGCCTTAACCATTCTTTTTGCGGCGGTAGGCCATGAAGGCGGCTCCTGCCAGCACCAGTAGCAGTATAGCATACGCTGTATAGGCAATCGTCTCGGTAGTATCAACCGACTTGGGGAAGAAGCTGAGCACTACCTCGTGTTTACCTGGTTTTACATTGAGGGCACGCAGGATGTAGTTTACCCTACCCAACTCGGCAGGCTCGCCATCGATGGTAGCAGTCCAGCCGGGATAGTAAACCTCGGAGAATACCACTACACCACCCTTACCCGAGTTAACCTCGTAGGTAAGCTGGTTAGGCTCGTAGCTCTTGATATCCACGGTGCTGGTGGTATCCTGTGCAACAGCATCACCCAGCTGTGCCTGGAACTTCTCGTCGGCCACAGCCTCGTGACGCAGGTCAATCTGACCCACCTTCAAAATCTCCTCGTTGGCATTCTTGGCATAGCTAATCTTATCAACAAACCACGCATTACCCAAAGCATAGGGGTTCTGGATGGGCACTGTCTGGCCACCCTGCAGTGGGAACACAAAGTAGCGGGTGTTGAGCATATTGATAACAGGACAGATGCTGTCGCCCTTAACCTGAGTCATGTCGCCACCAGCCTCGGCCACAGCATTCATCAGGCGCTGCATCTCGGGTGATATATACTGCTCTATCATCTCCTGATAACGGCGCAGCTTGGCAGCATGGTAACCACCAATGCTCTTATGGTAGTAAGATGTCTCGTTCTCGTTGAAGGTATTTGATGCCAGGTTGAGCACACGGTAATCCAGGGCCTTATCGCGCAGGATGAGCTCATCGGTCTGCGACATCTGCTGGGGTGCCTCGCGCTCGCTCTGGGGCACAAACATCTCATCGTTCAGGTAACGCTTGTTTACCTGCCAAAGGTCGATGAGGCAGAGCACCAGGATAGCGCCGATGGTATATTCGGCCTTGAGTTTGCGATATTTGTAAGCCATGAGCAATACCATGCCCACCACGATAATCCAGAACGAACGCCAACAATCAGCTGTAAACACGGCTGTACGCATATCAACCAGATTACTGATAAGTGGTTGGATGTGCTCCTGTGGCAAGGTGCTGAGAGCACGCATCTCGCTGGATGAAACAAAACCATCGAAGAAGGTGGTTGGCATCAGGGCAAACAACAGACAGAAGCCTGCGGTAACACCAAAACTGATGTAGATAGGCTTGCTGTACTTGCTAAAGCCCTCGGGCTCGTCGAACAGTTTTTTCAATGCCATCATGGCCAGCAAGGGGATGGTGAACTCGGCAATCACCAATATCGAGGCCACGGTACGGAACTTGGCGTACATGGGCACATAATCGAGGAAGAAATCGGTAAAGCCCATGAAGTTACGCCCCCACGACAGGAGTATCGACAGGATGGTAACAGCGAGCAAAGCCCACTTCATAGGACCTTTGACAATCAGCAGTCCCAGCACAAACAGGAACATCACAAAGGCACCTACATACACAGGACCGCTGGTACCAGGCTGTTCGCCCCAGTACTGACCAATCTGCTGGTAGATGCTCTCGTAGGTAGGATCGGCTTTCTCCATGGCAATCTTACTCTCGCTCATGGGCACCGAAGCACCACCCTTGGTGTTAGGAATGAGCAGGGTCCAGGTCTCGTCGATACCATAACTCCACTGTGTGATATAATCGCGCTCCAAACCACTGCTGGTCTGGTTGGCCGAATTCTTCTTTACCAGTTCGCTCTTACCGCGCATCGACTCCTGACCGTACTGCCAGGTGTGGTAGAGGTTTGAGAGGTTGATGCACACGCCAATGGCGGCACCTGCGATGCACACGGCAGTGGCCTTACCGAAGGCAGCCAACTGATGCTTGCGGATGGCATCTACCAACCAGGCAATCACCATGGCCAGGATGATAAACAGATAGTAATAGGTCATCTGCACGTGGTTGGCATTGATCTCGAAAGCAGTGAAAATGGCTGTGAGCACAAAGCCCCACAGATATTTGCCCCTATAGGCCAGCACAAGTCCTGCAATCAATGGTGGCAGATAGGCCAAAGCCCACACCTTCCAGATGTGACCTGCAGCAATGATGATGAGGAAATAGGTGCTGAAGGCCCACACGATAGAGCCTAAGGCTGCCAGATGCTGACGGAAGTCGAAAGCACGCAGCAAAATATAGAATCCTAACAGATAAGCAAACACATACCACACATTCTCGGGTAAGAACAGATGGTAGATCTTGGTCATTGTACTGAGTTTATCGGTAGAATGATACGAGGGAGCCATCTGGTAGGTAGGCATACCACCAAACAGGGCGTTGGTCCAACGACTACGCTCGCCTGTTTTCTGCATATATTCGATACCCTCCTGACCAGCACCACGACCAGCTGAGGCATCGTGACGGTACAGGATACGTCCCTCGATATCGGCAGGGAAGAAATACGCAAAGGCCAGAACGGCGAATAACAACACTGCCAACATATCGGGCAGCCATTTTTTCAATAATGTCATAACTTGCAAATTATTTAATTTGCCTGCAAAGGTATTAAATTTTTGGCACGGATTACACGGATTTCACGGATTTTTTATAATTTTGCAGCAAAATATGGAAGAAACAATCATTACAAGCGTACAAAACGCAAAGATTAAGCACGTAGTAGCCCTGCAGCAGAAGTCGTCGCTCCGTCGTGAGGAGGGACTTTTTGTGGTTGAAGGCCAGCGCGAGATAGAGCACTGTAAAGCCTGCGGCTACGAGGTGGTTGAGGAGTACATCCGCGACAAGAACGTTTCGCCGCAGGTATATGAAAAGATGGCCTATCGCGGCAGTACCGAGGGCCACATTGCCGTGGTGAGATGCAAGGAGCACACACTGGAAAAGTTGCAGTTGAAGGAGAGCCCTTTGATTGTGGTGCTGGAGAGTGTGGAGAAGCCTGGCAACCTGGGGGCTATATTGCGTAGTGCCGAGGCGGCTGGTATTGATGCCCTCATCGTGTGCGACCCACTGACGGATATGTACAATCCCAACGTGATTCGTGCTAGTATCGGTGGTGTGTTCTGCGTGCCCACAGCCGTTTGTTCGTCGCAGGAGTGCATCGCCTTCCTCAAGGAGCACGGCATCAAGATTCTTACCGCCCAGTTGCAGGATTCGTACGAGTATTACGATTACGACATGACGCAGGGCACCGCCATTGTGATGGGCACCGAGAGCACGGGCCTTACCAACCAGTGGCGAGAGGCCGCCGATGCCCATATCCGCATACCCATGCTGGGCCGCCTAGACTCGCTGAACGTAAGCGTATCAGCCGCTATCCTGATGTACGAAGCAGTGCGCCAGCGTAATAGCAAATGAGAATTTAGCAACGGACAACAGGACTAACAAGACTGATTATCACAGGTAAAAAAAATCCTAAAGTCCTGTAGTCCGTTGCAAAAAAATAAATGTTTCGCTCGGCTTTGCCGCTTTTACAAAGGCGGAACGCCGACTAAAAGAATGTTTAATGTTTAATGTTTAACGTATGAAAGTTGGAATGATAGTAGCGATGGACAAGGAACTGAAGCAGCTCCGTCCATTATTCCCCGAAGATAAAGTGATTCTGCAAAAGAGTGGTATTGCCACTGTAAATGCCGCTATCCAGGCAGTAGAGATGATTCGCCAGTATAAGCCCGACGTGATTATCTCGAGTGGTTGCGCTGGTGGTAATGGCGACGACATCAACCTGCAGGATGTAGTGGTTAGTTCGGAGCTGACCTACCACGATGTGTATTGTGGCTATGCCATCGACGAGAACACCGTATATGGTCAGGTGCAGGGCTTGCCAGCCCGTTATCAGGCCGACCCTTACCTGCTTGAGAAAGCCCAGTTGGCAGGTGCCAAGCCCGGACTGATTGTGACTGGCGACTGGTTTGTGGATTCTAAGGAAAAGATGCGCGAGATAGTAAGTCACTTCCCCGAGGCCAAGGCTGTAGATATGGAGAGCTGTGCCATCGCGCAGGTATGCCACATCTATAAGGTGCCCTTTATCTCGTTCCGCGTCATCAGCGATATCCCCCTGCGCGACACCGATGCCTCGCAATACCACAACTTCTGGGATACCGTAGCCGAAAAGTCATTCCAAACCACCAAGACTTTCATCGAAAGCCTTTGAAAATGTAAAAATGAAAAAATTAGGAAATGTAAAAATTGAAAAATGGAAGTTATACAGAGTTTTACGATCGACCACACGCACCTGAAGCCAGGTATCTACGTATCGCGTGTGGATAAAGGTTTTACCACTTTTGATTTACGCATTACCGAACCCAATAAGGAGCCTGCTGTTGCCCCTGCTGCTATCCACAGTATCGAGCACCTGATGGCCACGTGGTTCCGTAACTCGCGCGCCAAGGAGGATGTGGTATATGTGGGTCCGATGGGATGCCTCACAGGTATGTACATCATTATGACGGGTGAATACACCGTTGAGGACATGCGCCAGTTGACGATGGAGTGCCTGGAGTGGATACTGACACAGGACGAGGTGCCTGCAACACGTCCCGAGGCTTGTGGCAACTATCTGCTGCACGATCTGCCCATGTGCAAATGGGAGTGCGCCCGCTATCTTGACCGTCTGAAGAACGATTTCCACTGCGAGTACACCAAACTGCAGATTACACTCGAAGATGGTAAGGTGTTTGCCGATGCCTAATCCTTCAGCAACATAAAAAATAATCCCCACCTCGATTGAGATGGGGATTTTCTTTTCTTGGTTGTAAGTACGAATATTACTTACGGAGACCCAGAGCCTTGATGATAGCACGATAACGATTGATATCGTTATTGTACAGGTACTTCAGCAACTTACGACGCTTACCTACCAGCATGGTGAGTGAACGTGCAGTGTTGTGGTCCTTGTGATTCTTCTTCAGGTGCTCTGTCAGGTGAGAGATACGGTAGCTGAAGAGTGCAATCTGAGCCTCTGCAGAACCAGTATCAGTAGTGCTCTTACCATACTGACCGAAGATCTCCTCTTTCTTTGCCTTGTCTAAATACATAATTTTAATGTGATTAAAAAATTGTTGCAATAACATTTTTCAAACGCGATTCCCGCCTAATCACCAGTGGGTTTACGTCGTCAAATGCTCCGGATTTTCCGAAATGCGGCTGCAAAATTACAACAATTTATCCATTCCTCCAAATTTTTTGGCACGGATTTCACGGATTAACACTGATTTTTGATATTTTTTTGTGATATTTATTAAAAAATCCGCGTAATCCGTGTAATCCGTGCCTATTTTTTTGTAACTTTGCACCCGAATTTAAGTATTTTCGTATGCAGGATATCAGAAACATTGCAATTATCGCTCATGTTGACCACGGAAAAACAACCCTTGTGGACAAGATGATGCTGGCTGGACACCTGTTCCGTGACGGACAGAATCTCAGCAATCAGGTACTGGATGCCAACGACTTGGAGCGCGAGCGTGGTATCACCATTCTTTCAAAAAACGTCAGTATCAATTGGAAAGGCGTTAAAATCAATATCATCGACACTCCAGGACACTCGGATTTCGGTGGCGAGGTTGAGCGCGTGCTCAACATGGCCGATGGCTGTCTGCTGTTGGTTGATGCTTTCGAAGGTCCTATGCCTCAGACACGTTTCGTGCTGCAGAAGGCACTCGAAATCGGTCTGAAGCCCATCGTTGTAGTTAACAAGGTAGATAAGCCTAACTGCCGCCCTGAGGAGGTTTACGAGATGGTATTCGATCTGATGTTCTCGCTCAATGCCACCGAGGAGCAGTTGGATTTCCCCGTGGTTTATGGTTCGGCTAAGAATGGCTGGATGAGCGAGGATTGGCAGAAGCCTACCGACAATATCACTTATCTGCTTGATAAAATCGTAGAGGTGATTCCCGCCCCAAAGAAGGAAGAAGGAACACCTCAGATGCTCATCACATCGCTCGACTATTCGAGCTATCAGGGTCGTATCGCCGTAGGTCGTGTACACCGTGGCACCCTGAAGGATGGCATGCAGGTTACCATTGCACACCGCGATGGCACCATGGAGAAGACTAAGATTAAGGAGCTGCACACCTTTGAGGGTATGGGACACGTACATACCGAGCAGGTAGAGTGTGGCGACATCTGCGCTGTAATCGGACTAGACAAGTTTGAGATTGGCGATAGCATCTGCGACCTGGAGAACCCAGAGCCACTGGCTCCTATCGCTATCGACGAGCCTACCATGTCGATGCTGTTTATGATTAACGACTCGCCTTTCTTTGGTAAGGAGGGTAAGTTTGTTACATCGCGCCATATTAACGACCGCTTGGAGAAGGAGCTGGAGAAGAACCTGGCCCTGCGTGTGACACCTTTCGAGGATAGCACCGATAAGTGGATTGTATCAGGACGTGGTGTGCTGCACCTCTCAGTGCTGGTTGAGACCATGCGCCGCGAGGGCTACGAGTTGCAGGTTGGTCAGCCTCAGGTAATCTACAAGGAGATCGACGGTGTAAAGCACGAGCCTGTTGAGGAGCTCACCATCAACGTGCCCGAGGAGTTCTCATCTAAGATGATTGATATGGTAACCCGTCGTAAGGGTGAGATGACATCGATGGAGAGTCAGGGCGAGCGTGTAAATATCGAGTTCGATATCCCATCACGTGGTATTATCGGACTGCGTACCAATGTGCTCACAGCCAGTCAGGGCGAGGCTATCATGGCCCACCGCTTTAAGGAGTATCAGCCATACAAGGGCGAGATTGAGCGCCGCGTAAATGGTTCGATGATCTCGATGGATACTGGTAACGCCTTTGCTTATGCCATCGATAAGCTGCAGGACCGTGGTAAGTTCTTCATCGATCCAGGTGAGGATGTTTACATGGGTCAGGTAGTTGGTGAGCATGTTCACGATAACGACCTGGTAGTAAACGTATGTAAGGCTAAGCAGCTTACTAACGTACGTGCATCGGGTACCGATGATAAGGCTCGCATTATTCCAAAGACCGTAATGAGTCTTGAGGAGTGCCTGGAGTACATCAAGAGCGATGAGCTGGTTGAGGTAACACCAAAGTCGATGCGTATGCGCAAAACGATTCTGGATCACGACCAGCGTAAGAAGGCTGCGAAACAGTGAGCGTAATGATGCTTGCATCGATTACCGAACGCAAGCAGGCTCGACCGTAGGTCAAGGCTAATAAAGTATAAGGTTTATATAGCACAAAAAAAAGCCTCGCCAATCGGCGAGGTTTTTTTATGCTTAGAAGTGGATGTTAACGTCTAATCCAACCTGGATAGGTGTTGCTCGCTGAGCAAAGTAGTGAGTTCCACCTACAGCACTCGATGCAACGGCAAACGTATTGTAGTGCGTGTTGGTGAGATTACGTCCCCAGAGTGATACCAGCACTGGACCGAAGTCGTAATCAGCATGAGCACCAGCTACAGCATAGAACTTCTGTGCGTAGGTGTTAGCCTCGTCCCACCAGATCTTACCCTGACCATTCATATTGGCACCAATGGTGAACTTGCCGATATGCCAGTCGACCATAGCGCTCAGAGTGTGCTGAGGAACGAATGGCACATAGTTGCCATCGTAATCACCAGCGAATGTATCCGTATTTGGAGATGTTGAACCACCTACGGTATGCTGGTACTCATCAAACTTAGCATTTGTGTATGCATAGGTTACAGCCCAGTCGAGAGCATTGTCGGCAGCCTTTCCGCGCAGAGTTGCCTCAAGTCCGCATGAGTGACTCTTACCAGCATTAACCATGATACGACCATAGTTGCTGTTTGGCTCCATGATCGACAACTGCTGGTTACGAATCTGCATGTAGTACAGAGCCAGATCGAAGTGAGTGCTACCACCAAACAGATTCAGGTGGGTACCAATCTCATAGTTCCAGCTCTCCTCTGGCTTATATGCGATAGTCTCGTTGATAGCATCATAGTCGGCAGCAGTGTGCTCCACATCGTAGTCACCACGCATAGCGTCCTGCTGATGCGCATTCAACTCAGTCTGCAGCACACCGCTAAACATCTGGAAGTTGTAACCACCAGCGCGATAGCCCTTTGATACCAATGCGTAGATATTGCCAATTGAATCGTCGAAGGTATAGGTAAGACCAATCTTTGGCAATAGCTGGGTGTAGCTCTTAGAGCGACTGTCCTGTACATGCGAAGTGAGGTGATAGGTAGCTGTGGCATTAGCAGTACCACCAGTCATGTTCATATAGGCCAGCGCATCGTACTCAATCTTCACCTTATCTATATTAAAGCGCAAACCAAGGGTAAGTTTCCAGTTGTCGCCCAACAGGATGTTACTCTCGTGGAAAGCAGCAAAGTTCCAAGTTGGAGTTTTGTACTCACCAGGTACAGCCATCTCGGCAGTCATGGTTACGCCCATCTTATCTACTGCAGCCTGAGCAGCAGCCCTAGCAGCCTCAGCACTCATTCCCTGCCCCATAAAGCGACCAATCATACCCTGAAGCATAGAGTTCTTCATGGCATTGGCAATCGCATTGCCGATAGGACCTGTGATGCCATCGCCAAAGAGCACGGGTGCATTGGTGTTAAGCCACTGGTACGAAGCGAACAAACCTGTAGCATGCTGCCAACGACTGGGGAATATCTGACGAATCAGACCCTTGTTGTTGCTACGCAGCACAAACTCCTGAGTGATGGCGTTCATCTTCTGAGCCTGACGAAGCTGCAGATAATCGCCTGTCATATAGTCCTGGTCCATCAGCATCAGGTCGTTCAGGTACTGATAGCTGGTGGTTGAGGTAAAGAGCAGGCTCTCTGTCTCGTAACCAATGTTCAAACCTGTGGTAAACATGTTACGCTTGTAACCGTTCATGATGGTGGTTGCAGGATCCTGAACTGTTTCATCTGCAGGCATAAATGTTGAGCTATATAGTGTTGGCAGATAAGCGAACGGATGGAACTCGCCATAACCAAAACCATTCTGGTTTACATACTGGTAATCAGCAGTCCAGTCGAACTTCAGTTGCTTGTTAGGCTGCCAAATCAGGCGCAGCTTACCACCAGCCTCGTTGGTCAGGTCGTTCTTCTGGTCGAAGTTCTGATTATTAATAAAACCTTTCAGTCCGCTGTAGAATCCAGCCACGCTGAATGCCAACTTCTCTGATGGACGATGGTAGTGAGCCACCTCTACATTACTATATAAGCCAGTGCCGATACCCAAACGGATATCAGTACCCTGATAATTCATAGGGTTCTTAGAATAGATACGTACCAGTCCACCCTCGGTATTCTGACCATAGAGCGAACCCTGAGGACCACGCAGCACATCTACACGATCCAACATATAGAAATGGTTGTTGAAAGCCGACTTCGACATCAGGGGGATGTTATCGTAATACACACCCACTGCAGGATTGTTGATACGCGAACCAATACCACGCACATACATCGACGAGGTGAGGCGCGAACCATACGATGGCATCACAAACGATGGCACATACTGCGAAAGCTGACTCAAATCGTGAACATGCAACTGCTGCAACTGCTCACTACCAAACACATTACTACTAACTGGCTGAAGGCGCAGGCGCACCTGCTCCTTGGGTTGCGATACCACCACAACCTCGTCAAGGTCGATAACCTTACTTGAATCGCTGAGCTCCTCAGTATCCAAGTTTCTAAGAGGAGTGGCCATTACCGAAAGCTGACCACCCAGTGCCAAAAGCACGAAAACAATCTTCTTATTCATCAATTTTACAACTTATGTTCTTAATTGCGCTGCAAAGGTACGCAATTTTTGCAACTTGAGCAATCCACATTTATATGGATTTTCAGAAGCACTACGACAAACAGACATACATCAATGCCATTTTGTCAGACAAAAAGCCTTAGGCATAAGCTTTGAACATTAAACATTAAAGATTAAACATTAAAACAGAAAGGAGCATATTATGACATTCGACAAGTTTACAATTAAAGCACAAGAGGCCATTCAGCAGGCGGTGAACGCGGCCCAGATGAATGGTCAGCAGGTGATAGAACCTGTACACATACTGAAAGGTGTGATAGAGAAGGCGAAGGATGTAACCACCTTCATCTTCCAGAAGTTGGGTGTAAATGCCCAGCAGATAGAGTTACTGGTAGATCAGGAGATACAGCATCTGCCCAAAGTACAGGGTGCTGGTCAGCCTTATCTCTCCAGTGATAGTAATAATGTACTCGTGCGCGCGCAAGAGGTAGCCCAGAAAGGTGGCGACGAGTTTGTATCGGTAGAACCTATCCTACTCGCCCTGCTGAAAGTTAATTCTACTGCCTCGCGCATCATGAAGGATGCCGGCTGTACCGAGAAGGATATGCAGGCGGCTATCCAGGAGCTGCGCCAGGGACAGAAGGTGCAATCGCAGAGTGCCGATGATAACTACCAGAGCTTGGAGAAATATGCCAAGAACCTGGTGGATTTGGCCCGCCAAGGCAAGCTGGACCCAGTGATTGGTCGCGACGATGAGATTCGTCGTGTACTGCAGATTCTGAGTCGCCGCACCAAGAACAACCCTATATTAATAGGTGAACCTGGTACAGGTAAAACAGCCATCGTTGAGGGACTGGCTGGTCGTATTGTGCGTGGCGATGTGCCCGAGAACCTGAAGGACAAGCAACTCTACTCGCTGGATATGGGTGCACTGGTAGCAGGTGCCAAGTACAAAGGTGAGTTTGAGGAGCGCCTGAAGAGTGTGATCAACGAGGTGACCAAGGCCGAGGGCCGCATCATCCTGTTTATCGACGAGATCCACACCTTGGTAGGTGCAGGTGGTGGCGAGGGCGCCATGGATGCAGCCAACATTCTGAAACCTGCCCTGGCACGTGGTGAACTGCGTGCCATAGGTGCCACCACGCTGAACGAGTATCAGAAATACTTTGAGAAGGATAAGGCCCTGGAGCGCCGATTCCAGACCGTGATGGTAGATGAGCCCGATGAACTGAGTGCTATCAGCATTCTGCGAGGCTTGAAGGAACGTTACGAGAACCACCACAAGGTACGTATCCAGGACGATGCCTGTATCGCTGCCGTGCAACTCTCAGAGCGCTATATCTCTGAAAGATTCCTCCCCGACAAGGCCATCGACCTGATGGACGAGGCCGCAGCAAAACTGCGCATGGAGCGCGACTCGGTACCTGAGGAGTTGGATGAGATTACCCGCCGACTGGCTCAGCTCGAAATCGAGCGTGAGGCTATCAAAAGAGAGGGCGACACCCAGAAGATAGCACAGTTGGATAAGGACATCGCCGAACTGAAGGAACAGGAAACCCAGTTCCGTGCCAAGTGGGAAGGCGAGCGCCAACTCATCAACAAAATCCAACAGGACAAGCAGGATATTGAGAACCTGAAGCTGGAGGCAGAACGTGCCGAGCGCGAGGGCGACTACGGCAAGGTAGCCGAGATACGCTACTCGAAACTGAAAGCACTTGAGGACGACATTGCACATATCCAGAGTCAGCTGGCCAATGCCCAAGGCGATAACTCTCTGGTTCGCGAAGAGGTTACCGCCGATGACATCGCCGAGGTAGTAAGCCGCTGGACAGGTATCCCCGTAACCAAGATGATGCAGAGCGAGCGCGAAAAGCTGTTGCACTTAGAGAATGAGTTGCACAAGCGTGTGATTGGTCAGGACGAAGCCATCATTGCCGTATCTGATGCTGTGCGCCGTAGTCGTGCTGGCTTGCAGGATCCCAAGCGTCCTATCGCCAGCTTCATCTTCCTTGGTACCACAGGTGTAGGTAAAACAGAGCTTGCCAAAACCCTGGCCGACTATCTGTTTAACGACGAGACCATGATGACGCGTATCGACATGAGCGAGTATCAGGAGAAATACAGCGTGAGCCGACTGATTGGTGCGCCTCCAGGATACGTAGGCTACGACGAGGGTGGACAACTGACCGAGGCCGTGCGCCGCAAGCCTTACTCGGTAGTGCTGTTCGATGAGATTGAGAAGGCCCATCCGGATGTGTTCAACATTCTGTTGCAGGTGCTGGACGATGGACGTTTGACGGACAACAAGGGACGTACCGCCAACTTCAAGAACACCATCATTATCATGACCTCGAACGCCACCCGTGAGCAACTCAGAGCCACTATGCGCCCAGAGTTCCTGAACCGTATTGATGAGATTATCACCTTTACACCTCTTACCAAGGAACAGATTGCCGACGTAGTGAAGTTGCAGATGAAGAAGGTTACCGATATGCTGGCACCTCAGGGCATCACCTTAGAGTGTACACCACAGGCCATCGACTATCTGGCCGAGCAGGGTTACGATCCCGACTATGGTGCTCGTCCTGTAAAGCGTGCCATCCAGCAGTTCGTGCTCAACGACCTGTCGAAGAAGATCCTGTCGGATGAGGTGGATCGCACCAAACCTATCATCATCGATGAATACGGCGAAGGACTGATTTTTAGAAACTAAAAAAAGGGTTGCTCGAGTTATCGGGCAACCTTTTTTCTATTATGTATATAAACTCCTTTATGGCGTGGTTCGCCTTGTAGCTGGCGCCCTTGCAGGTCGTACCAACGATTATCAGTATCCGTTACCTCGATAATCGGCTGGATACCCGATGTGCCCTTCATAAAGTCGAATGATACCGTACCATCATCAGCAATACGGATATTGGTAATAGCCTTCGACATCAGCAGGGCACCTTCAACATTCTTATTATGCACGGTAGATGCAGGTGTACTGCTATCATTCAGCACATCGTTTATCAACTGCGTTTCGGGATTGGTATAAGGATAAGTCGAGGTACTCAGGTACCTGTTACGCAACCAGTCGTCCATCGTATATTTTCCCAAATCCTTGCCATTATTCTTGGGATCCCAAGTCAGGTAATCCTTACCATCCGCATGGAACAAATCGTAACGGAAAAGGGTATCAGCGATATTTACTTCATTTAAATGCCACCTTTCCTGATCGTAATCTACATGAAAAATTGCTAAGCCATTGCCAGGAATACCATAATCCCACTTAGTTTGTCTTCGATTCTCCAGCAGATAGTACTCGTTTGTGCAGCCAGAGTTACGAATTAAATAGGTTGCCCCTCCCTCACTTACAGGCTTCATTTCTGTGATAGTAGTGGGTTCTGTCAGTTCGGTAGGTGTACCCCACCCCAAGAGCATTTTCTCCAAGATCGATAAGTTGGGTGGGCACCAACCCTTGTTGGTGTAGTTTCCCCCATCCATCAGGTCCCACTCATCCACCACCGAGAAATAGCTTGAACTACTCGTAGGGTAGATATCAGGCAACCCTAAGCAATGGGCAAACTCGTGGCAAATGGTACCAATACCACATAGTGTCCTGTCTCTCCACAGTTCACAAGTTATACAGGTATTCACCATTTCCTTTTTTCCTGGGGCATTAAAAGTAGTATAATCTGTGTTAGGCCAAATGTAACCCGAAGCCTGGTTTCCGCAAATACCAGCTGCCACAAACAGCATCTGTTCAACCACACCATCTCCATTCCAATCGTAAACAGAGAAGTCTTGAGTGGTCAAGGTATCCAATGCCGCCAAAGCCTCTTCCATAGCATTAAAGCCATAGTTATTATAAGAACCTTTTGCACTGATGCCGACCTTAATAGGGCCATAGATGTCAAACTGCAAGTTAAAAAGTCCACCTGACTGATCGCGAAAATAATCAGCCACTGAGCCTAAACCATAACCCTCGTTATAGCCATTCTCATTAAACAAACGCTGGTAATAGGCGGCAGGATCCTCCATCGAAAAATCGCAATCGGCAAAGGTTATCAGTACCACAGCCTGACGATACACTTTCTGCGGATCCCAATCTTGAACGGGAAAACTAAGCACCCCGCGGGTCTTAGCTTTATCAGTGGGGATATTTAGTACACAAGGCTTTCGCTCTTGTGCGCTGGTGGCAACCGCCACCAGCAACACAAATGCAAACAGTATTATTTTGCGCAAGGTGTCCATGGCTTCAGGGTCTTGAAGAAGTCATTACCCTTATCGTCAACCAGGATGAATGCGGGGAAGTCCTCAACCTCAATCTTCCATACAGCCTCCATACCCAGCTCTGGGTACTCTACGCACTCAATGCTCTTGATAGAGCTCTTAGAGAGAACTGCGGCTACACCACCGATGGTTCCGAGGTAGAAACCACCATGCTTCTTACAAGCCTCGGTAACAACATCAGAACGGTTACCCTTAGCAATCATCACGAGCGATGCACCATTAGCCTGGAACTCATCAACGTATGGATCCATACGGTTAGCGGTGGTTGGGCCCATCGAACCACAAGGATAGCCCTCTGGAGTCTTAGCAGGACCTGCATACAGTACAGGATACTTCTTAAAGTACTCAGGCATTCCCTCACCAGCATCCAGACGAGCCTTCAGCTTAGCATGAGCGATATCACGAGCCACAATGATGGTACCCTTCAGGTTTACACGGGTGCTTACAGGATACTTTGAGAGCTCAGCACGTACAGCATCGATACCCTCGTTCAGGTCGATCTCGATACCCTTGCCGCCCTCACCTGGCTTGCGCAGCTCCTCAGGAATCAGCTCTGTTGGGTTAGAGTCCATCTTCTCCAACCAGATACCATCGGCATTAATCTTAGCCTTGATATTGCGGTCAGCCGAACAAGATACACCCATACCGATAGGACAGCTGGCACCATGACGAGGCAGACGGATTACGCGGATATCGTGAGCCAGGTACTTACCACCAAACTGGGCACCCAGGCCAATCTTCTGAGCCTCCTTAATCAGCTTCTGCTCCAGGTCGATATCACGGAAAGCACGACCAGTCTCATCACCTGTTGTGGGCAGACCATCGTAGAACTTGATAGAAGCCAGCTTCACTGTCAACAGGTTCTTCTCGGCTGATGTACCACCGATTACGAATGCAATGTGGTATGGAGGACATGCAGCTGTACCCAGACTCTTCATCTTCTCAACCAGGAATGGGATAAGTGTACCCTCGTTCTGGATAGTAGCCTTGGTCATGGGATAGAAGTAGGTCTTGTTGGCAGAGCCACCACCCTTAGCAACCATCACAAACTTATACTCAGCACCCTCGGTAGCCTCGATATCAATCTGTGCAGGCAGGTTGCAACGAGTGTTCACCTCGTCGTACATGTTCAGAGGAGCATTCTGCGAGTAGCGCAGGTTGTCCTGAGTAAAGGTATTGAACACACCAAGGCTCAGAGCCTCTTCATCCTCGAAACCAGTCCATATCTGCTGTCCCTTCTCACCATGGATGATGGCAGTACCTGTATCCTGACAGAAAGGCAGGATACCCTTGCAAGCCACCTCAGCATTGCGCAGGAACTGCAGGGCTACATACTTATCATTCTCAGAGGCCTCGGGATCGGTCAGGATCTTAGCCACCTGTTCGTTATGTTCGCGACGCAGCATAAACTCCACATCGTGGAATGCCTGCTGGGCCAAGAGAGTGAGGGCTTCTTTGCTAACCTTCACGATCTGCTTTCCTTCAAACTCGGCGGTAGATACGCCTTCTTTCGACAACAGACGATATTCCGTCTTGTCCTCGCCCACCTGGAACATGGGCGCATACTTAAATTCAACTGTCTTAGCCATAATCGTATTTGTTTAATCAACGTTTAATGTTTAATCTTTCATGTTTAATATCCAAAAACTTCTTCGGTAGTCAGTCTCTTCACAGGACCGATCTTCTCGAGTGTCTTCATGTCGAGTTCCTTTTCATCGCCTAAGATGATATAGCGACATGGCTTGTTGGCCATCTGCTGCTTCTCAAAGTTCACGATATCCTGCAGGGTTACCTTATCCAGGTTCTTGTAGATAATCTCATCCAGACTGCAGTCGAGACCCAGGCGCAGAGCACTCAGATAGGCATTAAAGATACCAATCTTGGTAGTGCGGTTGCTGGCCATCTGCTTGGTAACAGCATCCTTGGCAATCTTAAAGGCTGCCTCGCTAGCAGGCATATTGTTCAGAATCTCGTTAAAGTGTGCAATACAATCGCTCATCTTATCATTCTGGGTGATGATATGAGTCATAAAGAACTCCTTACGATCCTTCCAGCTGGGCTGAGCATAGTAAGCGTAGGCATTGTAAGCCAGACCGCGAGCCTCGCGCATCTCCTGGAATACGATACCGTTCATACCGCCACCATAGTACTCGTTGAATACCTCCTGTACAGCAGCCTCATCAGGATTCCAGCTACGACCCTCATTGTGGTACATACGCATGTAGATGTTCTTGGCATCGTAAGGTGCAATCAGAACCTCGTTCTGGGTAGCAGGTGCATTCAGGTATGGCTTGTTCTCTGGGATAGCAGCCAACTTCTTGGCTGTGCGGTGAGCCTTAGCAATAGCAGCAACAGCCTCCTTCTCGCTCATCGGACCAAAGTAAACCACCTTATGGGTGTAATTGCTCAAGCCCTTCAGCAGATCAACAAATACCTGTGGATTGGTATCTTTCAACTCCTGCTCGCTTACCAGGTCGCGATAAGCATTACGCTCGCCAACGGTAGCATAGCTATACAGGTGTGAGAAATAGGCACCCTGACTCTTCTTGGTATCGTTACGACGCTTCAAAGTCAGATTCACCATCTGATCGTAAGCGGCCTTATCTACCTTGGCATTCTTAAACAGGTCCTCGAGCAGAGCCAGTGCTGCAGGCATATTCTCGTTCAAACCCGACAGGTTAACGGTGATATTCTCAGTACCTACATTCATCGACCAGTCGCAAGCCAGCTCGTAGAACTTCTGCTTCAGCTCAGCGGCACTCTGCTTGTCGGTACCAAGCAGCTTAATATAATCAGCCACTACATCGTAGCGCTTATCAGCACTCTGACCAAACTCGTAGAAGAATACCAGGTTGAACAAACCGTTATCGTTATTCTTCACGTAGTAGAAAGGCAGACTCTTACCCAGCTTAGCGATGGTCAGATCCTTCTTAAAGTCAACAAATCGTGGCTGGATGGGCTCTACCTCAGCATTCTGTACATCCTTCACAAACTGACTCATCATGTCGCGGTTGGTAGGGATGGCGGTGATGGCAGGCTTATCAATCTTCTTCTGCAGGCTGTCAACACCCTGTTTCTTGAATACGGTTACATATCCATCGGTAAAGAACTTGTTGGCAAAGTCAACCAGCTCCTGCTTGGTAATCTTCGAAATACGGTCGATACTCTCAACCTCCTGTTTCCAGTCAACCTCGTTGATAAAGGCATCCACGAACATATCTGCTCTACCCTCGTTGCTCTCCAGACGCTGATAGTAGCTACGCTTCTTGTTATTAATAATGCTGGGCAACAGGTTCTCGGGGAAGTCGCCCTTCTTCAGTTTGTCAATCTCGGCCAGCATCAAGCTACGAACCTCTTCCAGGCTCTGACCCTGCTTTGGGGTACCCATCAGGAAGAAAGCGCTATGGTCTCTCAACAGTTCGCAACCACCATTGGCGCTCTGCACCTTCATGGTCTGGTTCAAATCCAGGTCGAACAGTCCGGCACGACCGTTGCTCAGTACATCCTCCATCAGCTGCAAGGTATCAGCCTGCAGGGCATTGGCCTGCTTGGCACGCCAAGCCATCCATACACGCTCGGCCTCTGGACCTACGATGGTAGTATCCTTGGGCTGTGTAAGAGCTGGCAGTGGTGCAAAGGTTGGCTGCTTTACATCAGCACCTGGCTTCCAACTGCTGAAGTACTTATCAATGATAGCGATGGTCTTATCAGGATCAAAATCACCAGCCATACAGATTGCCACGTTATTGGGGCGATACCACTTGTTGAAGTAGTTCTTGATATTGGTGATTGATGGGTTCTTCAGGTGCTCCTGGGTACCGATGGTGGTCTGTGTGCCATAAGGATGGTTAGGCCACAACAACTTGCTCAGGGTAGCGAACAGCTTACGACTGTCGCTGGTCAGTCCGATGTTATACTCCTCGTACACAGCCTCCAGCTCAGTGTGGAAACCACGAATCACCATATTCTGGAAACGATCGGCCTGGATCTTTGCCCAGTTATCAATCTCGTTCGATGGGATATTCTCGGTATAGCAAGTTACATCGTTCGAAGTGTAGGCGTTGGTACCCTCAGCACCAATAGCAGCCATCAGCTTGTCGTACTCGTTAGGAATAAAGTACTTGGCAGCAACCTGACTCACTGAGTCGATCTCGTGATATGCCTTTTTACGAGCCTCAGGATCGGTAAGCTTACGATAAGCCTCGTAGCGCTGCTCAATCTCAGCCAGCAATGGGGCCTCAGCCTCTGGGTTACTTGTACCAAACTGCTTGGTGCCCTTAAACATCAGGTGCTCCAGATAGTGAGCCAATCCTGTGGTTTCGGCAGGGTCGTTCTTTGAGCCTGTACGTACGGCTATATAAGTCTGGATACGTGGTTTCTCTGTGTTCACACTCAGGAACACCTTCAGGCCGTTATCCAATGTGTACATACGGGTTTGCATCTTGTCGCCGGGAACGGTGACGTACTTGAAATCCTTAGCCTGGACACTCATTCCAAGTGCCATGGCTGCGATAGTCAGTAAAAATTTAGTTTTCATTAATAATAAAATATTGATAATAATAATTATTTCAGCCGCAAAGGTAGGTATTATTTGCGACATTTGCAAATAAAAAGGAGCATTTCTTAATAAAAAAATGCTCCTTGATATTATTTAATAATCATTCCGCCATTCGGCTGAATAACGACTTTTATCTTTCCCTTCTTGTCTTTCTTCAAGGCTGTCTGTACTGGCTGCATCTGCTTATCGTCAACAAGCAGTTTAGTCAGGTCACCAAACGCCTTCAAATCAAGAGTCAGTGCGAGTGGTTCTTTCTGGGCATTCAAACCAGCGATGTACCACTTGCCATTAGTGGCTTTACGTGCCATCACCACATACTTGCCGGGATAGCCATCAATAAAGCGTGTCTCCTCCCAAGTGGTGGGCAACTCGCGTAAAAAGTCCATCTCAAACTGTGGTAATTCCTGCAGATTGTTAGGCTGCATGGCTACACACTGTACCGAGGTCTGCATAGTGATCCCCGAAGCCAGTTCGAAGATATCGGTAGTCTTGCGTGAGTGGCGACTCTTGTTATCTGTCGACATAAACTTGTTCATGATAATACCGCCCCAGTCCATTGAGGCTGTAGCATTACGGCAGAAGGGATGCAACGTCAGGTCGAAGCCCTCGCTGATGGTAGCGCCCTCGCCAAAGAACAGGTTCTCCGAAGCCAACACAGCCTCCGAAGCCACAAAGTTAGGATACATGCGCTCCCAGCCACGAGGCACGGTGCAACCATGGAACACCACCTGCAAACCATGACGATTGGCATCGCTCAGGATATCCTCATACAGCTGCATGGTCTGCTGCTTGTCGCCACCAAAGAAATCTACCTTGATACCCTTCACACCAATGCTCTCCAACCAGCTCATCTCCTTTTCACGGGCAACGGCGGTGTTCATGCAGTTGCGTGGGGTTTGTGGGGCATCGTTCCAGAAACCATTACTGTTATACCACATCAGCAGGTGTACACCCTTGCTCTGGGCATATTTCGAGAGTTCGGCAATACGCTCACGACCGATATTCTGGTCCCACCAGTTATCCACCAGACAGTACTCAAAGCCCATGGCCGAAGCCAGATCGATAAAGCGTACCTGATCGTCGTAGTTAATCGAGTTGTCCTGACCAATCAGCCAGCTCCAGGTATAGCGTCCAGCCTTGTAATCAGTCGAAGCCTGATAACGGGTCTCTACCACATCGTAGCTGATAGTTGTCTCCAGGATTGGCTTCAAGGTGCTGCCCAAGGTAATGGTGCGCCATGGTGTTTCGCCTGGCAGGGGAATAGCGGCAAAGTCGGTACCAAAACCATTGTTCTCGCCCTTATCGGGATATGCCACGGTATAGCCGCTACCTGCCAGATAATCACTCAGATGACTACCACAATAGCCACTAGTAACACCAGTCTCGCTCACCAGTGCCCAACCAGTAGGCAGATGGAACAGCGCAGGGAAGATGTAGCCATGACCATACTGCGAGGCCTTATCCATGGGTGCATCGTTAGAGTAGCCCTCCTCATACGAAGGTTTGGTCTGCTCCCAACCAGTTTCCGGGCCAATCTGTGGTGAGATAAAGGTGGTGGTACCCTCAGGGAAGTTAAAGCCACTCACCTCTGAGAGAATACGCACACGCTTGTACTCACGGCGACGGATAGTCTGTCGTGGCATCTGGTAGCGGTAGGCGATATCATTGTCAGATACCTGAAACAGGATGCTGAACTTTACACCATCCTTGTTCTGAAGATTGATGGTCAAGGCATTGGCCTTGTAATCCACCTTCGAGGCCTTAGTGCCACGCATCGAGTAGCTATTAGCTACAGTTGACAATTGAGAATTTACAATTGACAATTCCTTAGTCAGGTCGCCCAGACTGGTTTGCAAACCCAAGGCCGATGGTGCCAACATCTGCTTACCATCAAGGGTAGCCGTATAACTCAGTTTTCCTTCTGCATCACTCACTGTCACCACCAAACTCCCGTTAGGTGATGAAACACGAACGTCATCAGCCCAACAAAGGACTGATGACGCCAGCATTATTGATAAAAATATTTTCTTCAAAATATTAAATGTTTAATGTTTAATATTACAAAAGCTGGTCGCTTTCGATATCCTTAAAGTACTTATAGGTGCTAACCTTCAGCTCATCAGCAGCCTCCTCATCACTTACGATGATTCCGTGCTCATGCATCTGCAGAGCCGAGATTGTCCACATGTGGTTCACAGCACCCTCAACAGCAGCCTGCATAGCGCGAGCCTTACCATGACCATTTACCAGAATCATGACCTCGCGAGCATCCATCACGGTACCAACACCTACGGTCAGAGCGTGGGCAGGTACATTCTCGGGCTTACCACCAAAGAAACGACTGTTAGCAATACGAGTGTCGGTAGTCAGAGTCTTCATACGAGTACGGCTGCGCAGTGATGAACCTGGCTCGTTAAAGGCAATATGACCATCAGGACCGATACCACCGATAAACAGGTCGATACCACCAGCCTGCTTAATCATCTCCTCGTAGTGCTTGCACTCAGCCTGCAAATCAGGGGCATTACCATTCAGAATATGGATATTCTCCTTGGGACAGTCGATATGATCAAACAGGTTGCGGGCCATAAAAGCATGATAGCTCTCAGGATGAGCCTCGGGCAAACCAACATACTCGTCCATGTTAAAGGTAATCACATTCTTAAACGACACCTTACCTGCACGGTTAGCCTCAACCAGTGCATTATACATTCCTACTGGCGATGAACCGGTTGGCAATCCCAGTACAAACTTGTGATCGGGAGTTGGGTTGAACTCGTTGATACGCTTAATAACGTGGTTTGCGGCCCACTGTGACATTTTCTGATAGTCACTCTGAATAATAACTCTCATACGCTATTTGATTTTAGTTTATTTCTATTTCCGTGCAAAAATACAACGAAATATTCTTTTTAGGCACGGATTAACACGGATTAACACGGATTTTTTTCTGTCGCGAAGATTTTTCTATAATTTTGTGCCGAAAAATAATTGTAAAATAGAAAAATAGTAAATAGTCCATTGAAAGAGTTTGTAATATCAGAAGCAAAAGCAGAGACTGCCGTACTGGTGGGACTCATTACCAAGGAACAGAACGAGGCTAAGACCAAGGAATATCTCGACGAACTCGAGTTCCTGGCAGATACTGCCGGTGCAGTTACCGTGAAGCGTTTCACCCAGAAAGTGGGTGGACCCAGTCAGACCACCTATGTAGGTAGCGGTAAACTGCTCGAAATCAAAGAATATATCAAGCAATGCCAGGATGCCTACGATGAGTGGCTGGATGAGCAGGATGCCTCGCTGTTTGCCGAGGGTTTGCTCGACGAGTCGAATGCCCCACAGCCTGTAGGTATGGTCATCTTTGATGATGAGCTGAGTGCCAAGCAGATGCGTAATATCGAAAAGGAACTGCAGGTTAAGATTCTGGATCGCACCTCGCTTATTCTCGACATCTTTGCTATGCGCGCCCAGACCGCCGAGGCCAAGGCACAGGTTGAGCTGGCTCAGCATCGCTATATGCTGCCCCGCCTGCAGCGACTCTGGACCCACTTGGAGCGCCAGGGTGGTGGCTCAGGTTCAGGTGGCGGAAAAGGTTCGGTAGGACTGCGTGGACCTGGTGAAACCCAGCTGGAGATGGACCGTCGTATCATTCTGCAGCGCATCACCCTGTTGAAACAGCGCCTGGCCGAGATCGACAAACAGAAAACCACTCAGCGTAAGAACCGTGGTCGCCTGATTCGTGTGGCCCTCGTAGGTTATACCAACGTGGGTAAGAGCACCATGATGAACCTGCTGGCCAAGAGCGAGGTGTTTGCCGAGAACAAACTCTTTGCCACACTCGATACCACCGTACGTAAGATGACCATCGATAACCTGCCTTTCCTGTTGGCCGATACCGTTGGATTCATCCGCAAGTTGCCCAGCGACCTGGTTGAATCGTTCAAGAGCACCCTCGACGAGGTGCGCGAGGCCGACCTGCTGGTACACGTGGTAGATATCTCCCACCCCGACTTCGAGGATCAGATCCGTGTGGTTGAGGAGACCTTAAAGGAGTTAGGCTGTGCCGATAAACCCGCCATGCTGGTATTCAACAAGATTGATGCCTACACCTGGGTGGAAAAAGAGGAGGACGACCTGACACCTGCCACCAAGGAGAACATGACACTCGAAGATTTGGAAAAGACCTGGATGGCTCGCACAGGCGAGAACCAGCACTACCTGGAGTGCCTGTTCATCTCGGCCAAACAAAAGGATAATATTGATGCACTGCGCGACATTCTGTATAAACGAGTACGTGAGCTGCATGTGCAGAAATACCCCTATAACGACTTTTTATATCAAGATTATGAGTAATTACAGACAACTAACCCAGAACGAAATCGACGTTTTGGAGAACAACGTGTGCTGGGCTGAGGACTGGCAACGTGTTTTAGTCGACGAGAACTTTAAACCGTACAATTTCCATCGTGTGATGTTCTATGGCGACATCCGCTTAGGCGCATTCAACAAGATGGTCGAGGTAAGCAAGGGCTTTACCAAGCACTCTGGTATCAACGATGCCACCCTGCGCAACGTCACGGTAGGTAACGACTGCCTTATCGAGAAGATTGGCAACTACATCAATAACTACACCATCGGTAACGACTGTTACATATCTAATATATGTACGCTTGAGACCACCGATGATGCCACTTATGGTGAAGGTTCTGTTATCTCGGTACTCAACGAGATGGGCGATGGCAATGTCACCATCTTCCGCGAGTTGAACTCACAGCTGGCATCGTTCATGGTGAAGCATAACAACGACAAGAACCTGAAGCAAACCCTCCAGCAGATGATCGAGGACGAGCTGCGTGTTTCGCGCCCCGACCGCGGCTATATCGGTAACAACGTAAAGATTATCAATGCCAAGGATATCACCAACACCATCATCAAAGGCGACTGCGAGATTAGTGGCGCAGCACGCCTTTCAGAGTGTACGGTGATGAGCTCAATGGATGCCCCTGTGTTTATCGGCACAGGTGTTATCTGCGAAAATTCGATTATCTGTGATGGTTGCTCAATCAACAACTCAGTAAAAATGCAGGATTGCTTCGTAGGCGAGGCCTGTCAGATTACCAATGGCTTTACCGCCGAGGCATCGCTTTTCTTTGCCAACTCGTTCATGGCCAATGGCGAGGCTTGTGCTGCTTTCTGCGGCCCATTCTCAGCCTCTCACCATAAGAGTTCGCTGCTGATTGGTGGCGAGTTCTCGTTCTATAACGCTGGCTCTAACACCAACTTCTCAAACCACGCTTATAAGATGGGCCCCATGCACTATGGTACGCTGGAGCGCGGCACCAAGACCGCCTCGGGTGCTTACGTGCTGATGCCTGCCACTATCGGTGCTTTCTCGGTGTGCTTTGGTAAGCTGATGCACCACCCCGACACCCGCAATCTGCCATTCAGCTACCTGTTGGCTTATGGCGACGATTGCTATCTGGTACCAGGTCGTAACATCACCACCGTGGGATTGTATCGTGATATCAAGAAATGGCCCAAACGTGATAAGCGTTCTAAGCAGTCGCGTAAGAGTATCATCAACTTCGACTGGCTCTCACCTTTCACCGTAGGTGAGATTATGCAGGGTATCCAGATTCTGAAGGACCTGCGCCATGCATCGGGTGATAACGTCACTACCTATAACTTCCACGAGTATGTCATCAATGCCACCTCGTTGCGTAAGGGATTAAAGTACTACGATATCGCCCTGCGCATCTATATGGGAGCCGTACTGAAGCGTGCCCAGAAGGAGGGTTATATTGGCAAGCCCGTGAGCACCACAGGCCAGGGCCGCTGGATTGACATGAGCGGACTGCTGCTGCCCGAGAGCGAGGAGCAGCGCTTGGTTGAGGACATCAAAAATGGCAACATCGACAATATCCACGATGTACTCGACCGCTTTGTTGAGATCAACAACAACTACAGCGATTACCGCTGGGCATGGAGTTATCAGATGATTCTGGACTACTACCAGCTCGAAGAACTCGACGAGGCCGCCTGTGAGCGCATTCGTGAGGACTACGTCAGAGCCCGCCGCGCCTGGATTGCCGAGATCCGCAAGGATGCCGAAAAAGAATTCCAGATGGGCGACGTCGAACAGGACGTTTACGAAGACTTCCTCTCCAAACTCGACCACGAGATTGACTACGAGAACTAACAATAATCCCCAGCCGCTCGGCTGGGGATTTATTATTTCTTTTGCTTTTCTTTCTTCGCTATAAAGTGATCGATAATCAGATGAAGCATTACACCTAACAAGATATCAACCACCAGAATCAGCGTTTTATCCACCTCTAACTTCACTGTAATTACGGTAAAGGCAATCAAGAAAACGGTTACAACTAAAAGCGTAACCATTGTCCAGAATGGCTTCATACCTGTTCGCATCAGCTTATGGTGGATATGATTCTTATCAGGCGTAAACGGATTTCTACCCTCACGCACTCTAGCCATCATCACACGCGGAATATCCATCAACGGGATAATCATAGTCGAGAAGCCCATCAGCAACATACCTCTAGGGAATCCCATCTTATCCAGACTGGCCATATATACCAATAGGAAACTCAGCAGATAGCCCAACGTTAAGCTACCCGTATCACCCATAAATATCTTCTTGCCTTTTTCGGCATTGCCAAACACATTATAGAACCAGAAAGGTAGCAGCACGCCCAGCATACTAAACGAAATCATGCAGAACAGATATTGCGTTTTAATGGCAGCAGCCATACCCAAAGTAAAGAGCGAAATAGAGCATAAACCCGATGCCAGTCCATCCACGCCATCTATCAGGTTAATGGCATTGGTAATATAAACCACCAGGAATACGGTAAGCGGCATACCTATCCAAGCAGGTATCTCGTGCAGCCAGAACAAGCCCGACAAATCATGTATCCACAAGCCCGATAAGGGGAACAGCAAAGCGCATAATATCTGCACCACAAACTTATCCTTATACGAAACACCTATCAAATCATCAGCCACACCCGTCAGGTAAAGCACCATCATACCCACAGCCAACATGATAAAGCGCGCTATCAGAATATACACTTGCGTAAAGCCACCATACAGATGCATTAGCATCCAGATACCAATCGACAAGCAGAAACTCATCAGCAGTACCGGGAAGAAGGTAATACCACCCAAGCGAGGTATGGGCTGTTTATGCACCTTTCGGGCATCAGGAATATCATACAGCTTCTTCTTTCGGCTAATCAGCAGCACTCTGGGCACGAACAACCAGCCCAGCAAAGCCGACAGCACGAAAGGCACAGCCGTAGCATACGTCAGCTTCAGGGCATCCACATCAGCCCCGGCCTTAATTAATATATCGAATATATAATTCAGCATTTGTCCCTCCCCGCACGATTTTTATAATACATAATCACAACCTGCATCAGGAACCAGGCCGAAACATCAATCACTAACAGCAACGACAGATTCCATCCATTCCAAACGCCCCACATATTCAGGCAGATGAACTCGAATGTAATCAATAGTACCACCACCAATACCTGTCTAGGCTTCAAGCCTGCTAGCATCAGTCGGTGATGTATATGATTTTTATCGCCACTCTTAAACACATTTCTTCCGTTTACCAGTCGGGTGATACCCACACGCATCACGTCAAACATTGGTATCAGCAGTGTACCAAAGCAGGCCATTCCAATCCCAACTGGCAATTCCTTACCACTCATATGGCTCACGGCAATCACCACGAATGCCATCAGATAGCCAATCGTCAATCCGCCAGTGTCACCAAAGAAGAGTTTACGCCACCCTACTCGCCATCCCATCACATTGCGGAACAGGAATGGTACTAACAAACCTACCATGGCTACGCATACCATCAACAGCAGATACTGATTGGCTATCGCGCATAATACGGCCATCACGCCAAAAACAATCATAACCATTCCCGATGCCAGGCCATCAATATCATCCAGCATCGATACGGTGTTCGATACATACAACACAGCTATCACTGTTAGCGGGATACTAATCCACGACGACAACTCGTACAAGCCTAACAAACCGTCCAGATGATCGATACGCAAACCCGACAGAGGTATTAATAACGCAGCCAACAGCTCGATGGCGAGTTTCGACTTGAGCGATACACCTACCAGATCGTCCATCACACCAACCATATACATAGCTGTCAGCCCAGTCATCATCAACATAAACTGCACAAAATAGGTGCTATTCTCTGCATTTGTCGAGAACTGGTCGTTCAGGAAGAAGGTGCATGCCAAGGGCAGTCCAACACTAACAACAAGAATAGGGAAAAGCGAAACGCCCCCGAATCTGGGAACCCTTCGTCTGATTTTTCCGTCACGCACTACTGTCTCCTCTCCCATCAGTTCTTTTTTCACACTTACCATAATAATACGTGGGATAATAAAAAGTGCCAGAGAGGTAGCCAACAATAGCGGTATAATGATTGAGTAATATAACATTTAGTAAATTCCACTGCTAATATCCGCCGCAAAGGTAATACTAAATTTTTAAATATACAAATTATAACGCAACATTCTTCTTGTCAAACGACAAAAAAAACATGAAAACGCCCCTAAGGAGCGTTGTTCTTCTTAGGGGCGTGTGTTAACCGTTAGGTTTCAGCACTTGGGCTGGAGATTGGCGTACTCGCAGCTGGGCCGGTAGCAGGGGCAGTCCTTGGCTACATGGGGTAGTTCGCAATGGCCTACGATGCGGGCTTGGGGATATTCTCCTGTCAGTTCCTTCAATAGTTCATAGAGCGCATGTTTCTGAGCTTCGGTGCGGGTATCATAAGCCTGGCCTTTTTCGTTCAATCCGCCCTCGTACACAATGCCGAGCGAGCAGTAGTTGTAATGCCTGGCATGTACCCCCTGCACGGTTTCTGGTAGCAGCGGTATTACCTCACCATCCCTGCGCACATAATAATGGTAGGAACACTGACCATATTTGGCTTCGCCGCAGGCAATCAGGTTCTCAACACTGAATGGACGGTTACACTTGGTAGCCGTGCAATGCACTACAAGCAGTAGCACTTTCTTAAGAGGCTTCAACTGTTTATTCATAACTTACGGGTTTAATTAGAACAAACTGGGGCCGCAGCTCTGAACTGCCAGTGTACCAGCTACAGTAGTGATGATGGTTGCAGCAATCTTGATAATTTGCTTAATTGTTGACCACTTGATTTTCATTTTTAATACGATTTTTAATGGATAAAGTTTATGGATGAAAAAGGAAGAAGCAGATGCGCAGGCTGCGTTCATACCAATTGAAAATTGAGAATTCTTTTAGCCGCTTTGCTTTGTAAAAGCGAACAAGTTCGAGCGGAGAATTGATTTCAGTGTTCTCACCGGGATGGTATCGCTTTGCCCCGGACACATCTGCTATCTTCCATGATTTACGGTTTAATCACCAATAGGCTCGTTGCTGGGGGGATTGTTATTTCCAGCGCCACCGGTATTGCCTCCTCCGCTGGTATTACCACTGTTACCTGAATTCGATGAGCCCGAACCCGATGGTTCTGTTTCTACGTTCATAGCGTTGTCGTGAGTTTCCTCGAAGGTTACGTCCTTCAGCAGCGAGATGGCATTTACGTACTTCTGCTTCACACTGCCGTCTTCTTTCTTCTCCTGGCCAACCACCACACGGCTGGTCTCGGGCTGGAACAGAATACGGCGAGTGGTGATGGTCTGGGCACCGCAATCCTCGAGCTTCGTTACACCGATGCTGGAGGAACCCACCTTGAAGATGCCGATACCGTTGAGCTTGATTTTCTGGCCCATCTCGAAGAAGTGCTTCAGGGCCTCACCCAACTCCTGAAGTACGGCTTTGATGTCACTCTTCTTCACTGAAGCCTGGCGCTGGATGAAATCTGCCAACTCTTCAGTTCCCACAAAGTGGTTGTCGTACACGGCCTGTGCAAAGTACTTGCCGAAAGCCTGACTTGAACTGTTCTTGTTCTGCGACTTGATAAATTTTTGACTCATGTTTTTAAAATTTTAAATGGTTTCTTTTAGTCGGCTGACGCCTTTGTAAAAGCGGCAAGGCCGAGCGAAAGTATATGGCTGGCGAGGAGACCATCTTAACGTGCTATCCGGATAGTCTTAATGAGTCGTTCAGATAGTCTTTATACCCCCTAAGGGATTATCTCAATGAGGTGTTCAGATGCTCTTAATGACTCGAAAAGATAGTCTCAATGACCCGTAGATGACTCGGTATCACTTGGCTCGCTTACCGATTACAAAGATACAACATTTCGAAAACTCATTGTCTGTTTCTGTCTGTTTTTGGCCGAATTTGGCTGAAAAAAGTTCATATTTCTATGCCATAGTCATCACATATGTATTTTACAGCCTGAGGGGGCAGCAGATGAGCATGAAGACTTACGCCCATAGTCGCAAGAACGTTTTGGCGAGAAACCATATAGCGCTGAAAAGTTCTGGGTGACACGCCAGCTAATCTGGCGAGTTCTGATTTATACATGGCTTTCATCTTGTTCAAATAAAAAATCTACTATATCAATTTTGCGTTCTTTCTGTTCTTTGGTAGTTTTCTGTTCCAGCAATGGCGATAAGCGAATGGGATAACGAAACCGGTAAAGTCGCTGTGCCTCATTTACGATGTCGGTCCATTGCTTGTATGCTTCGCCCTCAGGATCTGCATCTGGAAAGATGATGATGCGATACTGTACTAATGGTGCTAACAGCTCTGGTTTCAGCATCTGCATACCACCACACGATAACCATACAAAATCCGTAAACTTCTCCGACATAATTACCGCCGTTTTCTCCGATTCCACAATCGCCACCCGTTCTGTTCGCTCATTTAGCAGGTGCAGTCCGAAAAGGCAATGCTGCAGTTCGTATTCAGCAGGTAATTGCTGTTTCAGGATGGTATGCACCCATGTAGGATGATGCTCTTTGTCGCGATGGCAATCGGGTTGGTAATACATAATCTTGCCGGTATGCACCTGCTGCTGTTGGTCAATCTCCCAGAAGATAACGCCGCCCTCTTTTGAGTAGCCTAGCTGATAGCGTTCTGCTGCATTTCGTAGCTGTCCTTCGCTCAGGTAGCCTGTAGCCACCACTGCTTTGCAAAACTCGGAACCCAGACCTTTGGATTTAGTTACCAAAGCTGTATCCAACGGCACCACAATAGGTGGTGGAGGTGCAGATGGCTTGCTTTTTACATGGTTTTGAACAGTATGGTTTGTCAATATCACATCAAACTCCTTTACCAACCAA
Organism: Xylanibacter ruminicola 23; assembly: GCF_000025925.1. NCBI lineage: Bacteria > Pseudomonadati > Bacteroidota > Bacteroidia > Bacteroidales > Prevotellaceae > Xylanibacter > Xylanibacter ruminicola. The sequence goes on along the minus strand of NC_014033.1, from coordinate 132,029 downwards.
TCGCAAGCCTCTAGAAAATCTAAATTTTCGTATTCCTGCACCAGCTTAATCACATCGCCGCCCTCGCCACAAACAAAGCATTTGTAGATGTTCTTGTCCTTGTTGATATGCATTGATGGGTGCTTGTCGTTGTGGTGCCAGCAAAGGGTACGTTTGGTAATCTTGCCCTTTCCTTTCAGCGTAATGCCCAATTTCGAGCATACATCAAATATGGGCATCTCGCGGATTTTTTGAAGATCTAATTCATTGTATTTCATTTTTTTATTTTTACATTCTTACATTTTTCAATTTTTGCATTTTTACTTCCTCCGTAGGTGAATGCTAAGTCCCCATACGTAATTCTCTCTACGAGAGAGAATGTAGTATGTGGGGAACGTTAGCGCTTCACCGCAGGCCATATTCTTTTTTGCCAAAGGGATTCGTTACACACACTATCACGTTTTCTTCAACCGCCTTTTGCAGTATCTCATCGTGCAATTTAGGTTTGATGGCGCCTGTCAGATCGAAAATCTGCGGCTTCAGTTGCTCCTCGGAATATACCAGTCCGGGTTGCATGATATCGATAAACAGCTGTTTTACGTCGAACACATGTTTACGGCCTTCCTTGTGTACGTACTTCGGATTCATATCGGGCAGTTTGTTCGAGCCCTGCAATTTATCGACCATCTTCTGCTGACTGCGGAACTGCGCCTCCAGTAGCTGCTCGTGGCTGCATTGATACGGCAGTCCGTCATCATTCACAGCAAACTGCAATGGTGTCGGGATGGTGTATTTGCGTGTATCCGTTTGTCCCCACGTAAAGATATGCTCCGAGTTCTTGGAACACTCGTACACCTCGAAGGCCTTGTTCTTCAGTTCTGTACCAATCCAACCACTCAGGTTTTTGTCCTCCTGACTCTTGTTCTGGTGCAGCACGCACACGATGGCACAGTGGTTTTCCGATGCCAGGCGCATCAACCGTTCGATGGTGTCCTGAGCCACCACGCCATCGTTAATATCCGCCACCAGGTCGCGAATACCATCCAGCACCACCAGGTCGGGCTGATAGCGCATCACCAACAGCTCCAATAGGCCTAAGCGTTCATTCATGGGCTCGCCACGCACGTTAAACACATCCATCTGCTCCATCGGGAACCGGTCTTCGGGTATGCCTGTGAGTGGTATGATACGATGCTTGAGGATGTCTTGCGTCGACTCTTCGCTCTGCTCGGTATCATACCACAACACGTGCAGCTTTTTCTGCTCGATCCGCTCTACGGAGAGCAACTGGTTGCAAAAGCATAGTGCCATCAAGATACTCGAAACAAATGTCTTACCGCTCTTGGCCTTACCAGATAGTCCTGTTAGTTCGCCACGGGCAAAGCAGGGCTTACCCGACAAGCGGAACAGGAACTCCATCGGCCGTAACTTGGTGATTGGTGTAATACGTCGCTGCTCCAGCTGCTTCAGTCGTTGTTCCTGCTCACAGGAAATGCCTGCCAGCCAAAGCTCGCCACGAATCAGATGCCCCACATCTGGATTAAACACCACATTTTTTAGGTTCTGCATAATTGTTAAGATGTTAATGATTAAATGATGTAAAAAATACAGTTGAGTTATGGTCTGATGGCGCAAATATAAGAAAAAAGCAGTTACTTTGCGCTCCGTTTGTGCTCCATTAGGGGGACACAAATTAAACTACATTTAACAAATACAATGAAGAAAATGATGACAACACCGTCATTTCGTGCCTTGATTAAAGGCATGATTGACAACGACGCGCAGGCCACTGTGCGTAACCTCGAGTATGTCCATGTTGGTCGCAAGACACGGGACCGTTTTTTAAAAGCGAAAGCAGTGTAATAGCCCTTTGGCAGGGCTATGTAGTGCTCCGTTACTTCCTGCAGAAGCCCGGACTCAGTTCCTATCAGAAATGGCAACTGATAGCCAAGGTTCTCGACAGTCTGGAGCACGACTTCCAAGAAGCCTTCCCCAACGAGCCCCCCATCTTCCTGCAAGGCTTCCGCGAAACCCTCTTCGCCCTAGTCACCCAACCGTAAAAACACAACAGCGGGAGCTCCACCCATGAAGCTCCCGCTAGAAACAAAAATACCCAGTGAGGGTAGTTCTATATACAAAAAATCTGCTGCTTGTCGGCATTAACTACGACAAACAGCAGAAAACTCACACTTGCAAAATTGAGAAACTATAACACCTGATGCCTTCCTCCTCGCATCTAAACTTTAAGCATTCCACCTATTTCATGGGGGATGTAGGGACCTTCTTTTACTTCGATAATCATTGTGCCAGCTTCAAGACTTTCTACAGAATGCCATTCTCCAGCTTTGATATTTACAGCATAATTGCCCTTACGAGGCGAAAGTTCTACCGATTGAATAACCTCGCCCTTGTCATTATGAATAGTCACCCGCACGCAACCTCTCAGTATCACAAACATCTCATCCACTTTATGATGATGAATGGGCATTACGGTGCCAGGTTCTAAGGCATTCAACAATCTCTGACATTTATCACTCAGATCTTCGTGAAAGTTATAATTCATCCTCAACCTTGGAACTTTCCTTTGCCTGTTGCGATACTTCGTTCAACAACTCTTCATTAATTATCTTCATAAGCCAATAGCTCTATTAGATGTTCTATAGATTTATTCAAGTCAAAATGAGTATTTTGATACGACTTGCCATTCTGACCTAACTGCAGCAATTCGTCTTTAGGCATTTTTGAGAGTTTTACAATTGTATCAGCTAAAGCGCGAGAATCACTAGCTGCAACAGAAAAGCCACACGAAGCTTCTTCGATGATTCTTGGTCCTTCGCCATTCATCATAGCCAAAATTGGCTTGCCTGCCGACATATAGGCCTGGAGTTTTGCCGGAGCTGTCAACGAGAAAATGCTCACGTCTTTTAAGGTCATCAGCATCACATCAGCCTGTCTAAAGAACAATGGCATTGTCTCTACCGGATGTCTTCCTAACCAATGCACTGTATTCTGAAGTTTATGTTCATCCCGGTATTTTTCTACCCAAGGACGTTTTCTGCCATCCCCCACAAACACGAAATGAATACTCTGCTCATCTTTTAGATAGTTCGCAGCTTCCATAATGTGATCAAAGTCCTGCGCCTCGCCAATGTTACCAGCAAACATCACTATAAAGCCCTTTGGTAATTCTGGAATCTTGCAACCTGCATTCACAGCCAAAGCTCTATCAGCCCAATTGGGGAAATATACGATTTTATCCTTGAAATCACCTTTTTCAAGAATAGACTTCTCAAAACCTTTCGAACTTATCAATATTTTTTTGGAGTTCTTATAAATCCATGTCGTCAGTTTCTCAAACGCATTCAGGACGCACTTATTATTAACTCCTCCAGCAGCTTGCAAACTCTCTGGCCACAAGTCCAACACCCAGAAATAAAGTGGTAACTTCTGGATTTTCGACACAATCACTGCAGGAATGCCTATCATAACAGGCGATGTTTCATGTATCAGTACCTTATCATACTTTCTAAAGAGTCCAAGAAAGATACTAATAAATATGGACGATATCAAAAAACTCAGATAGTTCAGCATCAGTCTGATACCACCGCCATTACCACGAGGTATGATAAAGCCACGAATCACCTTTACACCATTAACCGTTTCATGCCGTTTACGGAATATGCCATACCCATCATAGTATTTTCCTTTTGGATAATCGGGAATAGCTGTCAGCACCGTCACGTCATAGCCACGATTTGCCAGTTCAAATGCAACGTCATTGCATCTGAACGTTTCTGGATAAAAATGATTTGTACAGATTAGAACTTTCGCCATACCTTTAGAGTCCCTTGACAAGGGACGGCTATAATGCAGGGATTTCAGCTCTTTCTCCATACCATACGATTAACAATCCCTGTATAGGATTGGATAATCTTCACCACCTTGGTAGAGACATTCTCCTCGATATAATCAGGTACAGGGATACCATAGTCACCATTCTGATTCATCGTTACAGCAGTATCTACAGCCTGCAACAACGATTTTTCGTCGATTCCTGCGATGAAGAAGCAAGCCTTATCCAATGCCTCTGGGCGCTCTGTCGAAGTTCGAATACAAATGGCGGGGAAAGGATGACCTACGCTGGTAAAGAAGCTACTCTCCTCAGGAAGTGTACCCGAATCCGAAACCACCGCAAAAGCATTCATTTGCAAGCAGTTGTAATCATGAAAACCGAGAGGTTCATGTTGAATAACACGCTTATCGAGTTGGAAGCCAGAAGCCTCCAAGCGTTTCCTTGAACGTGGATGACATGAATATAAGATTGGCATATCGTACTTTTCGGCCATCTTGTTGATAGCGGTAAAGAGACTCATAAAGTTCTTCTCTGTATCGATATTCTCCTCACGATGGGCACTCAACAGTATATACTTTCCTTTTTCCAAACCCAGCTTTGCATGAATATCGCTAGCCTCAATCTCTGCCAAATTCTGATGCAACACCTCAGCCATTGGCGATCCAGTAACGTATGTACGCTCCTTAGGCAGACCACAATCAGCCAAATAGCGGCGGGCATGCTCGCTATAAGCCATATTCACATCGCTGATAATATCTACGATGCGACGGTTTGTCTCCTCTGGCAGGCACTCATCCTTACATCTGTTACCAGCCTCCATGTGGAAGATGGGGATGTGCAGACGCTTGGCACCAATCACAGAAAGACATGAATTGGTATCGCCCAATACCAATACGGCATCAGGCTTTGTTTCTACCATCACCTTGTAGCTCTTGTCAATGATGTTACCCATGGTGGCTCCCAAGTCATCACCAACAGCCTCCATAAAAATATCAGGATCAGCCAGCTTCAAATCCTTGAAGAACACGCCATTCAGGTTATAATCATAGTTCTGACCTGTGTGAGCTAACAGGCAGTCAAAATACTTTCGACACTTATTGATAACAGCTGCCAATCGGATGATCTCAGGGCGTGTACCCACGATAATCAGCAGTTTCAGCTTTCCATCATTCTTAAAATGCTTTATTTCCATCTTTTACCTTTTTACTCTTTTACCTTCTCGAAATATGTATCCGGTTTACTCGGATTAAATATCTCGTTACAATACATCACTGTCACCAGATTCTCAGTATTACTGAGATTAATGATATTATGAGTATATCCTGGCAGCATGTGAATACATTGGATGTTATCACCGCTTACCTCAAATTCTATCACTTCATCAGAACCAATCTTACGCTCCTGTATTAAGCCATGACCAGCCACCACGATAAAGAATTCCCATTTGGTGTTATGCCAATGCTGACCTTTAGTAATACCGGGCTTCGAGATATTAATACTCACCTGCCCTGCATTCAACGTATGAATAAGTTCTGTAAACGAACCACGCTCATCCACATTCATTTTTAAAGGGAAGGCCACTTTCTCTTTCGGGAGATAGCTCAGATAAGTACTATACAGCTTCTTGGCGAAGCTATTCTCGGGTATTTCTGGTATCATCAGGGTCTTAGGCTGTTCTGCAAAACTATTAATCAGTTCAACAATCTTGCCCAAAGTCTCTTGATGGGTAACAGGACAATAGCAATATCTGCCTTCAATTTTCGGCAGGACCCCTAATCCATCAAACTCACATCGGTGCTCCTTACCTTCTAAGGCATCCAGCATCTCTGTTACCAGATCATCAATATACAGCAACTCTAATTCTACCGAAGGATCGTTTACTTGAATCGGCAAATCATTAGCTATATTATTGCAGAATGTAGCCACCGCCGAATTATAGTTTGGTCGGCACCACTTGCCAAACAGATTGGGGAAACGATAGACAAGTACTTTAGCACCTGTTTCCTCCTGATATTTCAGAAACAAGTCTTCGCCAGCCTTTTTACTTCGACCATACTCGCTATTTCCAAAACGACCAGTGAGCGAGGCCTGTTGTGATGAACTTAACATCACCGGACAAGTATTACCATATTTCTTCAGCGTATCCAGCAATGTCGAAGCGAAACCGAAGTTACCCTCCATAAACTCCGAAGTTTCTTTCGGCCTGTTCACACCTGCCAGATTGAAAACAAAGTCTGCTTTCTGGCACCACTCGTCCAGATCCTCTGATGTCGAATCAATGTCATACTCAAAGATTTCATCAATCTTCAGGTCAGGTCGAGTTCTGTCCTTGCCTTCCTTTATATTATATAAGGTAGCACAAAGGTTCTTACCAACAAAACCTTTTGCACCTGTAACCAATATATTCTTTTTTACACGAGGTTAGGAATACCGTTCAATTCATTCTGGATATACTCCAGTGATGCAATCTTAGCTTTTGTTTCCTCCAAGTTCAATCGGCGGGTATTATCCGAATTAAACTCCTCGATAGTAGCACGCTTCACGTCACCCTCCTTGAAGTACTTATCGTAGTTCAAATCACGGTTGTCGGCAGGTACCGCATAGAAATTACCCATATCGATAGCCTTGGCAGCCTCCTCTTTGGTAAGCAGCGTCTCATACATCTTCTCACCATGGCGGATACCAATCACCTTTATCTCCTCTTTCTTACCACCAAACAGCTCACATACGGCCTCAGCCTGTGTCTGGATAGTACAAGCTGGGGCTTTCTGAACCAGTATATCACCATTCTTACCATTCTCAAAGGCAAATAGCACGAGGTCAACAGCCTCTTCGAGTGACATAATGAAGCGCGTCATCTTAGGTTCTGTAAGTGTGATAGGGTTACCTTTGCGAATCTGGTCAATCCAAAGAGGAATGACCGAACCACGACTGCACATCACATTTCCATAACGTGTGCAACAGATTTTGGTGTCGCCACTCAAACGGCTCTTGGCGACAGCAATTTTCTCCTCAATAGCCTTGGTGATACCCATCGCATTAATTGGATAAGCCGCCTTATCGGTAGAAAGGCAGATCACACACTTCACGCCAGCATCGATAGCGGCATCCAGTGTATTGTCTGTACCAATCACATTGGTCTTCACAGCCTCCATCGGGAAGAATTCGCAACTTGGCACCTGTTTCAGCGCTGCAGCATGGAACACATAGTCCACCCCCTTCATAGCATACTTCAGCGTACTCTTATTGCGCACATCACCAATATAGAATTTAATCTTGTTAGCTACCTCCGGCATACGTGCCTGAAAATCATGACGCATATCGTCTTGTTTCTTTTCATCACGACTAAAAATACGAATCTCTCCGATATCCGTACGGAGAAATCTATTCAGGACAGCATTACCGAAGCTGCCGGTACCTCCTGTAATCAAGAGTGTTTTGTCTTTAAATACTGACATTGTCTTATTTATTTTGTATTATTCCTTCTGTTATTAATTTCATTAATCGTTCCCAAGAATTATCTTCTGGCAATGAATAAGGAGTATACTGCTGTTGAGAGCAACAAGACAGAATATGTTTCGCCCAATCATCATATTGATGCACTCCCACATATTTTACGCCTGTGTACCCACTCAGCACCTCGTGCACATATTCCAAATCATTGGCAATAACTGGCACACCTAACGATGCGGCTTCGAGCAAAGGCAGACCCAGTGTTTCTATCATACTTGGGAACAGCAAGCCATTGCAGCTCTTTACCATCGACAATAGCTGCTGGTGAGGAATTCTTCCATGATATACAAAGTTTCGCTCTAAACCATTCTCTACGATATACTTATCCATTTCACCCATCTCTCCTTTTTCCAAGGTAAAGTGGATTCGTATTTTCTTAGCCATCTCAGGGCTCCGCCTATACGCTTCTTTCATAGCATACGCAAGAGATATATGCTCTTTAAATGTAAACGGAGTTGCAGGATATATAAAATCGGAAGTACCTTCCTCATATCGATATACCCCCAGGCTTTCAATGTCGATTTTATCCGTATCTGGAAAAAACACACCTATCCTTTCTAACGGAAAGCGAAATATCTTCGAGAAACCTTTCTTTATTTGGTTAGTCTGAACAGCAATGTAGGTCCGCTTATTCAGGAACAATTTGACATACAACGGATAAAAATAATGGTAAAACAGATAAGTCTTTGCAAACTTATCTCTCATATTTACCTTATATTTAGAAAGCGCAAGCGCCTGATGGAAATAAACGACATATCTTGCAGCTTTACATCTCACATTTCCATTCTGGAGCGAAAACACGACATCAGGCTTTATCCCAATCTTCTTGACTTTATGATTAAAACCATAGAAATCAAACTTCATTCTATCCAAACCTTTAGTATGGCATACGTGATAGAAGACATGATTGATAACGGGAACAGGCATACCATCAGCTACAAAAATATGCCATTCATGCCCATCCCCGAACCGCTCTACAGCGTTCAGAAATTGTTTATATATTGTTAATGCACCAGTCTCTGTTGCGACCGTAGCCAAAACACAAATAATCATAATCCTTACACTTATTCAAGTCCGAAGGTATCAACACCTGAGTATTCATTCAATTCCGCCTTGTTGAAAACTGAAATATATGGAAAATTGAATGCTGTTATCCCTTCTTTATAATTCATTCTATCAATAGCTGCATCAACATTCTTGATCCACAAAAAGATATGAACAAACATCAATAATCCTAAATTTGCCAGCATACGCGATGTACGAACATAATTCTGTACAAGAAATGCTGCATACAAGCAAATAAAAGATCTGAAATAAAATTCCAATCGGCCAGCCACAAGATCGTTGAAACTCAAAACACAATACATCGCATATCCTATTAGGCAAATAGCTTTTGCATAATAGCCATCAGTTCCCTCTTCGGGTTCAAATAGCAATACTGGAATGATTATCAATATACGTAATGCCATGCGTATGATGATACTTGCCCCTTCTCCTTCTTGATAAGTAGCCAGTCGGTCTAACGGTAAGAATGTTGTAACGCTTATACCCACTATCGCAAATGCCGTCAATCCTAAGGCCATATAAATGACAATTACCTTGTTGTAGATCTTTAATTTCAGCAACCAAGGGAGAATCAGAGCAACAATAAAAGACAAATGGATAAAGCAACCTACAATCACCCAGAAATAGAATTGCTTATACTTTTTCTCTTTGATCCAAGGAAACATAAACATCAGCAATGCCAAGCATATCCCCTGACGTATAGAGCTCATCGGACACAACATAAAGGTATATCCATAGAACGTCAACAAACTCAGACAACTAAATCCGCAATCTTTATGAAAGAAGCGATAAGACAAAAGCATACATGTCAATGACAGCAATGCAATAAAAACAGGATAACCAATTGAAAAGGCTTTGAAAACACCAATCAGTAATCCGAACAAGGGATCAATAAGTCCATATATTTCTGGATGTTCATAGTTAATATAATAATTAAAGTAATCATCCATCTGTCCATATCTGAATGTAGCCATCACGGTCATTAAGAAGTAAGAAACATTAAACCATCTCTCACTTCTTTTACCTGACACCACCTCAATGGCGCTGAACATTATCAATATAAAGAGGACTAAATAATACATGCGCTACTTTTTAGATAGAATTATATTGTACAATGCCATATACTTTTCTGCAATGACTTCGGCATCGAAACGCTTCACATTATTCAGCCCTTTTGCCACGATATTTTTCCTAAGGCTCTCGTTTCTAATTATTTCCAGGAATCCCTGACGTATCGAATCCACGCTCTCAGGATCTACATAAATCACAGCGTCGCCAGAAATCTCTGTCATCGGCGCCCTATGGGATGTCAAAACAGGCCTACCTATAGCCTGCCCTTCAATGATTGGCATGCCAAAACCTTCATACAAAGAAGGAAAGGACACTATATCACAAGAATTATATTCACTTAAGATTTCCTGATCTGTAAGTCTGAACTTGTTTATATAATTAATATGATTGGCTTGTAGCAGCAACTTTTGATTATTACTTAGTTGTCCAATAATAACCAAACAGCAATTCACACCATTCAAAGCTTCAATAACTCTCTCTAGATTCTTATTCGCACGAGTTCCAATATGCAGGATTCTTGGATTTTCTACATCAAATTCTTTCTTGCTATATTTGAATTCTGGAGATATTGGGTTATATATAACTGACACCTTACCCGATGCTTTAGGACATTCATCCAAAAGTTCGCGTTTTGTTGCCTCTGTTATACATGTTATATAGTTAGCCCTTTTTACAGGATACTTCACAAACAGCCACATCAGAATTTTCCTTTTGAGTCCTGCTCCAGGAAGATTGAGGTCATGTATGGTGATAATGGTATTCTTTTTCGGCAATAGTAAAGCGCAATAATGCATTACTCCCGTAATATGGTTTATATCCTTTCTATGACAAAAAGCAAACCACATATTAGAAATAATTGACCATAATGAAACCTTATAATAAGGCACATAACAATCATCAACAACAAAATGCCTACCAAAAATTGGTTGTAAAGGTTTAAAAACCTTTTCTATACTATAATCGGCATTTTTCATGCGAAAAATTAAATTCACATGATATTTTTTATTCATACCTTACTTTTTCAATCTGTCGTGAAAGTGCTTCCAAATAACCATTACCAAATTTTAAATCTGGTTCAATATAATTACCTTCTCCCCATTCATTCCATGATTTAATAAAGGCGATCTGGTGCTCAGGCTGTTTACTCTTAACCTCATCCAAAACCTGAGCAACATGTTTTTCAAACAAATCCGGAGTACTATCAACTATAATAAACCCGTTTCTTCCACTTCGTGGACTATGGTCCCAATTTGGATAAATAGCCGGATATACATCTTCATTCGAATCAAACTCTGGATCACAAAGTGTTTTAATTTCCTGACTATATGAAATCAAATGAGTACACCCTTTATATCTTAAGGTCTGCCAAAATTTCCTCAGTAGTTTATCGTATAAAGATTCTTTCAAAGCAGAAGAACCTAATCTTGAAACAGTGACAGCATTGAATCCTCTTTTTAGGAGCAAGTCTTTTGCCTGAGCATAGTTTTCCAACAAGGTAATTCTACCTACAAAGTGTATTCCAGGAAAGCCTTTTTCTTTAGCTAATTCATTCCATATTCTTATGGTATGCTCCGGCATATCTGTAGCCCTATGAACAAACACTAAAGGCGCACCATCAACCAAAATATATCTTGAATCCTTAAATGCTTTCAGCAAAGCATTGAAATGCGCCACATCATCCTCTTCGCTGTATGTTTGCTCAATTAATGTCTTTGTCCCAGCTCCTAGCGAACCATCCTTATTCCACATTTTGGATTTCCATGTCTCATTAGCCCAACCTATACAGAAGGGGAAATCAGGCTTCCCGCTATTAACAACTTCCCAAAATGGACGCTCCATCAACTCATGCCCTTCAAACCAATAGTGCCAATAACAAAACCCATCTATTCCTGCCTCCTTTGCTAATCGTGCCTGTTCCTCTCTTACCTCCGGCACTCTAAGGTCATAAAAGCCTAAGTCTGCAGGCACCTTAGGTTGATAATGTCCACGAAAGAGTGGTCGTGCTTTAGCTACATTGGTCCATTCCGTAAACCCTTTGCCCCACCATTCGTCATTCTCTTTAAATGGATGGAATTGAGGTAAATATAATGCAATTAATCTTGGTTTTGACATACATTCAATTTAATGATTTAATCATTCTAGCAGGCGCACCTGCCACCATTGTGTTTGAAGGAACATCTTTTGTTATTACAGAATTTGCCCCTATTATTACGTTATCTCCAATATGAACCCCAGCAAGGATAGTGGCCTTATCGCCTATCCAAACGTTATTACCTATTACGATTTCTCCTTTAGAATACAATTTTCTTTCAGCAGGAGGTACTGTTGCTTCTTCGATACTCAATCCCCCATGACTATTGTCACCTATATATACAAAGCGTCCAGTCAAAAGGCCATCGCCTATGGTAATCTTATTGCAAACTGTGATATGGTTATATTCACCGATGCTGCAATGATTGCCTATCGTCAAAGAAGGCGAAAAACGCTGTTCACCATACCGTTCCCAACAACCGAGAACGCCATGACTCTGGATGCAGGTATAATCGCCTATCGAAATACGCTTCTGTCCCCAACCCTGAAGACTGCATGGTTTAGAGATTGTTGAGTGCTCCCCCATATGGCCGATATAATTACAAATCCACATGGTGTATAAAACATCCCTGAACGCTCGCGTTCTTTCGCTCAATGTGTATGGAAACACCCTGCTGGCTATCCACATCAAGCATTTAAGAAGTTTCTTTATCGATAACTTTATCATTATATTCAACGAACTAATATACCAAATGGGACATTTCATTATAACCTATTTACGATTAAAAGATGCCAGAATAGGTTTCAACACTTTAGACGCAATAGATACAATACAGGTGTAGAAGGCATAAAAATTGGCCTTAATTATCATTTGCCAATAACCTCCCACACCATAATATACCTCCACATTTTTCTTGATATCTTTCAGAATAAAGGTGTGCTTAGTAGGTAGTATCACCTCGCTTTTATACAACTCGGTTAAGAATCCAAGCAAATCTTTCTTGACGATACCAAATGCCTCAGAACTTATACGCCCGTCATCAAAAAGACCTTTGATGATATCAAGTAGCACAACTCCAAAAGTATGAAACAGATTATACCCTCCCTTTCCAGAGTCATCACACATCTGCTCGTATTTCTTGTTCCAAATTACATATTCGGACTCTTTACGAATTTCAAATAATAATGAGGCATTCGGAAACATCTCATTAAGCTGGATATTGGGAATCACCGGAATGTCTTTATGCCAAAATCCAATACCTGCACTCCAACTACACCAATATGAAAGGTGACGAACAAATTCGTCAATATTAGAGCACTCAACAAAATCTGTTTCACACTTTATATTGCCATCAGAACAATAGATAACAGGTTGGGTATCCTTGTATTTTTCTACCAGTGCAACCATATCAGCGATGCTACCAGGCAGCATCACACTGCGATGATTGATCATCTTACAGAACAATCCCTTTCCTTCTTTCAAGCAGCTTACCAAATTCAAGAATCCTTCATCTGTGGTCTGCTTATAGCGGAGGTTAGGATAACTCATCTTAGCAATATGCACAGGTAAATGTGAGTCCTTACCATTGTCGGTAATGACCACTTCAAACTTTTCGTTGTCATACCCCTGCGAATAGATACTTTCAATAACTGGGAGTATCCACTCCACAGCACCATTCGTAGGAATACAAAGCGACAATATGGGATGCTTATCCATGATAGCTATTAATAACTCTAACCACTTCTGCAGCTTCATCCATTGAAACCACTTGATTCATAGGAATACTTAACTCCTGAGCATGAATTTTCTCCGTAATAGGATAACTTCGATTATTCCATTCCCTATAACACTCCTGCTTATGAGGAGGTATTGGATAATGAATTAAAGTTTGGATACCATTCTGTTTTAGATATTCCTGCAATTCATCACGTTTCTCACAGAAAATCGGAAACTGATGATAAACATTATTTTCATCTTCAATTCGTTTGGGCAGTGTTATTAACGGATTATTAATGTTGGCATAGTAATAAGCTGCTAACTGTTGACGTGAATGATTATCTTCATCCAGATACTTCAACTTCACATCCAAAGCTGCGGCATCAGTCTCTGCCATACGACTGTTCATACCTACATACTTAAATACGTATTTTTTCTGACTGCCATAATTTGCCAAAGCCCGGATTACCTCTGCCAATTCTGGGTCATTAGTTGTTACCGCACCGGCATCACCTAATGCACCTAGATTCTTACCAGGATAGAAACTATGAGCTGCGGCATCACCCAAAGCACCTGTCTTGACTCCCTTCCAAGCACAACCATGGCTCTGAGCACAATCTTCCATCAACTTCAGATTATGCTTTTTGCATATCTCACCTAACTTATCATTATAGGCAATTCGGCCATATAGATGAACAATCATCACCCCCTTCGTCCTAGGAGTGATTGCAGCCTCAACCTTATCAATATCAATTTCAAGACTCTCCCATGTAGGCTCAACCAAAACAGGTACAAGATTATTACGGGTGATTGCTATAATCGTAGCTATATACGTATTAGCTGGCACGATAATCTCGTCACCATCCTGCATCAAGCCCATTTCCTTATAGCCTCGCATCAACAGATACAATGCATCAAGACCATTGGCTACAGCTATACAATGTTCTGTACCTATATATTGAGCATAATCAGTTTCAAACTGTTTGTTTTCATTACCTTGAAGAAACCAGCCTGAATCAATCACACGATTTACTGCTGCTTTTATTTCATCACCATGCATAGCCGTGATGGCCTGCAAATCCAAAAGTTTAACCATTATTCTGTATCTTAATATATTCTAAATATTCATCATAATTGCGGATATAATCATCCTCAGAGTACCCCTCAGAAGCCAGTACCAAGCAAATTGAGCCAGAAGAAAAGCCTTGTTCTGCAGCCCAAACTCCAGGAGGAACATGAAGCCCATAAAACGGGCGGTTTAACAATACCGTACGTTTATTGACTCCGTCATCCAACGCCACTTCAAAACTACCACTTGCTGCTATCAAAAACTGATGACATTCCTTATGAGCATGCGCACCACGAGACTCGCCTCCAGGAATATCATAGGAGTAAAACACACGCTTCACATCAAAGGGAACATGCACATCATTATAAACGAATGTTAAATTTCCCTCTGGTTCGTGATTCTTCTCTAATGTATATAGGCCACAATCAAAAACCGTAGGTCTATCTTTGATTATTCCATTTTCTATAGTCTTCATAATCCATTATATAATCACCAGCATCGTACTCTGTATCAGATAAAATCAGGGCCAATGAATTAGTAGAAAAATTATTCATTACTCGCCATAAACCTTGGGGGACTAATAATCCCATGTATGAACGGTTCAAATGAAAAGTCTGCTCATTAGTCCCATCATTTACCACAACATCAAAACTACCAGAAAGCGCGACAATGAACTCTGTATTCTTTTTGTAAGCATGACCTCCACGTTCACAACCACCAGGAACATCATAAATCCAATATGAACGGCAAATTTTAAAAGGAATCTGTTTATACTCCTCTATAATAGAAAGATTCCCTCTACCATCAGCAATCTTTGGCAAATTCAATATCTTACAATCAGTTGTTTTCATAATCAAACAATCCCATTTTTAATTTTAATTGCATCAAAAATCTAAATATCGTATGATTCTCTGTTCGATTTTCATGCTCATGCTCATAGAAATATGACAAGTTTAACTTTGGATTCTCCTTAAAGTAAACGTCAGTCATTCGCCGTTTCTTTTCATACACTTCCCAGGCTTTTGACCAATAATGGTTAATCTGTATGGAATACTTTGACTCATCAAAGAAACGTCCAAAATGTATCGGGTCAAATACGAACCAACCAAATTGGTTTGCAGGGAAAACCGTAACATTGAAAAAACCACCAAACAAGGGATATTTTACACGTGTAAGATGATGAGTAGAAGTATCAAAAACAGAAATACCATAGTCTGTATTAACCAAACATTTTCCACAATGATATAAATGGTCCCAAGAAACATGGTATTGCTCAATTACTAATTCATCATTATTATGATGCAACTTGCCAGATGTTCCAAACATCCGCCAATAAAGAACCAATACAGGATACTTGTCCATAGTGGAAAGCCACTCCCCTATCGTTTTCGCATATCGCGGACAAAAGAACTCATCGATATCTAAGAAAGATACCCACTGAGTTTCATGACGGTAAGTTTCATAAAAATTCTGATATGCAGCTATTTGTGCTTGGTCATAAGGCCAATCAACTAATGTAACAAGCCCTCTATCAATATATGACTGAAGTATTTCTTTATAATTATCTTCAGAATTATTGTTATAAAGATAGAAGTGCTCCACACCGATCATTTCATGGAACTCAATCCATTCCTTTAAGAAAGATGCTTCGTTCTTAAAAATGCCACAAAGACTTATACGATATTTTTTATCATAGTTTGGTTTTCTTAAGAAAAGACGAAGAAAGAAGTTACAAAACAATAGTTCTAACAACAAACCTAAAGTTTTTATATATGCAATGATTCTATTCATAACGCTAACTTATTTTTGCAGGTTAGATATATCTGCTTACTATATTTCATAAAAACTTCATCTTTCATTAAGCCAAGAAAACCAACATATATTACAGCCATTATTGCCATTCGAAAAACTATATCAACAACGTAACAAGGATGAACAAACAAGGAAAATCCCCATACAAGAATGGAACCAAAAATCCAAGCAGCAACATAAATAAGGACATCTTTAATTTGCTCAAAATAAGAATATGATAAATATCTTTGTGGCGCTGACATATTCACAAAAGTACCCCATAATGAATTAATAACATAAGCTATCAGCAATCCTATCATCCCATATTGTATGGACAAGAGAATAACAACAAGGTATACTGGTTTCTTCAAAAATTCCAATTTCAATGTATATCCAGTCTGATTAACAATCTGTAGTAACACAAGAGTTAATGATTGGACATAGCCGATAACACTAGCTAACAACAAAAGCTGAAAAGCAATAACAGATCCTACCCAAGCTTCACCCCACAAGAGAATAATTAGTGGTTTGGCAATTACAATTAGAATTCCACTTATAATTGTCATTACGCAAGTTACCATTTTGGTTAACTCCCTATATTTCTCTCGTAGCAAATTTGCATCATTTTGAACATTAGCTAATAATGGTAAAGATACCTTCTGAATAACTCCGTTACATATCGTTTCCGGCTGTGTTGACAATGAACGCCCCTTTGAATAGAAGCCCAAATCAGTTTTATTAACGTATTTACCAATCAATAAGGTATATATCTCATTAAATACCGTACCTAAGAAATTTGCACCAATTAGTTTAGAACCGAACCCCCACAAATAGCGCATAGACTCCATACTAAATTCCCAAGAAGGCCACCATTTTGTAACAATCCAGAACATAACAGTTCTAATGAATGAAGCCAATATTGTATTCACTGCCAAAGCGTATATGCCCCAACCTATATATGCCAGATAAACAGCTAAAAGTCCTGATGGGATTTGCGATACAATATTTATTATCGCCTGTTCGCGCATTCTGAATTCTGCTGTAAGAATTGCATTTTGCACTATACATAGAGAATTCAACACAACAGTAATGCTTACTAACCTTGTGAGTGGAATCAGCTGTTTGTCATCAAAATAATCTGCTATCCAAGGAGCACCGAAATATAACACTGCATACATAGCAACTCCCATTAAAGTGTTAAAATGGAATGCTGTTGAATAATCGATATTTGTTCTATCTAATTTTCGAATAAGAGCATTAGAGAATCCTGCTTCAATAAAAACATTAGAAAACGCAATAAAAACCATACTAATCCCCACCAAACCGTAATCATCGGGGGTAAGTAAGCGAGCTAAAACGATCCCAATAAAGAAGCTAATAATCTGAGCCCAAATTCGATCTAAGACACTCCAAATAGTTGCAGATACAGACTTTTTCATTTTTAGTACACTCTTGTAATGCTACCATAGGCTTTATCTACAAACCAATTCTTAAACCTCTTATTTGGTTCAGACGGAGTCCAATCTGCAATAGGCGTCATAAAAGATTCACCATAATACGTTTCCAAACATTTCTTTGGATCAGCAGGAGCATTACATTCCATGCCAGCCAAATCCAACTTCACTAATGGACATGCCTCCGGTATGGTATACTCACGAAACATCCATTTGTTTTGAGCAAAAGATTCGTCATTCTGCTTATCATAACAAAAAACATGTCGTTCACCATTGTCACTTGTACACAAAAAAATATCGATTTGAAATCCTTTATACTCCCAAGTTACTTCTGTCAAAAAACGCCCCCCATCTCTATACTGATAGAAAAAATGTTTCTTTTTAAAACCACTCATTATAAGAGTATTTTCAAAATCAAGATCATACTGATCCTGATACATTCCCAAATCCATATCATAATCATATTTTATAAAAGAATGATTCCTGTATGCCCCAAGCAATGTTCCGAACTCCAACCATATCGCTTTTTTTTGTTCAAGACTAATTCTATGAAACAAATCTAAAATCTCTAACCCAAATTCATGCATTAAAGAACTCTGTTTCAATAAAACTCTATTATTTCGATATTTTGAATAATATCCTAGACTTAACAAATCTAATAATTCCTTTATCATTGCATCTTATTTCCATTACACATATTCATACCCCATTGATAGACCTCTTTCATAATGGGGCTATCGAAATTATGCTTTTCCGCAGTTTCGATAATATACCTTAATCCATAAGGAAAATCTTCTATAAAATACCGGCTTGAAAAATCAGGTTCAAACCTTCCATGATTATTAACAGTCATTGGGGATAAAATTCCTTGAAATGCCTGTATTGTACGTATTTTCTTTGTTAAAGAATTTGCGTCAGAACATTCATAATAATCCAAAACAGAAGGAATTGCTCCCTCTTGTACCCCTATTATTCTCAAAAGTTTCTGGAACTCATCATCCATTGATAAATATAGCTGAGAAGAAGCGACTGTCCATTCAGAATAGAAGCCAGGATTAACATCATATGAAAGTCCTGGTTTCCAATCTTTCCACATAGTATATAAACGTGCTGTGTGAAGAAGCGGATTACTATTTGAAAGACTTGCCTCATAGAAACTATTAAGAAGGAATGTACGCGTTTTAAATAAAACCTCTAATGTCTTCCTCATATATTCCTTATCATCCACATTCATGACAGCGACACTTAAAGAATCCTTATAACCTTTCAATTCTGCCCTGTGCCCATATTCTATGATTCGAGATATAAAAGGCACCCGCTGAAATCCAAATAGAGGTTGATTATTAGTCAGAATACTAAAAGCTTCAAAAAAGAATCCTGTACTAGACACAATAGAACCAACCCAAATATTGGGAGTCAAATAAGGTTCTATTGCTCTTAACATATCGCGTATAGCAAAGCCAGGAAGACACAGCAAAACAACATCTGCATTAGGAATAACATCTTTAGGGCTAGATGAAATAGAAACAGGACATCCTCTAAATATTTCACCTTTGTTATCAACAACTTCAATGTTTTGAGACCATTTTTCTGGACAAGTTGTCAAAATAGATATATCCTGACCTCTCTGTGATCCTAAGAAACCAGCCACAACGTGCCCTAAGTTTCCTCCTCCACAAATCGTAATATTCATAAAGATTTTAATTTTTATCTAAGTCCCGAAATGCGTGAATAAATCGTTCATTATCCTCATGACTACGAACAGCAATTCGCATATACTGTTTTCCATCAAATCCTTGCTTGTCAGAACAATCACGAACCAAAATATTATATTTCTTAAGCATTGTGAGCACTAACTGGTTAGCATTCTTAGGTGGAAGAATCTCACAAAGGAAATAGTTGGCTTGCGATGGCATTACCCGCAAGAAACTGATTTCCTTCAGTTTTTTCTCGAAGTCCTCACGTTCTGCAATGAATTTCTCGCAAGCACGTTTGTAGTCCTTTTCGTACTTGGTGAAAATCTGCATGAAATACTCAGCAAAGGAATTGATGTTCCAGATGCTCACCATCTTCTTCATCTTGGCAATTAGTGTTACATCTGCTGAACATAGAATGCCCAAACGAATGCCTGGAACACCATAGCTCTTACTGATGCTTTTCATTACAACCATTGTGGGATAGGCTTCAAGGAGTGTATTACTCAATAAAGAATTATTCTCAAACCCAACGCTAAAATCAACAAAACTTTCGTCTACTATCAAGCGGATATCCTGTTTTTGGCACCAAGCAGCCAAAACTAATACGTCACAGATAGGAATAAAGTTTCCTGAAGGATTGTCAGGGTTAATCAGCAGAATATTGTCAGCATGGTTCTTCTCAAAGAAATCCATCAGGTCTTTAGCTGTATAGCGGTAGTCACTATTCTGAGGAATATAAGTCACTAGTTTTTCCTTATCGCGTCTGTTAGGATATTCCTCAAATGTAGGTCGAGTCACTCCTAAAGTACCAGGCAAAGTTTCCATTAGGACCTTTATCAACTCTGCCGCTCCGTTACCTGGAATGATATAATCTTCTTTAACGCCCCAGCACTTACTGGCAATGAGGGAGTTCACCTTCATACCTGAGGGGTATTCTGAAATAAGCGTTCTAAAGAAAGCCTCCATTTCGTCAATGATACGACTCTCATTGAAATAGGGATTCACAAGATAGCAATAGTCAAGCATTTTTGGAAACCGCCAGAAACCGCCATAGCGACCATAATACTTACGAAGCACATCTTTCTCATCAGCAAACAAAGCCTCTGCAATATCCAAGTCCTGCTTGTCATCGATCTCATACCACTTCTCATCAGTAATAGGTAAAGCCTTCAGGTCATGGCTATTCAAGAAGGATATAATACGCAGCACATTCTCATAGTACTCATTATTACCAACAGCCTTGGTATATGCCTCCAAAAAGGGAACATATTTTGTTCTGGAAAAAGTCTTAGAGAATTTGTAGATATTTACGGTCTTATAATATGAGTTTGTTTCCCTAAAATCAAAAGCCGCCTTCGGTACAAAATTTACAATATTGTTATCTTGATCAATTCGGACCATCGTACCATCCATCCAACTTTCATATTTTGCGACAAGCGCAAGATTAGGATAAGGATTATCAAGCAGCAATTTAAACATACCATCATCAAAAATGAGGTCGCTTTCAATCAACAATGTATCATCATCCAGCAATTTTTCCTTTGCTAATGCCAAAGAATATATATTATTTGTTTTGTCATAAATAGGATTATCAATATACTCAATCTTCAAACCATGCTGTTCGCTACCAAGATAATTCATCAGTTTTTGACCTTCATAGCCAACAACAATCACCACACGATTCAAAGAAAGAATTGAAAGCTGAAGTAGAACACGATCTATTAATGGCACACCATTTACAGGCACCATACACTTGGTATTATTCTTGGTATATTCACCAAGACGCTTTCCCATACCCGCAGCTAAAATAATTGCTTGCATTATATTTGTATTTTGTATTAATATGCTATTCTTACTCCAGTAAACTGTCAATTTTGACGTCCAGACTTAAAAACAGCCTTTTAGGGCGGCTTTGGTCACCTGAAGCGTTTAGATTAAATTAAACTTTATTATTATTTAATACCGATGGTCATCAGTAATATGTTCTTTGCAAGCATAGCAGCAAGCTGAGTATGCCTCCTGAAGTATCAAGTTCCTATTCAACAACTGTCCAATCATCTATCAACTTCTTTTCTGTAGAAAAATTGATGCCAATTTTGAACAACTTACGGCTATCATTCATAAAAGCCTTGGCGTAACCTTTTTCTTCTATTTGTTGCCGTTTTTCTTTAACCTACGGAGTAACTGAGAAAATCCCTGCTCTACTTCACGATTTGGGAAACATAACTGATAACAATCAAACTCCTTGTCATAACTCTTAATTGTCAAATAACCGCTCTGATAGAGTAATGGCAGTGGATTCTCATCCATAATATGGATACTATTAAGCGTATCGGTGGTGAGTTCCTCCTCTGTCATGCTTTCCAACGGATATTCGGTTTTCTTAAGTTGATAAACCAAGAACGATGGTGTGCCCGTCTCGAACCAGTAGTCACGGAACACTTTATTATCTAGCGTATTAAGTAAGCTGAAGGGATTGTAGATTCCAGGGGTATCATAATCGAAGTGATAGCCATCATAGTCCTTAGCTAACTTTTTATAACATTCATCCTGTGTAAGACCATTGGTCTCAGCCAACTGACGTACACTTTCTTTTCTGTGTTCAAATCAAGATGCAGAATAGGATACGATTTCCAATCGTGCTCCAACTCGCTCACTGCCAGTCCATCGAACAGCTCTTTTTCGCCACAGAAATAACTCTCCAGTGTAGAAAGGAACAATGACTTACCAAAGCGACGGGGACGAGAAAGGAAATAATACTTTCCCTCCGACACCAACTTATACAGCAGTGCAGTCTTATCCACATAGGCATAACCATTACGCCTAACTTCACCGAAATTCTGAATTCCTATGGGGTATTTCATGCCGATTAGTAATTGAAAGGAGTCTCAAAATCTTTGAGGAGGGGATGTTTGGTATCCTTGTCGGAGAGGATGGCTTTATCCGTTGGGATATGCCAATCGATATTCAGACTTTCATCTAAGATACTGATGCCGCCATCAGCCTCAGGGTGATAGAACTCATCGCACTTGTATTGGAATACTGCTGTTTCACTCAACACTGCAAAGCCATGAGCGAATCCCTTGGGGATAAAGAACTGACGATGATTATCCTCGGTAAGTTCTACAGCCACATGCTGGCCATAGGTGGGGCTGCCTTTGCGGATATCGACAGCCACATCAAGTACTGCACCTTTGACACAGCGAACCAGCTTGCTCTGAGTGAAGGGAGGGCGCTGAAAATGCAAGCCACGCATTACGCCATAGCTTGATTTGGACTCGTTGTCCTGAACGAAATTGATTGGGCCGATTTTTTCTTCGAACTCTCGTTGAGAGAAAGATTCAAAGAAATAGCCACGGCTATCCTCGAAAATTCGGGGTTCGATAATGAACACACCATCAATTGATGTTTTTCTAACTTCCATTAATATACTGCTTATGCGCTAAAAGCGCCATATTTAATACCATGCTAAAACACTCGGGGAGCGCCACGCGGCAAGGGGCAGACAGCCCCGACGAGCGTGTATTTTTTTACACAAGCGCAAAGAAAACATTCCGAACTGACGAATGCAAAGTGCTATAGGTCAGTACGTTACAAAAAAATTAGCTTTTATTAACCATGTGGTACTTGGGAGTTTTAAGAAATCGATTTCCCTTTTCCGCATGCAAAGATAAGGGAATTCCTTGATATAACCAAATAAAAAAGACGGAAAATGACGTTTTATTCCTTAATTATTCGTCACTTCCGTCTTTTATAATTCATTAGTCCATTATGACAAGCCTAACAATGGCTTGAGTTGATGCTCTTTATACAATATCCAAACTGTTGTGAATAAGGCTGCCAGGAACAGACAGACGAACAGTATCTGAGGACGCTTGGGACCTGCAGGGCCCAAAGGTACTGTGGCACGCTGAAGGGTTGTAAAAGCGGGTGTAGCCTCTTGAACTTTGGCTTTATAGGCCAATACCTGAGCACTCAATGTATTGTAGTTGTTATACTGCAACTGCAAGTCGTTTTCCAAATCGGTTTGCATCTGACGGATACTTTCCAGAACAACATCCTGGTTAGCATCTACAAATTCCACATACTTCTGACGGGCATGCTCGTAATCCTTCTTAGCCTGTTGCTGCAACATCTCGGCATATTCCAAATCGTGACGCGACTTTTTGGTACGATAGTCGGTGAGGAAATCCTGCAAACGAGTTTGAACAGAATCTGCTAACAAAGCTGCGATATACGGTTCCTGGGTGGTAACACTGATAGAAATCAGATCTGTTTTCTTATCAATCTTACAAACCACATTTTTCATAATCATACCAGCAATACGTGCCTGTTCTCCTGTCAATTCAAAGTTATTAACCAGAGTATCCTGCTTCTTCTCGGGGGCCATCAGACCAAAGAAATCTTTCCACCAGGGTTCCTTCCATTCGTTCTTGAGGTAATCGTAATAAGTCATGGACGTTTTGTCATTCTTGCCATGCACCTTAATGGGGAAAAGTGAGGTTTTAAAGTCGGTACTCTTCATTAAATCAGGATATAATGAAGGCGTAATAGCATCACCAGATGCATTACCACCACCACCAAGACTCACACCAAAGGAACTGGCTAGAGAGGCTAACTGGCCCATACTACTACCGCCACCGCCAGCCTCGGGCGCCAACATCACCTCGCACTTATAATAAGGAGGTATCGACTTGGCGATAACGACAGCCACCACAAAGGCGATAGGCAATACGATATAATAGAGTTTACGATTGCTCTTGATGGCCTGCCAGATGGCACCAAAATCGATGGGCTGAGGTTTACGAACCTGTGGATTTATCTGATTTTGTTGATTCTGCTCCATATTACGTTAGAATGTCTTTATCAGGTTTGTAACTGTGGCCAGCATGGTAACCATGGTGGCGAGAGATGTGCCAAGGTTAGCAATCATGCTAATCTTATCGTTGGCAGAGCGGGTTTTGCTAGGCACGAAAATTTCGCAGCCTGGCTCAATCTTAGCGCCGCTGGCTTTCTTAACAGCACCATTCTGATAGAGAATGAATGCACGCGACTTTTTGGCGCCCATACCAAAGCCACCAGCCTGGTTGCGAACGTACCACTTATAGCTCTTACCGCTGCTATAGCTGGCTGTATTGGGATACATCACATTACCATCAATCTTAACGGTACCGCTGAACTCGGGTACAATGATACGGTCACCCTCGCGGAGTACCACATCATCATCAGAGCCAGGATTAGCCAAAGCCTTATCGAGCTCGATAGCTACATAGTAAACACTATCCTGATCGACCTTATTGGCATCGAAACCGGCGCCAGATTGTACCTTAGCCAACTGGAGGATACGATTGAGGCGGAACTTCTCGTCGGCATTCATGGGGCGCTCTATACGGGCACCACGGATATAAGCTTCCTTAGTAACACCACCGGCAGCCTTAACCACCTCGCTGAGACGCTGGTTTTTATGAGCCAGAGGATAGGTACCTGCAAAGAGCACCTCGCCTTCGACAGTTACATTGCGCTGAGGCATATAGCCAGGGCTCTTACGTACATACACCTCGTCGTAAGGCTGCAGCACAAAATCCTTAGAGCCATCTACTACCAAACCATCTTTCAAGGTGAAAGAGAATGTCTGAGCTACCTCACGAGAATCCTCGGTAGCCTTAGGATCAATCATACGACGTGATACATCGACTTTCACAGTAGAAGCGGCATCGGTGAGACCGCCTGCCTGGATAATGAGGTCTTCAATTGACTCATCATCGGCATACTCGTAGGTAGCAGGGAACATTACCTCGCCAAAGATGGTAACGGTACGCTCGTTGGTCTTTTCCTGCTTAGAGGCAATGGTGAGCACATCTTCGTTCTCCAGAGGCACATCAGCTACAGTACCATTGAGAATGCCCTGGATATCGAGTGAGATGACACGACGGGTGCGATCCTCTTTCATGCGATGCAATACACCGCGACCAGCAAAAGCATCCTCGGTAAGGCCATCGGCCTGCTCAATCAAGCTCTTAACAGTGGTAACATTGCCACCAAGGCTATACTGGCCGGGACGGAATACTGCACCTGCAATCTCGACCATATTCTCGTAACGGCGGAGGTTACCACTAACGGTTACAGAGTCGCCATCCTGCAAACGGAAGCTACTCATATCGAACTCGTTGACATTATATACCGAATATTGTTCGCCAGCAGTACGATTTACACGAACAGCCTTTTTATAAGCATCGCCAGTAAAACCACCAGCATACTTGAGCAGGGTAGCAATACTCTCGTTCTTCTTCATCTCGTAGGCCATGGGGCGCTTTACATTACCAGCCACATCGACGATGTTCTGATAAGGACCGACCATAATAACATCGTTCTCGGCCAAACGGATATTGCCAGAGAGCTTGCCATTGAGGATGTAATCGTAGATATCGACCGAAGCAATCTGACGACCACCACGGAACACCTTGATATCACGCAGGGTACCCAGACTATTAACACCACCTGCCATATACAGGGCGTGGAACACGCTGGCAAAAGCAGAAAGGGTATAAGTACCAGGTGCCATCACCTCACCCATCACATTGACCATGATGGTACGGGTCTGACCCAACGTCATGCGAATCTTTGAACTGCTATAGCGCTTACCAAGGGTCTGCTTGATCTTAGCATTGGCAGCTGCAACCGACAGACCTGCAATGTGGATAGGACCGTAACCAGTAACCACGATAGAACCATCGGGGCCTACCTCCATCTGCTCTGACTTTTGAGAACCGCCATAGACATCGACGAACACCTTATCGCCAGGACCTACGATATACGAGGTAGGAGTGGCAATATTCATGTTGGGTTCGAACGAAAGGGCTTTGTTATTGAAGATATCACGGCCGAACACACGTTTGCCGTTGATGGTATTCACAGAATCAGGGATATAGACTTGCTGACGATTGCTCAAGTTAGAATTCTCGAGCATATCTTCGTCGGTATTGCTGCTACCAATCTTCTGTACATACAACTCGTTACCCTCAGCATCAACACGCACAGCACCATTACTCTCACGCATACGACTATCGGCCGTGAGCTGGTCGGTGGTTGATCCAGAAGAACGCACGGCTGAGGTGCCATTCAACTTTTCGTACTGACTGCGCACACGCTGCAACTGCTGCATGGTAACGCCTTTCTGCATGAGTTTAGTAGCAATCTGCGACTGAGACGAACCGTTCTTCATCTCGCGCTGGACATACTGCATCACCTGAATGTCGCTCATCTGAGCCTGCACCAACAGGGTGGTGAGCAACAATGATAATACCAATAGAGATCTCTTCATTTCAAAAAAATACTTTCAGTTTTAAAACGGGTGCAAAGATAGTGTTTTTATTTAAAACGCACAACTTTTTTACCTATTTTATTTTTTAATACACAAAGATTTTGTAATCCTTGATGCTACCTGGGGCACCTTCCTCGGCACGTGGCAAGTAATCGAAACCAGTAATCGTCTGCTCGCTACCAAGGTCGATGACCATCAGATGTGGCAGTGCCGCGCCACGCTCAGTACGCCAGTAAGTTGACTCCTGCAAATCGAAAGATTTTTCAGCAGTATTATTACCACGCTTCGTCTCCTCGCTATCAGCATATTTTACTGTCCAAGGTTCACGACTGAGGCGTGCGCCAACAGCATTAACGGCATAGAGTTCGGCTACAGATACCACATCCTTACCTTCGTGGGTAGATAAGGCCTGGATAGCGAGATAGCGACCTGTCTGTGGTGCAGCAAAACGTACCATCTGCCAACCATTATCGGCTGCCAACTGACCTACATGGGCTGGAGTTGCAGAGTTGAGATCGGGCTGATTAGCAGGATCGTTATGTGTACGAGATTTTTCAACATTTAGTTTATCGAGTTCAGGCTTATTCTGCGCAAAGAGCCAAGGTGAAAGGCGCTTCTTGTCCTTAGTGAAGTAGAATGCCTTAGCAGAAGGACCTACCACATCGAGCACAACGACCTCGTTCTTACCCTTCTTAAGCCAGCAACCTGGCACATAGAGGGTTTGCTGAGGACCAATAGACCAGAAACGACCAATAGCATGACCATTGACATATACCTGACCCTTGCCCCAGTTCTCCATATTCAGGAAGGTATCGCCTACCCTCTTGAGGTTGAAATAGCCACGATAATAGCCTGAACCCTTGAACACCATTTTAGTAAGCGAATCGCGCTTGGCTGTATCGAGTGCCTTCTTGGCAGCTGCATAGCTATCGGGAATAGTAAAGATATCCCAGCGCTTCAGGTTCCAGATAAGCTCGTGACCATCCTTATCGGTTGACAGGGTGACACTCTCGGTGATGCCCTTGTAATCCTTGATGGCACGACCAAAGTTGATACGACCCATAGCCTCGATAAGAATCTTAAGTTCCTGACCTTTCTTTACGGCTGGCAACAGAAGGCTCTTTTCGTTGCGTACACGATCAATCTTACCGATATAGGTACTATCGATGAACACCTGTGCAAAGTCGTGTCCATCGTTGAGGGTAAGCACACTAGGGGTATCGATATCGGGCAGCGAGGTGATATATACCATCGAGCCCCAGCCCTGATTAAGTTCCTCCATGGTGCGCAGCGGACTGTTCATCACCAGACTGTCGGCACCCAGCAGAATATCGGCATGCTCGCGCATCTCGAAGGCAGGGATATTAATCATGTTAGCAGGGCGCGCGGGGATAGCAGGCAGCGGTGTTTTGCTGTACTTCTGCATCATCTTACGCAACTGGAAAAACTTCTCGGTGGTGCCACCATACTCGTTGATAGGAGCATCGTAATCGTAACTGGTTACATCAGGTGCGAAACCTGGCGAGTTAGCACCTGCCCAATGACCAAACGAGGTACCGCCATGTGTCATATAGAGCGAGAACGAGATATTCTTTGACAGCATCTCGTCCATACCATCCACCATATCCTTGGCAGGGCGTGTTTCGTGATTAGCCCCCCACTTATCGAACCAACCGCTCCAGAACTCAGAGCACATCAGAGGGGCATTGGGGCGCAACTGCTTGAGACGTGCAAACTCGTGATCGATATTAGCACCAGTACCGAAGTTCATGGTCCAAACCAAATCGTCGAGACCGTTTCTTTCGAAGTTTGAACTCCAGTCGCACTGGAACAGTGTGAGTTTTTCGCCGTAGATGCCACGCAGGCAATCGCGAATCTCAGAGACATAGGGTTTATCCTCGCCATACGAGCCATACTCATTCTCTACCTGCACCATGATGATAGGACCACCATTCTGAATGGTGAGGGGAGCTAACTGCTCGCCCACTTTCTGCTCGAAGATTTTTACACGCTCCAAGAAATAAGGATCGCGCTCGCGCAGACGGATATCTTTCTTCTTGAGCAGCCACCAAGGCAGACCGCCCATCTCCCACTCGGCACATACGTATGGACCAGGACGGACAATCACGTACATGCCATTTTTCTGGGCCAGTCGGCAGAACTCAGCCACATCATTATTATCAGTGAAATCGAACTGTCCCTCGCGCTGTTCATGGATATTCCAGAACACATAGATACAGAGGGTGTTCATACCTAAAGCCTTACACATTTTTATGCGATGTTCCCAATATGGACGGGGGATACGCGGATAGTGAACCTCGGCCGCCTTAACCACAAAAGGCTCGCCATTAAGCAGGAAAGTTTTGTTTCCAACAGTAAAATCGCCAGCACTAGCAAACTGAGCAAAAGTGAGCAATAAAGCAGTAATCAGTAGTTTAACTTTTTTCATTTTGTATCTTTTATTTCTTTATTTGGTGCAAAGGTACAAATTTTTAGGCACGGATTACGCGGATTACACAGATTTTTTATATTTTTGCAACAAAATTATCAATAAATATGAAGATACTAACATTACTCTTAATGGCATTGGTCTTTGCTGGGATGGCAAAGGCTGAGGATGGTCACCAACTGTGGCTAAGACAACAACCTATCAACAAAGCAAAGGTTACCGGACCTGAGTGCATCGCTGCCCAGGAACTGAGAACCTACAGTACCCAAAATGTAACCCTGAAGATTGATGCAACAATGGAACAGGATGCGTACTGCATCAAAGTGAATAGTGAACAGGGAAAAGTGAACAGTGTAATCTCTGCCAAAAACGAGATCGGATTATTGTATGGCGCCTATGCATTGTTGCGTGGCGAGACTACCGGCAGTGAGCCATTCTACAAACTGCGCATATTGAACCACTGGGACAACATGAATGGCACTATCGAGCGCGGTTACGCTGGATTGAGCATTTTCTGGAAAGGTAAAGCCGGCGAAAGAAAATTCCACGGTCGCACCATCTTTGTAGAGGATCCCGATCAGCCCATCGACGCTGAACTGATAAAAGAATATGCACGTGCCAATGCCTCGATCGGTATCAACGGTACGGTACTGAATAATGTAAATGCCTCGCCCAAGATGCTGTCGGCTATATATATTAATAAGGTAAAGCAGTATGCCGACATCCTGCGCCCCTATGGCATCAAGGTGTATCTCTCGGTTAACTTTGCTTCGCCCATGAGCATTCCTGCCAAAGGCTTTAATGGCGGCAAGCCCATCAAGACGGCCGACCCGCTGAACCCCAAAGTAAAAGCCTGGTGGAAAGCAAAGGCTAAGGAGATATATGCACAGATTCCCGACTTTGGCGGATTCCTGGTAAAGGCCAACTCGGAAGGACAGCCTGGACCATTCGACTATAAGCGCACGCATGCTGATGGTGCAAACATGCTGGCCGATGCAGTGAAACCATTCGGCGGCATCATCATGTGGCGCAGTTTTGTATATGGTGCTGCCCATAGTGGCGAGGACCGCGTCAAGCAGGCTGTAAGCGAATTTAAGGACCTGGATGGCAAGTTCCGCGACAATGTGATTCTGCAGTCAAAGAATGGTCCTCTGGACTTCCAACCACGCGAACCGTACGCTCCTATCTTCGACAATATTAAAAACACAAAACAAATGGCCGAGTTGCAGATTACTCAGGAATACTTAGGCCAGTCGCGCCACCTTACCTACTTAGCCCCCATGTGGCGCGAGTTCTTTGGATTTGTTGCACCCGAGAAATTAGTTGGCATTGCAGGTGTTGCCAACATCGGATTGGATAAGAACTGGTGCGGTCACCACTTCTCACAGGCCAACTGGTATGCCTTTGGTCGTCTGGCATGGAATCCGAACCTGACCAGCGAGCAGATTGCAGAAGAATGGCTGGGTCTGACATTTAATGCTTCGAATAACGAAGCATTAAAGTCGATGATGCTGCGCAGTCGCGAGGCTTGTGTAGATTATATGATGCCAATAGGATTGCACCATATCTTTGCATTTGATGAGCACTACGGACCCGAGCCTGACGGTTACAATGCACACGTTCCCCTGGAGTGGTGCCCTGTTTACTACCATAAGGCCAACAACGACAGCATTGGTTTCAACCGTACTCATACCGGTTCGAATGCCACAGCACAGTATCGAGAGCCATACTGCACACTGTACGACAACATCAACACCTGTCCAGAGCGCTACCTGCTGTGGTTCCACCGAGTGCCATGGAGCTACCGACTGAAAAGCGGTCGCACCGTACTTGAGGAGATGGACTATCGCTACGCACGTGGCGTGAAAGAGGTTGAGGACTTTATCCGCATCTGGAACGAGACCAAACCAAACATCGACGAGCAGCGCTGGCAAGAAGTAGATGCCCGCTTACAGCATCAACTCGAAAATGCCAAGGAATGGCAGAAAGTATGTATGGATTACTTCAGTAGTTTTACAAAGAAATAAAAACAACAAATCCCTCGCCAATAAGCGAGGGATTTTTATTTGTTATAGCTTATTGACCCAACCAACAATATCTGCAAGTACCTCTTCAGCGATGGTTTCTTCAATATTGTAGTATTCATCAGGGCGACCTGTATCGCAGTGTTGGAACAGATGGTTCAATCCTTCACACTCCTTGATGATCGTCTTTTTGTTCTTGGCCAGCAGGCGGCGTAGTACTGGGATATTCTGTGCAGCGGGCACCTGACAATCCTTGGTGCCATTAAGTGCCAGCACTGGGCACTTGGTCTTGGCGATATTTTCAGTTGGATCATAGTCCATAAACCACTCCACCCACTTATTGCCCTTCATCATATTGCGCAGATACTCCATGGTGATACCCTTAGCAAGTGGACTGCCGCTGTTTCTGCTCTGATATAGCAGGATACTATCGCCCTTAACTGCTGGACCAGCCAGTGATACAATGAAGTCTACCTTCTTTTGTGCACCCAGCATAAAGGCTATCAGTCCGCCCTCGCTGTGACCCAGCAGTCCCACCTTCTTGAATCGCTTCTGCGCACGCAGCCACTCGATGCCTGCAGCGGCATCTTCGGCTAAGTCGATCGATGTGGCGTTTTTCATATCTCCACCCACCGACTGACCTGTGGCACGATCGTCATATCGCAGTGTGGCTATGCCAGCGCGCGCCAGGCGGTCAGCAATCACTGCAAATGGCTTGTGGGCGTATATCTCTTCATCGCGATTCTCTGGTCCACTGCCTGTCACCATAATCATTACGCATTTAGCTCCGCCTTGGGGGACAGTCAGTGTGCCTGCCAAAGTTGCGCCAGCCTTGGTGTTGGTAAATGTCACCTCCTCTGTGGTGTAGGGGAATGGCCCCTTTGGTGTTTGTGGACGATTGGGACCATCGGGCGAGATCTCTTTCATGTTGAGTGGCAACTTCATACCTGCTTGGGCGAAAGTTCCCTGCAGTTGACCATCTACAAAGCATGCAACATATGTGGCACCAAGCGACTTGACGCTGATCTTTATCGAGTCTTTTGTGAGCAGGTCTACAGTGGCAGGGATGCCTGTTGCACCTTGGGCAGGACTATCGAGCGTACACTTGCCGTCAACCAGGTTCAGTACGATGGGCAGTTTCTGTCCCATCGCTTCCAGATTACCACTCCAACTTCTGCGCACCTCCTGCGCAGTGGCGGTCAGGCCTATGCAGACTAAGACAAGGGTGAAGAATAGTTTTTTCATTTCGCTTTAACTTTAATCTTCTCTGGTTTCATTGTTCTTCTTCTTTTTTGGTAGACGCTTGGCTTTGCGCAGGGCCTCGGTGATGATCCACTGCAGCTGGCCATTGGTGCTGCGGAACTCGTCCGCAGCCCAGGCCTCTATTGCGTCCATCGTGTCACTATCTACACGCAGGATAAAACTCTTAGTGGATTTCTTCTCTGCCATTAATCTTTAATGTTTAATCTTTAATGTTTAATGATTTAGCGTTCCTGTATTGACTACGGGCTGAGCGTTGTCATCGCCGCAGAGCACTACCAGCAGATTACTAACCATGGCAGCCTTCTTGTCATCGTCGAGTTCTACTATCTCCTCGTTCGAGAGCTTATCGAGTGCCATCTTTACCATCGATACAGCGCCCTCTACAATCTTTTCGCGTGCAGTGATGATAGCACTTGCCTGCTGGCGACGCAGCATTACGGCTGCAATCTCAGGAGCGTAGGCCAGATAGTTGATGCGGGCCTCTACCACCTCGATACCTGCCAGTGCCAAGCGCTCATCCAGTTTCTGCTCCAACTGCTCGTTGATTTCATCGGCACTCGAGCGCAGGGTAGGTTCGCCTGTCTTGGTGTCCTCATCATCGTAGGCATACTGACCAGCCACCTGGCGCAGGGCAGCATCGCTCTGCACACGTACAAAATTCTCGAGCGCGTTCATCAGTCCCTTGGTGTCGCTACCTATAGCAGCAGGATTAGCGGCCATGGTTTGTGTATCAACCTCGAACAGAGCCTTGTAGGTGTCCTTCAGTTTCCAAACCAGTACCAGGCCAATCATTACAGGGTTACCAGTCTTGTCGTTTACCTTAATAGGCTCTGCATCCAGATTTCGCGCACGCAGACTAACCTTCTTAGAAGATAATAATGGGTTAACCCAAAAGTATCCAGTCCTTGTGAACGTACCTCTATACTTTCCAAAGAATGTAAGTACACGTGCCTCGTTGGGCTCCAACATCAGGAATCCACACATCAGCACAATGCTTACAATTAAGAGGACTGCACAGCAGAGTAGCTGCCAGCCACCATTGGCTCCATCTGTGTCTGTCAAAAGGATAATCCACTTTATACCAGCATAGATATTTGCTAATGCCAATGCTATTGTTACAAACAACATGAGGAATCCGTTTAGGACCATTCCATTAAATGTACACTCTTTATTTTCCATAATCTTAATGTTTAATATTTATAATTCGATCTGATATCATTTTGATATCGCAAAGATATGAACTATTTTCGAATCAACAATGGATTTCGAGGAAACATTAACCATATTTAACTATCAACTATCAATTATCAATTGTCAATTATCAATTATTTAGTACCTTTGCACCCATGAACATAAAAGACATTGAGAATAAGCGCATTGCAGTGTTGCTTTCGGGCGGTGTAGATAGCAGTGTAGTCGTATACGAGTTCGCTCGTATGGGACTGCATCCTGATTGTTTCTATATTAAGATTGGTCCGGAAGAGGAAGAAGAATGGGATTGCTCGAGCGAGGAGGACTTGGAGATGGCTACTGCTGTATCGCATAAGTTTGGATGCAAGTTGGAGGTTATCGATTGTCATAATGAGTATTGGGACCAGGTGACTAAGTACACCATGGACAAAGTGCGTGCAGGATTAACACCTAATCCCGATGTCATGTGCAACCGACTGATTAAGTTTGGTGCCTTTGACGAGAAGCGTGGTCACGACTACGACCTGATTGCAACAGGTCACTATGCTATGACCGAAACAGACGAGAATGGTGACAAGTGGCTCTGCACCAGTCCTGACCCAGTGAAGGACCAGACTGATTTCCTGGCACAGATAGCTGACTGGCAGCTGAAGAAGGCCCTGTTCCCAATAGGTCATTATGTAAAGGATGAGGTGCGTGTGATAGCTGAACGCGAGCATTTGGTTAATGCAAAACGTAAGGATTCGCAAGGTATCTGTTTCTTAGGAAAGATTAATTATAACGACTATATTCGCAGGTATCTTGGCGAACAACCAGGTGATGTGATTGAACTGGAAACAGGCAAGCGCATTGGCGAACACAAGGGCTTGTGGTTCCACACCATTGGTCAGCGTAAGGGCATGGGCTTTGGTGGCGGTCCTTGGTTTGTAGTTAAGAAAGATGTGGCTAATAATATATTATATGTATCGCACGGCTACGATCCCGAAACAGCTTATAAGGCCGATTTCCCAGTGCACGATTTCCATTTCCTCACTAAGGAATTACAGCCAACGAAGATTACCTTTAAGATTCGCCACACACCAGAATACCATCCGGCCACATTAGAGTGGACAAGTCCAAGTACTTGCATGGTTCACTCAAAAGATAAAATCCACGGTGTGGCACCTGGTCAGTTCTGTGTAGTTTACGACAAGGATCATCACCGCTGCTTAGGCTCAGGCGAAATCACCATTTAACAATAAATCCCTCGCCAGTAAGCGAGGGATTTTTGTTTATTAAAGATGTTTCTTGGGATAGAGAGCGTCCCACCAAGTGGGATCGTCCTTCAGCCACTTCTGGAACCACGCCATCTGGGTAGCCAACCACTTTTCTTTCTTAGAATAGTCGAGAATGTGATGATTCTCACCCTCAACTTCAACCAGCGATACTTCGCGTCCTAAGAGCTTCAGAGCAGTAAACATCTGCAGACTCTCGATGAGCGGCACGTTGGTATCAGCATTTCCATGGAGCAGCAACAGTGGTGTGTGGATCTTATCGGCATTGAACAGCGGACTCTGATCGACATACAACTGGCGATGACTCCAAGGATAGCTATTGGCCATCGACACCTCGCTGTAGTTATAGCCCCAATAGCCCTCGCCCCAATAACTGGTGTGGTTGGCAATACCGGCATGCGAAACAGCGGCAGCAAAGATATCGGTCTGTGTTTGCAGGTACTGGGTCATAAAGCCACCATACGAAGCACCCATACAACCAATCTTATCCTTATTAATAAATGGATGAGCCTCGCAGATTTTCTTAGTTCCCTCGATGATATCCTCGGCAGGACCACGACCAGCGGTATTAACATGGCGCGATGCCCACTCCTGACCAAAACCTGTAGCACCACTGGGCTCAAGGATATAAGCTACATACCCCAGAGAGTTCCAATACTGAGGCGCATATGGAGATTCGAAATAACGCGACACAGGCGAGCAACCACCATAATAGTAAACAATCATAGGATACTTCTTGGTGGCATCGAAATCCTTAGGCAGATAAAGACGACCATAAACAGTATCGCCCTTACTGTTGGTGAAGTTGCAATCCTGACAGGTACCAATCTCAGCGTCGCCAAGTGCCTCTTTGCCATTGAACATTGAACTATGAGCATTGAACTTTGCGTTCTTAATAGTAGCTATATAAGCCGATGCAGGCTCCATCGTTTTATACGACAGATATGCCAGTACAGGAGCATGAGCAGCCATATTAAAACGATAAGTATAATCGCCCTTCACAGGCAGTTTTGTTATGATCCCCGTCTTTGGATTCAGTACAAACATATTGACATAATCGCGATCTTCGGCTGAGAAGTAAATCTGTCCATCAGCCCACGACCAATCGACATCATCAATTGAAGGATCGAAATCCTTAGTTAAGGGCTTAACCTGTTTTGAAGCGATATCAAACAGGAAAAGTTCATTCTCTGTCATACTAGGTGTAACCTCGGCAGGCAACTGGCAACCGATACGATTAAAGGCCTCGGGATTACCCACAAACAATATCTGCGATCCATCTGGCGAGAAAGAACCACCACCCAGGAATTCAGCACCTGAAAGCAGCGTATCAACCTTCAACGTATGAGCATCCATCACAAACACATCAGAAACAGTGGTGGGACGCTTAGTAAGACGAGAGCGATTGCTGATAACCAACAGCTTACTACCATCCTGTGAGATATCATACAGATACTCGCCCTTATTACCAAAGGTAATACGCTGGGTAATACCCGTTTTGATATCGTATTTGGCCAGATAGTTACGTTTGCGCCAACCAGGCTGGCGATCGTCCATCTCGAGAATCTCGAATACTTCCTTATCCTCCTGTGGACCTTCTTCTTCAAGTGTAAAAATGAGATAATCCTCGGTAGGAGAAACCGTGTAGCTACCCTCTGGGATATCATAGGCAAAACGCGTACGAACACCTGTCTTGGGGTCAACCTTATATAATACGCGATGACTACCCTCTTTCTCCTCTTCCAACCAAGCGATGCTCTTTGGCATCCAGCGTGGATTGCGTGAAGGCTGCGAAATCAGTCGACCAGACTTCACATCGCGCAACTCATAATTCCAACGAGTATTACCACCACGGTCGGTTGTCTGATAAGACACACAAACAAACTGACCATCGGCCGAAAGATTGATACCACGAACGCGCTTACCATCTGTCAGATCGTGTACCATATAAGGATGATTAGGTGTTAGCTGATAGGTGATGGATGTTGGTGTATCGAAAACCACCTGGACAGAATCGGTATCCTTAGGCTCGGCCAGATACTGGATGGTAAAGGTGTGATGTTCGGGTGCAAGCTTTAACTCACCGCCAGCCTCAACACCATCGATAAAAAGCTTGGAGTGCTTGGGACCTTTCACCTCGATCTTACCCTTGATAAAATCGGAGTTATTAACATAGAAACTCAGCAAACCTACGCTCTTACTATCAGGCAACGATGGAAGGACCTGACCAGAGAACTTTCCTGTAAAGTGAGAGGTTAAAGCAATGGAACCCAACTGCGAAACGGGATCGAACTTCTTGCCCTGCACATCAACTGTATCGATAGCAAAAGGGGCTGAAACTGCATAAGGACCTGCAAGATTAAACTCGGTTACAGGCGTCTTTACTTGGGCTGTAGCCATCATGCCAATGGCTAACAGCATTTGTGTTGTAATAAGTCTTTTCATTTATGTTTGTTTAATAAGCTGCTCTATATTTGCCTTCGTCCTTATCCTCGAGCATCGAGAGATATGACTGATAGCGGCTTTCGGCAATGTAATGGTCCTCGAGTGCTTTGAGCACAGCACAACCAGGTTCGTGGGTATGGGTACAATTTGAGAATTTGCAATCCTGAGAAAAACGGAATATCTCCTTGAAATAGCTGGTAAGCTCTTCTGGTTCCATATCGAACGTACCAAAGCCCTTAATACCTGGGGTATCGATCAACCAGCCTTCATCCAACCGAATCATCTCACTGAAAGTGGTGGTATGCTGACCCGTATTATGGGCATCGCTGATTTCGGCTGTACGCTGACTAGCACCAGGCACTAAACGGTTAATAAGCGTTGATTTACCTACGCCACTATTACCACTCAGCAAGGTTATCTTATCCTTGAGCAAGGGTTGCAGAGCCTCAACACCTGCACCTGTCTCGGCCGAAATCTGATAACACTCATAGCCAATGGTTTGATACAGATGTACCATCGCCTCCTGATAGCGGCGTGTATCTTCATCGAGCAGGTCGGTTTTATTAAATACCAGGATAACCGGCACGCGATAAGCCTCGGCCGAAGCCAGGAAACGATCGATAAAGGTAGTGGATGTCTGCGGATTAACCACCGTAACCACCAAAATGGCCTGATCGACATTAGCCGCCAGGATATGACTCTGTTTGGAGAGGTTGATACTTTTACGGATAATGTAATTACGGCGATCCTCGATCTCGGTAATAAAAGCCGTACCCTCGTTGTTAGGTACAATCTCTACCCTATCGCCCACGGCTACAGGGTTAGTACTACGGATACCTTTCAATCGAAAGTTACCCTTTATCTTACACTCAATCAGCTGGCCATCGTCGGTTAAGACGGTGTACCAGCTGCCTGTATTCTTAATAACAAGTCCGCGCATTTATACGGTCATGATTTCCTTGTTCTTGGCCGTAATCAGCTCATCAATCTTCTTGATAAACTTATCGTGCAACTTCTGGAGCTCAGCCTCGGCATCCTTCTCCAAGTCCTCAGACAGACCATCCTTAATTGCTTTCTTAAGCTTATCCTTGATATCACCACGCACGTTACGTACCTCAACCTTAGCCTTCTCGGCAATCTTGTTGCACTGCTTGGTAAGATCGCGACGACGCTCCTCAGTAGGCTGAGGAATATTCAATCGGATAATCTCACCGTTATTCTCAGGAGTGATACCTACATCGCTATCCATAATAGCCTTCTCGATATTGCGGATCTCCTTACGATCCCAAGGCTTGATAGCAATGGTACGAGGGTCGGGCACACTTACGTTAGCCACCTGATTGAGGGGCACCTTGCTGCCATACACTTCTACGCGCACAGCATCGAGAATAGCCACGTTGGCGCGGCCGGCACGGATACGATTCAGCTCCTCCTCGAGGTACATAGCCGCCATTTCCATGCGCTCTTCGCTCTTGTTTAAAATTTCTTTTACGTCAACCATATTTTTGTACTTTTAGTCATTTTCTGATGACAAAAGTAACGTTTTTCTGCGAAACTTCCAAATAAATGCGTTTTTTTCGTTCAAAAATTTTGTTATTTGCGCAAAATCAGCTATCTTTGCGGGTGTTTACTACCATACTTACGGACAATTTATGCTTATATACAGCAATCATATATATATTTATCTGATAGCGGTTTTCTTGATATCCGTTATTGGCATGGTAGTATACAATCGGCTCATCTACTATCGCGAACGCAAAATAACCAGGAAAGTACAGCGGCTGAATATGCAACTGACACTGATTATGGATGCCAACAAAACTGACACCTGGACCTATCATACCAAGAAGAATATATTTAAGGTTATATCAAAACAGGATCTGACCGAGACACTCTATACACCTTTCGACTTTTCACAGCTTTACGACCGCGATGACTTTAAAAAGATACAGAAAGCCATTACAAACATACAGAACAGAGAAACCCTATCGGAAACACTGACCGTGAAGAGTGCACCCAACAAAGACGGATTAGTGAAATGCTACGAGATAACCCTCTCGGTACTGCACAGGAACCGCCACGACATGCCAAGCGAGATTCTAGGTACCCAGCGCGACATTACTCTGGAGCAGCAAAGGGCAGAGAATACCCGAAAACTGATGCTGAGATACCACACAGTATTTAACTCGTCGCTAGTTGACATGATTTACTATGATGCAGATGGCTATCTGGCCGACCTGAACGATAAAGCCTGCGAGACATTTGGTGTAAAAAACCCTCAAGCCTTGCTTGACCGCCAGATGAAAATGACCGATATTCCCTCGTACAGGGAGATGGACGTACGCACTATAGAGCACACCCAGCTATCGTCGATTACCGATATCAGTCAGACAAAAGCTACCGATGAGCGTGTTCCCGAGGTAACACGCCAAGGCAAGATATACTATGAGGTGATGTTAGGGCCTATCCGAAACGAGGACAACCAGCTTTATGGTGTGATTGCAGCAGGCAGAGACATTACCGAGATGGTAGAGTCGACACACAAGCAGAAGGAAGCCAGCAAGCTGATTGAGAAACGTACCAAAGACATACAGCAATATATCAGAGACATCAACTACTCGCTGAGAATCAGTGAGGCACGCCTGGTAAACTACTACCCCGACACCCATGAACTGGAGATTCTGAGCGACCTGACCGAAACAGGTAAACGTATAGCACAGCTACATGCCGTAGCACTGATACATAGCGACGACCGTCCCAAAGCCAAGCACTTGATTCTGCATATGGACAAACGACGTTTGGGCACGATATCAGAAACACTGCATACCAAACTGCCCGACAAGCAGGGACGCGACATTTACTTGAACTTTAACCTGATGCCCATCACCAACCACGATGGCATAGTAACGCATTACTTCGGTCTGCTACGAAACGACACAGAGATGTCGTACACTGAAATGCGACTGCAGGAAGAAACAGCCAAAGCCCAGGAAGAGGAGCAGCTGAAGAACGCCTTCCTGTTGAACATGAGCTATGAGCTGCGCGTGCCCTTACACGCAGTGATTGGTTTTGCCGACTTGTTCAAAACAGAGCATAGCCTGGAAGACGAGCCGATATTTGCCAACGAAATCAAGAAGAACACAGATGTGCTGTTGAACCTGATTAACGATATCCTGTTCATATCGCGTCTGGATGCCCACATGATAGAATACAATTACGAGGTGCACGACTTTGCCACCTTGTTC
The DNA here is from genome assembly GCF_000025925.1 of Xylanibacter ruminicola 23. NCBI lineage: Bacteria > Pseudomonadati > Bacteroidota > Bacteroidia > Bacteroidales > Prevotellaceae > Xylanibacter > Xylanibacter ruminicola. The sequence continues at coordinate 91,577 of NC_014033.1, read as the reverse complement.
GACAGTTGGTGCCAGCATGGTTGGAGCGAGACGAGCAATGATGCCAGAAAGATCATCAACAACTCCTATAAATCGCTTCGTGTAAAAATTGATAAGCACAACTTGGGTATTGCCATCGAGAAGTTGTGTAACTATGTAGGTTTGAGTACCAACGAGGGACTTATCAAATCAAGATACGAATACCTGCACGACGAGCTGATTGTGATTGTTGACAGCACAGATGGCGGTATGGACCTGGAAGATGCCACCAAGATGTTCGACCGCTTTGTAAGCGATGGCAAGAACAAGCGCATTGGCACAGGACTGGACCTGCCTATCGTAAAAGAGATGATAGAACAGATGGGCGGTACCATCGATGTGCTGTCGGAACCCGACAAGGGTAGCTCGTTCTTTATCGCCCTGCCCTGCGAGATGATTGACTTTGAAAGAAAAATAGTGATATAGTATGCAGATACTGATAGTTATATTAACCCTGGTGGTGATTATCATAGGCATGATATTGAACCGCATTACACTCTACAGCATTCGAAAGAATACCTGGAGAGCCAAGGATATGGCTACCATCATGCAACGCACACTAAACGACAACAACTATGTGGTACGACTCAAACTGCAAAACCACCTGGCCTATAACCTATATGGCGATTTCCTGCCTGCCAACGGTATGACTTTCGAACAGAGTCTGGAATACATACACCCCGACGACCGTCATTTCTATAGCGAGTTTATTATTCGGTTAGTAAAAGGTGCCGAATCATCGGAGTGTATCTTCAGATGGGATAGCAGTTTGGACAAGCATGAAGAACAATGGCGCTATATTCACGATATAGGTATTGTGGAATACGACTATGATGACAAGAAAACGCCAATCAATTTTTACTGTATTCTGGACGACCAGACCGACCAGATACTGACCGAAAAGGAAGAACGGGAACTAACCGACCGCTATCGCAAACTGTTTGAACAGAGCATCGTGGGGCAGGCTTTCTACGACAAGGATGGCCATCTGCTAACAGCCAACCACAAGTTGCGCGAGATACTGAAGTTTAAGACAGAAGACGACCCATTCTATCATCGCTACAGTCTGTTTGAGTTGCCAACCTTCCGTTATATTCTACGAAAGGATCTTACCGACGACCTCTACTTCTGCACCAAGACAGTGATGTATGAGCGTGGCGTGAACTGTTATTCAGAAATAAGAATACATCCCATTTTCAATGAAGATCACCAATTGGAGTTCTTCACACTGTATATGCGAGATGTTACCCAGGAACGTGAGCTATACCAGCAGGACAAGGAGAACGAAGCATCGCTGCAACGTACCAACCAGGCCATCGAACAGTACGAGACAGAGCTGAAATACCTGATGGAGAATGTTGACATGCATTTTTTCCGCACCTCGTTCGAGAAACGCGAGGTTACCTTCTATCGCGAGATGAGCGTGATAGAAAGCAAAATGGGTTTCGACGAGCTCATTACCCACTTTATCGACGATCCGTTTGCCGAAGGATTACGCCATCCCTACGAGTTCTTTAACGAGCCTAAGTCGACCCTGACCCATATGCGTCCGTTCTTCCACGACAGCGATGAACTGGAGTGGACCTTTATCGATAGCATTCCATACTATGATGAGAACGGCAAGCAGACAGGCACCTATGGTGTGGTAAGAAACGTTACCGACCTGATTTACAAGCAGGAACAACTGAAGGAAGAAACCGAACGCGCTAACCAGGCGGGTATGCGCAAGAGTACCTTCCTGGCCAGCATGAGTCATGAGATACGTACCCCACTGAATGCCATCGTAGGTTTCTCGGATGTATTGGCAACCATGAGTACACCCGAAGAGCGAGAGGGAATTATACAAGTGATATCCAACAACTGCGACATGCTGTTACGTCTGGTGAACGATATTCTGGCACTCTCATCGTTAGAGAGTGGCGACATCATCGTCAAGCCCACCAGAACCGACTTTGCCAAGTGTTTTAACAGCGTGGCCACCTCGTTGGCACAGCGCATCAAGAACCCCAAGATAGAATTCCTGGTAGAGAGTCCCTACCCCACCTATATCACAACCATTGATGGCGGACGTACCCAACAGATAGTAACCAACTTTGTTACCAATGCCATCAAATATACCCAACAGGGACATATAAAGATTGGTTATGAGCAGCAGATGCGACAGGATAAGGAAGGCTTGTACATCTACTGCGAAGATACCGGTGCAGGCATACCCAAGGAGCACCAAGGAAAAGTGTTCGACCGCTTTGTAAAGCTGAATGATTTTGTACAGGGCACAGGTCTGGGTCTGAGCATCTGCAAGCTTATTGCCGACAATAGCGGTGGCGAGATTGGCGTTACATCCGAAGGCAAGGATTGTGGCTCCACCTTCTGGGTATGGATTCCATGTAAACAAGAAATTACTGAATGATTATGAATAGATTTAGAATATTTGTACTACTTTTGGCCTGCCACCTGTCATTTGGCACCGCATACGCTCAAAAAGACAGCATCATTGTTTACAATGATCAGCGACCGCTGGTGTATGAGGATGCCTGGGACCTGTGGCCCTATGTATTCCTGAACGAGAACGGCGAACCTGACGGCTATAATATCGACCTTTTGAAGATGATTTTCAAAGAACTCGACATTCCATACGTTATCAGACTACGCCCTACTCTGGAAGCACAGAAAGACCTGAAAGACCATAAGTCGGACCTGATGCTGAGAATGGATGCCGACTTTGCCCGCAACAACTCATCCTACGGAAAAACCATTGTGCAGATATTCACCCATAGTCTGGTAACTCCTAAAAGTCAGGCTATCCATGCCAAGGCAGGAAAAGACCTTACCGACTACTCTATCATTGTGCATGAGGGCAGTTTCAGTCACCACAAACTGATTGATAACGGATGGGCCAAGGAAATCATCCCCTTCGACGACATGAAAGAGGCCATACAGACAGTAAGTTCTGAAAACAAAGGTGTGATACTTTGGAACTCTATGTCGCTGAAGTGGCTGATGATGAAATACCATACCGACAACCTGGAACTCACTCCCTTCGACTTTCCCTATGGCGAATATAAGTTCTTTGCCAACGACCATCACCTGCTGGCGCAACTGGACAGCGTTTACTCGAAACTGCGCGCCAACGACCAGTTGACTGCTATCCAGAACAAGTGGTTCTACCCAGAGCGCCAGGAATCGGGTATCCCTTCATGGATTTGGGATTGGATTAAGTTCTTTGCCATCCTGGCTTTAGCCATTATCATTTACTACGCCTTCTTCAAGATTCGCGAACACAAAATGACAAAGAAGATCTTGAGGGAAAACGAACGTCTGTCGTTGGTTATGCGTACCAGTAACGTAAAGTTCTGTACTTACGATGTGGACTCACAGTTCTTTGTGATGATGGACTCGGCCGGCTACCCCGAGCGCAACTATTCGCTGCTGGAATTCTCACACCGATTCGATCCTAACGACTTTACGCAACTTACCGAAGCCTTGCGCCTGGTTATCGAGGAGAAAGTTCCTACCTTTACCTTGCAACTCAAGGAATACGAGAACGACCTGATTCATAGCAACAACTACACGGCTACCCTGTCGGTATTGCGACGCGATAAACACAAGAAACCATCAGTTATTATCTGTTCGAAGACCGATACCACCCAGGAGCGCATGCGCCAACAGCTCATTAAGGAGTCGATGCTGCGTTATCAGTCGCTGTTTAACTCGGCTATGGTTGATATGGTGTACTATGATGCCGATGGTTATATCACCGATATGAACTCCAAATCACTTGCTGTAGTAGGAGTTGACATAGAAACAATCAGAAAACAGCACATCTCGCTATCCGATGTGCTGGGTATAGAAGATTTGGATCTCGACGACTTCGAAATCTTCTATGCCACACAGATTTACAACGGACCTGACGATGGGCGTATACTGAACAATCTGTTGAAACGCGACAAGTTATACTACGAGCTGCAGGTAATGCCTATCCGCGATAACAATGGTAAGCGCATCGGTTTCTTCGGTTCTGGACGTAATGTAACCGAGGTTGCCCATTCGTACCGACAGCTGCAGGAGAACACCAACGAACTGCAAGAGGCACAGGACGAGGTTACAAGCTATGTGCGTAATATCGACTATGTGCTGGCTGTAGGAGGCATCAGTCTGGCCAAGTATCACCTTGACACGCATACACTAACCGTATTCAGCGAAATCAATCACGAGAAATATTCGCTAACCCAAACCAGAGCATTGGCATTCATCGCCCCCTCATCAGAGAAACAGGCACTGCGCATACTGAACAAGATGGATAATAAGCAGCCTGGCAGTCTGCGAGCCGAAATCAAGACCTGCATCAGGCGCAAGGACCACGTAACCCTGCACCTGCAGTTTAACTTTGTGCCCACCTATAAGGATGGACAGATAGTGGAATACTTCGGACTGATTCGTGACATCAGTGATATAAAGGCCGTGGAAGAGAAATTGGCATTGGAGTCGGTTCGTGCCCAGGAGGTAGAGACAGTGAAGAACGCCTTCCTGCACAACATGAGCCACGAGATACGTACACCATTGAATACGGTAGTAGGATTCTCCGAATTGTTTGAGATGGATCACTCGCCTGAAGACGAGGCTGTATTTATCAATGAGATTAAGGAGAGCTCGGCCTCGCTGCTCAAACTGATCAACGACATTCTGTTCCTGTCGCGACTGGATGCCGGCATGATTACCATCTCGCCTCAGCCCATCGATCTGGCCAGCATTTTCGAGGGCCGTTGCTCATCTGTATGGGACAACCACAGGCAACCAGGCGTAGAGTATATTGCACAGAATCCGTTTAAGCGATTGATAGTTGAGATTGATGAGCCCAATGCATCGATGATTCTCAACAAGATACTCACTAATGCCATACAACACACCACCTCGGGATCGGTATTGGCACGCTACGAGTTTATTGCCGACCGCCTGATTGTATCGGTAGAAGATACCGGATGTGGCATTAAGCAAGAAGACATCGAGCACATATTCGACCGATTTGTAACCGGTGCCAACAATGGTGCAGGCTTGGGTCTCAGTATCTGCCATGAGTTGGTAGAGTATATGGGCGGACAGATAGAGCTTAAATCTACCGAAGGCAAGGGCACCATGGTATGGTTCTCGATACCTTGTAAGCTGATAGAAATGGAACGTTGTTAAATCCGAAACTTGATGATCATGACAAAAAAGATATTCATACTTGCTATTACCAGTTTGCTTGCCTTGTGCCACGTGCAGCAAGCGGCAGCTAAATATATACGTGAATACACCACCGATAAACCGCTGATTATTGTGAGCGACTGGGAGTTTCCGCCTTATGAGTTCAGAAACGACATGGGCGAACCCGATGGCTATAATGTTGAGGTACTGAACCTGATATTAGACAAACTGGGTATTCCGCACAAGTTCATCATGAAAGAGTGGTACCAGTGTACAGAGACCTTCGACAGGCACGAGGCCGACCTTATCCACTGTCTGAAGTTTAAATACGACCGTCCCCCATTCGAGTACACCCAGAACATGATTACCTATTATAATGTGAGGGCTGTACGACTGAAGGGGACCCGTCCGCTCCGACGCATCAGTCAGCTTACTAAGAATGACACACTGACAGTAAAGAAAAACGACTATGTTGACTTGAAGGTAGCCGAACAGAAGAGCAAGCCGTTTAGGGTAGAATACCATTCGCCCCGCGAGGCCCTGATGGGTATCCGAAGTGGCAAGTACAAGTACTACATGTGGGGCGAACAGCCACTGATGATGAAGGTTAAGGAGCTGAACATTGATGGCATTGAGTTTGACGAGACCGACATCCCTGCTGGCGAGTTGCGTATCATCGGTTACGATAAGGATCTGATTCACGCCATCGATGATACATTTGCACGTATGGAGCAGTCGGGCGATATCGAAAGGATATACGACAGGTGGTTCCATCCCGAGAATGTACACAACGATGCATCGCCCATGGCACTCATTCTGCTGGTTGGCATCATCGCAGCAGCCATCATCTTCCTGCTGTTCAGTCAGGTGATGCGTACCCGCGTTCGAAAGGCTGTTGAGAAATCGGTTGACCTGAACGAGATGATGCAGAAAGCACTGAGTTCAGGTAAATACTATGTGATAGAGTTCGACATCCAGACACAATGGTTGAAAAACAGATATGGCGATATGCTACCCGAAGAAGGTATGAGTCACGCCGTGTTTATGGAACGCCTCCCCGAAGAAGATAAGGGTAAATTCAGCGAAGCCATGCGCTTAATGAGTCAAGGTCATAAGGATCTGGGCTATCTGAAGCGTCGTTATAACAGAGGAACGATAGAAAAGCCCGACTGGCATTGGATTGAGGGACACGCCGTAGTAGAATACGACGAAGACAAGCCACGTTACATCATTACCTCGTTCAGGGATTACACCAACGAGGTACAAGAGGAGCGCATGAACGAAGAGATAGCCAGCAAATACCAGAACATGTTCGAATATGGCTTGATAGCCATGTCGTTCTATGACAAGGATGGTAAACTGATTGACGTGAACCGTCGCATGGCCGACCTCTGCGAGTTTGACAAGGATGGCGAGGAGTTCTTCCGCCAGATGAACCTGTTCGAAGTTCCCCTGGTAAAAGGCCAGTACCACAAAGGCGAAAAAGAGAACTTCCACGTTTGTCAGCGCATGTTCTATCCCGAGATAGGCATCTACAAGTATATCGAGATTAAGGTGCGCCCAACATTCGATGAGAATGGCGAGATGCAGTTCTACGTGGTAACGGCCCGCGATATGACTGCCGAACGACACCTATATCTGGAACAGCATAGGCACGATACCGAGATTCGTAAAGCCACCGAGAATATCAAGACCTATGAGGAACAGTTAGGTTACCTGCTGATGAACAGTAACATGTTCGTATGGAGCTTCTATACCAACGAGGGCATCATCCACTTTAGTCGAAGCGGCCGAAAATCCGACTACACCGAAACCATCGAGGAATTCTTTGCTGGTGCTACCGAAGAATATCGCGAATCCGGTATCCGCGAGGTATATGAAACTATGCGCCAAGGCAAACCATATAATACGACCATTCACTTCAACCACACACCAAGCGAACCCAAACCCGTATGGTATGCCATCAGCGGCATCCCAAGCTTCGATAGCTCCGGGAATGTTTGTAAGTACTTTGGTGTGGCCCGTAACATCAACACTCTGATGGAGGCCCAACAGAAACTAAAGGACGAGACGCAGCGTGCCGAAGAATCTGGTAAGATGAAGGCCGCCTTCCTGGCCAATATGACACACGAGATACGTACCCCTCTGAATGCCATTGTGGGATTCAGCGATCTGTTGCCAGTGGTTGAGGAACATAGCGAGCGTATGGAGTTTATCCGCATTATCCGTAACAACTGCGACATGCTGATGCGACTCATCAACGATATCCTCGAAGCCTCGAATGTTGGTCAGGCACTGGCCATCCAGCCCGAGCAGGTTGACTTTGCCAAGGTATTCGACGACATCTGTCAGACCTTGGCACAACGTGTAGATGAGGCTGGCGTGCTGTTCATCAAGGATAATCCATACGAAACCTTCCCTGCTACGCTTGATAAGGGCCGCATACAACAGGTACTTACCAACTTTACCACCAACGCCATCAAGTACACCCACGAAGGACACATCAAGGTGGGCTATCGCGAGCAGGATGGCGGCATCTACTTCTACTGCGAAGATACAGGTGCTGGTATCCCCAAGGATAAGCAGGCTGCTGTGTTTGAGCGTTTTGTAAAGCTCAACGACTTTGTACAGGGTACAGGTTTAGGATTGAGTATCTGTAAAGCTATTGCCGAACGATGCGAAGGAAAGATTGGTGTTGAATCAGAAGGTGAAGGTCATGGTTCTACCTTCTGGATGTGGATACCAAGGAAATAAAAAAAAGCCCTCGCCATTTAGCGAGGGCTTATTATTTAGAAGAACAATGCTCTTTCAACCCAGTAAGTAAGAATACCTGCCAGATAGCCCACAAAAGCCACCCAGGTAATCTTCTTCATATACCAGCCAAAGGTAATCTTCTCGAGGCCCATCACAACCACGCCAGCAGCCGATCCGATGATAAGCATTGAACCGCCCACACCAGCACAGTAGGCCAGCAACTGCCAGAAGATACCATCGATAGCCATATCGCCAGTAGCAGCCACAGGATACATACCCATACATCCGGCTACCAGAGGCACATTATCAACAATCGACGAGAGCACACCGATAATACCTGTTACCAGGAAGTGATTACCCTCGAAAGTGGTATCAAGTACGCCACCCAGCATGGTGAGTACGCCAACCTCCTGCAGTACGGCTACAGCCATCAGGATTCCCAGGAAGAACATAATGGTAGACAGGTCGATACGCGACAGCAGATCGCTTACACGCTTGGCCATGGTGTCATCATCCGAAGCACTGTAGTGGAAGATCTCTGTAACTGTCCAAAGCAGACCCAGAACAAGCAGGATGCCCATGAATGGAGGCAGATGAGTAATCGTCTTGAAGATGGGCACAAAGCACAGACCGCCTACACCCAGCCAGAAGATGATGTCGCGCTGCGACTTGGTAAAGGTACTGACATCGGCCTTTGGCAGATTCTGCTCCTTATCAAACTTGCCTTCCAACTGATACTGCAGGATAAAGGCAGGTACCAGCATAGAAATCAGCGATGGGATAAAGATTTCGGTCAGCACACCCTGAGTAGTAATAACGCCCTTAATCCAAAGCATGATGGTGGTTACATCGCCAATAGGCGAGAATGCGCCTCCCGAGTTAGCCGAGATAACAACCAGAGCTGCATAGATCAATCGGTCGTTACGACTCTGAACCAACTTACGCAGCACCATAATCATCACGATAGATGTTGTTAGGTTATCAAGAATAGCTGAAAGGAAGAAGGTCATAAAGGCCATTCGCCACATCAGCTTACGCTTAGAGCGTGTCTTTATGGCATCGCGAACAAAGTTAAAACCACCGTTTGAGTCTACAATCTCTACGATGGTCATGGCACCCATCAGGAAGAACAAGGTACCTGCGGCATCGCCCAAATGATGTTCGATAACTTCGGATATGTGGTGCATCACATCACTGCCCAGTAAGCTGGGATAATACGACATTGGATCGAGCATAAGCAGTGTCCAGCACAGCACACACATCAGCAGCGCAATAGCCGCTTTATTTACTTTTGTCAGGCTCTCAAGAGCTATACAAAGATAGCCTATACAGAACACAACGACAATCAAAATTGTTAATGTTGACATTTTTGTTTAGAATACTTTTTAATTATTGTTTTGAATTTGGCTGCAAAGGTACGAATAAGTGAGAAGAAAACCAAATATTATTTGAGTTTTCTCGAACGGAAGTACCTTAGAGCGAAGCTCAGAGGTAATAATAAGTGAGAAGAATACCAAATAAAACCCGAAAAGTTTGTTGCTTAGCGAAAAAGTTTGTATATTTGCACTCCATATGAACAACGAACTGAATAATGAAGTAAAGTGGAGTGACAACGTGGTACTGGTAGATGCAGACTACGTTGACACTGTGGCATTTAATCTCATTGTTAACTTCGAGCGCATGATTGGAAGACGCATTCCACAGGCAGATATCGCCAAGTGGCTTGACTGCGTGGCACTCGATGGCGGCGTGAGAGAGGGTGAGAACGATATACAGGTAATCCTGATTCACCAGAAGGACCAGCAGCAGATGAAAAACTTCGTACCAGGAAACTATGCTAACGACTTGAGCGAAAAGGCATTCAAGGATCATCTGGGCGAGTTTACCATCAATGCCTACCAGCCCGAAGAGTTTGCCAAGACTGGCGATTTCTTTTGCGAGGTACTCGAACTGGTTTGCGCCCAGAAGAACATTAAGCGCCTGATGGTGATTCCTAATGCCGAAGATGCCTCTATATATAATAAGGTACGCGAGACGTTGCGCCATGCCGACGATGATGACAAGCGCATCACCGTGTTCAGCATGCAGCCACAAACAGGCGGCAACTATCGTCAGGAAATCTTAGGCTACTCGCTGATGGCAGCACTCGGTATCAAAGCCGACGAGATTAAAGATTAAAGATTAAAAATTAAACATTAAACATTAAGAAATTAAACATTAAAAATTATAGGACTATGGCAAAAGTATTAATGATTGGCGCTGGTGGCGTGGCTACCGTTGCAGCGTTTAAGATTGCTCAGAACGCTGACGTGTTTACAGAGTTTATGATTGCTAGTCGCCGTAAGGCTAAGTGTGATAAAATTGTGGAGGATATCCACAAGGCTGGATATAAAATGGATATTAAGACCGCTCAGGTTGATGCAGATGATGTAGAGCAGCTCAAGGTGCTGTTCAACGATTTCAAGCCCGAGCTGGTTATCAACCTGGCCCTGCCCTATCAGGACCTGACTATTATGGATGCTTGCTTGGCTTGCGGTTGCAACTATCTCGATACAGCCAACTACGAGCCAAAGGACGAGGCTCACTTTGAGTACTCATGGCAGTGGGCTTATCGCGAGCGCTTTGAGAAGGCAGGACTGACAGCTATCTTGGGCTGCGGTTTCGACCCAGGTGTTACTTCAATCTACACCGCTTATGCTGCCAAGCATCACTTCAAGGAGATTCAGTATCTGGATATTGTTGACTGTAACGCTGGCGACCACCACAAGGCTTTCGCTACCAACTTCAACCCAGAGATCAATATCCGCGAGATTACCCAGAAGGGACTGTACTGGGAAGATGGCAAGTGGGTTGAGACTGAGCCTCTGGAGATTCACAAGGATCTTACCTATCCAGAGATCGGTCCTCGCGACAGCTACCTGCTGCACCACGAGGAAATCGAGAGTCTGGTTATCAACTACCCCACCATCAAGCGTGCACGTTTCTGGATGACCTTCGGTCAGCAGTATCTGAAGCACCTCGAGGTGATTCAGAACATTGGCATGAGCCGTATCGACGAGGTAGAATACGAGGCACCATTGGCCGATGGTACTGGTACTGCCAAGGTAAAAATTGTACCTCTGCAGTTCCTGAAGGCTGTGCTGCCTAACCCACAGGATCTTGGCGAGAACTACGAGGGACAAACCTCTATCGGCTGCCGCATCCGTGGTATTGGCAACGATGGCAAGGAGCACACCTATTATGTATACAACAACTGCAGCCACCGTGCCGCCTACGAGGAGACCGGTATGCAGGGTGTTAGCTATACCACAGGTGTACCAGCGATGATTGGTGCCATGATGTTCTGCAAGGGTCTTTGGAACACCCCAGGCGTTCACAACGTAGAGGAGTTCGATCCCGATCCATTCATGGAGCAGCTCAACAAGCAGGGTCTGCCTTGGCATGAGATCCACGATGGCGACTTGGAATTATAATCAATTATAAATAATAACTCATCAAATAGTATAACTAACTATGGCAAAAGAAAAAGATGAGGCCTTGTCGCCTCAGCAGGAGAAGTTGAAAGCGCTTCAGGCCGCCATGTCGAAGATTGAGAAAGACTATGGTAAGGGCTCGATTATGCGCATGGGAGACGAGCAGATAGATAATGTAGAAGTTATCCCAACAGGTTCGATAGGTTTGAATGCAGCCTTAGGTGTAGGTGGCTACCCCAAAGGTCGTATCATCGAGATATATGGTCCCGAGTCGTCAGGTAAAACCACACTGGCCATCCACGCTATTGCCGAGTGCCAGAAGAATGGTGGTATTGCCGCTTTCATCGATGCCGAGCATGCTTTCGACCGTTTCTATGCAGCCCACCTGGGTGTTGATGTAGAGAACCTCTATATCTCACAGCCCGATAATGGTGAGCAGGCTCTGGAGATTGCCGACCAGTTGATTCGTTCGAGTGCTATCGATATCATCGTCATCGACTCTGTAGCCGCTCTGACTCCTAAGAAGGAGATTGAGGGCGATATGGGTGATTCTGCAGTTGGTCTGCAGGCCCGTCTGATGAGCCAGGCACTCCGCAAGCTCACCTCAACCATCTCGAAGACTAACACTACCTGTATCTTCATCAACCAGTTGCGTGAGAAGATTGGTGTAATGTTCGGTAACCCCGAAACTACCACAGGTGGTAACGCCCTGAAGTTCTACGCTTCAGTACGTCTGGATATCCGCAAGGTTACTGCCATTAAGGATGGCGACAACATCATTGGTAACCAGGTACGCGTAAAGGTGATTAAGAATAAGGTAGCTCCCCCATTCCGCAAGGCCGAATTCGAGATTACCTTTGGCGAGGGCATCTCAAAGATTGGCGAGATTGTAGATCTGGGTGTTGAGTACGAGATTATCAAGAAGAGTGGTTCATGGTTCAGCTATGGCGACTCGAAGTTGGCTCAGGGCCGTGATGCAGTAAAAGCGCTGCTCAAGGATAATCCAGAGCTTTGCGAGGAACTCGAAGCAAAGATTATGGAAGCTATCGCTGACAAGAAATAATAAAAACAATTATCCCAGCCGCTTGGCTGGGATAATTGTTTATTCGGCTGTTGGATCGGCTTTACCACCCATCCAACCCTTTACTGGCTGAGGCTTCTTCTTTTTCTTACCAGTGCCTTCGTTCATATCCTTTACGCTGGTTTTCTTAACCACACCCGTTCCGTCGAACTCTACATACAGCAGTTTATCGTTCGAGCGGTTAAACACCCAGAAGTACTGTCCACCCTGTCCGGGCTCGACCTTATCGGGCTCACCAGCTGCCATCTGAACCTCGTCCTCGCTCATACCGACACCTACGTGTCCGGCACGAATCATAGCACGACTGGCTTCGCTGGTTACAACCTTCTTACCAGGACCAGGAGCAAATATCAAACCGAAGAACTGATCGGGATGAGCCTCGCTCTGATACTGATCAAGGAAGCACTCGGAATAGAAGTAGGTACCAAGGGTGGTATTCTTCAGCTTAACGGTAGCCATATTATCGCTCTTGTGGGGCGTAATCGATTCAATCTTGTACTCAGCCAAACGTGGTATTGCCTGCTGCTTGCTGGTAACCTCGTTCAGCATCTTTACAGGAATCTTGGTGTGTACCACCTTACCAATAAACAGCTTGTAGTTACGACTGCTGATTGACATGATGTCGTCCTGCAACTCAAACGAGTTATTAAACAAGAATCGAGCATCTTCACCTGCCAACTCATCGTCGCGCAGTCCACAGTTGGTTCTCGACATCGTTACGTTCTGATAGAACTGGTTGCCATCCTTATCCTCGACCACGATTTTAACAGGGAAATTACGCGAGCCAACACCTACAGCCACTACCTTAACCACCATATCCTGGTCAACCAGCACCTCCTGATAGCCCTCGCCATCATACTCGGTATCCATACGGTAAAGCTTGGTCTTGGTGTACAGCATCTTATCCATCAGCTTCTCCTTGGCAATATCCACATCGCCCAGATAGGCCAATGTGGGCACACCCGTTTTCTGGAAGCAATAGTCCTCAAAGGTGCCGTAATCTATCTCGTAATAATAGGATTTGCCATCATCCTGACACTGGAAGTTAATCAGGGCATGACCATCCTTACTCTCCGAATGGCCTTTATAGATCATGATTTTATACTTCAATGTGAGATTGCTCACATTCTTGCCCGTGGCAGTTTCAGTAAAAGTTTTCACCACCAGGTCGTACTTATCAGGCATCACCATAAACTTCATACCTTCCTCCCAATCGCACAAACTGTGGAAGCGGAAGTTCTGGCTGATGAAGTCCTTAGCACTCTCCTCATCCTCCTCCATCGCTTCGGCAATCTCGTCTGCCATATGATTCTGAGCACTCTTGGTAGCGCCCTTAGTCTTTACAATATAAGAGTTGGTCTGAGCCGAGGCTGCCATAAAGGCAAACGCCATACAGGCAGTTAAAAACGTTTTTTTCATCATGACCGATTGTTTTAATATAGAATTCTGTGTGCAAAGATAGACTTTTTCGGATGAATATCCAAATATTTTGTGCCAAAATGACGTAATAAAAAACATTTTTATCATAAAAGGACATTTTGGCACATGCTTTGCACTCCCGATTGTGACAAATTGAGTATAAATTAAAAAAATATAAGAATTATGGGAAAGATTATTGGAATCGATTTAGGAACTACCAACAGCTGTGTTGCCGTATTCGAGGGTAACGAGCCAGTAGTAATTGCCAACAGCGAGGGTAAGCGTACAACACCTTCAGTAGTTGGTTTTGTTGATAACGGTGAGCGTAAGATCGGTGACCCTGCTAAGCGTCAGGCCATCACTAATCCTAAGAACACTGTTTACTCTATTAAGCGTTTCATGGGTGAGAATTGGCAGCAGACCGAGAAAGAGATTGGTCGTGTACCATATACTGTAGTTAACGAGGGTGGCTACCCACGTGTTGACATCAACGGTCGTAAGTACACTCCACAGGAGATTTCTGCTATGGTTCTGCAGAAGATGAAGAAGACTGCAGAGGACTATCTGGGTCAGGAGGTTACCGAGGCTGTTATCACCGTACCTGCTTACTTCTCTGATTCTCAGCGTCAGGCTACTAAGGAGGCTGGTCAGATTGCCGGTCTCGACGTAAAGCGTATCGTAAACGAGCCTACAGCCGCAGCTCTGGCTTACGGTGTTGACAAAGCTAACAAGGATATGAAGATTGCCGTATTCGACTTGGGTGGTGGTACATTCGATATCTCTATTCTGGAGTTCGGTGGCGGCGTATTCGAGGTACTCTCTACCAATGGTGATACTCACCTGGGTGGTGACGACTTCGACCAGGTTATCATCGACTGGCTGGTACAGGAGTTCAAGAACGACGAGGGTGCCGACCTGACTGCCGATCCTATGGCTATGCAGCGCCTGAAGGAGGCTGCCGAGAAGGCTAAGATCGAGCTGTCTTCTTCTACAAGCACCGAGATTAACCTGCCTTACATCATGCCTGTAGCAGGTGTACCTAAGCACTTGGTTAAGACTCTTACCCGTGCTAAGTTCGAGCAGCTGGCTCACGACCTCATCCAGGCTTGTCTGGCTCCATGTCAGAAGGCTATGGCCGATGCTAAGCTGAACACAGCTGATATCGACGAGGTAATCCTGGTAGGTGGTTCAAGCCGTATCCCAGCTGTTCAGACTCTGGTTAAGAACTACTTCGGTAAGGAGCCTTCAAAGGGTGTTAACCCCGACGAGGTTGTAGCCGTAGGTGCATCAATCCAGGGTGCTATCCTGAACAAGGAAGGTGGCGTAGGCGACATCGTACTGCTCGACGTTACTCCTCTTACACTGGGTATCGAGACCATGGGTGGCGTAATGACCAAGCTGATCGAGGCTAACACCACTATCCCTTGCAAGAAGAGCGAGACATTCTCTACTGCAGCTGATAACCAGACCGAGGTAACTATCCACGTTCTGCAGGGTGAGCGTCCAATGGCTTCACAGAACAAGTCAATCGGTCAGTTCAACCTCACAGGTATCGCTCCTGCACGCCGTGGTATTCCTCAGATCGAGGTAACCTTCGATATCGATGCCAACGGTATCCTCAAGGTATCTGCCAAGGATAAGGCTACAGGTAAGGAGCAGGCCATCCGCATCGAGGCTTCATCTGGTCTGTCACAGGACGAGATCAACCGCATGAAGGCCGAGGCTGAGCAGAATGCAGAGAACGATAAGAAGGAGCGCGAGCGCATTGACAAGCTGAACCAGGCCGACTCTATGATTTTCCAGACCGAGAATCAGCTGAAGGAGCTTGGCGATAAGATCCCTGCACAGCACAAGCCAGCTATCGAGCAGGCTCTGCAGCAGCTTAAGGATGCCCACAAGGCAGGCGACGTAGCTGCTATCGACACAGCTATCGCAGCCCTGAACACTGCTTGGCAGACTGCTTCGCAGCAGATGTACCAGCAGAGCGGTGCAGCCGGTCAGCCTGGTGGCGATCAGTTCCAGGGCGGTCAGCAGCAGGCCCAGCAGGAAGGTCCAAAGGCTGAGGACATCCAGGACGCCGACTTTGAGGAGGTAAAGTAAACAACTGATTTACTTACAACATAACCAAGAGGTGCAGATTCAACGTCTGCACCTCTTTTGTTTTATTTCTCAATCAACCAGTATTCCATATGATTCCATTTCCACCCAAAATTTTTCGGCATATTGCCTACATGCCTACATAAAATCGCTCGAAAACCGCATGCATAAAGGGTTTCTGGCGTTTTCAAGCCTACATAAAGTACCACAAAAGCCTACATAAAGCCTACATAAAATCGACCGAAAAGTAGCTTTTTAGGGTACGAAAAGTAGCTTTTGGGCCTTTTGATGCTTACTTATCAGTATGCGAAAAGCTACTTTCTGCCTTGCGAAAACATACTTATTAATGTACTTGCAATATTTCTTCCTAAAGGATGCTGCGAAATTCTCTAGAGAATTTTCGGCTAAGTGCCTTACTAAACATTGCTGAGTGCCTAGGTAGTAGCAAAATTCTCTAGAGAATTTCGTAACAAGTATTAAGGATAAAAGCTGCTAACCAGGCAAACAATATCTGTTAGTACGTGGGTAAACGGCAAAAACATGTAGGCTGCATGTAGGCTTTATGTAGGCTTTATGTAGGCTTTTGTGGGGCTTTATGTAGGCTTTAAACTTTGTAACATATTGTATAATAGGCATTTACGATAAAAACATGTAGGCATGTAGGCTAATTACATAATTTTCAATAATAATAATGTTTATTGTATAGAAAAAATATACGATAGGGCATCTAAGATTCTGGCATATACCACGCGTAATCTATCGACCATACAATGCTTTTTATTTTCGAACACATTATTTTTGCGCAACAGTTAACACTAATTAACCATACACCAAGTACAACATACTTGTATTTTTCGTATATTTGCGCCAAATATATCAATGATGAATGCAATTACTAATCTAACCTATTACAATTATGACAACAAAAGGAAATTTCGGATTTATAGCAATTGTAACCACCCTTCTGGTTACGATCATGCTCTCGTCGTGTAGTCATGATAAATATCTCTACAGCGAAGAGAAAGTTGAACAGAATTTGAACGAAAAGTATGCTGCAGCTTTTGAAAAAGCGTTTGGTAAGGTTGGTTCCAATGTTGACTGGGGATTCAGCAGCAAGAAAGCCAACACACGCGCCCTTACCCGTGCTGCGGGCACTTATGCCTCGTACAAAGGTAACTTACAGCCTACCATCACATTCCCGACCGACTGCAATGCCAGCAATTTCTTGAATGCAGTACCTGCAGGTGTCAACAGACTGCCATCATGGGGAGGTGGAGCAGGTAATTATTACATTGATGCAGAAACCCCATCTGTTTCTACGTATGCTGGCGCCAGCACGATTTATGTAACAGGAACCGTAGATTTATCAGATAGCGACACTGATGCCAACTCCCCCAAATTTGCACCTGACTATCGATCGGCAATCTATCTGATTGAAGGAGCAACCTTAAAGTTAGGCGAGGTTAGTGCCATCACTCTCAATGTTGATGCCATTTATATTGCCGCAGGTGCCACACTCGAGGCATCAGGTCTCCTCAAGGCTAACAATAGCACCAAGATCTACAATCATGGAACCATCAAAGTTGGCACCTTCGAAACTAACGTATCAGGTTTCCTCTATAATGTCGGCACACTGGAAGCAGGAAACATAAATATCGAAAGTAACAATAGCCGAATTGTAAACGATGGTACCATCACTGCCACCAATGTTACTGTAAAAGCAGCTGCTATACAGAACAACGCCGAGTGTAACGTTACCAACACCACCAAAATCCAATCTACCAACTCTGGCTGGGTAAACAATGGACATTGGACTACTTATGACTATGCTTACATCGGTGGAAGCGAGAACGTAATCAACAACTGTTTCCTTGAGGTGACCCACGACTTTGAGATGAACATCTCATCTGCCGAAGGTGCCTTCAAGATTGATGCTGGTTGCGGTGTAGTAACAGAGAATTTCTATGGAGGTAGAGACTCAAGCTCTGGCGCCGTTTCTGGTCCATTTAAGATCTTGATGGGCGAGAATGCTGTGTTTAAAGTTGAGAAAACAGCCCAGTTTGAATGCGGAAGAACCGGTGATTCAGGATATGGCATCTATGGCATCTCGCCAGATGGGTATGCAGTATTCCAGGCTAAGGATATTGTCAGAGACCCATCTCTTGCTAGTACCAACAGTCATGGCGCAATCATCTACGGCGGCAACCTCTATGTTTCGGCAGAGACTCACTTCGCACAAGGCGACAGCGGTGCCGGCAGAACGGTTATCTACGCAGTTGATGGTTTCGGCATAGCTGACAACATCTACGCGGCCGGTTTCAAATCGGGCAAGCCCAATATTACCATTCCCGAAACACCATGTAACCCAGGCTTTGTTGGCGGCAGCACCCCACTCTACCGCGTGATTGCTGAGGACCTGTCGGCTTCAGAAGCTGGAGATTTCGACTTCAACGACGTTGTCTTCGACGTAGTGAAGGCCGAAGGCGGCAAGACCACACTGAGACTGATTTGTGCTGGCGGTGTGCTTCCACTCAGAGTGATGGGCATAGAGGTTCATGGCTTGTTCGGCGAAACAACTCCCAACGAAAAGGGCGAATATAAGATGTATAACACGGGTGCTGGTCCGAATGTTGACCCCGTTGAGTTCGAGATTACCGGCGAGTACACCACTCCCGAGCAGATTAAGAATATTAAGATTGAGGTATATAAGAACGGCTCATGGATGGAGCTCCAGGCCACAACAGGTGAAGCAGCCTGTAAGATACTGGTCGACGACACATTCGTACCTGTACCAGAAAGAAGAAATATTGCTAATGAAAATAAGAAATTCACAGACTATGTACAAGGTACATTTGTAGATGAGTTCTGGTGGAAATAAATTATGTCATTAACATGTACCTGAAAAACACGAGGGGGCTCGCCATCAAGCGAGCCCTTATTTGTTAAATAATCGTTTGTGCCGTTCATTAATAGTACTTTTCCAGCGCCTGTTTCATAAGTTTTTTGTAACTTTGCCGGCGAATTAAAAAGTTTAATAATTGATAATCAGACAATGAATAGAACCATCACAAAAGCCAACCCGCAGCAGGTTGACGACATCATGAACGTCATCGCTGCAGCCAAAAAGATTATGCGGCAATCGGGCAACATGCACCAATGGGCCGACAATTACCCCACAACAGATGTGATTCTGCACGACATAGAGATTGGTGGCGGCTATGTGGTAGAAGACGATGGCACCATCGTGGCCTATTTCGCCTTTCTACCCAGTCCAGATCCAACTTACGCCAAAATCTACGAGGGCAACTGGATAGAGGACACTCTACCCTATCACGTAGTGCACCGCATTGCCAGTTATCCTGATGCCCACGGTGTTTTTAAGAGCATCATGGACTTCTGCTTTGCCCACGACAGCAACATCCGCATCGACACCCATCGCGACAATCAAATTATGCAGCACGTCATTCTCAAAGAAGGCTTTACCTACTGCGGCATCATCTACCTACTTTCGGGCGACGAACGCCTGGCTTATCAGAAAACAAAATAAAAACAAAGGATATGGATACAAAACGAATTCTAAGCTATCTGAAGCAGTTGATGGCAAATAACAACCGTGATTGGTTTTGGGAGCATAAGGCGGAGTATGATGCTGTAAGGGCAGATTTCGAAGCTGGAATTGAAATGGCTATTAACAGGATTGCGAGTTTCGACCCCTCGATTGCACATCTTACAGTAAAGGATTGCACGTATCGTTTTAATCGCGACACACGTTTCTCACCCGATAAGTCGCCCTACAAGAACCACTTTGGCGGCTATATTGCAGCCCATGGTAAGAAAGCTCTGCATGGCGGATACTACCTGCACCTGGAGCCAGGACATTGCATGGTGGCGTGTGGTAACTATTGGTTGCCAACCAATATACTCACATCGTGCCGCAATGAGATGATGGGCAACACAGCAGAGTGGCTGAAGTGCGTAGAGAATAAAGAATTCAAGAAATACTACGGTAGCCCTGTAGCCAGCAGCTTCTCGACACCAACGGATGTATCGAGCTGGGACCAGCCCCAGGGCTTTGGACTGGAGAAACTAAAGAAATGCCCAGTAGGATTCCCCAAAGACTGGCCCTACGTAGAGTATCTGCGCATGAAGGATTACTGTTGCTGGCATCAGGTGCCAGACGACTTTTATGAAGGCGAAAAATGGCTCGACGAAATTGAACGCATGTTCAAAGCCGCCAAGCCAATGATGGATTTCATGAACTCAGTAATCGACGATTACGAGTAGCCCTTACTCGTAATGACGAATCCTTACATCGATGCCTGTTCCTTCAAGCTGAGCAGGTATCGAGCTCAGGTCGGTTTGTCCGTAGTGATAAGGGAACAGCACCTTGGGTTTGATAACCTTTGCTGCACGTACCAACTGATCGGGCGTCATCGTATAAGGCTGGTTACAAGGCAGGAAGGAAATGTCGATATCCTTAATCTGTGCCATCTCTGGGATATCCTCGGTATCGCCGGCAATATAGATACGCAAACCATCGATAGTAAGGATATAGCCATTATCGCGCCCCTTGGGGTGGAACTGCTCGCGACCTACCGTAGAGTTATACGCAGGCACAGCCTCAACGCTAACATCGGCTAACTGCAGATTGTCGCCATTCGCCATCACCTTACCAGAACCATACATATCGGCACAGCGCTTATTCATCACCAGCTGCGTTTTGTCAGCCGATAATGTTTTAAGTGCAGCAGCATCGTAATGGTCGGCATGCTCATGGGTTACAAAGATGTAATCGGCCTTAGGCATGGCTGCATAGTTGATAGAACGATTGCCCAGCTTCGTCACAGGATCAATCTGTATCTCCTTGCCATCATACTGAATACGGATACACGAGTGCATCAGCGCATGAAACTTAACGGTTTTTCCACTCGCGGTGGTAAACTCATCTACCTCGTAAGGTGACTGGCCACAGGCTGTGTTGAGACCTAAAACGGCCATTAGCAATAAAAATAGTTTCTTCATACCTTATTAATATATAGAACTGGGGCAAAAATACGATAAATATACGAAAGTTCCAAACCAAATAAATAAAATATATACTTTTGATGGTACTTTCTTGGTTGATTCAAAAAAATACCTTAACTTTGTGCCCGTAAAGTACATATAATCAACGACAAGAAACAGACATGATTTGGAATGAAACAATGGAGTGTATGGATCGCGAACAGCTTCGCGAAATCCAGAGTCAACGCCTAGTAAAAATGGCAGAGTATGTATATTACAACACCCCCTTCTACCGTAAGAAGTTTCAGGAGATGGGGTTGGAACCAGGCGATATCAAGAGTATCGACGACATTACCAAGCTGCCTTTTACTAATAAGCTCGACCTCCGCGACAACTATCCCTTCGGACTGGCTGCCGTGCCCATGAGTCAGATTGTCAGAATCCATGCCTCATCGGGAACAACCGGTAAACCAGTTGTAGTACTTTACACCCGCAAAGACCTTGCTATGTGGAGCGAAGCCATCAGTCGTGCCTTTACCGCCTATGGTGCAGGTAAGGACGATATCTTCCAGGTAGCTTACGGCTATGGCCTGTTTACTGGAGGTCTTGGCGCTCACGACGGAGCCACCAATATCGGCGCATCGGTAATCCCCATCTCTTCAGGTAACACCCAGAAGCAGATGACCCTGATGCACGACTTTGGCACCACCATTCTGTGCTGTACCCCCAGCTACGCCATGTTCCTGGGCGAAGCCATGAAAGAGTGCCCATGGAGCCGCGATGAGTTTAAGCTGAAAGTGGGCGTGTTTGGTGCAGAGCCTTGGACCGAGAAGATGCGTAAGAAACTGGAAGAGAGTCTGGGTATTAAAGCTTACGATATCTACGGACTGAGCGAGATTGCCGGTCCTGGCGTAGGCTACGAGTGCGAGCACCAGTGCGGCACCCACCTGAACGAGGACCTGTTCTATCCAGAGATTCTGGACCCAAAGACAGGCGAGCCTCTACCAGAAGGTCAGTTCGGTGAGCTGACATTCACCCACCTTACTAAAGAGGGTATGCCATTGCTCCGCTATCGCACCCACGACCTGACAGCCCTGCACTACGACAAGTGTAAGTGCGGACGTACCTTGGTACGTATGGATCGTATCTTGGGCCGTTGCGATGATATGCTGATTATCCGTGGTGTGAACGTATTCCCATCGCAGATTGAGGATGTCATCCTGAAGTTGCCTGAGTACGAGCCTCACTTCCTGCTCACTGTTGACCGCGTGAACAATACCGATACCTCAGAGTTGAAGGTTGAGGTGAAGGAGGAGTACTTTACCGACGATATGGCCACGATGGTTGGTTTGCAGAAGAAGCTGGAAGGCGAGCTGCGTAGCGTGATCGGACTGGGCTTCAAGGTTAAGTTGGTTGAGCCAAAGGGCATTGAGCGCTCGGAGGGCAAGGCCAAGCGTGTGATTGACAAACGTAACATCTAAAAATACAATCGTAATTATGAAGACTAAGCAACTATCAATTTTCCTTGAGAACAAGTCAGGCCGTCTGACTGAGGTGACCGAGGTGCTTGGTGCAGCAGGCATCAACCTTTCGGCCATGAGTATTGCCGATAACAGCGACTTTGGTATTCTGCGCTGCATCGTTTCCGATCCCGACAAAGCCTATCAGGTTCTGAAAGAGGCACACTTTGCCGTGAAGATTACTGACGTGATCGGATTTGTATGCCCCAACACCAGTGGTTCGCTGGCCATCGTACTGAAGCACCTCTCACAGAACGGTGTTTTCATCGAGTATATGTATTCGTTTGCTAATGGCGATGTGGCCACAGTGGTAATCCGCCCCACCGATTTGGATGCCTGCGAGAAGATACTTTCAGACAAAAAAGTGGAGTTGATGGCCGCAAACGACCTCTATCAGCTATAAATTTACAAGAAACTGCAAGATTTTCGCCTGAAAATTTTGCAGTTTCATTTTTTCTTTGTACCTTTGCACCCGCAAACAAGAAACAAGGGCGTTTAGCTCAGCTGGTTTAGAGCATCTGCCTTACAAGCAGAGGGTCGGCGGTTCGAATCCGTCAACGCCCACAACACAAAAAATCCGCTTTCCGCAGCCGATGAGGTTGCGGTTTTGGGTTAAAGAAGGATATTGAACGTTTAGAAATTATCGATAATTACAGGAATTAATTTAAAACATGGATTTAAGTTTATTGACAGCCATCTCGCCTATTGATGGCCGTTACAGAAGTAAGACCGAACCATTGGCAGAATACTTTTCAGAGTATGCCTTGATACGTTACAGGGTACGCGTTGAAATAGAGTATTTTATTGCCTTGTGTGAATTGCCATTACCTCAACTTCAGGGTATCAACCACTCAACATTCGATCAACTTCGTGACATCTACCGTAATTTCACACCCGCTAATGCACAGCGTGTGAAAGACATTGAGTCGATTACTAACCACGACGTAAAAGCCGTAGAGTACTTTATCAAGGAGCAGCTCGACGCCATGGGCGGTTTCGAGAGCTACAAGGAGTTCATCCACTTCGGCCTCACATCGCAGGACATTAACAACACCAGCGTTCCCCTTTCTATCAAGGA
This sequence comes from Xylanibacter ruminicola 23, assembly GCF_000025925.1. Classification (NCBI taxonomy): domain Bacteria; kingdom Pseudomonadati; phylum Bacteroidota; class Bacteroidia; order Bacteroidales; family Prevotellaceae; genus Xylanibacter; species Xylanibacter ruminicola. Next base: position 67,949 of record NC_014033.1, on the reverse strand, counting down.
GGCTCTGGAGCAGGTTTACTATCCTATGGTGGAGGAGCTGATTGAGCAACTGCACGATTATGCCGAGCAGTGGAAGAACATCCCTATGCTGGCCAAGACCCACGGACAGCCTGCATCGCCAACCCGCTTGGGTAAGGAGGTAATGGTTTACGTGTACCGTCTGGAAGAGCAGCTGCGCGGTCTGAAGGCTACCCCTATCACTGCCAAGTTCGGTGGTGCTACCGGTAACTACAACGCTCACCACGTGGCTTATCCACAGTACGACTGGCGTGAGTTTGGTAACACATTCGTAAGCGAAAAGTTAGGATTGGAGCGCGAGCAGTACACCACTCAGATTTCGAACTACGACTGGTTGGGTGCTATCTTTGATGCTATGCGTCGTATCAACACCATCGTTATCGACTTGGATCGCGACTTCTGGATGTACATCTCTATGGACTACTTCAAGCAGAAGATCAAGAAGGGCGAGGTTGGTTCGAGTGCTATGCCACATAAGGTGAACCCCATCGACTACGAGAACTCTGAGGGTAACCTGGGTATTGCCAACGCCATTCTGCAGTTCCTGGCAGCAAAGCTGCCCGTAAGCCGTTTGCAGCGCGACCTGACCGACTCTACCGTTCTGCGTAACGTAGGTGTACCTATGGGTCATGCTGTGATTGCTTTCCAGAGCACACTGAAGGGTTTGCGCAAGCTCATTCTGAACGAGGAGAAGCTGCAGGAGGATCTCGACAACACTTGGGCAGTAGTAGCCGAGGCTATCCAGACTATTCTGCGTCGTGAGGCCTACCCCAACCCATACGAGACCCTGAAGGCGCTGACTCGTACCAACGAGAAGCTGACTGGCGAAAAGATCAAGAATTTCATTGAAACACTCGAGGTGAGTGAGGATGTAAAAGAAGAACTTCGTGCCATTACCCCATCAACCTATACAGGCATTTAATTACACATTAGTATATTTATAGAAATTAGTAACATTTTAAAGAATAACAAGTCATGGATTTCGAAAACAACGAGAAAAAACAGGAAGAGACTGCACAGGACGGATATCAGAAGGAGTATCGTCCAGGTCGTTCACCACGTCCACGCATTCATACCGCTGCGCGCCCAGTATATGAGCGTCCCAGCTATCGCAATAACAACGACGAAGGCGAGTTCCGCCCAGAGGGATTCGGCGCAGGTTTGCAGAGCAATGCACCTCAGCGTCCTCAGGGAGGCTATCGTCCACGTAACAACTACAATAACGATGGTGGCTACGGTCAGCAGCGTCAGGGTGGTTATGGCCAGCGCCCACAGGGTGGCTACGGTCGTCCTCAGCAGGGCGGTTACGGTCGTCCCCAGCAGGGTGGCTACGGCCAGCGTCCACAGGGTGGCGGTTATGGCCAGCGTCCTCAGCAGGGTGGCTACGGTCGTCCTCAGCAGGGTGGTTACGGTCGTCCCCAGCAGGGTGGCTACGGTCGTCCTCAGCAGGGTGGCTACGGTCGTCCTCAGCAGGGTGGCTATGGCAAGCCTTACGGAGCAGCTCCTTATAAGAAGGGTCCACGTCAGCGCACAGCCGACTACGATCCAAATGCAAAGTACTCTATGAAGAAGCGCATCGAGTACAAGGAGATTAACTACGATCCAAACGAGCCACTGCGTTTGAACAAGTTCCTGGCTAATGCTGGTGTTTGCAGCCGTCGCGAGGCCGACGAGTTCATCCAGGCAGGTGTAGTATCGGTTAACGGCGAGATTGTAACCGAGCTGGGAACAAAGATCCTGCGTACCGATGTTGTTAAGTTCCACGATCAGCCCGTAAACATCGAGAAGAAGGTTTACGTACTGCTCAACAAGCCAAAGGACTACGTTACTACCAGCGACGATCCTCAGCAGCGTAAGACTGTAATGGACCTCGTTAAGAACGCTTGTCCTGAGCGTATCTACCCCGTAGGTCGTCTCGACCGCAACACCACTGGTGTGCTGCTGCTCACCAACGATGGCGATCTGGCTTCTAAGCTTACACATCCTAAGTACCTGAAGAAGAAGATTTATCACGTTTACCTCGATAAGAACGTTACCGCTCACGACCTGGCACAGATTGCCGAGGGCATCCAGCTTGAGGATGGTGAGATTAAGGCCGACGACGTTCAGTATGCTCATCCTACCGATAAGAAGCAGGTTGGCATCGAGATTCACTCAGGTAAGAACCGTATCGTTCGCCGTATCTTCGAGAGCCTGGGCTACCGTGTTCAGAAGCTCGACCGCGTACAGTTCGCTGGTCTGACTAAGAAGAACCTGAAGCGTGGCGACTGGCGCTACCTGACCGAGGAGGAGGTTGACCGCCTGCGTATGGGAGCTTATGAGTAATTGACAATTGATAATTGACAATTGATAATGAAAAGAACAAAGATTATTGATGTGCTGAAGAGCACTGAATATGGCAAGGAGGTTTGCGTTAAGGGTTGGGTGCGCACGCACCGCAGCTCTAAGGCTGTAGACTTCATTGCACTCAACGACGGTTCTACCATCAAGAATGTGCAGATTGTTGTTGATCCCACTAAGTTCGACGAGCAGGTATTGAAGGATATCACCACTGGTGCCTGCATCAGCGCCGAGGGTACACTGGTTGAGAGTCAGGGTGCCGGTCAGAGCAGCGAAATCCAGGCTACTAAGCTTGAGGTTTACGGTCTGTGCGGCAACGACTACCCCATGCAGAAGAAGGGCCAGAGCTTCGAGGTAATGCGTAAGAACGCTCACATGCGTCTGCGCACCAACACCTTTGGTGCAGTGATGCGCATCCGCCACAACATGGCGATGGCTATCCACACCTACTTCCACGAGCATGGATTCTTCTACTTCCACACCCCACTGATTACTGCCAGTGACTGTGAGGGAGCAGGTAACATGTTCCAGGTAACTACCAAGAACCTGTACGACCTGAAGAAGGACGAGAACGGCAAGATTATCTACGACGATGATTTCTTCGGTGAACAGACTTCGCTGACTGTATCTGGTCAGTTGGAGGGTGAGCTGGGTGCTACCGCACTGGGTTCTATCTACACCTTCGGTCCTACTTTCCGTGCAGAGAACAGTAACACACCTCGTCACCTGGCTGAGTTCTGGATGGTTGAGCCTGAGGTTGCTTTCTTGGATCAGGAAGAGCTGATGGATCTTGAAGAGGACTTCATCAAGTACTGCGTACGCTGGGCTCTCGATAACTGTAAGGACGACCTCGAGTTCCTGAACAAGATGATTGATAAAACTCTGATCGAGCGTCTGGAGGGTGTACTCAAGGAGACCTTCGTTCGCTTGCCTTACACTGAGGGTATCAATATCCTGCAGGAGGCTATCAAGAACGGCAAGAAGTTCGAGTTCCCCTGCAACTGGGGCGACGACCTGGCCAGCGAGCATGAGCGCTACCTGGTTGAAGAGCACTTCAAGAAGCCTGTTATCATGACCGACTACCCACGTGCATTCAAGTCGTTCTATATGAAGCAGAACCAGGACACTGCCGATGGTGGTTCAGTAGGTTATAAGGGTGCTGTTGCCCCTGGTCCTACCATGCAGGGTACCGATGTACTCTTCCCACAGATTGGTGAGATTATCGGTGGTAGTGTTCGTGAGGAGAGCTACGATAAGTTGATGGGCGAGATTAATCGCCGCGAGATGGACCAGACCCACCTCTGGTGGTACATCGACACCCGCAAGTGGGGTTCATGCCCACACGCCGGTTTCGGTCTTGGTTTCGAGCGTCTCATCCTGTTCGTAACAGGTATGCAGAACATCCGCGACGTGATCCCCTTCCCACGTACTCCGAAATCAGCAGAGTTCTAAACATAAAAAAGCCTCGCCAATCGGCGAGGTTTTTTATTGCCTTTATTTTACTAAGCGAATGCCATCAGGTTCGATGGTGATGAGGCGACGCTTATAGAGATCGCCAACAGCTTTCTTATAGGCTTTCTTTGATACCTGGAAGCGGTCATAAATCAACTCGGCAGGCGACTTATCTCCCAGATTGCAGAATCCATCGTTCTCGTAAAGATAGCGTAGCAGTGTCTCAGCAAAGTCCAGCGTTTGCTGTCTGCCTGTCTGCTGCAGAACGATATCAATCTTGCCATCCTGACGCACATGATCCACATAGGCCTTGAGTTTCATACCACTGTGCAGAGGCTGAAAAATCTGATTCTCGAATATCAGGCCCTGGAACTTATTGTTCACAATCACCTTGAAGCCCAGATCGGTCTTCTGCCACACTAAAATATCCACCTCGGCACCATGCTGCAACGATGGCAGATCGGTAATGATAGGTGTAGTGAGATATTTCTCTACCTTAGCCGTAGCCATCAGGCGATAGCTGTCTTCATCTACCTTAATATATACGATATGACGCTGACCTTGCTCCATACGTTTTTTCTGCTCACGGAAGGGGCAGAAGATATCTTTCATCAGACCCCAGTTAAGGAATGCGCCAAACTGGTTAACCCATGCCACCTCTAAACTTACAAACTCGCCCACCTTGGCATAAGGTGTCTCTGTTGTAGCCACAGGTCGCTCCTCCTGGTCGAGGTAGATAAACACCGTAACCTCGTTACCAATTTTCATATCGTTAGTAACATAACGCTGGGGAAGCAAAATTTCGCCTTCCTCGCCACCGTCGAGATAAAGTCCGAAGTCGACCGACTTCACGATTTTCAAGGTATTGTAATCTCCTAATTTTATCATATTTCCTCTGTTATTTCAATGTTTTCCGTAGGTAATATCAGTCCATCCTTAAGATGAATAGTTCTATCTGTAATCGAAGCAAGTCCCTCATCGTGGGTAACAATCACAAAAGTCTGTCCGAACTGATCACGAAGATCGAAGAACAACTGATGCAACTCTTCCTTATTCTTTGTGTCGAGCGAGCCAGAAGGCTCATCGGCAAGAATCACTGCAGGATTGTTTACCAGCGCACGAGCCACAGCCACACGCTGTTTCTCACCACCAGAGAGTTCGTTGGGTTTATGGGTAGCACGATCGGCCAGTCCCATAAACTCAAGCAGTTCTTTGGCACGCTGCTTAGCCTTACTCTGCGATGTGCCAGCTATATAAGCGGGAATCATGATATTCTCGATAGCAGTAAACTCGGGCAACAGCTGATGGAACTGGAATACAAATCCCAGATGGCGGTTGCGGAAATCGGCAAGATGCTTGGATGAGAGCGTGGTTGTATCGATACCATCAACCACTACACTACCCGTATCAGGACGGTCGAGTGTACCGATAATCTGCAGCAACGTGGTTTTACCTGCACCGCTGGGACCTACAATGCTTACCACCTCGCCCTTGTTGATATGGAGGTCGATGCCCTTCAGTACCTGTAACGAGCCAAAGCTCTTGGTTATATTCTTTATATCAATCATCTCTAATCTTTAATGTTTAATTTTTAATGTTTAATCTTCCTCTCGTGTATCCAGCGCAGAATAGTATCATAGATACTCTTCTCCTCGTGGTGCTGTGCCTCAGTAAAGCTCATGCGCTCGTCCTTAGTATCACCATGCTGGTCGGGGAAGATTATCATGAGGTTCTTACCCGAGAAGTGCTTCTGCAACTCATCAGGCAGTCGCTCTAACGCTGTTTTGTATGAGATGGTACCCTTACGGGCTGTAACTACCACAAACAGATGGTCGTCGGCAATACCCGCAGCCAACTGAGGCAACTCGTTCCAATGGGCCATGTAGGTGTACTCGGCACGCACATTGGGATGGCGGTTGTTGATATACTCCTTGATGAGCATCAGACTCTCGTTGCGACCATGGAACTGGATACGGCAGTCCAACTGACCAGCCAACCTACTCAACCTTTCGAGCCAACGATGGAAACCAGGCTCAAACTCGGCTCGTGAAGGTACTGCCACACGAATACGACGCAACGTGGTCATAGGCTGAACGAAACGTACCAGCAGAATCTGGCGGTTCAAGCCATTATACAAACTCTGGATAAACTCTCCCCAGAACCTGGGGTTGATATCGGTATGCACGTGCATCCCCATCACAATCTCCGAGCATCCAAACTCACGGAAAGCGTGCTTAATACCATTGGCGATATTGGTAGCCAAGCGCACCTGCGTTTGCACCTTTACCTCGCTGGCGCTGGCCGTATGCTGCAGTTGCTCCAACAATCGGATACCCTCTTCGCGAGCAGCATTGCTACGCTCATCATCGTAAACCACATTCAACGCCACCAAGTCGCGATTCAAACGCTGGTTACGCATAAACATCGACATATACAGCAGATGTGGTGCAATCTCAGGATATTTCACACATAACAATATCTTCTCGTCGTCATCCTTAGGTACATCACCCTGCAGATGGGTCTTCTCCTGAATGATAATCTTCTTGGCAGCATGCTCGGTCATCATGGTACTGATGATACAGGTAAACAATATCATCATAATGATACCATTCAGCATGTCGTCGCTCACCAGGTATTCGCCGGGAGCCACCTCTAAACGGATGCCCACCATCACCATAGCGATGGCACCAGCCGCATGGGCCGATGTAAGACCGAACATCATGTGACCATCGGCCTTTGACAGGCGGAACAGCAGACTGCAGATATAGGCAGCCACAGCCTTACCAAATGTTCCGAAGAACACGATAAGCAGTACAATCCATACCATCTGCATGCTAGAGAACAGCGTACCCAGATTGATGAGCATACCCACACCAATCAGGAAATAGGGGATGAACAGCGCGTTACCGATAAACTCGATGCGGTTCATCAGTGGCGACACACGTGGGATATATCTGTTTAATATCAGACCAGAGTAGAATGCGCCAAACACACCCTCGATACCAATGAGCGACGAGAGTGCCGCACTGAGAAACATCACCGCCATAACGAAGGTGTACTGCATCACGGCATCACTGTATCGGCGCAGGAAATAGCGCGTCAACTTAGGTATCAGAACAACGCTACCTACACAGAAGGCGGCAAACTTAACCACAAACAGCACCCAGAACCACCAACCACTATCTTTGCTGAACGATCCTGAGATAGCAGCCAGCATCACCAGCGCCATAAACAGTGATATCATCGACGAACCTACACTCAGAGCCACGCTCTGGTGCTTCTGCAAACCATATCGACCAACAATAGGATAAGCAATCAAGGTATTTGACGCCATGATACAGCCCAACAGGAACGAAGCCGATGACGAATAGTCGAGGATGGTTACCGACATGGCATAGGTAAGTATCAGCGGGACAAAGCACGTCAGCAGTCCGAACAGCAGGAATCGGCGCGAATGCTTCTTCACACCTTCCATGTCCATCTCCAGTCCGGCCAGGAACATAATATAGTAGAGACCTACCCTACCAAAAAGTTCGAACGAGTTGTCGCGGACCAGAATATTAAAACCATATTGACCGATGGCGATACCCGCCAGAACCATGCCAATGATATGCGGAATTCTAAGTTTACTCATCACGATAGGAGCAAACAGAATGATCATCAGCACCACAAAAAAGATAAAAGTTGGGTCTGTAATCGGCAAATATGATAATAATAATGTCATTTTGGCTACAAAGGTACTCATTTTTTTGGTAAAATGAAAAAAAAAACATAATTTTGCGGCCAAATTGTAACCATTTAAAGGATTATCAAGATGAAAGTAGCAATTGTAGGTGCAAGTGGAGCCGTAGGACAAGAGTTTCTGCGCATCCTCGCTGAGAGAAATTTCCCAATGGACGAACTGGTACTGTTTGGCTCAGAGCGCAGTGCCGGAACGAAGTACAATTTTAAAGGTAAGGAGATTGAGGTTAAACTGCTTCAGCACAACGACGATTTTAAGGATGTCGACATCGCCTTCACTTCAGCAGGTGCAGGCACATCGAAGGAGTTTGCCGAGACTATCACAAAGTATGGTGCTGTAATGATTGACAACTCGAGTGCATTCCGTATGGACGACGATGTACCCTTGGTAGTGCCCGAGTGCAACGCCGAGGACGCCCTGAACCGTCCTCGTGGAATAATCGCTAACCCTAACTGCACCACTATCATGATGGTAGTTGTTCTCCAGCCTCTGGAAAAGCTCTCTCATATAAAACGCATCCATGTTGCTTCATATCAGAGTGCTTCAGGTGCCGGTGCCGCTGCCATGGCCGAACTGCAGCAGCAGTACAAAGAGATGGTAGAGGATGGTGAGGTTAAGACCGTAAAGAAGTTCGCCCACCAGCTGGCTTATAACGTTATCCCTCAGATTGACGTGTTCCAGCCAAATGGCTACACCAAGGAGGAGATGAAGATGTTTAACGAGACACGTAAGATTATGCATACCGATGCTAAGTGCTCGGCCATGTGTGTACGTGTTAGCTCACTGCGCTCTCACTCAGAGAGTGTTTGGATTGAGACCGAGCGCCCCATCAGCGTAGAGGAGGCTCAGAAGGCTATCGCCGCTGCTCCCGGCTGTACACTGAAGGACGATCCCGCTACACTTACCTACCCCATGCCTCTGGAAACTGCCGGCAAGGACGATGTTTACGTAGGTCGTGTACGTAAGGACCTGAGCGACGAAAACGGTCTGACCTTCTGGCTCAGTGGCGACCAGATACGTAAGGGTGCTGCCCTTAATGCTGTTCAGATTGCAGAGTACTTAGTTAAGGTTGGAAATGTTAAGTAAGTTCTTATACAGGGCAGCTATGGTGGCTGCCCTGGTATTTTTGACCGCTTGCGGTGGTGGTGACGATGATGGACGCCGACTGGGCGAAATGATTGTCGGCACTTGGCAACGCGGTTGGGGCGAAGGTGATGTTGTGATTGATGGCGACACCGACTTAGGCCCCGATAACTTTACGTACGATCAGTTTGTTTTTCGTGGTGATGGCAATTACAACGGCATGGTGCGCAAAGGTACTTTTACCGCCTACGACACAGAAGGTATGGTGATTTACGAAGGCGACTATCAGTGCGACAACAATAACCTGAAACTTACATATGTTGACGATGGCGGAGCCAAGCGCTCGCTCCTAGCACAGGTGGTTTCGTTTACCGACAGTTCTGTGCTTATCAGGTACGACTACGAACAAAAAGGCATAACCGTTACTTTCATTATTCGCAAACTATCAAACGAAACTAACGGTTATTCGTCATCTTCAGTTACATCGCGGTAATAGAAATCCTGATAGTATTCTATCTCGCTATTGGCTGAGAAATACCCCAAACAGCCACCAGTAAAGTTATCAATAGGATTGGTAGCCGTGCTCGACATCTGCTGCATAGAGTACAGATAGTCGTAAGCACGCTGATCGATGGCACGTATAACAATATGCAGCTCGTCGCCATCCTGTAGAACGTCATTATCGTGCTGACCATCACGGAAGAAGGTAAACAGCTGCTGAAGTTCCTTGTTCGGATTCTTATCATCCTTCATCACCGCCCAACGATAACCTAAACCATTACGATAAATATGCATAAAATACCAGTTACTCTCGTTAGGTATGTCCTGCAGGCGCAAGTCACCAAACAAGTAACGCTCCGTCAGCATCTTCTTCCACACCAGTTTAAACTCGTTCATCTTGGGGGTGCGCTGCATGGTAGAAGTTGACGTAAAATGGTGTCCTTCAACCTCAACATCCAACTTATAAACAGTGCCGGCAATACCAGCAAACTTTGAACGGTAGTAGCCATTGCGTACGAAGGGGATGGTAGCAGTGGTACCATCGTCGGCCGTCATTGTAACGGTAGCGTTGTTCACATCACTGCCAGTAGCATTATCTTCCATCGCATTGGTGGTGCTCACACGTATCTCCGTACCATCATTGTTAATAGTACCTTCAACCACATAGCGTGTATCGTGACTATGATAGTCGATGCTGATTTCCTTTGTACACGACATCAGCCCTAATATACCTATTATATATAGTAATCTACGCATAGCTATCAGAAATTAATATTAAACGATACCGATGGTACAATGCCGAACAACGAATACTGCTTGGCCTTGGTGCCTGCACCATACTCACCATCCTCAAAGTTAATGAGGAAGGGGTTGTAGCGGTTATACAGATTGTAGATACCGAACACCAGCTGATGGGTGCGATTTCTGTATTTCTTGCTCCACACAGCACTTACATCCAGATGATGCGAGGCTGGTGCGCGATAACCATTACGCTCGGTGTAGTAATATATCCAGTTGTCCTCAATCATATACTTTCCACTGGGGGCTGTGAAAGCCTGACCACTGTTATATACCCACGAGGCACTCAGGTTCCAACGCTTATTCAGGTGATACATAGCCACGATGTTGATGTCATGACGGCGATCGTTGTTAGCATCGTACCAGCGTCCCTGATTTATACCATCAATCTTGGTTTTCGACCACGAAAGCGTGTAACCAATCCATCCCGTCAGTCTGCCGTTGTTCTTTCGGGCACTCAGCTCTATACCGTAGCCCTTGCCCTTACCCGCCAGCATCAAGCGCTCAATTTCTATCTCACTGGCAAACGATTTGCCATCGCGATAGTCTAACACATTATTAATATGACGATAGTAAACCTCGGCCGAGAAGTCGTAATCCTGATTGGGCGTCATCATAAACAAGCCTGCACTCACTTGGTCGGCCACCTCGGGCTTAACAATGTTACTGCTCATGGTGTAACGGTCGAAGGGTGTTGCAGTGCTCTGGTTGCGTAAGGCATGCACATTCTGCGAAGTACGGGTGTAACCGAACTTAAGAGAGGCAACAGGTGATAGTTGATAGTTAACAGAGAGTCGGGGCTCAAGCACTGTGTGGGTTTTAACTATCTGGTTCTTACCATAGTTGTAGTACCAAGCTATGTCGCCATTATCTTCCAGATCGTAATACAACGAACCACCCAAAGGCGAGAAGGCACTCACACGCAGACCGGCCGAAACATCAAGTTTTTTGGTGATGGGCACCATCAGGTTCAGCCAAAATGCATTATCCCAGGCACGGCGCTGTTCCTTCTCGTGCAACGACACCTGTTTCCACTCGGCCGACTTCACATTAAGCAAAGCCGTTTGCAAACCAGCATCTAGCCTATACTTTCCCAGATTGGCATGGAAATCCTGTCGGAAACCTGTCTGACGGATATGACCAGAGAACCAGATATTCATACCCAGAAAATCAATACCATTATCCGTCTGATAGCCGCTGTAGTAAGCCGTCGACTGAGCATAGGCATTACTGCCAAAATGGTGCAACCACTTTAAACTGGTTGAAAGGTTGTTCCAACGGATGTCAACCATATCCTCAAGTGCCGTACGGTCGTGACCTGTAAAGAAACTCAGAAACAGTTGGTTGTTCTCGTTAATGGTCCAGTCAGCCTTGGCGTTGATATCGTAGAAATACAAAGTATTACCTTTAAAATCGGGCGATAGTTTCAGAAACATGTCCATATACGAACGGCGTGCCGTAACTAAAAAGGCGGCCTTATTCTTCACAATCGGGCCTTCGATGGTACCCTTTGCTGAAAGGAGTCCGATACTGGCGCCACCGTGGTACTCGCTCTTGTTACCTGTTTTTCCGATAATATCAAGCACCGCACTCGAGGCGCCACCGTACTGTGCTGGCAGCAAACCTTTATAGAGCGTAGCCGACACAAGTGCATCGCTATTAAAGGCCGAAAACAATCCAGCCAGGTGCCCCACATTATATACAGGAGCAATATCAACCAGTATCTGGTTTTGGGCCGATGTACCACCTCGCACCTGGAAACTGCTAGATGCATCACTCTCGCTCTTTACACCTGTAAGCAGCTGCATAGAGCGCATAATATCATGTTCGCCAAACAGTTGCGGCGAGTTAGTAAGGTCCTTCAGTTGCACCTGCTCAGCACCAGTCTGTATCTGACGCAGACGCTGGCGAGCCGAGTTCGACTTCACCACCACCTCATCAAGCTGTTCCTGTCGCAGGGTATCGGGTGTTATAGGCATGGCAACAAGTGCCGTAAGTAGTAATGTTGATAGAAACATGTTGCAAAGTTAATAGATTTTTTTGGAAACTCCAAAAAAAATATCTATCTTTGCCACCGAATATTACAAAAAACTAATTTGTTATGAAGAAATTATTTATTGCCGTAGTGGCTATTGCAGCACTCTGTGCTTGTGGAAATGGCGAGAAAAAGTATCTCGACTATCGTGGACTCTCAATGGGTATGCCCTTCAAAACCTTCTGCGACTCGCTCGCTGCTCGTGGTTTTGCTATCGATTCAGCCAAGACCGACTCTGATTTTGCCCGTGTATCGATGTATCACCCCAACCTTAACTACCGTCTGATGTTAGCTCAGCGTAACGATACGTTGGTTGCACTGCAGGAGAACTACACCATCTCTACCAACGATAGCACCCGAAAAATGTGGCAGCAGATGCACGATGCATTCGAGGAGCAACTGGGCGCTTGGCCTAACATGCTGAAGGATGGAAAAGACCACCGTATCGCAAAATTCGAGGATAAAGGTGGTTTCATCACCCTTACCCTCGAAAATACATATAAGCCAACTTTAAGTGTACTTTATCAATCAAAGTAGCATAATGGTGTAGAGGTAAACTACTGCAGCGGGGATGGCCAGCAGCGACGAATCGAAACGATCAAGCATGCCACCATGTCCGGGCAGTATGTTACCGCTATCCTTAATACCGATGGTGCGCTTAAACAAGCTCTCCACCAGATCGCCCCAGGTACCAAAGATAACTACGGTGAGTCCCAATCCAGCCCACTCAACAGCGGTCAGTCCTAACTGGTTAAGCTGATACTCATCGGTAAGATACCATACCAGCACGGCAACGGCTATCACTAAGATACCACCACCGATGCTGCCTTCCCAACTCTTTCCTGGCGAAATGCGGGGGAAGAGTTTATGTTTGCCCAACAGCGATCCACAGAGGTACGCTCCTGTATCGTTCATCCACAGGAACACGAAAACCGACAAGGGCAACACAGCATCATAAGCCACAAATCCCTGAGGCGCAGCGTGGAATGCCAGCGTATTAAGCAGCGAGAACGGCAGGGCGATATACAACTGAGCCATCATGGTATAGGCCCAATCATGTATGGGATCCTCGTTCTTCAGGTACAGCTCAGCCACCATCAGATAGATGATAGACACAAGGTAAGGGATGAACACAGCAGATGGGGTAAGCTCGCTGCAGAAACCTGCCATGGCAAAAAAGAGATATACACCTGCCACAGTAGATATCATGCGGTTAACCGTCACCTGCGCACGTTCGTTAACCAATCCGGTAAACTCCCAAATGGTCAGTCCTGTAATCAGCGCAAACAGCAGCACCATTGCCTGCGGACGCAAAAAGCTGCACACCAGCACGGCAACAAACAGCACGCCAGTAATAGCTCTAACAATAAAATTACGCATCCTTATCCTCCTTTTCTTCGGGTTTACTCTCTAATGCTTTCTGCTCAGCAGCCTTTGCTTCTGCTTCGAGCTCCTTGGCACGCTCTTCAGCCATACGCTCAGCATCGGCTTTCATCTGGGCTTCAAGCAACTCCTCTGCACGACTGGTCCAGGGACGCTTACCAAAGATTTTCTCTACATCCTCGGCAAAAATCACCTCACGATCTATCAGCAACTGAGCCAGCTGGGCATGTCCCTCCTTATGCTCGGTAAGTATCCGCTTGGCACGCTCGTATTGCTCATTTATCATACGCAGCACCTCATCGTCCATAATCTTTGCCGTGGTTTCCGAATAAGGTCTCTGGAACTGATACTCTGCATTATTATAATAACACACGTTAGGCAGTTTTTCGCTCATACCAGCATAAGCAATCATGCCGTAAGCCTGCTTGGTAGTGCGCTCAAGGTCGTTCATAGCACCTGTCGAGATATGACCCACAAACAGCTCTTCGGCTGCGCGACCACCCAACAGCGAACACATCTCATCCAGCATCGCCTCCTTGGTTTGCAGCACGCGCTCCTCAGGCAGATACCAGGCAGCACCAAGGGCCTGTCCACGTGGCACGATAGAAACCTTAACCAATGGGTTGGCAAACTCGGTAAACCATGAGATGGTAGCATGCCCAGCCTCGTGAATAGCTATCGAGCGTTTCTCGGCCTGTGTCATCACCTTGGTCTTCTTTTCAAGTCCGCCAATAATACGGTCAACGGCATCCAGGAAGTCCTGCTTCGTTACAGTCTGACTATTATGACGGGCCGCAATCAGCGCAGCCTCATTACAAACATTGGCAATATCAGCACCCGAGAAGCCTGGTGTTTGGCGAGCCAGGAAGTCGATATCTACGCTTTCGTCAATCTTCACAGGCTTCAGGTGTACCTTAAATACCTCCTTACGCTCGTTCAGATCAGGCAAATCAACGTGTATCTGACGATCGAAGCGTCCTGCACGCAGCAGAGCTGAATCAAGCATATCGGCACGGTTGGTAGCAGCCAGAATAATAACACCGCTATTTGTACCGAATCCGTCCATCTCAGTCAACAGGGCATTCAGCGTATTCTCGCGCTCATCGTTACCGCCCATGGCAGGATTCTTTGAACGAGCACGTCCCACAGCATCAATCTCATCGATGAAGATGATACAAGGACTCTTTGTTTTGGCCTGCTGGAACAAATCGCGTACACGACTGGCACCAACACCCACAAACATCTCTACAAAGTCAGAACCACTCATTGAGAAGAAAGGCACACCAGCCTCGCCTGCTACAGCCTTAGCTAACAGGGTTTTACCTGTTCCCGGAGGACCGACCAGCAGGGCTCCCTTGGGTATCTTACCTCCCAAGTCGGTATATTTCTGTGGATTCTTCAGGAAGTCAACAATCTCCTGTATCTCTTGTTTGGCACCAGCTTGTCCGGCAACATCCTTAAACGTGATGCCTAACTCACCACCCTTCTCATACATCTTTGCTTTGCTCTTGCCTACGTTGAAGACACCGCCACCAACGCCGCCGCCTCCGCCGCCCATGCGACGCATCAGGAATATCCACAATCCTACTATAAATAAAATAGGAATGAGGTTAGATAGAATCAGCGATAAGAACTCGTTATCACGTTTATTATCGAAAGCCAGATCACCGGTAAACACCTTTTCATCCTTAGCCTTGGCTACAAACTGCTCAACCTGATCTACGCTACCGAATTCTACCTCCAGATAAGGCTCAACACCCGTTTGCTGCGTTCCCTGGTGGAACACATCACGGATATGTTCGGGCTTTACATACATACGTAGCATGCTCTGGGCCTTGTTTACCACAATCTTTTTGGCATAGCCACGCTCAACCATAGTTTTGAACTCGCTATACGATGCGGTTTTTGCTACGCTACTATTTTCGGCACCACCACTGGTAAAGTAAAGCAGTCCTAAAGCCAGAATAGCGATGAAATATATCCAGTTCATGTTGAACTTGGGCATATTCATCTTAGGACCGTTAGCACCGTTATTATTGTTTGGTTTTTGATTATTCTCCATATACCTATTATATATATATTAGTCTAAATCTGGAATACGAGTCAGAGGTGCATCTTCCCACAGATGTTCCAAATCGTAATACTCGCGCACATCGGGCAAGAAAATGTGTACCAATACGTCAGTATAATCCATAGCCACCCACTGAGCGTTTTCAAGTCCTACTACGTGTGCAGGTTTCTCGCTTAACTGTTCGCGCACCATATCCCCCACCGACTCAGCAATAGCCTCGACCTGCGTGGGCGAGTTGCCAGTGCAGATAATGAAATACTGACAGATGGTTCCTTCTATTTTAGTCAGGTCGGCCACTACAATATCGCAGCCCTTCTTCTCCTGAATCGCGTCTTTAATTGTTTCTACAAGTTGTATCATTCAAAATTTGCTATTATTTGTGCACAAAGGTAGTGTAAATTGCCCAAAAAACAAAGAAAAAGTGAAAAATTTGCGGTTTTTTATAATTTTTCCCCAAAAAATTTTGGTAGTTCAAGAAAAAGTAGTACCTTTGCACCCGCAAAACAGAACAAGAGAGTTCTTAAGCAAAAACATTTTGGGGTATGGTGTAATGGTAACACTGCAGATTCTGGTCCTGCCTTTCCTGGTTCGAGTCCGGGTACCCCAACTAAAAAGGTCGCTAAGTTTTGAACTTAGCGATTTTTTTATTATAAGCATTTTACAGCGTTTTTCTTGCTTAATTCAGCTAAAAAATGTATCTTTGCCACGATTTTTAAAACGAAAATCGAAATATGGCAAAAGAACAATCGGCAACAAAAGAGCGGCAGCACACCAACCTGCGCGAGCCGCGACGATACAAAGTAACAATATACAACGACGATTTTACCACGATGGAATTTGTGGTGAAGATACTTACACAAGTGTTTTTTAAAAGTGAGACAGAGGCCGAGGCACTCATGCTGCAGGTACACCATAGCGACAAAGCAGTGGTGGGTATCTATAGCTATGACGTTGCCACATCGAAGGTGCGTAAAGCCACCAACATGGCCCGTGAAGAGGGATTTCCCCTCCGTTTAACTGTTGAACCAGAGGAATAACTATGGCAGAGATAAAGCAAACCAAACGCGCCGCCAGGATGCTCAGCGATACTATGAAGTGCTGCAAAGAGTACCGACATGAGTTTATCATGCCCGAGCACCTGCTGTTGGTAATGATGGACGACAATGAGTTTTACAACACACTCGACAGCTACTATTCAGCCAACCTGTTTCAGGAGCGAATAGAAAACAAGTTAGACGAAGTAGAGACCGTACCCGAAGACATAGATTACGAACCCGAAGCATCGACACAAATGGGACAACTGATAGAGTTTGCCTGCGCGCAAATCATCAATAGCAGTGCAACAGCACTCGATGTTCCTCACTTGGTGATGGGGTTACTTAATCTACCAGAATCTTGGGCCTGTTACCTACTGAAAGATGCGTTAGGCGATAATGAAAGCAACTTTATGAGCGACCTGATTAGCGCCTACGAGTTAGCCGACCAACTGGGCACAGGCGACCAGCAAAAGGGCCAGGAAGCCTGGCGCCGACTGGTTACCTGTATGAACACACTGTACCAACAGCACAACCCACTGATTGGTTGCGAGCAGGAGTTGCAGCGTACTATACAAGTACTTTGTCGACGTGACAAAAACAACCCGCTGCACGTGGGCGAACCCGGTGTAGGCAAAACAGCCCTAGTTTGGGGACTTGCACGCATGATTGAGGAGGACCAGAACCTACCTGAACGCCTGAAAGGCAGCAAGATATACCAGCTTGACCTGGGCACACTGTTGGCAGGCACTCAGTATCGCGGCGACTTTGAGAACCGCATTAAGCAAATAATGGAGGGCATACAAGAGGAAAGCGACAAAAACATCGTTTACATCGACGAGATACATACGCTGGTAGGCGCAGGTGCCACCGGCGAGGGCGCCATGGATGCTTCGAACATGCTGAAACCTTACTTAGAAGCTGGCGGCATCCGTTTTATCGGATCGACAACCTACGAAGAGTACAACCGTCACTTTGCCCGTTCAAAAGGTCTGGTGCGCCGTTTCCAGCAAATCGACATTCCCGAGCCAACACCCGAAGAAACCAAGCACATCGTGCGCCAGTTACGCTCGCAATACGAGAGTTTCCATCACGTCACATACGACGAGGCGGCACTCGACTTTGCCGTTGATGCCAGCTATAAATACGTAAACGACCGTTTTCTACCCGATAAAGCCATCGACTTGATAGACGAAGCAGGAGCTGCAGCAGAGCTTAAAGATGGCGCACAACCTGCAAACGTCAACAAAGTCGATATTGCCGATGTACTGGCAAAAACCTGCAAGGTAGACACTATGGCTATGAACAGCGATGACGATAACGCTCAACTGGAAACACTGGCCCCACGTCTGCTCCAGAAGATATACGGACAGGACGAGGCTATCCGTCAGGTAGTAGAAGCTGTACAGATGTCGAAAGCCGGACTGCTTGATGACAATAAGCCGCTGGCATCACTATTGTTTGTTGGTCCCACAGGTGTGGGCAAAACAGAGGTGGCACGCGTGCTGGCCAAAGAGCTTGGCATAGCGTTGCTACGTTTCGATATGAGTGAATATACCGAGAAGCACACCGTTGCCAAGCTGATAGGCTCGCCTGCAGGCTATATAGGCTACGAGGATGGCGGACTACTTACCGATGCCATCCGCAAAACACCTAACTGCGTGTTACTACTCGACGAGATAGAAAAAGCGCATCAGGACATCTATAATATCCTGCTGCAGGTAATGGACTATGCACGCTTGACCGACAACAAAGGGCGCAAGGCCGACTTCCGCAACGTGATACTGATTATGACCTCGAACGCAGGTGCCCAATATGCTGCACAAGCCAACATAGGCTTTACAGGTAACACATCGCGCGGCGAGGCCATGTTGAAACAGGTAAAGAAAACATTCAAGCCCGAATTCATCAACCGCCTGTCGGGCACGGTAGTGTTCAACGATATGGATCACGAGATGGCCACACTCATCCTAAAGAAGAAGTTAAGCGAGTTGCAGGACAAACTGACCGCGAAACAAGTAGAGATGACACTGAGCGACGAGGCCTTTAAGCTGCTGCTTGACGAGGGCTACACCCACGAATACGGTGCCCGCGAGATGGACCGCGTGATAGCCCAGCGACTGAAACCGCTACTCATGCGCGAGATACTGTTCGGCAGTCTGAAACAAGGTGGACATATTATAATAAGTACACGCGATGGCAGTTTATCAATTGGATAACGATCTGTGGTTTCCCGATCCACACCTTGGCGAAGAGGATGGATTAGTGGCTGTGGGCGGCGATCTATCTGTTGACAGACTTCTGCTAGCCTACAGCAATGGTTTCTTCCCCTGGTTTGCCTACCGACACCAGCAGGAGCCGCTATGGTACTGTCCGCTGCAGCGCTTCGTTATATTTCCTAACGAAGTACATATAAGCCACTCCATGCAACAAGTTATCAGGAAGGGCGAACTACAGATAACCATCAATCAAGACTTTGAAGGGGTGATACGTGGCTGCGCCACCGCCCAAAACCGCAACAACGACGAAGGCGCCTGGTTAGGTCCTGAAATGATTGAGGCCTATACCGAGATGCACCGACAGGGATTTGCTGCCAGTGTTGAAGTGTGGCAGGGCGAGACACTAGTGGGAGGTCTGTACGGCATAAACCTAGGTACAGCCTTTTTCGGCGAGAGTATGTTCTCATTAGTACCCAACGCCTCAAAGTTAGCCCTGATACATCTGGCACAAACCTTCGATAAACTGGGCGGCAAACTGATTGACTGCCAGTTTGAAACACCACATTTAAAGCGCATGGGAGGCCGTTTTATACCCTACGAAACCTATATCAGACTCCTAAAATCGTGAAAAATTGTAGCGCACTGTAAACAAGTGTAAAAAAGACCCGTTTTCGCACACAAATCGATTGTGTTCGCACACAACAGCTTGATGTATATCAAAAGAAGTGTACTTTTTTGAGGAAAGTACATCATATTTCTTGTGTGGTTGCAAAAATCGTCGTACCTTTGCAACGTCAAAAGAAAACAAGAGTTCTTTAATAGAAGCATAGAAAACAATACAGAGGTATTAGTTAAGGTATATAAAGATTGATTGATTTAGGTTTTAGTTAGAGTTAATAGTTAGTTAGAATTTGGTTTTAGGTTTATTAGTTAAATTGGAGATAGGTATTTCTAAGGTGTTAGAAAAGATTTGTTAGTAAGGATAACAAAGACGCAGTGGTGACACTCCGTTTTTTCTCAGAAAAAGGTTTTTAGTTATTCATAGATTGTTGGTGCCGCCCTCGAGTCGTTGATGACCCTTGAGCGGCTTTTTTTTGCTATCTACTAAAACAGTAAATTATGAATTAAGCTTGCTTGAGTTTCAACTTATCAGCCCAACTTCCTTTGAACAAGCGCACAAGGAAGATAATACCACGGAAGGTAAGTTCGATGGCCATAGCAGTCCATACACCCATTAAACCCCATTTGGGAGCCAGTGTGGCAGCCAACGACAAACGAACAGCCCACATAGAACCCAAACTCATGATGGCCGGGATGATGGTATCGCCTGCACCCACGAAAATACCGTTAACTACAATGGCAGCAGCAAACATCGGCTCTGCCCATGCTTCGATACGCAGAACCTGAGCACCCAGAGCTATCACTTCATCAACAGGCGACATGATAGCCATCAACTGTGGTGCAAAAGTCCACATCAGCACACCCATCAGTGTCATTACCATCATGCCTAAACCAACCGACATATGGGCAAACGAGCGGGTAAGCTGTTTCTGCCCTGCACCTATACCCTGTCCCACCAATGTAGTGGCAGCCTCGGCAATACCGAAACCAGGCATATAGCATAAACTCTCTACCGTAATAGCCAACGAATGGGCAGCAATAGCAATCGTACCCAATGGTGCCACAATCAGCGTGCTCACCATCTGAGCCGATCCCATTAGCAGATGCTGCAAACCCATGGGGGCACCAATTCTGAAAGCAGTACCAATGGTATCAGCTTTTGGCTTGAATGAACCTGGGCGTCCTACCAATGAGAGCATTTTTGAGCGTACCAATAGGAAATACAGCATCAGACTAGCTGTAACCAGCATGGCCATACCTGTACCAATGGCAGCACCCATCACACCCAAACCTAAAATATAAATAAACAGGTAGTTAAACACCACATCCATCACGCACATGCCGATATTCAACATCGAGGGAATCTTCATGTTACCCGAGCACTTGAGCATAGAACCTGCCAATCCCTCCATCTGAAAAAAGATACCACAAGCTCCGAAAATACCGAAATACAATGAGGCATCGCGGGCAATCTCAGCCGTTCCTCCCATCCAATAAGGCAGGAATGGACTGATAGCTACCGATGTAATGGATATCAATAGTGCCCAAACCATACAGCACACTAAAGCCTGGCGCAAGACACGACGGGCCGCCTCAAAGTCGTTGGCACCAATAAAATGCGCCACCTGCACCGAAAAGCCCATGTTAGCTGCCGAAGCCAAACCACCCAACAGCCAACCGGTAGTTTCCACCAGACCGATTGAAGCCGATGCCTTGGCACCCAAATGGCCCACCATCGAGGCATCGATAAAAAACATGATGGTAGCTGATATCTGTGCCAGGATCGAAGGAATACTCAAACTAACAATCAACCAAAGTTTTTCTCTTTGGCTCATCTCACGTCCTTCACGGATGTATGAAAGCAGTAGTTCGCTATTCTTAACCTTCTTCATGTGGCAGTTATGTCTGTTGTTAAATGAAAAAAGGATGTGACCGAAATCACATCCTAACTTGTTGTTGTGGGCGTTGACGGATTCGAACCGCCGACCCTCTGCTTGTAAGGCAGATGCTCTAAACCAGCTGAGCTAAACGCCCTCATTTCTTGTAAGCGGGTGCAAAGGTAAGAAGATTTTTTGAAACTACCGCATGTTTTACAAGAAATCTGTTAGAATTTAACCTTCATTCACATTTTAACCCAATAAATGCTCAATATCGCCCTGTGGAAGTATGCAAAGTATAGCTTTTCCATCGGGTGTATAATTGACGTTCGAGCACGAGAAAAGATCGTTAATGATGCTCTCAATTTCGTCGTTAGTCAGTATCTGACCATAAGGAATGGCAGCACTCTGGGCTAGGCGGAGTGCCAAAGCAGTATGAATAGCCTCTATCGAATCGGCTGCACTCGTTGATGACAGCATGTCGTGCAGCAGGTTCTGCGGATTAATACCTTCGAGTCCAGCAGGAATACCATTCACAGCATAGGTATTACCACCTAAATCGCTCAGGTCGAAACCATAAGCGGTAAGTTCGGGCAACAGCTGCTGCATGGTAACACCCTCGGACGGCGAGAATGTAATCGTTTCAGGGAACAGCATTTTCTGGGTGCTGATAACATGACCGTCGTGCTGATTCAGGTAACGATCGTAAAGCACACGGATGCTGGCACGATGCTGGTCGATAATCATCAGACCGGATTTTACTGCCGTCATCAGGTACTTGCCCTTATACTGGTAGTGAGCAGGCGACTTCTCAGAGAGAATCTCGGTAGCCGACTGTGGCGCCACAACGTTTTCATCGTCAAAGAACGATGGTTGCTGTACAGGTTCCTCACGGAACGAGCCCTGTTCCACACCCTGATACAAACTCTCCCACTGATTAGGCACACTGCTGGAACTACTTCCACCACTCTGCTTAAACGGATTATAATCTGGGTTATAGTTAACCTTGGGCGCAGCAAAACTATCTTGGAAAGTGTTGCTGTTACTATCAAACAAGGGAATGTCTGGTTGTCCCTGAGTATCGAAATCAATCGAAGGCACTTCGCAGTACTTGCCAATACCATCACGAACAGCTGCCGACAGAATCTGCCAGATGGCCTGTTCATTCTCAAACTTAATTTCGGTCTTGGTAGGATGTATGTTCACATCTATCTCGCCTGGCTCTACTTCTATATACAAGAAATAAGGTACAGCCATACCTTCGGGCACCAAACGGTCGTAAGCTTTCATCACAGCCTTGTGAAAGTAAGGGTGCTTCATAAAGCGACCATTGACGAAGAAATAGTCGCACCCAGTTTTTTTGCGGGCAGCCTCAGGTTTACCCACAAAACCAGAAACCGTACACATGGCTGTATGCACCTCAACAGGTACTAAATCCTGATTATACTGTTTTCCAAACACATCTGCAATGCGCTGACGTACAGAGCCTGCACGCAGGTTCAGCATCTCTACCCCATTATTGTGCAAGGTAAAATGAATATCGGGATAAACGAGCACGATACGCTCGAAAGCTGTCAAGATATTATTCAGCTCGGTAGCATTCGTCTTCAGGAACTTGCGACGGGCAGGTACATTGAAGAACAGGTTATCAACCTTAAAGTTAGATCCCACCGGACAAGATACCGGTTCCTGTCGAGTTACCTTCGACCCAGCAATTGAAACCTTGGTTCCTATCTCATCTTCCTGTCGACGTGTTTGCAGTTCAACCTGTGCCACGGCAGCAATCGAAGCCAAAGCCTCGCCACGGAATCCCATGGTGTGCAGGGCAAACAGATCGTCGGCCTGCGAGATCTTCGATGTAGCATGGCGCTCGAACGCCAATCGTGCATCGGTCTCACTCATGCCCTTACCATCGTCGATAACCTGAATAGAGGTACGACCAGCATCCACCACAATCACATGGATGGTCTTGGCACCTGCATCAACAGAATTCTCAACCAGCTCCTTGATAACAGAAGCCGGACGCTGTATTACCTCACCAGCGGCAATCTGGTTAGCAACACTATCGGGAAGAAGATGTATTAAATCCATTTTTCAGTCTTAGTTTTCAACGCTTTTCTTTTCGCGCCAATTGAAAATGTCGTAGCGATTCATTGGGCGCACGTAGTTATACCACGCAAAGCCTGGCAGATGCTTACGATCATTAGGGATCTGGTTTAGCGGATACATCGTACCACTGCTCTTGGGTGTCCATACCTTTTGCAGTTTACGGTCCTTCAGGAACATACGAAGTTCGGATGTTTCCTGGTAATTATAGATAATCGCCACGCTGTCGCCCTCCTCAAAATAATAACCTATCAGCACATTACCCTTAGCTTGGGCTTCGTGGATGGCACCATCAATAAAGTAGGCAAACATCTCCTTCGACGACACCTGATTATAAAGCGTAGTATCGCTACGAAGTTGTTGTATCGAGAAACAGTTGTCGATAACATGGGCATGATCGATCAGCGAATCTTTCATAAACACCTCGATACGGTCGCCCACCAACTGCTGGTTATTGTTCCACACGATAGGATCGTGATAGAGCGTCATACACGAATCGAGCGAGTTATAGATAAGTGAGTCGCAAACAGCCTGCACATCGTTTCGGAATGCACGCACATGATGGAAAGCAAAGATTTTGCGATACACCGAATCGGTTTCAATATTATAGGTTACCACCTTAAATGTATCGGCATGCATAAACAACGAGTCGCCCTGCGAGTAGTCGATGGCTACGGCACTATCCGTACACAGCGCAAAACCGGTATTCTCGTAGTACTCGCCATAGTTACCTGTAAGTTTATTCTTGTTTACAGAATCCACATACACAACGTTGCGGAAGGCCTGGCTAAAGCCCTGTTTGCTGTCGTAGTACACACTATCTCCCACCATCATCTTTCCCTGATTAGAGAGAACCGAGCGGTTCATCAGGCGGGCACGGTCGTTCTTGGTATCATAATAGCCTTGCTCGGAATAGATATGGCTCTCTCCCGAGGTGATATTCGACGGACCAACAATATGAGCCATCGACAAACGGGTGTCGTAATAAAGAGTATCGGTAGTGAGGAAGAACTTGGGACTCTTCATCTTCACATCGTAATTGAATACCGACATTTTGCTCTTGGTGTTATATTCTCCCCAGTCGGAGGTAAGCGTAGTCTTACCGTCAATCATCTTTCCACCCTCAAAGAAGTAGGCATTATCATACAAACGGTCGTAATCAAGGCTATCGGTATAAAGAGTGGTCTTCTTATGCTTCAGCACCACATTATAACGGGCACGAGCCATCTGCTCGTTACCATCGTAATAAGCATAATCGCTCAACAGCGAGAGCGTATCGCCCTGGTACATCTTCACATGTCCGAACGCCTCGAACGAATTGCTAGCCTCATAGAAATAGGCACTATCGCAATACAATCGGGCACCCTGATGTGTAAAATGTACCTTACCATTCAGAATGGTGGCATCGGGATTCTTCAGCTGGTCGTAATGCAGCACATCGGCATGCACCAGATACACACGTGTATCCTTAGCCTTAGCCGTTTTACGTGCAGCCGGACGACGACGCTGCTGCTTTTGCTGGGCAAATGCAGAAACGAAGCCAACCATCAGAACGATTGACAGGAATAGAGCAGCTCTACTTAATCCAACCTTCATATTCGAAATTGCAATCCTTATAATCGTCGTTCAGTCGGGTATAAGTACTCTTAATCTTATCTACTACCCACTGATGGATACGGTCCTCACGACGCTTATTCAGCACCACGTCCTTCATAATCTGGAAGTCCTCGGTTACAGAGGCCTTATGACCTTCGGTACGACTCTTCAGCTTAGCAATCACACATACGGTCTTACCACGCTGGTTAATCATCTGGAAGGCATTAGAGATCTCACCCACCTTCAGTGTATCAACAGCCTTGGCAATCTCAGCAGGCAGGTCCTGCATACGGAACTTAGATGAGGTCTTACCAGTACGCATCTGATCGGTACTCAACAGTCCCTTGGCGTTACGGGTATCCTTATCGTCAGAAATCAGTGAGGCAGCATCCTCAAAGCTGAATTTCTCGGCACGCAAATCGGCCGCAATAGAATCCAGACGACCCAAAGCACGGTCAACAGACTCCTGCGATACCACAGGCTTACGCAGGATATGACGTACATTCACCTTGTCACCACGCTTCTCAATCAGCTGGATGATATGGAAACCGAACTCCGACTCAACAATCTTCGACACCTTTTTAGGATCGGTAAGATTGAAAGCAACAGCAGCAAAGGCAGGATCAAGGGTACCACGTCCCATCAGACCGAGCTCACCACCACGACGAGCAGAACCTGGGTCCTCAGAATACAACTGTGCCAAAGTCTGGAATCGGGTTTCACCCTTATTTACACGCTCTGTATAGTTACGCAGTTCATCCTTTACACGGTTCAGTTCCTCCTGTTCAATCTTTGGGGTAAGCTGTACAATCTGTACTTCAACCTCGGTAGGAACAAAAGGCAGACTATCCTGTGGCAGGGCACTGAAATAGCGACGAACCTCAGCAGGTGTAACGGCAATATCCTCAACAAGCTTCTGCTTCATTTTCTGTACCATCTGACGATCTTTCATTTCCTCGCGCAGGTCGGCACGAATCTGTGTCAGGTTCTGGTGCTTGTACTCCTCGAGGCGCTCACGTGAACCATCAACCATCTCGAGCCAGTAGCTAATCTGCTGCTCTACCTCCTGTGCCACATCGGCATCGGTCACCTCAATACTATCAATCTGAGCCTGGTGCTTGAACAGTTTCTGAACTGCAATCTGCTCTGGAATAGTGCAGTCGGGGTTTCCACTCCATTTTACACCTTCCATAGCCGACTGCATGCGCAGGGCTTCAACATCCGAACGGAGGATGGCTTCATCGCCAACCACCCATACCACTTCGTCGATGACGGTACCAATAGAATCCTTCTTCTGGGCAGTAGCTACCAAAGGCAAGGCCAGAAGCGCCAGTGTCATTACTTTCTTTATAATACTCATAGATGTTTATTTACAGTTTTCAATACTTCTTGATTCACTTCTACCTGATAACGATGGCGTAAGGCTTCAACCCACTCCTGCTCCAGGTAATCCTGCAGATCCTCAACCACTTGCTGACGCACATCCTGATAGTTATCTGGACGCTTCAGTTTCTTGCCATATACAGCATCGATGGGATAATTAGCATCAGATGTTGAACTGGTAGCCTGCTTAAACACCATCTTATCAATGGTAGGATTATCGCCAAGTTTAAACAGTCCTTTCTCCACACGGATGCGGATCACAGAATCGGGGTTAAAGGTAGTACGCAAAGCCTCTGCCCACTGATCGAAAGGCAGATTCTTTACACATTGCTTTACAGCCTTTACATCTTGCTTGGTTTTCACGTGGTAGGCAATGCCGCGGTAACGGGGTTCCTTCCATGTGTATTTCTTTTTATGGGTGTCGAACCAAGCCTTCAGTGCAATTTCATCATTCTGGGCTTTGCTCCACACCTCGCGGTTGCTGATTTCGTAAAGCAACAAACCGTCGTGATACTCTTTAAACAGATATTTCAGCTCGCTGTTGGCAGCAGCTACCGAATCGGCTTTCTGCTGCATCACATCATTGGGCTTCAGCTTGCCTGCCGACGCTGCCACACGGTTACGTAACTTCATATCTGCAATCTCGTTACGGATACCATGACGCTCAAGCGATGCAACAATGCTCTGTTTCAACGAGTCGAATGGTTCCAGTTGTTTACGTTCTTTCATCAAGATGATGTGGTAACCAACAGGACTCAGGAATGGCTGACTTAACTGACCAGGTGCCAGCGAATAAGCCACATCCTCGAACTCCTTCAGTGTTTGTGAAGGTGCAATCCAAGGCAGTTCGCCTCCACGGACAGCCGAACCAGTATCTTCAGAAACCTTCTTGGCCAATTCCGCGAAATCAGCTCCTGCTTGCAGGGCACGATAAACAGAATCGATACGCTGGTGTATCTTTTCCTGCTGCTGAACGGTAGCTTGCGTCGACAACTTTAATAGGATGTGCGCTGGGCGTACCAATCCTTTCGAGCCAATCATCGCCTGAGTGCGTTCGTACATCTGTCGGGCCTGATCAAGCACCTCGGCATCGGTCACCATCGTTGGGCGCACCTGCTGGTCGCGATACATCTGGTATTCCTGACGGAACGACGACAGCGTATCGAGTTTAGCATCGAGGGCTGCAGCCACCTTCAGCTTATAATTTATAAATAAGGTGACATACTCATCCACCGACAGTTTGTCGATTACCCCTTCGCCATTGTTCTTATTGTACGAATACTCGAACTCTGAACGAGAAACAGGAACACCGGCCACGGTCATTACAACCGGGTCGGTAGTCTGTGCCAATGTTTGCTGCGAGGTAATCGCAGCAAACAATGAAAGGGCTATGGTGAGTTGTCTCATCATTAATCGTTTGGACGGCTGTAGTTAGGAGCCTCACTGGTGATAGTGATATCGTGTGGATGCGACTCGTTTACACCGGCATTGGTAATGCGTGTAAACTTGGCATCATGCAACTTCTCGATAGTCTGGGCACCGCAGTAACCCATACCTGAGCGCAAGCCACCAACCATCTGATAAATCACTTCCTGAACGGTTCCCTTGTAAGGAACACGACCAGCGATACCCTCTGGTACAAGCTTCTTCACATCCTTGGTGTCGGCCTGGAAGTAGCGGTCCTTCGAACCATGCTCCATAGCCTCGAGCGAACCCATACCACGATAGCTCTTGAACTTACGTCCGTTATAGATAATGGTATCGCCAGGGCTCTCCTCGGTACCAGCCACAAGCGAACCAATCATGACGCTGCTACCACCGGCAGCAAGTGCCTTTACGATATCGCCTGAGTAGCGCAGACCGCCATCAGCAATCAGAGGAACATTAGTTCCCTTCAGGGCGCTGTATACATCATAAACAGCACTCAGCTGAGGCACACCAACACCAGCAACCACACGAGTGGTGCAGATTGAGCCTGGGCCAATACCAACCTTTACAGCGTCGGCACCGTTGTCAACCAGCATCTTAGCGGCAGCACCGGTAGCAATATTTCCTACCACGATATCGATATTGGGGAACGAAGCCTTTGCCTCGCGCAGCTTCTCGATAACACTCTTTGAGTGTCCGTGGGCTGTATCAATAACAATGGCATCAACACCTGCGTTAACCAGAGCCTGCATACGGTCAAGAGTATCAACGGTTACACCTACACCGGCTGCAACACGCAAACGTCCCTTATCGTCCTTACAAGCCATGGGCTTATCCTTTGCCTTGGTGATGTCCTTATAGGTAATCAGTCCAATCAATCGGTTATCCTTATCTACAACAGGAAGTTTCTCAATCTTGTTCTCCTGCAGAATCTGTGCAGCAGCAGTCAGATCGGTCTGCTGATGGGTGGTTACCAGGTTCTCCTTCGACATGATTTCCTCTACGGGGCGATCCAAGCGACGCTCAAAGCGCAGGTCGCGGTTGGTTACGATACCCACCAGGCGACGGTCATCGTCAACCACGGGGATACCACCGATATGGTACTCCGACATGATTTCGAGGGCCTGAGCCACGGTGCTTCCCAATGGAATAGTGATGGGGTCGTAGATCATACCATTCTCAGCACGCTTTACAATCGCTACCTCGCGTGCCTGGTTGTCTATCGACATGTTCTTGTGAATCACTCCGATACCTCCCTCACGGGCGATGGCAATAGCCATCTGGCTTTCGGTTACTGTATCCATAGCTGCCGTTACAAAAGGAACGTTCAGCTCAATGTGCTTCGAAAAACGGGTTTTCAGCTCCACCGTTTTGGGCAGCACCTCCGAATAAGCGGGAATCAACAGGACGTCGTCGAATGTCAGACCGTCCATCACAATCTTGTCTGCAATAAATGATGCCATAATCTTTATCTCTTTTTAATTCTTCAAATCTTCAATTCTTAGTTCGCCATCTCCGAAATGAACTTAATGCGTACCAGTCGGATTTCGTCTTCCGAGTAGTCCTCGCCAAGCTCTTCCTCAGCCACACTCAGCTTATCGGTTTCGCTCTCGGCAAAGTAGTCGTAGATATCATCTACGTGATCTTCATCCATTACCTCCTCAAGGAAGTAATCAATATCCAGTTTGGTACCGCTATAAACGATTGCCTCAACCTCGTCGAGCAGTTCCTCGAACTCAATACCCTGTGCTTCAGCGATATCGTCGAGTGCTATCTGACGATCGATACTCTGGATAATCTTGACTTTCAGCATTGACTTTTTAGCAACGGTACGCACGCGCATGTCAACCTGTCGTTCAATCTCATTCTCTTCGCAGTAGGCCTTAATCAGGTCTACAAACTCTTGAGCATAAGGCTGCTTAACCTTACCTTCGCCCACACCCTGGATACACTTCAGCTCCTCGAGTGTGATGGGATAGTCGGTTGCCATCTGGTCGATCGACACATCCTGGAAGATAACGTAAGGTGGACGACCTAACTGTCGCGAAACCTTCTTACGAAGGTCAAGCAACATAGCCGTCAGCACAGGATCAAGGGCGCTTAGTCCACCCTCCTGATCAGCCGACTCATAGTCGTCGTTAAATTCAGCATCCTTCACGATCATAAACGATTTGGGAGCCTTTATAAACTTCTTACCAGCGGCAGTCAGTTTCAGCAGTCCGTAGTTCTCTACCTCTTTACGCAGGTAGCCGGCTATCAGCGCCTGACGGATTACTGGGTTCCAAATCTTCTCATCGTCATCGGCTCCAGCACCAAACAGTTCCTGCTCGTCGTGATGATGAGCCAGAATCTCTTCGGTAGGTTTACCGATAATAAAGTCAATCACATAGTCCGAGCGGAAATTCTCCTTGATAACCTGGATCGTCTTCAGTACAATAACCAACTGTTCCTGAGCTTCGATCTTGGTCTTGGGGTGCAGACAGTTGTCGCAGTTACCACAGTTATCCTTCTCGTAGGTCTCACCGAAATAGTGTAACAACATCTTACGGCGACAAACCGACGTCTCAGCATAAGCAGCGGTCTCAACCAACAACTGACGACCGATATCCTGCTCGGCCACAGGTTTACCCTCCATAAACTTATCGAGCTTCTGCAAGTCCTTATACGAGTAGAAGGCCAGGCAGATTCCCTCGCCACCGTCACGTCCGGCACGACCAGTTTCCTGATAATAGCCTTCCAACGACTTAGGTATGTCGTAGTGAATCACAAAGCGCACATCGGGCTTATCGATACCCATACCAAAGGCGATGGTAGCCACAATCACATCGATATTCTCCATCAGGAACTCATCCTGGGTATTCGAACGTGTATTCGAGTCAAGTCCGGCATGATAGGCAGCAGCCTTAATACCATTCACACGCAGGATCTCGGCCAACTCTTCTACCTTCTTTCTCGACAGGCAGTAGATAATGCCGCTCTTTCCTGGGTGCTGCTTAATGAACTTGATGATATCCTTATCTACATTCGCAGTCTTTGGACGTACCTCGTAATACAGATTCGGACGGTTGAACGAGCTTTTGAACTCAGCAGCATCCACAATACCAAGGTTTTTCTTGATATCAGTACGAACCTTATCGGTAGCAGTAGCCGTAAGCGCAATGATAGGTGCCTTACCTATTTCATTTACGATAGGACGGATTTTGCGATACTCAGGACGGAAATCGTGACCCCATTCTGAAATACAGTGAGCCTCATCGATGGCATAGAAAGATATCTTAACCGAACGCAGGAACTCTACGTTCTCTTCTTTTGTCAACGACTCTGGAGCAACATATAACAGTTTGGTTCTACCAGCCATCACATCCGATTTCACCTGATCAATAGCCGCTTTGTTCAGCGACGAGTTCAGGTAGTGGGCAGTACCCTCGGTTTCGCTCATGCTGGTAATCACATCCACCTGATTCTTCATCAGCGCAATCAGCGGCGAAATCACAATGGCTGTACCCTCCATCAGTAGCGAGGGCAACTGGTAGCACAATGATTTTCCACCGCCTGTTGGCATCAGCACAAAGGTATCGTTGCCATCCATCAGGTTCTGGATAATACGCTCCTGATCGCCTTTGAATGTGTCGAATCCAAAGTACTTCTTCAGGGCTGCTGTGAGATTCATCTTTTCGCTCATATATTATAGTTAGTTAGGCTTCCAACTTCTGGAGGTATGATTTATCAAGCTGCTTACTGACGTAATCAGCCGTCACATTGAATTTCTTAGTTTTCTTCGATGGCAGGTCGTACATAGCGTCCATCATCACACTCTCAACAATCGAACGCAGTCCGCGAGCACCAAGCTTGTACTCTACAGCCTTGTCTACCAGCGTGTCGAGTGCCTCCTGATCGAAAGTCAACGCAACACCATCCATCTCAAACAGTTTCTTGTACTGACGAATGATAGAATTCTTAGGCTCAGTCAGGATTCTTTCCAATGCCTTACGGTCCAACGGATTCAGATGTGTGAGCACTGGCAGACGACCGATAATCTCAGGAATAAGTCCGAACGACTTCAGATCCTGAGGAACGATATACTTCATCAAATCATTCTTATCAATCTTTCTGACGTTGGTTACCGAGTTATAACCTACCACATGGGTGTTCATACGCTGTGCAATCTTACGCTCGATACCATCAAAGGCGCCACCGCATATAAACAGGATATTACGGGTATCTACATGGATATAATCCTGGTCGGGATGCTTACGGCCACCCTTGGGTGGAACATTCACCATGGTACCCTCTAATAATTTCAACAATCCCTGCTGCACGCCCTCGCCACTAACGTCGCGGGTGATAGAAGGGTTGTCGCTCTTACGAGCAATCTTATCTATCTCGTCGATAAACACGATACCGCGCTGAGCAGCCTCAACATTGTAATCAGCCACCTGCAACAGTCGTGACAATATGCTTTCTACGTCCTCACCTACATAGCCAGCCTCGGTAAACACCGTAGCATCTACAATAGTAAAGGGCACATCAAGCAGTTTGGCAATGGTACGTGCCAGCAAGGTTTTACCCGTACCAGTACTACCTACCATAATAATATTACTCTTCTCAATCTCTACACCATCATCATCCACGGGCTGCTGCAAACGCTTGTAGTGGTTGTAAACAGCCACAGCCAGATAACGCTTGGCATCGTCCTGACCGATCACATACTGGTCGAGGTACTCTTTGATTTCCTTGGGTTTAGGCACCTTCAGGTTTTCGGGCTTTTCAGCGGCTTTTCCTTTCTTCTTTGCAACAGGCGCCTCACGCAGGTTATCATTTATAATCTGATAAGCCTGCTCCACGCAGTTCTCGCAAATCTGACCGTTAAGGCCCGAGATCAACAGCTTTACCTCGTTTTCGCCTCTACCACAGAAACTACATACTTTCTTCATCGGCATTATTTCTTCCGTATCAGCACCTCGTCAATCATTCCGTAAGCCTTTGCTTCCTCGGCCGTCATCCAATAGTTACGGTCAGAGTCGGCATAAACCTTATCGTATGGTGTATGCGAATGTTCCGAGATAATAGTGTATAACTCTTTCTTGAACTTCAAAATCTCCTTGGCCTCAATCTCGATATCTGAAGCCTGACCCTGTACACCACCCAGAGGCTGGTGAATCATCACACGACTGTGGGGCAGAGCCGAACGCTTACCCTCGGCACCAGCCACAAGCAGCACGGCACCCATAGAGGCAGCCATACCTGTACAGATAGTAGCCACATCGCTGGTGATAAACTGCATAGTGTCATAGATACCCAAACCAGCAGTTACGCTACCGCCAGGTGAGTTGATATAAATCGAGATATCCTTACCAGGGTCGGTTGAATCCAGGAACAGCAGCTGTGCCTGCAATGTGTTGGCGGTATAATCGTCTATCTGAGTACCAAGGAAAATGATACGGTCCATCATCAAGCGTGAGAACACATCCATCTGAGTAACGTTCAACTGGCGCTCCTCAAGAATATAGGGATTCAAGTACTGGTTCTGGGCCTTGATTACATCATCGACCACCAGACCATTCATTCCTAAATGCTGTACAGCATACTTTCTGAAATCATTATTCATACTATCAATTCCTTTCTTTTTAATATAGAGA
The DNA here is from genome assembly GCF_000025925.1 of Xylanibacter ruminicola 23. Lineage (NCBI taxonomy): Bacteria > Pseudomonadati > Bacteroidota > Bacteroidia > Bacteroidales > Prevotellaceae > Xylanibacter > Xylanibacter ruminicola. The sequence continues at coordinate 34,623 of NC_014033.1, read as the reverse complement.
AAAGGTTATCGACCTTCCTCATCTTGCGTTTGGGACACAAAGATAATACAAAAAGTCGATAACCCTCGTATTTTAGGGGTTATTTTTTCCTAAAAAAGCTTATTTTTCTGTCATAAGCTTATTAAACTCCTCAAATGTGACCTCTTTTGCATTCAGCTTAACCACATTTTTGAGGGCTTCAGTAAGCTTAACGTCAACGGCACGATCAACGAAGTTGTCGATATTCTCGCGCTTCTTGAGCTGCTCGTTGGCATAGTTCTCCAGAACATCATCGGGTACATTGCTCATACCGTACTGAGCAAACTGAGCACGCATAGCCTCCTTAGCAACGTTCTTGATGTCAGCCTCCTCAACCTTGATGTTCTGAGCGGCAACCAGCTGCTCCTTAATCAGGTGCCAAGCCAGCTCCTTAATGCTACCCTCGAAGTTCTTCTCTACGAAGTCGGCACCCTTATCCTGGTTATTCTGCAGCATAACACGCTTGAGCAGAGCCTCTGGGAACTCCAGCTTACCAACCTTCTTCTCCATGTGCTTACGAACATCGAGCAGGAACTTGTAGTCGCTATTCTGCTGCAGCTGTGGAGCGATACCCTCAGCAATCTTAGCACGGAAAGCCTTCTCGTCCTTAACCTCACCCTCACCGAATACACGGTCGAAGAGCTTCTGGTCAACCTCTGCAGGCTGGAAGTGACGGATCTCAGTAATCTGGAAGCTGAAGTCAGCATTCAGATCCTTAACCTCCTCCTTCTTAACCTTCAGCAGGGCAGCAACCTCAGCATCGTTATCGGGGTAAGCCTTCTTAGGGTTGAAAGTGATGATGTCGCCAGCCTTAGCACCGTCGAACAGCTTCTTCTGGTCGTCGGCCTTGATGTAAGCAGGCATAACCATGGCAGCCTCGGTAGTGATACCACCTTCCTTGGTGTTACCGTTCTCGTCAAGCTCACGCATGTCACCAGTCAGTGTATCGTTACCGCTGAATACCTCAGCCTTAACGAACTCACCAGCCTGCGATGCATACATCTGTACCTGATCGTCGAGCATCTTATCATCAACCTTGATGGTGTAATAGTCAATCTTATCTCTGCCAGTCAGCTCAGCCTTGAACTCAGGAGCTACGGCAATATCGAACACGAATGTCAGATCATCAGCGTTCTCAAAGTCCTGGGGTACCTGCTTCTCCTGGTTTGGAAGGGGCTCACCCAGCATCTGGATCTTGTTCTCACGAACATACTCATACAGCTTCTCGCCCAGCAGCTTGTTAACCTCGTCAACCTTTACTGCTGTGCCATACTGCTTCTTAATCATTCCCATTGGAACCATACCTGGACGGAATCCAGGAACCTGTGCTTTCTTACGATAATTTTTCAGCTGCTTCTCTACTGCATCCTGATAATCTGCCTTCTCAACGGTCATAGTCAACAGACCATTGATCTTGTCGGCGCACTCAAACGAAATTTTCATCTTCTTATGTACTTATTTATAATATATATTCAAATATTGGGGTGCAAAAGTACAAAAAAACGGCGTAACCAACGCCGATTTTTCAATTTTTAACTTTTCTCCGCCTGCTCCTTGGCATTGCGCTCCATCTCTATCTGCTGGAAGTTTTTCTTTCTCAATTCGAACGATTCAGTCAGATATTTTTCACGCACTATCTGGTTAGCCGCCAGCTCTTCTGGTGTTCCCTGAAACAGGATTCTACCTTCGAACAACAGATAAGCACGATCGGTGATAGCCAGCGTCTCATCCACATTATGGTCGGTAATCAGAATACCGATGTTCAGATATTTCAGTTTATACACAATCTGCTGGATATCCTCTACAGCGATAGGGTCAACACCAGCAAAAGGCTCGTCGAGCATGATAAACTTTGGTTCGATAGCCAAGCAACGGGCAATCTCTGTACGTCGGCGCTCACCTCCCGACAGTCGGTCGCCTAAGTTCTTGCGCACCTTTTCCAGTCGGAACTCCCTAATAAGCTCCTCCAGTTTATTCAGCTGATAGTCGCGAGGCTTGCCAGTCATTTCCAGCACCGAGAGGATATTATCCTCTACAGTCATCTTACGGAACACGCTGGCCTCCTGAGCCAGATAGCCGATACCAGCACGGGCACGCTTGTAAACAGGGAATTTGGTAACATCCTCCTCACCCAGATAAATATGGCCGCCATTGGGAACAATCAGTCCCGTGGTCATATAGAACGAGGTTGTCTTACCGGCACCATTAGGTCCCAGCAGTCCCACAATCTCACCCTGCTTCACGTCGAAGCTCACATCGTTAACCACCGTGCGCTTACCGTAGCGTTTCACGAGGCCTTCTGTTCGTAGTACTATACGCTCTTCTTCCATAATCGGCTGCAAAGTTAGTTATTTTTTGGCACGAATTACACGAATTTCGCGAAAAATAATCTCAAATAGAAATAATTCGTGTTAATTCGCGTAATTCGTGTCTTATTTTTCGTACCTTTGCACCCGAATAAATTAGTTTGTTTGCAATGTTATTACATAAATGGCTGACCACCTTTGGTCGATATTTGATGCTGATGGGCCGTGTTTTCTCACGCCCCGAGCGTATGAGAATGTTCCTGAAACAGTACATTACCGAGATGACCCAGTTGGGCATCAATTCTATCGGCATCGTACTCATCATCTCATTTTTCATCGGCGCCGTCATCTGTATTCAGATGAAGCTGAATATTCAGAGCCCTTGGATGCCACGCTGGGTTGCCGGCTATACCACCCGCGAGATTCTGCTGCTGGAGTTCTCAAGTTCCATCATGTGCTTAATCCTGGCAGGAAAAGTAGGTTCCAACATCGCCTCAGAGCTGGGCACCATGCGTGTTACCCAGCAGATCGACGCTCTCGAGATTATGGGCATCAATTCGGCCTGCTATCTGATTCTGCCCAAAATCATCGGTCTGCTCACCATCATGCCATTCCTGGTCATCTTCTCTTCGGCCACAGGTATCATTGGTGCTTACGGCACGGCTTATATAGGACATATCATCGCACCCGACGACCTGACGGCTGGACTGCAGCACGCATTCATCCCATGGTTCGTATGGATGAGTATCATCAAAAGTCAGTTTTTTGCATTCATCATCTCCAGCGTGCCAGCCTTCTGCGGCTACACGGTCGAGGGTGGTAGTGTAAACGTAGGTAAGGCATCAACCGATGCTGTAGTAACCTCGAGTGTACTCATTCTGTTTTCGGATGTTTTCTTAACCCAGTTACTGTCATGATCGAAGTAAAGCATTTATATAAGAGTTTTGAGGACAGAGAAGTCCTGAAAGACATCAATACCGTATTCGAAGACGGTAAGACCAACCTCATTATCGGACAGAGCGGTTCCGGCAAGACGGTACTGATGAAAAATCTTGTCGGACTTCTCGAACCGACCCGCGGCGAGATTCTGTACGACGGTCGTAATTTTGTAAGCATGAGCAAACACGAAAAGGTAATGATGCGTCGCGAGATGGGTATGATATTCCAAAGCGCTGCCCTCTTCGACTCCATGACGGTTCTCGAGAACGTGATGTTCCCGCTCGACATGTTCTCGTCAATGACCTTACGTGAACGTATCCGCCGTGCACAGGACTGCTTGGACCGTGTAAACCTGACTGGTGCCGACGAAAAATTCCCTGGCGAGATATCCGGAGGTATGCAAAAACGTGTTGCCATCGCCCGTGCCATCGCCCTCAATCCCAAATATCTGTTTTGCGACGAGCCAAACTCTGGTCTCGACCCCAAAACATCGCTTGTTATCGATGAGCTGTTACACTCCATCACTCAGGAATACAACATGACCACCATCATAAACACCCACGACATGAACTCGGTCATGGGCATCGGCGAAAATATCATTTTTATTTACGAAGGAAATAAGGAATGGCAAGGTGTAAGCAGTCAGGTTATGGGTGCCGAAAATCCCCGATTAACCGACTTTATCTTCGCCAGCGATCTGCTCAAAAATATGCGACGAATCGTTATCGACAACGGACTCTCATTATAAGTGTTTCAAGAAAAAACACCTTATTATTAAATAAATTTTTCTTAAAAGTTTGTTCGATTCAGATTTTTTACTTACTTTTGCAGCAATAATTCGAATTATAACATCCAATTTTAGCATTTTTATATGAAGAAAGAAATTAAGATTAAGAATCAGGTAGGCGAGTTAGAGAAAGTAAACGCCTTCATCGAAGAGATCGGAGAGGAACTTCAGCTTGACATGGAGCTGCTGATGAACCTGAACCTGGTAATGGAAGAGATGGTATCTAACGTTATCTTCTATGCTTATCCCGAAGGAAAAACTGCCGACATCGAATTGACAGCCGAGTGCATTGGCCACACGCTCACATTTGTGCTTAGCGACAAGGGCCGCGAGTTTGACCCCACCATGAAGGAGGACATCGACACTGCTACCGATCCAGCTGATCGCGAACTGGGTGGTCTTGGCATCTACATTGTCAAGAACATCATGAACGAGGTTACCTATCAGCGCCTGGAGGGCAAGAACCTGCTCACCATGAAAAAGGATTTAGAGGATTAATTACAAAACAATTAGATAACACATAATTATGACACAGATTATCAAAGAAGGTGGAAAAACCATTATTAAGACCGGTTCACGAATCGACACTATGAACGCCAACCAGTTCGAGCAGGACATCCAGCCCGCCCTTAAGGAGGGAGGTGTTGACCTCGAAATGGACTGCACAGAACTCACCTACATGGCCAGCTCAGGTCTGCGTATCATCCAGAAGACTATGCGCATTGTTACTCAGCTCAAGGGTCAGTTCAAAATCACCAACGTGTCGCCCGAAATTTACAAGATTCTGGCTATGACCGGATTCACCAAATTCATGAAGGTAGAACAGAAAAAAGCATAGCATATGATCTGGTTGGTTGTCTCACTTGTTATTATACTCCTCATCGTCTGCATTATTCTGCAGATGAAGATTAAGCACAGTCGTGAGCAGGAGGCCGAAGGCAAGCAGTTGCTCGAGGACTACCAGAAGCGCGTCAACGAGATGGAGAAGTTGCTCAAGGACTACCGTTCGCTCGAGCAGAACTTCGACAACGTTGGTCAGGGGTACGAAGAGGCCCTGATGGCTTTCGACAAGATGGAAGAGGAGAAGCAGAAAGTGCTGAAGGTAAAAGAGGCCATCGAGAAGCAGTCGAACGAGGTTATGGCTGCCAAGCAGAAGCTTGAGGAAACCATGCTCAAGAAGAAGAACATGATTGAGCAGTATGCCGAGGCCATCAAGCAGAAGTTAGACTACACCCATCCTAATGCTGGTAACATCGCTCTCACAGCCAATCAGATTCTCAATGTTATCGACATCGAGATGGAGCAGCCCTTGCGATGCGAGGATAACGTGATGGCTCAGGATATCGCCGCTATGGCCATCCAGGAGTCAGGCATCCAGAGCTACCAGAAGGCCGAATTCAAGTGCCAGATGGTAGAGGAAGCCCAGGCCACCATGGTGTTCACCAACAGCAAGCATGCCGTGCGCGCATTGGTAGCACTGCTCGATAATGCGATGAAGTTCACCGCCCAGGGCGAGATCCTGTTGCTTATCAACGTCGCAGGCTCAAACCTCGAGTTCTGTGTTGAAGATACTGGCACAGGCGTTCTTTCCGACTACGCTGAGAAGATTTTCGAGCCATACGTAAAGCTCAACGATTTCTTCGAGGGTAACGGTATCGGTCTCACCGTAGCACGTAGCATCGCCCGCCGTTTGGGTGGCGATATTCGTCTCGACACCGATTACCGCGGCGGTTCACGCTTCGTGTTCTCACTGCCCATCTAACGCAAACGTAGATAATTAAGAAATAGGGAGCTAACCGGTCATCCGTTAGCTCCCATATTTTTTATCGCCTTTTAAAAGTTATTTCCTGATACTTCCCTTGTTGCACCTGTTTACGTAGCAGCATCTGCCGTTGGGTTAACGTAACCACCTCGCAAGCGGTACGCCCGTCGATTGTCAACCGTCTGCCGTCAAAAGTGTAGCCAGCAGTGGTAATGGCTGCAGCATTCACCTGCTGATACTCGGTGATGGTGCGGGCTGTGATTACCCAATAGCCACCTGCGGGACCAGGCTTACCGTAACCCTCGTTATCAGCATAGTACTGCTGACTGATGGCATCCCACGTTCCAATCAAATCTGCATCGTTTTCGTTGTTGCCATCATAATCCACACTACATGCGGACATACTTAAACTCACGAAACCAGCCATCACGGCCGCCATTACGTATAACATATTCTTCGTCATAGGCTAACTTGTCTTAGGTTAATAGTAGTACTTCTTGTTGGCAAATATAGGTAAATTATTCTAAACTTCCAAATTTTTAGCCAAAATTTTTACATAACAAGAAAGAAGATATTTGTTTTTCGCAGCAGAAAATTCCATTTTCTAATGCAGAAAACAGAGTTTTCCCCGGCAGAAAGTAACATTTTCTGTCGGGGAAAACAAATATAAAATAGAAACTGTATCTACCATCTACCATCTTTCTACTACCACCTCGCAATCCTGCATAAACAAAGGTATTTCGAGCGATTAGTGGTAGAGTGGTAGATAAAATTAAAAATTAGAAGTTCCACTTAACAGCCAAAGTTGGGTTAATGAAGAACTTTTTATCGTTATAGGTGTTATAAATGAAGTTGTTGCTAACCTCAACCTCGGTACCTACACTGAAATGCTCGGTGGCATTGTACCAGAGCTGCGGCTCGGTCAAGAGAACCAGCTGACCGTGACCGTCGGCCTTTTCGCCACGCCAGAAATCAATGAAACCAGAGAAGGTACCCTTCTTGTTAGCGAAGTTCAGGCCCCATACACCAGTGAGCTGTACCGAATTATAGGCGCTGGTATTGTCGTAGCTCTTAAAGAAGCGCTTATACATCAACTGTACAGAATAGGTCTTTGAGAAGTCAGCATTATGACCATTCCACGCAGCACCAACCAATGCGGCCTGCTGGAACGAACCGAAACGGTTCAGACCACCATCATACTCTACGTGGGCAGCAAAACCTTTCTTACCAATATTAAACTCACGAGAGATTTCACCATAAGCTCCCTCGGTGAACTTACGACTGAAGTCGATATCCACAAAGTAGAACCAAGAACCCCACTGGTCGGCCTTGAACTGCTCGAGGGTTAATGTAACCTTCTGACGACCAGCCTCTTCATCAGAGTAGAAATTACGACCAAAATCATAATGCAACTGCACATTCTGTGCACTAGCGCTCATAGCTGCTACAGCCAGCAACGCAATAGAAAAAAACTTTTTCATAATTAATATATAATGTATAATGTTTAATCTTTAATCTTTAATGTTTAATGTTTAATGTTTCATGCTTAACGTATCCAAGATGAGCCGCGCCGCATTTTCGGGAGCTTTTTCATCGCCTAATGCCTGTTTTACCTCCTGATAGCCCTGGAGCATACGATCACGATCGGGACCGGAAAGAATCTTCTGGAGTTCACTACGGATGTTGGCTACCGAGAAATCTTCGAGCAGCTCCTTTACAACTTCACGACCTGCAACAAGGTTTACAAGCGAAACATATTTTACCTTTAAGAAATGGCGACGTAAGAACCCTAAAACAGCAGGCAGGGGTATTTTATAGCATACCACCTGTGGCACACCAAACAAACAGGTCTCCAACGTAGCCGTACCGCTGGTAACCAAGGCTGCATGGGACTTTGCGAGCAAGGCATAGGTCTGACCGAACACGATATCGGCCTGCGAGCCTTGCATAAACTGCTGATAATACGAAGGCTCAATGCCAGGCGCTCCCGCTACCACAATTTGGTAATTGTTTTCGTAAGGTTTTACAGCCTGGAGCATAGCAGGCAGGTTGTCTTTAATCTCCTGTTTACGCGATCCTGCCAACAGGGCTATAATCGGTTCTTTGTTTGCCACCGGCGATGACTGCAGGAATGCTCTCACCTCGTCGGCCGTGGGATTACCTACATAATGGATGGGGTAATGATGCTTCTTCTCGAAGAAATCCACCTCGAAAGGCAGGATAGAGAAGAGCTGGTCGACATCGCGTTTGATATTCTTAATACGATACTCTTTCCAAGCCCAGATTTTAGGTGAGATATAATAATATACAGGTATATTTGTATGACTTTTTACAAACTCGGCTATCTTGAGATTAAAGCCCGGATAATCTACCAATATCAAACAGTCGGGCTGCCAATCCACCACATCCTGCTTACACATCTTCATATTGCGAAGTATAGTTCGCAAATGCATCAGCACAGGAATAAAGCCCATATAAGCCAGTTCCTTATAATGGCGAACTCGGGTACCACCAACGGCCGTCATCAGGCCGCCACCAAAGAAACGAAACTCAGCCTCAGCGTCAATATCTTTCAACGCCCGCATCAAATGCGATGCATGCAAATCACCCGAGGCCTCGCCAACTATCAGATAGTACTTCATTTAACGTTAAACATTAAAGATTAAACATTAAACCAACTACTAATCTGATCCATGGCCTGATAGGCGGTGACATCAATCTGGGTAGGTGTAATGGCAATATAGCCATGATGCAGTGCCCAATTATCGGTATCCTCAGCTTCGGGCTCATCATTACGATAATGACCAATCATCCACCAATAGTCGTAGCCACGCGAATGGTGGTGCTTCTCGGTTTCGTTATACCAAGTACCAAAGGCCATGCGACAAACCTTAACCCCCTGATAAACCGGAACCAATGGAAAGTTAACATTCAAGCACACGCCTTTGGGCAATCCTTCGTTGAGCACCCTCTGGGTAATCTCACGCACATAAGGACGGAGAGGCTCGAAGTCGGCATCGGCATGCTGATCGCAAAGCGAGAAGGCTACCGAGGGGATGTACTTGAGACAGCCCTCGATGGTAACACCCATCGTACCACTGTAGTGCGTATTTACCGAAGCATTATCGCCATGATTAATACCGCCAATCACCATATCGGGTTGACGCTTGCAGATATTGGCCAGCGCCATCTTTACACAATCAACGGGGGTACCATTACAACTCCACACCTCTACCCCCTGCTCTTTCCGATGCAGATTCAGGCGCAAAGGGATACCAGCCGAGAAGGCACACGAGTAGCCGCTGCGGGCATCATCGGGTGCACAAACAATGATATCAGCTATATCCTTCAGCATATCTATCAAGCAATTAATACCTTTTGCCTGATAGCCGTCATCGTTCGAAATGAGCAATAAAGGTCGTTTAATTTCCATAAAATATTAATAATTTGGCTGCAAAGTTACAAAAATCTCTTAATTCATAACGATTAATTCTTAATTTTTTAGTAACTTTGTGGCCAAATTTCTTATTTTTATCAAGATTAAGTCAAAATCAAATGGGAAAGATTATTGCTTTAGCAAACCAAAAAGGCGGTGTAGGCAAAACCACCACTACCATCAACCTGGCAGCATCGCTGGCCACACTGGAAAAAACAGTGCTGGTTGTTGACGCTGACCCTCAGGCCAACGCATCGAGTGGCTTGGGTGTAGACATCAAGGATGTAGAATGCTCGCTATACGAATGCATTATCAACAAGGCCGATGTGCGCGACGCCATCTATACCACCGATATCGACGGACTGGATATCATACCCAGCCATATCGACCTGGTTGGTGCCGAGATTGAGATGCTGAACCTGAACGATCGTGAGAAAGTGATCAAGAAAATGCTTGAGCCTATTCGTAACGAATACGACTTTATCCTCATCGACTGTTCACCATCACTGGGCCTGATCACCGTTAACTCGCTCACTGCAGCCAACTCGGTGATTATCCCCGTACAGTGCGAGTACTTTGCACTGGAGGGTATCAGCAAACTGCTGAACACCATCAAGATCATCAAGAATAAATTGAACCCAACGCTCGAGATAGAAGGCTTTTTGCTGACGATGTACGATAGTCGTCTGCGCCTGGCCAACCAAATTTACGACGAGGTGAAGCGCCACTTCCAGGAGCTGGTGTTCAAAACCGTTATTCAGCGTAACGTAAAATTAAGCGAGGCACCAAGTCATGGTTTGCCCGTAATCCTCTATGATGCCGACTCGACAGGTGCAAAGAACCACCTGGCACTGGCTCAGGAAATCATCTTTAAGAACAAAAAATAACTATGGCAGTAAGAAAGAAATACGACCACAACGTACTGGGTCGCGGACTCGACAATATCGGCACCGGCAGAGGCATGGGGCTGGATGCACTTATCAACACGAACGACATCAACACCCAAGGTACATCAAACCTGAATGAGATTGCCATCGAGCTGATAGAACCTAACCCCGACCAGCCACGACATGAGTTCGATGAGAATGCACTGAACGAGCTGGCAGCCAGTATCCGTGAGATTGGCATCATCACCCCTATCACTGTTCGTGAGATGCCTTCAGGACACTATCAGATTATTGCCGGTGAGCGCCGTTGGCGTGCATCGCAGTTGGCAGGGCTTAAAGCTATACCTGCTTACATCAAGACCACCGACGATAAGCTGACCATGGAGATGGCACTGGTTGAGAATATTCAGCGCGAGGATTTGAATGCCATCGAGATTGCACTGGCCTACCAGCGATTGTCGGAATCTACAGGTATGACACAGGAGCGCATGTCGGAGCGTCTGGGTAAGAGCCGCACCTCGATCACCAACTATATGCGACTGCTGAAGTTGCCTGCACAGATACAGATGGCACTGAAGAACCGCGACATCGACATGGGACATGCCCGTGCACTGCTCTCGCTCGAAAGTCCATCGGCACAGCTCAAACTGTTTAAGGACGTACACCGCAACGGCTACTCGGTACGTAAGGTTGAGGAGATGGTACAGATGGTGAAGAACGGCGACACCCTGCAGAATGCCCGTAAGACCGTGGCTCCTAACCAGCTGCCATTGGAGTACAGCATTCTGAGAGACCGCTTGTCGGACCTGTTCAAAACAAAAGTACAGATGACCTGCTCTGCCCAGTCGAAGGGGCGTATCAGCATTTCCTTTGCCAATGAGGATGAGCTGGAGTATATCATGAATGTCTTCGACAAACTGAAGAAGAAGTAAAACAAGAACATGAAGAATAGATGTAAGCTGTTGATAACAGGCATGCTGCTGGCCACAGGTTTCGGAACGGTCCGAGCCCAGGAGGAGGTGGTATTGGAGCACGACTCGTTGTCGCAAGCCATCAATAACGAGGTGTCGGTGCTGGTTGATTCGGCCCGCATCCCCACCAAACCCCTCAAGGACATGAGCACCTGGCACCCCGATCCCAAACGTGCGCTATGGCTGGCTCTGGTAATACCTGGCGGCGGACAGATTTATAACCGAAAATACTGGAAACTGCCATTGGTTTACGGCGGTTTCATCGGTTGTTTGTACGCAATGAACTGGAATAACACCATGTACAAGGACTACTCGCAGGCCTATATCGACATTATGGACAACGACCCTGGCACGCAGAGTTACAACCAGTTCCTGCACAACGGCGCCACCATCAACGGACAGGAAGAGCGATACAAGAAACTCTTCAAGCAGCGTAAGGACCGCTACCGTCGTTGGCGCGATATGAGTTTCTTTGTACTGGTAGGCGTCTATGCCCTTTCAGTCATCGACGCTTACGTGGATGCTGAGCTGTCGGTGTTCGATATCAGTAAAGATCTGAGTCTGAGCATCGAGCCCACCATTCTCGACACCCACACCTCACGCAACCCGCTCAATACCGGAGCCGTTGGGGTGCAATGTAACATCAAATTTTAATGGAATATGACAGTAAAGAATTATATAAAGATTTTAAGTTTCGCGGCACTGCTGTTTTGCAGCGTACCGCTGTCGGCACAGAATATTTTAGACGACCCCGAGGACGACGAAGAGGAGGTTGACAGCCTGTTCGTACCCATCGAGGATGAGATTTCGGTAAGAGACAAACAGGGCAACGAGGAACTCATCGAGTTTCCCGAGGCCATGACATTCAACCTCGACAGTCTGCTCGAGCTCTACATGACCAAGACTTACCTGAGCAAGGGCGATTGTGAGATGAAGGATGAGAACCCCACCTACACACCAGAGGAGTATATTGAACGACTTCGCCGTATGCCTACTGTCATGGAGATGGCCTACAACGATATCGTACAGCGCTTCATCGACCGTTACATGGGTCGTCTGCGCCACTCGGTCAGTCTGATGTTGGGTGCAGCCAATTTCTACATCCCCATCTTCGAAGAGGCCCTCGAAGCATATCAGGTACCCTTGGAACTGAAGTACCTGCCCGTTATCGAGAGTGCACTGAACCCCAAGGCCGTATCACGTGTAGGTGCCACTGGCTTGTGGCAGTTTATGCTTACAACTGGTAAGCAGTACGGCCTGGAAGTAAACTCACTGGTTGACGAGCGCCGCGATCCTGTGAAAGCATCGTATGCTGCCGCCCGCTACCTGCGCGACCTGTATCGTGTGTTTGGCGACTGGAACCTGGTGATTGCCGCTTACAACTGTGGTCCTGGCAACATCAACAAGGCCATCCACCGTGCCGGTGGCGAGAAGGACTACTGGCAGCTATATCCCTATCTGCCTGCTGAAACACGTGGTTATGTGCCAGCTTTCATCGCAGCCAACTACGCCATGAATTATTATTGCGAGCATAACATCTGCCCCATGAACACCCGTCTGCCTCTGCAGACTGATACCGTGGTGGTGGATCGCGATGTGCACCTGCAGCAGGTGGCCGCCGTGCTCGATCTGGATATTGAGATGATACGTTCGTTAAACCCCGAATATCGCCGCGACATTGTGCCTGGCGCCAACAAGAAGCATGCCATCCGCCTACCTATGGCAGATGCCATCCGCTTTATCGACCTGCAGGATAGCATCTACAGCTATCGTGCCGACGAGTTGCTCACCAAGCGTGCCGTAGCCGAGGTTAACGACGATCAGCCCACCTATCGTAGCAAGAAGAGCAGCCGACGCAGTCGCAGTAGTCGCGCCAGTCGCAATTCACGCCGTGGCGGTTCCAGCGTCACCGTCCGCTCTGGTCAGACACTGGGCGAGATAGCCCGTCGTAATGGCACTACCGTTGCAAAACTGAAAAGACTCAACGGTCTCCGTGGCAATAATATCCGAGCTGGTAAGAAGCTCCGAGTAAGATAAAGCAGATTTGACGTTTATAAATGAAGTAAAAGAGGTATGGCAGAAGAAAAACAATTAACCCAAGAAGAAAAAGATGATCAGATGATCAATGAGGCGTTTCAGCAACTGTTGAACGATTATATCTCGTCGCGTCATCGTAAGAAAGTCGACCTCATCACAAAGGCCTTCAACTTTGCACGTCAGGCCCACAAGGGCGTTCGCCGCCTGTCGGGCGAGCCATATATCATGCACCCCATCGCCGTTGCGCAGATTGCCTGCAGCGAGGTGGGCTTAGGCTCAACCAGTATCTGTGCAGCCCTGTTGCACGATGTGGTAGAAGATACCGACTATACCGTAGAGGACATCGAGAATATCTTTGGTGCCAAGATAGCACAGATTGTGGATGGTCTGACCAAGATCAGCGGTGGTATCTTTGGCGAGCAGGCTTCGGCACAGGCCGAGAACTTCAAGAAACTTCTTCTCACCATGAGCGATGATATCCGTGTGATTATCATCAAGATCTGCGACCGTTTGCACAATATGCGCACCTTGGAGAGTCAGCCTGCCAACAAACAGTACAAGATTGCCGGCGAGACCCTTTACATCTATGCGCCTTTGGCTAATCGTCTGGGATTGAACAAGATTAAGAGCGAACTGGAGAACCTGAGCTTTAAGTTTGAGCATCCTGACGAGTATACCAAGATAGAATCGAAACTGAAACTGACCCGTGAGGACCGCGACGAGTTGTTCTCACAGTTCACTTCACCCATCGAGGACGCCCTCAATAGCATGGGTATCAAATACGAGATTAAGGAGCGTGTAAAAACGCCTTACTCTATATGGAACAAGATGCAGAACAAGCACGTGAGCTTCGAGGAGATCTATGATATCCTGGCCGTGCGCATCATTTTTACACCTAACAACCGCGACGACGAGGTGAACGAGTGCTTCAAGATCTACGTAGCTATCTCAAAAATCTACAAGTCGCACCCCGACCGTCTGCGCGACTGGCTCTCGCAGCCTAAGGCCAACGGTTATCAGGCCCTGCACGTTACACTGATGTCGAAAACCGGTCAGTGGATTGAGGTGCAGATACGTTCCGACCGCATGGACGAGATTGCCGAACAGGGCTTTGCTGCCCACTGGAAATACAAGGACGGCGTTGAGGAGGAATATACCGAGGACGAGAACGAGTTGAATGAGTGGTTGCGCACTATCAAGGAGATTCTGGACGACCCACAGCCCGATGCGATGGACTTCCTCGACACCATCAAACTCAACCTCTTTGCAAGCGAGATATTCGTATTTACCCCCAAGGGCGAAATCCGCACCCTGCCTGCAGGCTGTACGGCACTCGACTTTGCCTTCTCTATCCACACTTTCTTAGGTAGTCATTGTATCGGTGCCAAGGTGAACCACAAGCTGGTACCTCTGAGTTACAAACTGCAGAGTGGCGACCAGGTAGAGATTCTTACCTCTAAGTCGCAGCATGTAAACCCCGCATGGATCAATTTCGTATCTACCGCCAAAGCCAAAGCCAAGATACAGGCCATTCTGCGTCGCGACAACCGCGAAGTACAGCGCGAGGGCGAGGAGATTCTGATTGCTTTCCTGAAGAAGAATGGTTTCGAACCTACCGTAGCACTGGCCGACAAGTTGGCCGAATACCACGAGTACAACAAGCGTTCCGAGTTCTTCCAGGCCTTGGGCGAAAAGATTGTGCTGTTAGGCGAGAAAGATGTTGATGAGCTGAACGGCAAGAACAAGGAGGCCGACAGCAATTCAGGTTGGCGTAAGTTCGTACCTTTTGTGGGCAAGAAGAAAAAGGAGGAGCACAGCCGTCAGGAACTGTTTGTGGTACCCGAGAAGTTCAACCGCAAAAAACCGGTATATATCTCTGAGGAGAACTACAACCAGTTTAAGTTCATGGGCTGCTGTCACCCCATCCCCGGCGACGATGCTCTTGGCTATATCAACAATAAGAACCAGATTGAGATACACAAGCGTGCCTGTCCGGTGGCTGCCAAGCTCAAGACCAGCTACGGCAACCGTATTCTCGACATCAAGTGGGACATGCACAAGAAGCTCTACTTCGATGCTACCATCCGTATCAGCGGTATCGACCGTCTGGGTATGTTAAGCGAGATGACACAGGTTATCTCGTCTGAAATGAATGTGAACATCCACAAGATACTTATCACCTGCGAAGAAGGTATCTTCGAGGGAACCATCGAAATGCGTGTACACGATCGTGACAACGTACGTGCCATCATGGAGAACCTGAAGAAGATTCCCGACCTCAAGGAGATTTCCGAAATTATGTAAACTACTTTATAGAAATGAAAAAACTACTGCTATTACTCGCCATCATGGCCTCTTCTCAAGTCAGCTTAGCTGCTGGCAAATACGACAACCCCGATACCATTGTGGTTGCTCGCGATGGCACGGGCCAGTTCCGCACCATCGACGAAGCTATCGAGGTGTGCCGTGCATTTATGGATTACCACAAGGTGATTTTTGTAAAGAACGGCACTTATAAGGAAAAACTGATTATCCCTTCGTGGTTGCAGAACATCGAGATTTGCGGTGAGGATGCCGAGAAAACCATCATCACCTACGACGACCATGCCAACATCGCCCGTGCCGAGACAGGCAAGCCCATGGGCACGTTCCGCACATACACCCTGAAGATTGAGGGCAATGATATCACGCTGAAGAATATCACCATCGAGAACAACTCAGCCCGCTTGGGTCAGGCAGTGGCACTGCATACCGAGGGCGACCGACTGGTATTTGTAGGCTGCCGATTCATCGGTCATCAGGATACGGTCTACACCGGAGTGGCAGGCACGCGCCTGTACTTCAAAGACTGTTTTATCTGCGGCACCACCGATTTTATCTTCGGTCCCTCTACAGCCTGGTTCGAGGGTTGCACCATCGAGAGTCGTATCAACTCATACGTCACAGCAGCCTCAACACCACAGGATCAGCCTTACGGCTACATCTTCAACAACTGCCGTCTGATAGCTACCCCTGAGGCTACGCAGGTTTATTTGGGTCGCCCTTGGCGCGACTATGGCTATACGCTCTTTATGAACTGCGAGTTAGGCAGCCACATCCGTCCTGAGGGCTGGCATCACTGGGAGAAGCACCGTGAGCAGACCGCCCGCTACTTAGAGTACAACAACCGTGGTGCCGGTGCTAACATCAGCCAGCGTGTGCCCTGGAGCCGCCAGCTCACCAAGAAAGAGGCCGCTAAGATTACACCCCAAACAGTATTCAACAAAAATGATGGTTGGAGCCCTAGGAAATAACCAACACCTAACACCCAACACCCATTCACTAATATAATAAGGTATATATATGAAGAAATTACTAATTACAGTTTTAACCACTACACTGTCACTCGTGGCCATCGCCCAGGAGCGTCCTCTCTGGATGCGTTTCTGTGCCATTTCGCCCGACGGGCAGACGATTGCTTTTTCGTACAAGGGCGATCTGTTTACAGTGCCTGTTACAGGTGGTACAGCCAAGCAGCTTACCACCAACCCTGCTTACGACTACAACCCAGTTTGGAGCCCCGACGGCAGCAAGATTGCTTTTGCTTCCGACCGTGAGGGGGGCATCAATGTATGGGTGATGCCCAGCAAGGGCGGACAGCCACAGCAGATTACCACCAGTAGCCATTTTAAGAACGTACTGACGTTTGCCGACAACGACCACGTGCTGTTCAGCATGGCCGACATGCCCACACGCCAGAGCATCATCCCCAGCCTTGGGAAGTTTCCCCAGGTTTACGAGGTGAGCGTAAAGGGCGGTCGTCCACGCTTGTTCTCCGGACTGATGATGGCCGATATCAACATCAACCGCAAAACGGGCGATGTGCTGTATCACGACATCAAGGGCAGCGAGGATATGTATCGCAAGCACCACCAGTCGGCAATCTGCCGCGACATCTGGATGCTGTCGAAAGGTAAATACACCAAGCTTACCGACTTTGCCGGCGAAGACCGCACACCTGTGTGGACCGCCGATGGTAAGGGTTATTACTACCTGAGCGAGCAGGATGGTACCTTTAATGTTTGGTACCGCAGTCTGGATGGCAAGCAGAACCAGCAGATTACACGTCATAAGACCAATCCTGTACGTTTCCTCACTGCCGCTGACAACGGCACCCTGTGCTATGGCTACGATGGCGAGATCTACACCGTACGTCAGGGCAGTCAGCCTCAGCGTGTAAACATCAATATTGTTAGCGACAAGACCGACCGCGAACTCATCCGTGAGGTGCTCACCAAGGGTGCTACCGAGGTTGTGGCATCACCCAGCGGCAAAGAGGTGGCTTTTGTGATTCACGGCGAGGTATATGTAACTGCAACCGATTACAAGACCACCCGTCGCATCACCGACACCCCCGAACTGGAGCGCAACCTGAGTTTCTCACCCGATGGTCGTTCGCTGGCCTACGCCTCTGAGCGTAATGGTTGCTGGAACATCTATCAGACAACCATCAAGAACAAGGACGAAAAGCAGTTTACCTATGCTACCGACCTGACCGAGGAGCAGCTCACCAAGCAAAACCACACCTCGTTCTATCCACGTTATAGTCCCGACAGCAAAGAGCTGGCTTTCTTCGAGGATCGCGGCACCATCCGTATCATCAATTTAGCCACCAAGAAAATCCGTACTGTGATGGACGGCAAGGACCTCTTCTCATACTCTGATGGCGACATCGACTTTGAATGGAGCCCCGACAGCCGTTGGCTGCTGGCCACTTACTATGGCGACGGCGGCTACCACCACGATGATATTGCGCTGATTGATGCCTCGGGTAAACAGAAACCCTACAATCTGACCAATAGTTCTTACTACGACATGAACCCTCACTGGGTTCTCGGTGGAAAGGCCATGCTGTTCACAAGCAACCGCAGAGGCTTCAAGAACCACGGCGGACACGGATGGCAGAACGACTATTTCCTGATGTTCTTTGATATCGATGCCTACGAACGTTTCCAGATGTCGAAGGAGGAGAAGGCCATCTACGACGAGGCTCACAAGCCTGCCAAAAAAGAAAACACGGCTACCGACAGTAAGGATAAGAAAGCTACTGAAAAGAAGCCTGCCGTTGAGCCTTTGCAGTTCGATCTGGAGAATGCCAAGGACCGCATTGTACGTCTTACCGCCCACTCTACCCGCTTGGGCGATGCCTACCTCACTCCAAAAGGCGACACCCTGTACTACCAGGCTGCCTACGAGGATGGCTACGACCTGTGGAAGTACGACCTGCTGGAGGATAAGAGCGAGCTGGTGATTCGTGGCGTAGGCAACGGACGCCTGAGCACCGACAAGAAAGGTAAAAACCTATTCTTTATGAATAAGGGTTCGCTGCGCCGTATCGACATCGCGAAAGGCAGCCGTAAGGCTATTGATTTCGAAGCCGACTTCAATAACCGTCCATTTGCCGAGCGTCAGTATCTGTTCGAGCATATCTGGCGCCAGGTTGATGATAAGTTCTACCGCGACGATCTGCATGGTGTGGACTGGGCTGGCTATAAAAAGATTTACGAGAAGTTCCTGCCATACATCAACAACGTGTACGACTTCCGCGATATGCTGGCCGAGATGTTAGGTGAGCTGAATGCCTCGCATACTGGTGCACGTTACCAGAATCCCGTTGAGTTCCGCACTGCCTCATTAGGCTTGTTCTTCGACGACAGCTACAAAGGCGACGGACTGAAAATTGCCGAGATTCCAAAGGGTTCGCAATTGGCCGTACGTAACACCGGTGTAAAGGCTGGTGATATTATCGAGGCCATCGACGGCACACCAATCAGAAAAGGCGACGACTACTATCCCCTGCTGGCTGGAAAGACCGGTAAGGTGGTACGTCTCACCATCAATGGTCGCAACGTTAACACCAAAGCCATCTCGCTCACCGCTTACAACAATATCCTTTACGATCGTTGGGTAGAGCGCAACCGCAAACTGGTTGATAGTCTGTCACACGGCCGTTTGGCTTATGTACACATCTCGTCGATGAACGGCGATAAATTCCGTAAGCTGTACGAGGAAATACTGAACGAGACCAACCGCGAGCGCGATGCCGTGATTGTAGATGAGCGCCATAATGGTGGTGGCTACCTGCACGACGATCTGTGCCACCTGCTCAACGGTCGTCAGCACTCACACTTCATGGCCCATGGCAAGTACTTAGGTATCGAGCCATCAGCCCAGTGGAATAAGCCTTCGTGCGTGGTACTTTGCGAGGACGACTACAGCAATGCCTGCGGATTCCCCCGTCAGTATCAGGACATGAAGATTGGAAAACTGATTGGTACCCCAGTAGCCGGAACATCTACCAGCGTTTGGTGGGAGACACTCATCAACGGTGTGGTATTCGGTATTCCACAGGTAGGTCGTATCGATGTACGTGGCGACTATGGTGAGAACACCCCACTGTGCCCCGACATCGAGGTTTACAACAGCCCTGAGGACTATCTCAACGGTCACGACCGTCAGTTAGAGCGTGCCGTACAGGAGATGCTCAAGGAAGGCGCCGCCTTCAAGGAAAAGACCAAGAATGATTTTGGAGGTCACAAACGATAAACAGTAAGCCCCGCCGGTTGGCGGGGCTTATTTATTTAGAGCGCATCGAGATGACTTTTAAGCACTTGC
Organism: Xylanibacter ruminicola 23; assembly: GCF_000025925.1. Classification (NCBI taxonomy): domain Bacteria; kingdom Pseudomonadati; phylum Bacteroidota; class Bacteroidia; order Bacteroidales; family Prevotellaceae; genus Xylanibacter; species Xylanibacter ruminicola. The sequence continues at coordinate 14,826 of NC_014033.1, read as the reverse complement.
AAATCTTCGCGCAACGCAATCAGGTTCTGTAAGGCATCGGCTGTTTTCTGCACGCCTTGTCGGTTTTTAGTCAACATCTCACGTGCAGCAGCAATCTTGAATCCACGCACTTTCACCAGGTTGTGTATCAGGCGTATCTGATCCAGATCTTTCTCCTGATACTGACGTATTTTCGCAGTTCCCGAGGTCTTTGGCTTCAGGAATGGAAACTCAGTTTCCCAGTAGCGCAGCGTACTCTCGTTCAAATCGAACATCTCGGCAACCTCCCTAATGGAGTAGTACGTTTTCAGCCTCCTATTCAAATTCAGTGCCATAATTACTACTATTTTGCTGCAAAGGTAAACTTTTTCACCGAAATCTCAAAACTTTTACGAAAAAAATGTGTAACTTTGCACCCAAATTTATAAATGGTAAATCATAAATTGTCAAATAGTAAAATAAGATGATGACAGCAAATGAGATTCGCGACTCATTTAAGAAGTTTTTCGAGTCGAAGCAGCACGCTATCGTACCATCAGCCCCAATGGTGATCAAGGACGATCCCACACTGATGTTTACGAACGCAGGTATGAACCAATGGAAAGATATCATTCTGGGTACTCGCGATCCAGAGCCACGCCGTCGAGCGGATACACAGAAGTGCCTGCGTGTATCAGGAAAGCACAACGACCTTGAAGAGGTTGGACACGATACTTATCACCACACCATGTTCGAGATGCTCGGTAACTGGAGCTTTGGCGACTACTTTAAGGAGGGCGCCATCGATATGGCATGGGAGTATCTGGTTGACGTGCTGAAGCTGAATCCCGAGGATCTCTATGTAACTGTATTCGAGGGTTCGCCCGAGGAGAACATCCCTCGCGACGACGAGGCTGCCAAGTACTGGGCAAAGCACGTACCCGAGGATCATATCATCAACGGAAACAAGCACGACAACTTCTGGGAAATGGGCGATACAGGTCCTTGCGGTCCTTGCTCTGAGATCCACGTAGATAGCCGTACCCCTGAGCAGAAGGCTGCCAGCGGCAAGACCGGTCGTGAGCTGGTTAACCAGGACGACCCACAGGTTATCGAAATCTGGAACATCGTGTTCATGCAGTTCAACCGCAAGGCCGATGGTTCACTCGAGCCACTGTCAATGAACGTTATTGATACCGGTATGGGCTTTGAGCGTCTGGTCCGCATGATGCAGGGCAAGCACTCCAACTACGATACCGACGTATTCCAGCCTATCATCAAGGCCGAGCAGCAGATTACCGGACTGAAGTACTTCACCTTCGAGGAGGAGACCGAGAGTCCTATCAGCAAGGAGCAGGACGACATCAACGTGGCCATGCGTGTTTGCGCCGACCACCTGCGTGCCGTTGCCTTCTCGATCGCCGACGGTCAGCTGCCTTCTAATGCCAAGGCTGGTTATGTGATTCGTCGTATCTTGCGCCGTGCCGTACGTTATGCCTATACCTTCCTGAATCAGAAGGATGGTTTCCTGTATAAGCTTGTTCCAACACTCGTTGCCGAGATGGGCGGTGCCTTCCCCGAGTTGGAGGCCCAGCAGCAGCTTGTCACCAAGGTAATCAAGGAAGAGGAAGAGTCGTTCCTCCGCACCCTCGAAAAGGGTATCGGCATGCTGAACGACGCTATGAATACCCTCAAGGCCGAGGGTAAGACCGAGTTGGATGGCGTACAGGCTTTCCGTTTGTTCGACACCTACGGATTCCCTCTCGACCTCACCGAGCTCATCTGTCGTGAAAACGGTTTTACCGTTAACGAGGAGCAGTTCAATGTTGAGATGCAGAAGCAGAAGGACCGTGCCCGTAATGCCGCTGCCGTTGAGAACAGCGACTGGGTAGAGCTGGCCGCCGGTGAGCAGCAGTTCGTTGGTTATGATTATACCGAATACGAGTGCCATATCATCCGCTACCGCAAGGTAACTCAGAAAAAGAATGAGTTCTACGAGCTGGTACTCGATAACACCCCATTCTATGGTGAGATGGGTGGACAGGTTGGTGATTGCGGTGTACTCGTTAACGAGGCCGAGACCATCAACATCATCGACACCAAGCGCGAGAACGGTCAGAGCGTTCACATCGTAAAGCAGTTGCCAAAGGATCCCGCAGCCCAGTTCATGGCATGCGTTGATACCGACAAGCGTAATGCATCGGCCGCTAACCATACCGCTACTCACCTGCTCGACTATGCCTTGAAGCAGATTCTGGGCGACCACGTAGAGCAGAAGGGTTCGTTTGTAAGCCCCGACACCCTGCGTTTCGACTTCTCTCACTTCGAGAAGGTTACCGACGAGCAGCTGCGCGAGGTTGAGCGTATGGTAAACGATATGATCCGTCAGGACATCCACATCGACGAGCACCGCGACGTGCCTTTCGACGAGGCTAAGAAGCTTGGTGCTATCGCCCTGTTCGGCGAGAAGTACGGCGATAAGGTTCGTGTGGTTCGCTTCGGTCCAAGTTGCGAGTTCTGTGGTGGTATCCACGCTTCAAGCACCGGTCGTATCGGATTCTTCAAGATTATCTCTGAGAGCAGCGTAGCTGCCGGCATCCGTCGTATCGAGGCCAAGACCGGTCAGGAGTGCGAGGAGCTGCTGTATCAGACCGAGGATATCCTGAAGGCTGTTAAGGCATTCTTCAACAATGCCAAGGACCTGCAGGGCGTTATCAAGAAGTATATCGAGGAGCACGACTCCATGAAGAAAGAGATTGAGGCTTTCCAGGCACAGGCCGTAGAGCGCGCTGCCAAGCAGCTGGTCGACAAGGCTCGCGAGGTAAACGGCGTAAAGGTTGTTTCAGCCGTTCTGCCTATGAATCCTGCTGCTGCCAAGGATCTGGCATTTAAGATTCGTGCAGCTGTAGAGGGCTCACTGCTGTGTGTACTGGGTACTCACGACAACAATAAACCACAGCTTAGCATCATGATGAGCGATGATATGGTAAGCGACCACGGACTGAATGCCGGTCAGATGGTTCGCGAGGCCGCTAAGCTCATCCAGGGTGGTGGTGGCGGTCAGCCTCACTTTGCCCAGGCTGGTGGTAAGAACGCCGACGGCTTGAGCGCCGCCGTTGACAAGGTGTTAGAGCTGGCAAAGCTTAACTAACCTGTTTTTGCTAGTACACGTAGAAAATAATACGGCTACGTGTACTAGCAATTTTTTCTACGTGTACTAAAAACCGCAGCATAAAAAAGGAATGGACGACGAGATTAAAGAGATTGAACAGTCGGAACAGCACTCCGACTATAAACCAAGCAACCGCTTTGATGCCGCAGCGGTTCATCATCTTAGCGGCATGTATCAGAACTGGTTTCTGGATTACGCCAGCTACGTAATCCTGGAGCGTGCCGTACCCCATCTGGGCGACGGACTGAAACCCGTACAGCGTAGAATTCTGCACTCTATGAAACGTATGGACGATGGCCGCTACAACAAGGTAGCCAACATCGTAGGTCATACCATGCAGTTCCACCCTCACGGTGATGCTTCTATCGGCGACGCCTTAGTGCAGTTGGGACAGAAAGATCTGCTCATCGACACGCAGGGTAACTGGGGAAACATCCTCACGGGTTCATCGGCCGCTGCCCCACGATACATCGAGGCACGCCTTTCTAAGTTCGCCCTCGACACGGTGTTTAATCCCAAGACCACCGAGTGGAAGATGTCGTACGACGGTCGTAACAAGGAGCCAATCACACTCCCTGTCAAATTCCCATTGCTGTTGGCACAGGGTGCCGAGGGTATCGCCGTAGGATTGAGTTCAAAAATCCTGCCACACAACTTCTGCGAAATCTGCGATGCAGCCATCAGCTATCTGCACCAGCAGCCATTCGCACTCTACCCCGACTTCCCCACCAGCGGTAGCATCGACGTTTCGAAATATAACGACGGTCAGCGTGGCGGCGTCATCAAGGTACGCGCCAAAATCGAGAAGATCGATCAGAAAACGCTGGTCATCCGTGAGATACCATTCTCAAAAACCTCCGAGACCCTGCAGGACTCTATCGTAAAGGCCATCGAGAAAGGAAAAATCAAGGCCCGTAAGGTTGAAGACCTCACTGCTGCCGAGGTTGAAATCCAGGTACACCTGGCACCTGGCGTATCAAGCGACAAGACTATCGACGCCCTCTATGCCTTTACCGACTGCGAGGTTAGCATCTCGCCTAACTGCTGCGTGATCGAGGACAACAAACCACAGTTCCTCACCGTGAGCGATGTGCTGCGTCATTCAGTAGAACGTACCAAGGACCTCATCCGTCAGGAGCTGGAGATCCGCAAGGGCGAGCTGTTAGAACAGTTGCACTTCCAGAGTTTGGAGCGTATCTTCATCGAGGAGCGTATCTATAAGGACAAGAAATTTGAACAGGCACCTAACGTAGATGCCGTTTGCGAACATATCGACGAGCGTCTCACACCTTACTACCCGCAGTTTATCCGCGAGGTAACCAAGGACGATATCCTGAAATTGCTCGAAATCAAGATGCAGCGCATCCTGAAATTCAATAAGGATAAGGCCGACGAGCTCATGGCACGTCTGAAGGCAGAGATTGAGGAGATCGACCGCGATCTGGCTAACCTGGTAGAGGTAACAGCCAACTGGTTCCAGTTCCTAAAGGATAAGTACGGCAAGGACCATCCACGTCTGACCGAGATTCGCAATTTCGACACCATCGACTCAGCCAAAGTGGCCGAAGCCAACCAGAAGTTGTACATCAACCGCAGCGATGGCTTTATCGGTACCGGACTGAAGAAGGACGAGTTTGTATGCAACTGCTCCGACCTCGATGATGTCATCATTTTTTACAAAGATGGTAAATACAAGATTGTACGCGTAGCCGAGAAACTGTTCGTGGGTAAGAACATCCTGTATGTGAACGTGTTCAAGAAGAACGACTCACGTACCATCTACAATGCCGTTTATCGTGATGGTAAGAAGGGCGCCTGCTACATCAAGCGCTTCAACGTTACCAGCATGACCCGCGACAAGGAGTACGACCTGACGCAGGGCACCGACGGCAGTCGCGTGATGTACTTCACCGCCAACCCCAACGGCGAGGCCGAGGTGATCAAGGTAACGCTCGACCCCTCACAGAACATCAAACGCGTGTTCTTAGTCAAAGATTTTTCAGAGATTATGATCAAGGGGCGCGCCTCGAAGGGTAACCTGCTCACCAAGTATCAGGTAACCCGCATCGGACTGAAGAGTCACGGACACTCTACACTGGGTGGTCGCAAGGTTTGGTTCGATCCCGACGTGAACCGCTTGAACTACGACGACCACGGAAAGATGCTGGGCGAGTTCTACGACGACGACCAGATTCTGGTCATCCTCTCGAACGGCGACTACTATCTGAGCAACTTTGATTTGGCCAACCACTACGAGTCGAACATCCTGCGCATCGAGAAATACGATGCCGACAAGGTTTGGACGGCCGTACTCTACGATGCCGACAACCAGGGCTATCCATATCTGAAGCGATTCCAGATGGATGCCACTAAGAAAAAGCAGAACTGGCTTTCGGACAATCCAGCATCACAGTTGCTGTTGCTCACCGACACACCTTATCCACGTTTGCAGGTAACCTACGGCGGTGCCGATGCCTTCCGTGGCAGCGAGGAGATTGATGCCGAGCAGTTCATTGCCGTAAAGGGTTATAAGGCCAAGGGTAAGCGCCTCACTACCTATGCCCTCGAAAACATCGAGGAGTTGGAGCCCACCCGCTTCCCAGAGCCACCGGCCGAGACAGCGGATGCCGATACCGAACCCGAGGAAGAAGACCTCGACCCAGATGCCGGCAAAAGTGAGCAGCAGATACGCGACGAGCTCACCGGTCAGCTAAATCTTTTTGATAATGAAGATTTTAAATAGTATATTGTGTGTTTTGTGCTTTGCTGCTACCGCGGCAAATGCACAAAACAAATCACACATGATAGGCCTTGGCCCAACCAAAGTTCTCGATACTTACCTAACCCCCGAGAACTTTAGCGGCACGGGCATTACCTACATGTATATCAAAGAGCAGCGCGACACCACCCGCCGTTGGAGCAACACCTATGAGCACGAGGTCGACCTCTCGAACACCCACGACCGTAGCCATAACATCAACGATTTGGAAATCACTTACAATCTCTATTGGGCACGCTACTACAATTTCCGTCCCGTACTCAACGGACTGAAACTGCAGGCAGGTGTAGCCGCCAACCTCTGCGCTGGCGCCATCTACAACATGACCAGCAGCAACAACCCCGCCCAGGCACGTGCAGCGCTCAACATCATGCCAAGTGCCACTGCTACGTACGGTTTCCACATCAGTCGTCATCGTTTTACTGCCCGTTACGAACTCAACCTGCCACTGGTAGGCGTGATGTTCAGTCCTAACTACGGACAGAGCTACTACGAAATCTTTTCGCGGGGCAACTACGATCATAACATCGTACCCACCACTTTTGTTTCAGCCCCCACCTTCCGTCAGTTGGCCTCGGTGGATTGGCACTGCACTCAAAAATGGGCACTGCGCCTGGCCTACCTCGGTAACTACCAGCAAGCCCAAGTCAACAACCTCAAGCAGCACACCTATACCCACCGTATCCTGCTTGGCATCACCCGCAGCCTATGAAAAAGATAACGCTGTTAATTCTCTTGATTTTTTCCATAACTTCCTGCGTAAAGGAGGAAGAACGCCCCGATACACCCACAGGCAACTTCGAGGCCTTGTGGCATATCATCGATGAGCACTACTGCTTTTTCGACTACAAAGATATCGATTGGAACCAGATTTACCAGACCTACAAGGTACGTGTAAACGACAATATGAACCGCGAGCAGCTGTTCGAGGTGCTCACCGATATGCTATCCAAACTGCGCGACGGACATGTAAACCTCTACACCGCGTTCGACAACGGTCGTTACTGGAACTGGCACGAGGACTACCCCACCAACTTCAGCGATACCCTGCAGCGTCGTTACTTAGGCACCGACTACCGTATTGCCGGTGGCCTGCGCTACCGCATCCTCGACGATAACATCGGCTATGTATATTATGGCAGCTTTTCAAGTGCTGTGGGCGAAGGTAATCTCGACGAGGTGATACAGCACCTCATGTTCTGCCAGGGCATGATACTCGACATTCGAAGTAACGGCGGTGGCGACCTGACCAATGCCGAAAAATTGGCCGCCCGTTTCTGCAATCAGAAAACACCGGTTGGCTACATACAGCATAAAACCGGTAAAGGTCATAACGACTTCTCAGCACAGGAGCCACAGTATATAGAGCCCAGCAGCAACTTGCGCTGGCAGAAAAAGGTGGTACTGCTTACCAACCGCGGTGTGTTTAGTGCTGCCAACGAGTTTACCACCTATATGAAGTGCATGCCACAGGTAACCGTAGTGGGCGACCGTACCGGTGGTGGCAGTGGCCTACCCTTCACCGCCAGTCTGCCTAACGGTTGGACAGTACGTTTCTCGGCCTGCCCCACCTACGATGCCAACCATAACCAAACCGAGTTTGGTATCGATCCCGACTACAACGTGGCGCTGACCGACGAAGATTTTAACAAAGGTAAAGATACAATAATAGAACACGCGCGTACCTTACTTAATAATAATTAAAAAAAATACAATAAATCCTTGCTTAAAACAAAAAAAAGCAGTACCTTTGCCCCCCGATAAAGCGCCTGTGGCGGAATTGGTAGACGCGCTAGACTTAGGATCTAGTGTTTACGACGTGCAGGTTCGAGTCCTGTCAGGCGCACATCACTTAAAATAACATAAAAAGGAGCTATAAATGGAAAAAACTACCATATTGCAGGTATTTCGGCAGAAATTTGCGGTTTTTTGAAAAAAAAACCTAATATTTCTTGCAAGTTTCAATTATATTTCCTACTTTTGTCACCGATTTATATAAATTAACGTACGATATTATTGTTTTATTTATTTGTTTAATTATAATTTTTAAGTTCAATGAAAAAGAAAATTATCAATGGTATTCTGATGGTAGCCCTCGTAGGTGCTACATCAACATCATTCGTTTCTTGTAAGGACACAAGCGAGGATGTAAAGACAGACTTGATGGCACAGGTAAATGCCGTTAAGGCTAACCTCGAGCCACGCGTAGAGCAGGCTGAGAAGGACATCGATGCACTCGAAGGCCGTATGGACACTGCTGAGAGCGACATCAAGACTCTGAAGAGCGACGTTACAAGCCTGAAGAACCGTGTATCTACTCTGGAGCAGGAGAAGGATAGCCTGGCTCAGGTAACAAAGACCATCGAGGGTCAGCTCACACAGGTTGAGACTAAGATCAACACTATCGTTGAGGCTCTCCAGAAGATGGTTACTAGCGTAACTGTTAACGCTACATCTACAAGCATTCTCGACAATAGCAAGCTGTTCCCAGGTCTGAACCTTCAGTTCCTCGGCACTGCTATGGGTAAGGCTACCACAACTGGTAAGTTCCCTTCAACAACAACTATGGCTGGTCACGGTACAGCTCTTGAGGCTGCTGACTTCGCTGGTGTTGACCAGTACAGCTGGAGCAACGGCGACATCCTGCCAAAGGCTGACGAAGAGACTGAGCTGGCTGACGCTGGTACAGTTTGGTTCACTCTGAACCCATCTAACGTTAACGTTAAGAACCTGAAGGCTCTGAAGCTGGTTGACAGCCAGAATAACGAGAGCTTCGTAACAATCTCTCTGAAGGACGCTGAGAAGGATACTACTTCTGTTCTGACATGGGGTATCACACGTGCTGACGAGTTCAAGCCCGTTCTGTGGAAGGCTCAGGCTGGTATCGACCTCGAGGCTACTGACCTCGCTACTATCGCTCCTGCCGAGATTATCGACTATAAGGGTATCGCTGCTGACGTTCGCGCTATTCTGAGCGAGGTTAAGGCTGCTGCTCAGGATGTTAACCGTAACAACTACGCAGACCTGACCAAGAGCACAACTAAGAGCGTTCTGAAGAACTCTGCTCAGATTGTAGCTTCTCTGCTGCAGGCTAAGGTTCCTTCTCTGCCCGCTCTGGCTCTCGAGGCTCAGTGGGAGGATACAGTAGGTGTTCGTAGCGTACTGTCTGACTACTCTATCGCTGCTACAGCTTACAAGCCACTGTCATTCGACTTCGGTAAGGACCTCGTTGACGGCCGTCAGGTAAGCCTCGACAAGATCGACCGTCAGGTTGCTCGCATTCTGAACAAGATTGCAAACAAGGTTAACAGCATTGGTATCAACAATATCACTATCGCTAACATTAATCTGACAACTGCTCAGCTGAATCAGTTCAAAACCTCTCAGACTCTTCATATCTGGGTAAATCCAACAGCACCAGATGTTGTAATTAATACTGATGGTTCTAATCCTGGTGCAGTTTATACTACACATCACACCACAACTATCGATGCTGACTTGACTGCTGCAGTAAACACTCTGCTCGGAGAGGTTAACGGTTCGCTGAACGGTGCTAACGTTGACATCCAGTCAATCATCAACGAGATCAAGAGCCTGCAGGCTAACGTTACAAGCTACGCTGATCGCACAAAGACCTTCGAGGTTCGCGTAAGCGACTTCTTGGAGCGTGAGATCAACCGCGTTATCACAAAGGTTGCTAACGATGGTCTGACACGTATTCTCGAGCCAGTTATCCTGTTCCAGGCTGGTGAGAACTACAACGTAACTCGCTTCTTCGAGGGTCAGGTTATTCCTGCTGGTAAGGTAACTCTCGTTCCTACCACAGTAACCAACGAGCTCTTCGCTCCTGCATTCAAGAAGTACGTTGCTATCAAGGCTGCTGACGGTTCATTCGCAGTTCAGAAGCTCATGACTAAGGGTGACAAGGACTTCAAGAAGATTGAGGCTAACCTGAAGGCTGGTAAGTACACTGTTATCTACAGCGCTCTCGACTTCTATGGCAACCAGGTATCTAAGAAGTACAACATCACTGTGAAGTAATTAACATTCGCGAATTAAATAATTAGTAAACAGAATATGAAAATGAAGAAAACAATATTGTCTTGCCTGATGCTGTTGGCTGGTATTTCAGCAAATGCACAGGAGCAGAAGGGCACGACTGAATACGTCTTCGAGCCACACTGGTATGTACAGATTCAGCCTCTGGGCGCTCAGTACACACTCGGTGAGGTAAGCTTCGGCGATCTGCTGTCATACAACGTACAGGCAACTGTAGGCCGTCAGTTCTCAAAGCTGTGGGGTGCCCGCTTGGCCGTTAACGCATGGCAGAGCAAGGCTGGTAGCAAGTTCGATATTTCTAACAAGGAGTACAAGTGGAAGTGGAACTACGTAGCTCCTACAATTGACGCTACATTCAACGTTTCTAACGCACTGTTCGGTTTCAATCCTAACCGTGTATTCAACCTGAGCGCTTTCGCTGGTATCGGTCTGAACATCGGTTTCTCTAACACAGAGGCTGCTGATGCTGACAAGGCTATCCGCGCTATGGGTACAATCGTTGGTGCTAACGGTACTACTTACACCACAAACCAGGGTCTGGAGTATCTGTGGGACGGCACAAAGGTTCGCCTCATGGGTCAGTTTGGTCTGATGGGTGACTTCAAGGTAAGCGACAAGGTTAGCATCGGTCTCGAGCTGAGCGCTAACACTCTTAACGACAAGTACAACTCAAAGAAGGCTAAGAACTGGGATTGGTACTTCAACGCACTGGCTGGTGTGAAGATTGCCCTTGGTAACACCTACTCTACACGTTTCATCCCTGCTCCAGAGCCAGAGATCCGCTACGTAGAGAAGATTGTTGAGAAGATTGTTGAGGTTCCTGCTAAGGTTGAGGAGCCAGAGGCTAAGACTGAGGCTCTCCGCCGCGATATCTTCTTCGCTATCGGTAAGACTGTTATCCGCAAGAGCGAGCAGCAGAAGGTTAACGAGGTAGTAGAGTACCTGAACGCTAACCCTGAGGCTAAGGTTAACATCACTGGTTACGCTGACGCAGGTACAGGTAACGATCGCATCAACGATCGCCTGGCTGCTGGTCGTGCCGACGTTGTTGTTAAGGCTCTGAAGAAGGCTGGCGTTGCAGCAAGCCGCATCAGCTACGACAGCAAGGGTGCTCGTGTACAGCCATTCGCTGACAACGACAGCAACCGTGTATCTATCGTAATCGCAGAGTAATCTACAGATTAAGATAAAATGATGAGCCCAGTCCCATTTGGGGCTGGGCTTTTTCTTGAAAACTAATATAGGATAACCCGATGAAAAGAATAGTTCTAATCACTCTCGTAAGCATCCTTACAACATTTCAGGCTATTGCACAGGTAGCCAACGGTTTTTACCGTGTCCAAAACAATGCAAGTTCACGCTACATCACACTCAGAGATAATGCAGTGGGAACTGTAGATTACTCAAGTACTAATGTTGATTTGAGTAATATCGTAACATGGAGTGGTTTCGATAAAGTAAAGAGCAATCCTGCATCTATCATCTACGTTGAACAGCACGATTCAAAATACGACTTGAAAGTACAAGGAACAGGTATCTATGCCATCACAGGAGGAAGGACATATTTAGAACTAAGGCCAAAGGATTCCGGTTACATCTTGGCAGTTACATACAATGGTATGGAAGGTCGACTATACGATAGCGAAGAAGATGTTGATGGTGAGGGCTACGTAAAGCGTAGCGGCAATTCGGCTTATCAGTACTGGAGCTTTATCCCTGTTGATACCGAAAACAACTATATTGGCTTGCAACCCACTGTACAGGTTGGCGACAACTACTACGGCACTCTTTATGCCAGCTATCCCTTTAAGGCAGCATCAAGCGGCATCAAGTTCTATTATGTTGATGCGATAGCCGAAGGCAAGTGCCGACTGCAGGAGATTACCAGCGAGGTTATTCCTGCTGCAACACCATTAGTATTTATGTGCAGCAGCAACGATCCCGCCAACAACAAGGTAATACCTGTAACCGATGAAACAACTGCACCAGCAAGCAACATGCTGGGCGGGACCTACTTTGCCAGCACCACCAGCGGCCACAAGGTAAACGTACGCTACGACGAGAGCAGCATGCGTGTGTTAGGTAAGAACGACGCTGGCGAACTGGCATTCGTTAAAGCCACCAGCGACTATCTTACCAAGAAACACTATATCCCTATGAATACCTGTTGGCTGAATATCCCTGAGGAATATACAGGTGATTTCCAAGCACTCAGCAGCGGTGAATATACAGGCATCCGCAACATCAATGCAGATACCAAAAACAAAGCCGATGATACCATCTATACCCTCACCGGTACCAAGGCCAACGCCAAAACCCTCCGTCCTGGTATATACATTCAAAGCGGAAAGAAGGTTGTGATTAAATAATTATCGACAAAAACACGATATTTATCCCTACTAAACGTCGCCAAAAAATAATTTTGGCGGCGTTTAGTATTTATTAACCATTAAATAGTACAACCAATAGTTTTTTTACGTATATTTGCAGAAACAATATCTAAAAACATTTATTATTAACCCTTTAACAATAGAGCGTATGAAAAAACTATTTTTGTTTGCAGCCCTCTTAATGACGGGCTTTGCATTCTACTCGTGCGAAGACGTAGTAGACAACCCAGCACAGGATCCCGCTCAGTCGTGGAACTACTCAGTAAGCGTAAAATTCGCAGATTTTGATTTTAACGGAGCAGTTGATGAGAACAGCGTACCTTATACCTATAAGGCACCTACTACTCTCTATGTACTTAACGAGGAGAATACACTTATGGGAACCATTACTACAGATGCAGCTCCTGCGATAGGCGACTATGGCACATATGCTGGCACATTAACCGGTTCCATTGGCAATAACCTGATTATAACCACCAAGATTGGCAACGATCTGACAAAACAGGATGGAACACTGAAATCTGCCATCGAAAATGGTATAGTTCAGACTGCCGAAGTTCCCATTAAGATTTACAATGCTAACTCAGGCACCCTGACCACAGCATCTGCCAAGATGGATAATACAGCTGCCATCGCCTATACTTCATTAGGTTACATTAAAGGTGGTGATAAAATCTTATTTGTAGAAGGCAATCAGACATTCGAATGGACTGTTAATGAAGAATTTGATCCCTACACATCAACAGATTTGTATATAGCTTTACCTATGAATACTGATCCAGAGACAGAATACACTATTTCATCAGATAGTAAGGACGGATATACTCGTGGCGGAACATTCAAATTAGCCGATTATCCCACGTTGGCTGCAGGTAAAGTATCAAATTACATAGGTGGAATTCCATTCATCCAGACTGGTGTTGATTTGACAAAATGGGATGCCTACATGCGTACAGATCCAAATAACACATGGTACATGAACAACATCAATAACGGCTGGCCTGCTACATTTAGTCAGGAAGTTGAAGATGGTAAATCATTTATCGTTACACAATCCGGCCCAACCTTAGACTCTCTGAACGTTGTTGTTGGCGGCGTTACAGGAAAAGAAGTGAATGTAACACTTAACAACATTAGATTAGGCAAAGACCGTTCTATCAATATCGGTGATAAACACGGATGGGTAGAATATGACGGTACACACGACATCTATGGATGGGGTGCTAAGGCAAACGTTACTTTGATTGGTGAAAATGAATGCGAAACACTATATATCCAATGTCCAGCCACTAAGAAAGGTGAAGGTACTCTTAATTACAAAAATTTAAGTATAGACAGTTACGGAAGCGGATACTATACAGGCGGATCAACATGGGTATTCACCAAGGCCGGTGCACCAACCATCACTCTAAACGAGGACATGAATTTAAACAGTATTATTATAAAAGATGGCGTAATCTTGAATATTGCAGATAACAAGAAGATTAATGTAAGCAACGAAAAAGCAGGTAATTACGCTATTTCCGCTTCTAATAGTGAGATAACCATTGGTGAAAATGCAGAAGTAAAAGCTATCGCTGCTAAAAATGCTAGCGGATTATATACTAACAATACCACAGTCACCATTAAAGATAATGCTAGAGTAATTACTAAAACTACAGGCACCGGCGGAAGTGGCTTCGACTTTAACGGTAGCGACAAGAAATTGACAATCGGCAAAAATGTAACAATTGAAGCAATCGGAACTCCCGACAACTGGAGTAGAATTGGCTACGGAATGGTTATTAACACCACAGGTGAGGTTACAATTGGTGATGGCTCAAAGATTGTTACTGAAAGTGAGAATGGTTATTACGGATTAGCATTGCAAAATGCTACAATCACACTTGGAGAAGGAACAGCTATCACAGCAACACTGACAGGAGAAGATAATCTCAGCTGGACAAGAGCAGCTCTGTTAACAGATAACGTAACCATAAAGGGTAAGGGTTCAATTATTGCGGAGAGTAAGTGCGCATATCCTGGTCTACGTGTCGACAACAACCTCACTCTCAACGGTGGCTTATTAGAAGCCATTGGAGGTCCTGATAAAGTCGGTGCTCGTGTAAATGGTACCCTAGTGTTTGGAGATGACTTCAATCAATTAAAAGCAAAGACTGGACAAACTGGCGCATCTCCAATTTATATCCTCAACAGTGCCACGGATGCAGAACTAGTTATTGACGAGACAAAACTTACCGAGACAAAGAAGGATGGCTACCGTACCATCACTCCAAAGCCCGCAGCAGAGTAAAGTAACTACAGATTCAAACAAAAGAATCTAACATAACATCATCAGGGCAGCCCCACCATAGGCCGCCCTGATTTTTTATACAATCTCGTATTCTGGGTGGTGCAGGTGCAGCAGGTGGAGTATTTCTATACGAACGCGAAAATAAATACCTAAATTCAGAAATACTCAAATGGTA